>NZ_CP060494.1:665000-1330000 GCF_014334115.1 Sphingosinithalassobacter sp. CS137
GTCACCCGTGCTGTTCGCGATCGTGCCGCCCGAGCCCGAGGTGGTCGTGCCGGTAACGGTCAGCCCGCCCGCTGTGCCGGTGTTGTTGAGGAAGATCCCGATCGACGCGCCGTTGGACGAGATGCTCTGGAAGGTGAGTCCCGCGGCGCCGATTTCCGTATTCGACACCTCGAGCGCGCGGCCGGTGGTGCTTGTGATCGAGTTGCCACTGCCTTCGATGGCAAGCGTTCCGCCCCCCGAGGCGATCAAACCCGCGCTGGCGGTAGTGTCGATATCCAGCCCGCCGTTGATGAAGCGCATCACCGTGCCGGCGTTGGTGGTCAGCAGCACCGCATTGTTCTGGTTGCCGGTGTTGATCGCCTTGCTCGCGCCGGAGAAGGTGAATGTGCCGCCGCCGTTGTTGAGGAGGTAGATGCCTCCGCCGGAAGGACCGACAAGTCGCGTCAGATTACCGCTGAACGTAACATCGCCGCCGCTGTGCCCATTGCTCTGGACCAGCCAGCCGCCGCTGTCCTTGGTGATGCTGGCGGCAATATCGACCGCTCCGGTGCCGCCGCTGATGTTCACGCCATTGAGGGTCGGATCGTTGACGCCGCCGATCGCGCCGCCGTTGATCGAGACGCTGTTCCCCGACGAGACGAGGTTCACCCCGTGCGCGGCGGTGTTGTTGATCGTGGCGCTGCCGAAGGTCACGGCGCCGTTGCCGGTCCCGTTCACTTCGATGCCATCGTTGCCGGTATTGGCGATCGTGGTGGCGCCGAAAGCGATTGTCGCCGCCGAATTGCCGCCGATGAAGATGCCGTCGGCAGTCGCGCCGGTGGTGCCGGCGATCGTGGTCGCGCCGGTCACCCGGAACGTGTCACCGTCGAGATTGGTCAGGTTGATCGCGGTTCCGTTGGTCGCACCGCTGCTCGATAGCGTGGCGAAGGTGATGTCCGCGGCGCCTGCACTGAGCCCGGTGATATCGAGGATGCGGCCGGTCGCCGTGGCGATGCTGTTGCCGGTCCCCTGCACCGTCAACGTGCCGCCATTGGTCGCAACGATCCCGGTGCCGCTGGTGGTCGTGATCGAGAGGCCGCCGCCGCCGCCTGCCGGGGCGAAGTTGATCGCGCCGGTGTTGTTGGTCAGCGTGACCGCGGTGTTCCCGCCGGTGTTCAGAGCGAGCGTCTGGCCGGTGAAGTTGACCGTCCCCGCGCTGTTGCCGATCACAATCCCGCCGCTCGTGCCGTTCGCAGCGACGTTCCCGGCGAACGTGACGATCCCTGCCGTGCGGCCGTTCACCGCAACGACGTTGCCGGCGTTGCTCTTGCTGAGCGCCGCGCCGATCGTGACCGCACCGGTGCCTCCCGAGATCGACACGAGGTCGCCGACCGCACCGCCGATCGATCCGCTGGTGATCGAGAGGCCGTTGGCCGCGCCGGCCATCCGGACACTGCTGCTGCCGGCGGCGCTGATCGCGACCGAGTCGAATGTGATCGTGCCGGTTCCCGCGCCGGCGATATCGATGGCGTCTCCGCCGATGCCGGCTGCGGTGTAGGAGCCGAAGCTGAGGTTCGCGTCCGTTACTCCGGCGACGGAGATGCCGTCATTGGCGGCGCTGGTGCCCGCAACGCTGGTTGAACCGGTCACCGCGAAGCTGGTGCCGCCGAAGTTGTTGAATCGCAGCGCCGCCGAACCAACCGTGCCGGTGCTCGCAAGCGTGGCGAAGGTGATGCCGCCGGTTCCGGCGGCCACCGTGTCGAGATCGACGATCCCCCCGGTGCCGGTCTGGATGCTGTTGTCGCTGCCGGTGACGATGATCGTCCCGCCACCAGAGGCGCTGAAGCCGGTGCCGCTCGTGGTGAAGATGTCGAGACCCGTGCCACCGCCAAGCGGCGCGAACCGGATGGTCGAGCCGGTGTTGCGGGCCAGTGTCACCGCGGCGTTCGCCCCGGTGCTCAGGCCGATGCTCTGCCCGGTGAAAGCGACCGTGCCACCGCTGTTGTCGGTGACGCTGATGCCCTGGCTCGTGTCGGAGATGTTTCCGGACAGGGTGGCGGTGCCGCCGGTCCGGCGGATCGCCTCGACCGAACGTGCCGTCGCTCCGCTCGTCTCGATCGAGCCGCCATAGGTGAAGTTCAGCGAGTCGCCGTCCAGCAGCACACCGCGGCTGGTGGCCGTAATCGCGCCGCTGCTCACCGCGATCGATCCGGTGATCGCGCCCGTCGAGCTGCGGACGACCTGGATGCCGTTCGTCCCCGAAACATTTCCCGCGATCGCGAGGCTGAGGTCGAGCACCGCATTGTCGGCCGTGGCGTTGTTCACGGCGATCACGGTGCCGCTGCCGGTCATGATGCGGTTGTTCGCACCCAGGATGCTGACCGTTCCGCCTCCGCTGATGTTCAGTCCGACACCGCTGGTAGTGCCAAGCTCGAGTCCCGCCGCGCCGGTATCGAACACGACCGAGGAGCCGCTGTTGTCGATCAGCGACAGCGCAGCCGCCGTTCCGGTGCTGAGCGAAACGGCACCGGTGAAGCGCACTTCGCCACCATGGCTGTTCGAGATCACGATGCCGCCGTTGAGCCCGTTGGTCGCGGTGATGCTGCCG
Organism: Sphingosinithalassobacter sp. CS137; assembly: GCF_014334115.1. Classification (NCBI taxonomy): domain Bacteria; kingdom Pseudomonadati; phylum Pseudomonadota; class Alphaproteobacteria; order Sphingomonadales; family Sphingomonadaceae; genus Sphingosinithalassobacter; species Sphingosinithalassobacter sp. CS137. The sequence continues at coordinate 667,588 of NZ_CP060494.1, forward strand.
GTCTGGAACAGGACGTTCCCGGCGTCGTGATTGTCGATGTACACGGCGTTGCCGCCGGCGTTGGTGATCGACCCGCTGAAGGTGAGGTTGGCGTTGCTGTCGGCGAGATGAAGCCCGTTGCCGCTCGGCGCGGTGATCGACGTTCCCGTGCCGAAGGTGAAGCTTCCGTCCGAGCCGGAGAGGATGTCGATCCCCGCGTCGCCGCCGTTCAGCGTGCTGACGCCGGTGAAACCGTAGGTGCCGTCGGCATTGCTGAAGCGCAGGCCGCTGCCGGAGCTTGCGGAAATCGTGCCGCCAAAGAGCAGGCTGCCGCTGGTGTGGTTGCCCGTCACGTCCACGGCAAAACCGCCGACGTTCTGAGTCAGCGAGCTGGCCGCGTCGAAGGTGAAGCTGGCCGTGCCGCCGTTGATGGCAAGCCCGGCGTTCGCGCTGCCGCTGATGTCGACGTTCGTCGCGATGATCGTTCCGCCAGCGGCGACAGCGGAAAGGCCCGTCGCCGCTCCACTGATGCCGATGTCGGCCAGCGTCGTCGTTCCCGAGACGCCATTGAGCAGGAGCGCGGTCGTCGCGCCGCTGCTGGTCAGGCTCCGAAGAGTGGCATTCGTGCCGCCGACGAGGGTCAGATCGGTGGTATTGCCGCTGAAGACCAGATTCTCGATCAGCACGCCCGGCGCGTTCGTCAGGCTGATCGCCGAACCGGCGAAGCCCTGCATCGTCAGGTCGCGAAGGACCATGTTCGATGCGCCCACGACGCCCGAGATGACGCCGTTCGTGACGCTGTTGTTGCCTGCGAGGTTGAACCCGACGAGGCTGTTGCCGCCGCTGCCCAGCGTCACCACGCTCGCACCCGCCCCGCTGGTGAGCGTGGCCGCGCCGCCGCCCGGATCGGCGATCGTCAGCGACGTGCTGGCGAGCCGGATCGTCGACGGGACCGTGAGGTTCAGCGAGACCGAGCCTCCGCCGAAGCCACGGATGCTCGAACCGGCCAGAAGCGCGAAGCTGTTGTCGCCGTTGCTGCCCGCAGCGCTGATCGCGCTCCCGTTGTTGACGAGGAGAAAGGTGTCCCCGGCGAGCTGTGCCAGCTCGGCTGCGGCGAGTGTCATCGGATTTGCGGCGTCGGCGCCCGAGCCGTTACCGCCCCCGACCGAGCCGTCGGAATCGATGAACACAGTCCGCCCGATACCGAAACCACGGCCCGGGCTGGCGGTGAACACAACGTCCTGGAAGTCGTAGGTGCCGGCCAGCGGAGCGGCACTGGCATCGATACCAACCGGCGCGGAGATGATCGCTCCGCCATCGGTGGCGGCCTCGCCATCCCCATAGACGAAGTTGGCGTTGCTGCCCGCATCAAGGAAGACGCCGGTGTTGACGCCGCTGATCGAGGGCGAGGCGCCCGCGACAGCGGAGGTGCCGAGCCACACGCTTTGCCCGCCCGTGGTTCCGCGCAGATCGACGCCGATGCTGGTGCCGGGCGCCCCGGCGTTCGTCACGTCGAAATCGCCGACGCTGATCGCCGCTGCCAGCGCGGCGCCATTCAGATCGAATGCCGTCGCGCTACCGTCGCCGAGCGCAACGTCGAAATCGGCGATGTTGAGCGCAGCGCCAAGGCCGCCCTCGACGTCGATGCCGCGCGCCGTGATCCCCTGAAGCGTCACGGTGCCGAGATCGATCGTTCCGCCGCCGGTCGACAGCAGCGAGGCGAAGCGCAGACCGGTTGCTGCGCCGGTGACGCTGATGGTGGAGAAGTTGAGGCCGCCGGCCCCGATCGTCGTGCCGTCGAGCAGCATCGCCGCCCCGGTTCCGCTGACGATCCTGTTGCCGCTTCCGGCGGCGACAAGGATGCCGGCGCCGTTCCCGACGATGCCCGATCCGCTCGTCGTTTCGATGTCGAGACCGCCGCCCGTGAAAGCAAGTGTCCCGGTGCCGTTCATGACGACGGCGTTCGCGGCCCCGGTGTTGAATCGCTTCGATCCGCCGGAGAAGGTCAGCGTTCCGCTGCTCGTGCCGTTCACCGAGATTCCGGTGCCACCGGAGTGGTCGACCGCACCGGAAATCGTGTACGACCCATCGGCGTTGTCGAACGTGAACGCCCCCCCGCTGGTGGTCGACGTGATCGCGCCGGACAGCGTGATCGTGGCCGCGCTGTTCGTAACGGCGAGCACCGGGCTCGCGGCTGTGATGATCGATCCCGCATAGCTCAGCGCACCGCCCGAGGCGCCGTTCACGAGCACCGAGCTCACCGTCGATCCGGCGATGGCCGCGCTGCCGCCCCCGCCACCGATGGCGACCGTTCCACTGCCGACACCGTTGAAAGCCAGACCGACTCCTGCGCCGTCGATCGTCAGGACCGAGCCTGCCGTGTCGGCGATGTTGATCGTCCCGAGCGTTCCACCGAATTCGAAGCCGGTGCCGCCGTCGATATCGATCCTGCCGGTGAGATTTACCGAGCCGGCACCGGACAGATTTGCGAAGGCCGCGCCCCCGCCCCCGCCCGACGCAGTGAGGTCGACGATGTTCAGCGAACCGGCGAGCGACAGCGCTTGCAGCGTCATTGCGGCGTTGGTCGAGGAAGTCGTCGCGATCGAACCGAATGCCGCGCCCGCGGCGCCGATCGTCATTCCGTCAAGCGACAGCGCCTGCCCCGCACCGGTGACGATGCGGTTCGCGCCAACCGTCGGTTTGGCGATCACCAGCGTACCGCCACCGCTTGCAGAGAAGCCTGCGCCGCTGGTGGTGGCGATGTCCAACCCGCCAAGGAAGCTCACTGCCGCACCGCCATTGTTGGTGAGCATCACGCCGGCGCCACCGGTGTTCGCTACGGTGACCGCGCCCTGGAACATCACGTCGAGCGGGTCGGTCTGAGCGCTGTTGTTGCGGATCGCGATCGCCGCGGTGCTCGTCGCGCTGGCCTCCACGGCTCCGGTGACGGTGAAACGTCCCTCGACCTGGTCGAGCAGAATCCCGAACGCCCCACCCGAGGCACGCACGCTGTCGAGCGTCATGGCGATCGCGAGCGGGTCGAGATCGATTGCCGTACCGCTGGTCGTGTCGACCGTGCCGCCGGTGGTGCCGAGCAGGAAGTTGTTCGCCTTCGCATTCGCCACCAGCAGGCCGGTGCCGCTGTCGTTGGCGATGTTCAGATCGGTGAAGTTCAACGTACTCGTGACATCGGACAGGCTGAGCCCGACGCCGGTGATCCGCGCTGCGCTGGTGCCCAGATTCAAAGCGCCGGCAGAGACGGGCTGCAGCCCGGGTGCGATCGTGGGATCGGCATCGAAACGCACGCCGCTGAGTACGAACCCGCCCGTCTCGCTGCTGTGAGTCCCGGTCATGTTCGCGAATGCCGACAGAGTGAGCGACCCCGCGCCTCCGCCGACCAGGTTGAGGATGTTGCCGCCGGCCGCAGCGAGCGTAAGATTGCTCAGGCCCAGCACCGTGTTGGCGGCGCCGCTCTGGACGTTGATCGCGCCCGCCGCACCTCCGCTGATCGTGCTGTTGCGGATGATGCTGGCGCCGCCGATCGCGTTGCCCCACACACCCGCACCCGTCCCCGAGTTGGTGATCACCAGTCCGTCGAGAATGTTCGAGCCGCCCAGCGTGACGGTCGGCGAAGCGCCGCTGCCCGTCAGCGTCGGCGCGCCCGAGCCGGCGAACGGGTTGGAGAGGACCCCGGTCTGAACGTTGTACAGCGTCACATTGGCCGGCGCGCCGCCGCCGACGTTGAAGCTGTCGGTGTCGCGGAAGCTGTAGAGGAATTGGCCGCCGTCGAGGATCAGCGATCCGCCCGCACCCGTGACGTCCAGCATATCGGCGCCGCCGTTGGGATCGTTGAGCAGAACGATATAGGTCGCATTGGAGGCCATCGCCCCGGCCAGCGATCCCGGATCGCTGCGCGCGCCGCTTCCGTTCGCACCCTGTTGAACGAAATAGGCCCTCACCGAAAATCCGGTGGTGTCGCCAACCAGATTCACGTCGGCGAAATCATAGCTGCCCCGGCCGCCGTCCAGCCCGGCGATCACGAGCGGAGTCACCCCGCTGATCGTCGAAGCCGCTCCATCGGCGTCGGTGTTCGATCCGTCGCCATAGCGGAAGTTTCCTGCGATCGCGGCATTGGTGAGATCGATGCCGATGCCGACCCCGGTGATCGTTCCGCCCTGCAGCACGACAATGTTGCCGCTCGTCGAATTGCCGGTCAGGTCGATTCCGCGCGAGCCGGTGATCGAAGTGCCGGTGATATCCAGCGTCTCGAAACTGACGCTGCCGCCGACGCCGGTCAGGTCGACCGCTGTCGCGCTCGCGCCAATGCCGGTCACATCGACGTCGCCGAAGGTGAAACCGCCGGACGCGCCGTTGACGATCGCGATCCGCGCGCCGCCCGAAAGCGCCACACTCCCGAAGCGGTAGGCACCATCGGCATTATCGAATGTCAGACCGCTGCCGCCGGTCGCCGTGATCGCGGCGCCCGACAGGTCGAGCGTGCCCGTCGCATGCGTCGAAACAGCGATCGCCGCGCCGCTAGCCTGGCTGATCGTGCCGGTGTAACTGACGTTGGCCGTCGAATTCTGAACGTCGAGCGCGGCGCCCGACGCGCCGCTGATGCTCGCGCTGCCAAAGGTAAAGCTGCCGCCCGAGCCTCCGGTGATCGCGATGCGCGCGCCGCCGGAGAGCGCAGTCGTGCCGAAAGTATAGCTTCCGTCGGCATCGCTGAACGCCAGGCCGCTGCCGCCGGTCGCCGTAAGCGTCGCGCCCGAGAAATCGAGCGTACCGGTCGCATGCGCAGAGACGTCGATCGCCGCACCGCCAGCCTGGCCGATCGTGCCGGCGTAGCTGAGGCTGGCAGTCGAATTCCGCACTTCGACCGCAGCCGCGGCGGCGTCACTGATGCTTGCGTTGCCGAAGGTGAAGCTGCCGGCCGAGCCGCCCGCGACCGCGATGCCGCCGCCGCCCGAGAGCACGGTGGTGCCTGCGAAACTATAGGTGCCGTCGGCATCGGCGAAGGAGAGGCCACCCCCGCCCGTCGCCGACAGGCTGCTGCCTGCGGCGAAGGTAAGTGTGCCGGTGTGGCCGACCACGTCGAGCAGCGCAGCAGACGCTGTCTGGACGACACTGCCGCCATAGTTCAGGTCAGCGGCTCCGCCGAGGGCGATGGCCGAGGCGCTGGTGCCGCTGATCGTCGATCCCGCGCCGAAAGCGAAGCTCCCCGCGCTTGCACCGGTGATGGCTATTCCGAAGGTTCCGCCGCTTGCCGATAGCGTGCCGATGTTCATCGCACGCCCGCCGGCGCCGATCCCCACGCCGTTCGTGACGCTTACGCCGCCTCCGGCACCCGAACGGATGACCGAATCGAGAGTCAGGTCCAGGCGCGTATCCGCGATGTCGATCGCGGTGCCGTTCGACACGTCGATCGTTCCTGCCGCGCTCGCCAGATTCAGCGTCGGCGCATACGCCCGGAGCGCGGTGCCGCCGCTGTTGAAAATCGAGAGGTTCGTGAAGTTCAACGAGCCGGTCGCGCCGTCAAGATCAAGGGCGCTGCCCGTCACTCGTCCGCCCGCACTCCCGATCCGCAACGAGGAATCGACCGCCTGGAATCCGGCCGTCGCAAGATCTGCGTCGAACAGCACGGAAGCGAGCCGCGCGCCCGCGGTCTCGCCGTAGCCGCCGTCGATGGCGATGTTCGAGAACTGAGTCAGTGCGAAGCTGCCGCCGACGCCCGACACGAGCAGCGGCGTCCCGCCCGATGCGCGCAACTGGAGATTGGCCAGGGCCGCGCTCGCCGAACCGCCCCCCGCCAGCAGCTGAAGCGCACCGTTCGCGCCGGAGAGAATGCTGTTGCGGATGATGATGTTGGCAGCGCCCGATCCGAACACGCCAACGCCGGTGCCGCCGTTCGCGATCCGCACGCCATCGATCAGGTTGTTGCCGGTGACGACCAGCGTAGCCGCGTTCCCACCCGCGCTGGTGGTCAGAGTCGGCGCGCCCGATCCGGCGAAGGGATTGGTGATCATCCCGGTCGCCACGTTGTAGAGCAGCACGTTCGCCGGAGCCCCGCCGGGCACCGCCAGCGAATCGCCGTTGAGGAATCCCAGCAGTTGCTGGCCGCTGCCGAGCGTGAACGTGCCGCCGGTTCCGAAGACCAGATCGTTCGCATCGAGGATATCGTTGCCGCCGGTCGGGTCGTTGAGCAGCAGGATGATGTCGGCTCCGGCTGCCGCCGCGCCGGCAAGGCTACCCGGATCGGATCGGGTCCCCGCGCCGCTTGCGCCGGCGCGTACCCAGTAGAGCGAGGCGGAGCCGGCAAGGCCGCTCGTGTCGCCGAGGAGATTCACGTCGCTGAAATCGTACCCGCCGGTGCTGCCGCTCAGACCGGCGATCGCAAGCGGCGTGATCGCGCTGATCGTCGAGGCGGCGCCATCGGCATCGCTGCTCGATCCGTCGCCGTAGCGGAAGCTGCCGGTGATCGCCGCGTTCGTCAGGTCCACGCCCGTGCCGACGCCGGTGATCGTACCGCCCTGGATCACTGCCACGGTGCCGCCATAGGTGGCGCCGGTCAGGTCGATGCCCCGCGTCCCGCTCGTGGAAGCGCCCGCGATGTCGAGCGTGGCGAAGCGCACCGTTCCCGACGCCGAACGTGCATCCAGGCCGGTGGCGTTCGCACCTAGCGCGGTAATGCCGGTTTCGGCGAAGTCGATCGTGCCGCTGCTGCCCGCGCCGATCCGGATCCCCGCGCTACCCGGGGCGGCGACCGAGACGGAACCGGTGAAGGTCGCCGATCCGTCGATGTCGGACAACAGGATGCCGGCCGTGCCGGTGTTCGAAATCGTTGCTCCCGCGGCCTTGAAGGCGCCCTGCAGCCCCTCCACGCGCACGCCCGATCCACCCGCCCCGGCGATCGTCATTCCGCCGACCGTCACGTCGCCCGTGTTGCCGAGGATCTGAAGGCCGTCCGCGGCGGCACCGCTGATGGTGACGGTACCCAGATCGATTGCCGCGCTGTTGCCGGCGAGCGTAATGCCCGAGCCGGCGCTGGTGCCGCCCACGGTGATACCAGTGAAGCCGAGCACACCGCTGCCGCCGATGCCGCTCAGCGACACTGCGTCGCCCGCGGCGGTAGCCGTCGAGACCGCGCCGAAGGAAAGCGCACCGTGGAGCGTGACGGTGTCGATCGCCAGCGCGCGCGCGGCGCCGGTTGCCGTCAGCACGATCGCCGAACCCTGGAGTCCGAGCGATCCGCCGCCCGCACCGGAGAGCGACAGCACCGTGCCGCCGCTCGAGGTCAGCGCAAGGTTTCGCAGAGTGGCCGACGCCGCTGCGCCCCCGCCGGTGAGGCGCACCGCGCCGAGCGCGCCCGAGATCTGCGAATTGGCGATGCTGACGTTCGACACGCCCGCACCGTCGATGCCGATCCCGGCACCTCCGATCAGCAGGCCATCGAGCACGTTGTTGTTCGCCAGCCGGACCGTCACCGCGCCCGTCGAAGTGAGCAGCGGCGCGCCCGATCCGGCATAGGGATTGGTGACGAGGCCAGGCGTGACCCCATGCAGCACGAGATTTGCGGGCGCACTGCCCCCCACCGCCTGCGTGTCACCATTAAGGAAGCTGATTAGGCGCTGACCCGCAAGAAGGTCGAACGAACCGACTCCCGATACACTGAGCTGATCCTGCCCCCCGGCCGGGTTGTTCAGAAGCACGACGACCTGCGCATTGGCGGCGAGCGCGGCCGCCAGGCTGCCCGGATCGGCCTGGGTACCCGAGCCGGTACGGCCTGCCTCAACGAAGAACAGGCGCGCGCCGGTCGCCAGCGCACTGGTATCGCCGACCAGCGCCACGTCGGCGAAGTCGTACCGGCCAACGCCGGCGTTCAGCCCGGCGGCCGCGATCGGAGTGACGGCATTGATTGTCGAAACGGCGCCATCGGCATCGCTGCTCGATCCGTCGCCGTAGCGGAAGCTGCCGGTGATCGCTGCGTTGGTCAGGTCCACGCCCGTGCCGACCCCGGTGATCGTACCGCCTTGCGCGACCGTCAGGCTGCCCGCAAAACTCGCGCCGGTGAGATCGATGCCGCGCGTCCCGCTGGCGGAGCTGCCGCTGATGTTCAGCGTTCCGAACACGATTGCGCCACCCGCTCCCCGCGCATCGACACCCGTGCCGCCGGCACCAATGCCGCTGATCGAAACGTCGCCGAAAGACAGGTTGCCCGTGCTCCCGCCGGTCAACGAAATTCCCGCCGTTCCCGACCCGTTGATGCTGACCGCACCGAAGCTGGTCGTACCCGAGTTGCCCGCACCGAACGCCAGCCCGGAGCCGACGGAATTCGCGATCGTCACCGCGCCGCCGAAGCGGACCGAGCCGACGATATCAGCGAGCAGTGCACCGGTCGCATTGCCGGTCAGCGCAAGGCTGCCGAGCGAGAGCGTGGCGCCGGTGTTGACCCCCTGAATCGAAAGCCCCGCACCCGCGGAGCCGCCGATCGAACCGCTCGAAATGGAAACATCACCTCCAGCGCCCGCGATGCGCAGGCCCGTCCCGCCCGCGCTCAGGATGCTGAGCGAGCCAAGGGCGATCGGGCCGCTGTTGCCGCTCAACCACACGGCGTCGCCCGCGCTGCCGATGACGTTCACGGCGCCTGCGGAGATGCCCGCGCTGCTGCCCGCAATGCTCAGCCCCGCGCCGGTCGCGGTTCCGCCGATGGTGACGGCGCCGAGCGAGAGCGATGCGCCGGTCACTCCAGCGATCGACACCGCGGTGGTCGCCGACGCGCCGGTTGTGATCGCGTTGATCGCGATTCCGCTGCTTGCGACCGTGTCGAGCGAGAGACCCGCTGCGCCGCCGGTCGCCGCTATGCTCACGTCAGAGGCGGAGACGCTGAGCGTGCCGGCACCTGCGCCGCTGAGCGACAGGACCGTGCCACCGCTCGCCGAAAGGTCGAGGTTGCCCAGCGTCAGCGACGAAGTCGCTCCCCCGGCGGTGACGGCAATCGCGCCACCGCTGCCCGACACGGTCGAGTTGAGGATCGTCGCGCTGGTCAGTCCCTGCCCGAGAATTCCGACGCCGCCGCCGGTGTTGCCGATCTGGACGCCGTCCACCCGGCTGTCGTTGCCGAGCGTGAGCGTGGCCCCGCCCACAGCCGAACTGGTGAGAAGCGCCGCGCCGGAACCGGCGAACGGATTGGTGATCACGCCGGAGCTGACTCCGGTGACGATCAGATTCTGGGGAGCCGCCGCGCCTCGCACCGAGAAGGAATCGGTGTCGCGGAAGCTGAGCAGCGCCTGACCGGATCCGAGGGTGAAGGTGCCGCCCGTCGCGATCGCATCGATCACGTCCTGCCCGCCATCCGGATTGTTGAGCAGCACGATATACTGGGCGCCGGACGCGAGCGCCCCCGCAAGGCTGCCAGGATCGTTGCTGCCGATGCCGCTTCCGGTCGCTCCGGCCATCACATAATAGGTCGTGAAGCTGCCGCCCGAGAGATTGCTCGTGTCGCCGTTCAGCGTCGCATCGGAGAGGTCATAGATCCCCGTGCCGGTGTTCATGCCGGCGATCACGATCACCGTATTCGCGGTGATGCTGCTGCCCGTGCCGTTGCTGGCATTGCCGTCGCCGAACCGGAAGGAGCCGGTCGCCGACGCATTGGTGAGGTCGACACCAACGTCGACGCCGGAGATCGCGCTCGGTCCCGAGATGACGATCGCGCCGCCGTTGGTCGTCCCGGTCAGATCGATACCGGTCGAGCCCACGATCGACGTGCCTGAGATCTGCAGCGTGCCAAAGCTGACATTGCCCTGGGTGCCGGTGAGATCGAGCCCGGTGCCGCTTCCCAGGCCGGTAATCGTCACATTGCCGAAGCTTGCCCCTCCGGCGACACTGCCGATGCGGATTGCATCGCCCATCGGATTGCTGATGGTGATCGGTCCGGAGAAGCCGACGCTACCCATCAGATTGTTCAACGATACCGCGGGCGTGCCGGCGCCCGTTCCGGTGAGCGTGATCGGGCCGGAGAGAGTGACCGTCGACCCCGCCAGTGTGTCCTCGATCACGATCGGGCCGGTTCCGGTGATCGCGCCCGTGAAGTTGATCGCGCCGCCGGTGTTGGAAACATGGACAAGCGGGCCAGTGCCGCTGCCACTGATCGTTCCGCCGAAGTTAAGCCCGATCGTGCCGCCGCTGCCCGCGACGCCCGCTTCGCCGATCTGAACGCCAGCGCCGCCGCTTCCGGAGATCGAGCCGCCGCCAATGGTGACGAAACCGGTCGAACCCCCAGTCACGAGGAGGCCCTGCTGACCGGAACCGGTGATCGTGAGCGTCCCGATCGCCAGAGTGTTTCCGCCCGCTCCCGCGCCCGTCACATCGTCCAGCACCACGCCCGCACCCGCCGCGCCGGCCGACTGCACGGCAGTGAAGCGCAGGTCGAGAAGGAGCGGATCGAGATCGAGTGCGGTGCCCGCCGCCGTGTCGACGCTGCCGTCGCCGGTGGCGAGCGTGAAGCTGCCCGATTTGGTGTTGCGCACCAGCAGCCCGGTCCCGGTGCCGTTCGCGATGTCGAGGTCGGAGAAGCTCAATACTCCCTCGACCTCGGCCAGGCTCAACCCCGCTCCGTTCACGCGCGCATCCGCGGTGCCGATCTGCATGCGGCCCGCGTCCACGAGCTGGTTGCCCGCCGCGGTCGCATCGGCGTCGAAGCGCACCGACCGCGCAGCAAATCCGCCGCTTTCGCCGTTGCCGCCCGCGATCGTCAGCCCCGCGAACCCAGCGACCGTGACCGACCCGGCGCCCGAGCCGTCGATGTCGAGCACCGTGCCACCGGTTGCGGAAAGCGAAAGATTGGAAAGCGCCACCGTCAGCGCAGCGCCGCCATCGTCGATGTCGATGGCGCCGGCACCGCCTGCGATTGCGCTGTCGCGCAGCGTGACGCTGCTGCCGCCGCGCACCAGAACACCCGCGCCAGCCGCGCCCCGAACGGTCAGCCCGTCGAGCACCACCGGACCGAGCGTGTTGGCGAGGGTGAGGCCGACACCGCCGGTATTCTGGATGACGACTCGCTCCAGGGCGAAGGCGCCGACCCCGCTCGCCACGACGCCGGCACCGCTGCCGGAAATGGTGACGTCACGCACGACGGATCCCTGCCCGAGCGTCACCGCCGCGCCGGCAGCGTTGGTGCCCACGATCGACCCGTTGGTGCCTCCGAACGAGAATGGCGTCACCGCACCATTGGCGCGGCGGACCGTCACCGAACCCGCCCCGCCGACAAGATACTGGTCGGTCGCCAGCGTCACGCCGCCGGTAGCGATCGGTCCGCCCTCGCCAAGCGCGACGACGACGCCGTTCACGCCCGCGCGACTGACCGCGTCCTCAATCGTGGTCGGACTCACGTTCGTCCCTGCGCCGGCCGCGGTCGCCGCGCCGCTGGTGTAATAGATGCCGCCGAACTCAGCCCCGGTGCGCGCGTCGATCGCCAGAGTGGTGCTGGAGAGATCGGAAGCGCGCGTGCCGACTGCCGCCACATAGTCGCGGCGGACCCGCTCCCCCATCTGGCGCTCGAGCCGGGTCTGCGCCTGGCGCCTTCCACCGCTCGACGAACCCAGCGGGATCGTCAGCCGAACCGTCGCGCTGGCGTGCGTGCCGAAGCGATTGTCGTCCTCGATCTGCGCGCCCAGCCGGAACCGGCTGCCGGCGCCGAGCGGATCCTCGATATCGAGCTCGAGCGAACCGCGGAAGCCGTGGAACGATTCGTCCGCCCAACGATCGCGATAGTCGAAAGCGCCTGCCGCGGCGCGCACGCTCAGATTGCGGGTCAGCGGAGCACGCGCGCCGATCTCGCCGTTCACCCCGTGCAGCGGCACTTCCTCGAGCCGGAAGCCGGTGCGACGCTCGATCAGCCGGTTGTCTTCGACTGTGAGAACACCGTCGGGGGCTAGATCGGGGTCCGCGAACAGAATCGTCCGTCGGTCGGTCGTCGGAAGGCGATAGTTCACGTGCGCGTCGAACACCGACGTGAAGCCTTCGAGGCCGAACGAGACGGCGGTCTGCGCATTCGATGTGAGGTTCGACCGATAGAAGTCGGCGCCGACGTTGACGCCGATCGCAAGGTCGTCGCCCACCCGCCCGCGGCCACCGAAGGTCACCGAGCCGCTGCGATCGTACAGCTCGTCATAGGCGATCCGTCCCGCGACGAAGAGCAGATTGGCCTCGTTCTGCGCCAACGGCGCCAGCAATTCGAATGCGACCTCGGCTCCGGGCTCGCCTGCCCGCGCCTCCGCATCGGCCTGCGGCTGCCACACCGGCTGCGCATCCTGCGCGCGAACGCTGGGAGCCAGCGCGAGCGCAGCGCCGGTAAGACCCGTCGACAGCAGCAAGCGCGCACGATGCAGAGTATTCACAGAAGAGCCCCCTCTATTCCGCGTCGACGGCCCTAAGTTTCTGTGCGGGCACGACGGAAGTGACATGGCGATACTTGGATCGGCGCAAACGGACAATCCGCTTCTTGATGGCCGTCGCCGGAGACTGTCAGGCGGCGGGACGCGACAGGACGCATTCACCCGCCGCGTTCGCGGCGCGTCCGCGCCAAAGACGCTGGATCACTCCCGCGCAATAGGCTAGTCGGCGGCAACACTGGGGGAGTAAGCGGCTTGGCGGAACCGTTTCTGTCGGAAATTCGGCTGTTTTCGTTTAACTTCGCGCCCAAGGGCTGGGCGCTGTGCAACGGCCAGCTTCTGCCGATCAACCAGAATCAGGCGCTTTTCGCGCTGCTCGGCACCACCTTTGGCGGCGACGGCCGAGTCAATTTCGCGCTGCCCGACCTGCGTGGGCGGGTGCCCATTCACGTCGGCACCGGCCACACCCTGGGAGAACGCGGCGGCGAGCAGGCGCATAGGATATCGTTCAGCGAAATGCCCCAGCATACGCATAGTCTGCATGCCTCGGCGGCAACCGGGGATTCGCAATATCCGGCATTCGGGTCCGTAGAACATGTTCTCGCGGCGGAACCGGACAACCTGTACGCGCCCGGGGTGACGACAGGCGCTGTCACGATGCATGCGGAGACGGTGAGCTTCGTAGGCCAGACGCAGACGCACCTGAACATGCAGCCGTTTCTGACCACGAACTTCTGCATCGCCCTTCAGGGCATTTTCCCTTCGCCCACCTGAGGACGTTCCATGGCACAACCCTATGTCGGCGAGATCCGGATGTTCGCGGGCAACTTCGCGCCCGCCGGCTGGATGCTCTGCGAGGGGCAATTGCTTCCGATTTCGGAAAACGAGACGCTCTTTCAGCTGATCGGAACCACCTATGGCGGCGACGGCCAATCCACCTTCCAGCTGCCCGACCTGCGCGGGCGGGTGCCGATCCACATGGGCGACGGCTTCATCCTCGCAGAAACCGGCGGGGCGGAGGAAATAACGCTGACGGCGAGCCAGATCCCGATGCATACCCATAACCTGGTTGGATCCAGCGGCAACGGATCGCAGAGCAGTCCGCTCAACAACTATCTGGCGAGTTCCACGCTCATGCGGCCCTATGCGAGCGAAACGCCGGACACTTTGCTGGCGGCAACGAGCATCGGCGCCACCGGTGGCAGCCAGCCGCACACGAACATGCAGCCCTATCTCTGCATCAACTTCATCATTTCGCTGTTCGGATTATTCCCCAGCCCTACCTAGGAGTCGTCCGTGGCCGATCCCTTTGTCGCCGAGATCCGGATTTTTCCGTTCAACTTCGCACCCAAGTTCTGGGCCTGGTGCGATGGGCAGCTATTGCCGATTGCCCAGAATACCGCGCTCTTCTCGCTGCTGGGAACTACCTATGGCGGAAACGGCAAGAGCAACTTCGCCCTTCCCGATCTGCAGGGCCGGGCGCCGATGCAGCCAGGTCAGGGGCCGGGCCTCTCGCTCCACGATCTTGGCGAGGCCTCGGGCGTCGAAACCGTGACGCTGCTCGAAAGCGAAATCCCCAGGCACAACCACCGCTTGTCGGCGACGGTGGAGAACGGGACCCAGGGGACGCTCACGCCGAATACGACGCTCGCGACCGCGGTGGGCGGCACTCCCTATCAAACCAGCACGGCAAGCAATCTCACGACGATGTCGCCGTCCGCTCTCGCCACGACCGGCGGCTCCGCTCCGCACAACAACATGCAGCCCTATCTCACCTTCTACTTCTGCATTGCGCTGACGGGTGTATTCCCGCCTCGCTCCTGAAGCGGATAGCTGTCCCGCGCCGATGCCGCCGCCCCTTCGCCACGCCGCGCACCTCGATCTCTCGTATCGGCCCCTCGCCTCCGAAGATTATGGGTTCACCGAGGCGCTGTACCTGTCGACGCGCGCGGAGGAGCTTGCCCTCAGCGGCTGGCCCGAAGCACAGCGCCGCCAGTTTCTGATGCAGCAGCACCGCGCCCAGCATCTCCATTATCAGCGCCACTATCCCGATGCGGAGTGGCTGGTCGTCGAGCGCGCCGGCACACCGGTGGGCCGGCTCTACATCGAGGAATGGCGCGATCAGTTCAGGATCATCGACATTTCGCTGATGCCGGCAGCGCGCGGCGGAGGGATCGGGACCGCGATCCTGCGCGACACGCTGGACTGGGCGAAAGCGCACGCAAAAAGCGCATCGATCCACGTCGAAAAGGGGAACCCTGCGCGCGCACTGTACGAGCGGCTCGGGTTCACTCTCGTCGAGGACAAGGGCGTCTATGATCTGATGAAATGGTCTCCGCCGGCAAACAGCGCATAGCGCTATACGCTGGCGCGAGCGGCCGAACGAGCCGTGCCGCCGCCCTAGAAGAAGATCGCCTCGTACCGCATTTCCCCCTCCGGATGGTGGCCGAGCGGTACAATGAAGATGTCGTGGATCGCGCCGTCGATGGCAAAGGCATAGACCGCCTGCGGCAGGAACTGCTCGGGCGCCCCGAGGAATTCGAGCCGAAATCCGCCACCTTCGCGCACCGACCCCGGGAGCGGCTCCGCCCGCGCCAGTCGCAGTTCCTGGCTGCCGTTCGCACTCGCTACAGCGAAGCGATTCCCGATGCGGGACGAAAAGCTGTCGATCGTGAGCGGGGCGGATGTTCCCGGCGTTCCGGGATCTTCGGCGGCGTGCTGCATCGAATTCCTCTCGCGGCGCGAACTGGGCACCCGCCGGCGCCGATACTCCAACGACGCAGACTCCGGCAATCCCTCGCAAAATCCGATAGTGTTGCGCCGCCGCGAGTGATAGGCGGATGCGGTCGGGCCGCTATGGTGAGGCGACTCCTCGGGGGAAGAGATTTCGATGACCGCTCTAAGATCGCGACGTGAGTTCGTGGTGGGAGGGTGCGCCACCATCGCCGCGGCCGCGCTTGCCGGCTGCGACGGCGGCAGCAGCGCGGGAACCGTCGTTCTTCCGTCCGAACCCGCGCCCGTCCCGGCCGGCCCGGCGCTGATCATGAGCGAAGTCGACAGCTGGGAGGCGCTGGTCGGAACCAGCTTTACCATCGCTGGCGAAAAGGGCGACGTGGTCTCCACCCTGTCCGTGGTCACCCGTGCGGACGAAGACGCCAATCGCCCCGCGGATCTGGCGCGCCATCGCGGCTTCTTCGTCTTCTTCGAGATGGATCCCGCCCGAGTGCCCGAAGGCGGCAAGTCCTATCGCGTCTCGCATGCGACCAAGGGCAGCTTCGACCTGTTTCTGGGTCATCCCGGCGAAATGCTCGGCAAGGGCATTCTGCACGCCGTGCTGAAT
The DNA here is from genome assembly GCF_014334115.1 of Sphingosinithalassobacter sp. CS137. Taxonomy (NCBI): domain Bacteria; kingdom Pseudomonadati; phylum Pseudomonadota; class Alphaproteobacteria; order Sphingomonadales; family Sphingomonadaceae; genus Sphingosinithalassobacter; species Sphingosinithalassobacter sp. CS137. The sequence continues at coordinate 683,296 of NZ_CP060494.1, forward strand.
TAAGCCGATCGAATCGGCGCAGGGCGCGGAAAGGAGTCGACGCCTGCGCCCGGCGACCACCGGCATCACCAACTGCTACCCCGCCGCGTCCGCTATCGAACCGAACGTGCCGTCAGTCAGACGGTGATGCGGTGCTGCCATCGCCGAAGGAACGGTCACAGCGCTGCGGGGTTGGGTCCAAAGCAGGCTAGCTGAGCGTCGGTCGCGGCCAGCCTCTCACCGGCCAAGGACAGCAGGACCAATGACAAGCGCCCTCATGAGCAATGCTCGCAGATCGCTGCCTCTGCTCTGCATTGCGGCAGCAGCAAGCCCGGCTTTCGCACAGGCCCCCGAGCGTGCAAACCAAGTGGAATCGGTCAGTACAGGCGATGCATTCATCTCGGTGGTCGAGGTCGCCCGGGGTCTCGACACACCCTGGGGTATGGCCTTCCTGCCGGACGGTCGGCTTCTGGTGACTGAAAGACCCGGGAATCTGGTGATCGTCGCACAGGATGGCACCGTATCGGCCCCGATCGGAGGTACACCGACTGTGTATGCCCAGGGCCAGGGCGGACTGATGGACGTGGCGCTTCACCCGGCATTCGAACAGAACCGGATGATCTATTTGTCCTTTGCCGAGCCCGGACCTGCAGGTTCCGCGGGAACTGCGCTGGGGCGCGCGCGTCTGCTCGATGACCGTCTCGAGGGGTTTGAAGTCATCTGGCGGCAGGAACCGAAGATCGAGGGGCCGAACCATTTCGGCAATCGCATCGCTTTCGCACCGGACGGTACGATCTTCTTCGCGCTGGGAGAACGCTTCCAGTTCGGCCCGGCACAGGATCTCTCCAACACGCTCGGCGCGATCGTGCGGCTGAACGAGGATGGCTCCATACCGCAGGACAACCCCTTCGTGGGGCGGTCCGATGCGGAGGGCGCAATCTGGTCCTACGGCCACCGCAATATCGAGGCCGCGGCCGTGCACCCCGAGACCGGCGCGCTGTGGGTGGCCGAAATGGGGCCCTTGGGTGGCGACGAGCTGAACGAGGTCCGCGCCGGCGCCAACTACGGTTGGCCGGTCGTCAGTTGGGGGATCAACTACAACGGCGTCGATATTCCGGATCCGACGCAGCGGCCGGAGTTTGCAGACGCCATCCATGTGTGGAGCCCCGTACGCTCGCCGTCAGGAATGATCGTCTATACCGGCGACCTGTTTCCCAACTGGCGCGGCGACATTCTGTTTGGATCGCTCTCGGCCGGCGGAGTCGAACGTGTGGACATGGAGAACGGCGCGGTTGCGGGGACCCAGTTCATCCCTCTCAACACGCGCATTCGCGAGGTGGAGCAGGGGCCGAATGGCGCGATATACCTGCTGACCAATGCCGTGGGCGACGCTGCGGGAGCGGTTTGGCGCCTCGAGCCGGTCGAGGTGCGTCCCCCCTCGGGCGATGGTGGACGCAGCGGCCCCGGATCCTAATCGTGTGACGCCGCTCTACTGCAGGATCCCTCCGGCGCCTGGCGTTCCGGCGCCACCTCTTTGAGCGCTGCGTCGTCGGGAATCGCCTCCGCAGCACCCGCTTCAGCTGCGCCCTCCCCAAGCACCTTTCCCTTACGCGCCTGCGACACGTCCATGCCGCCCTTTGCCATCTTCCGTTTGGCGTCGGACTGACACCCTTCTGCGGCGCACCTTTGCCGTATCGCTTTGCAGACCCGTTGCCCCGCAATGCGCGCAAGCGAGGCTCCGCCTGCTCGCCCCCCCGCGGCGCAATGCCGATGCCGGGTGGGCGGCCCTCGCCCGACGTTCTGCTGTGAAGGAACAAATCTCAGTCTGTATCGTACGCACTGAAACAAGCGACGGCCACTGGGGCGGCGTCGTGGTTCAGGGGTCGCCATGCCGGAAAACGACGCTGCAAGGCGTGGCTTCATCGAAGCAATGGGGCACATCTTCGAGGCGGACGGACTCGCGCGGATCACTGGTCAGCTCCTCGCCCTGCTCGTGCTCGAGGAATCGCCCCTCTCCGGCAGCCGGATCGCCGAGATTCTGCAGGTCAGCCGTGCCAGCGTGAGCACCAACGTGCGCCTGCTCGAGAGCCTCGGCATCGTCGAGAAGCGCTCGAAGCCGCGCGAGAGGCAAGCCTTCTACGCAGTGCGGAAGGACGCCTATGCCAACTATATCCGCCAGACCGCCCTCCGACAGATCGGCAATGCCGAGCGCATCGCGGCAAGTGCGCGGGCGATGGAGAGCGGCCCGGCGCAGGCGCGCGTCCTCACGCTGGTGCACTTCTATCGCAGCATCGCGGATCATCTGAGCGCGGCCGCCGATCATCTGGCGGAGAACGGACCGGGCCCATGCTGAGACGGACCGCCCTCCTCGTCGCGCTGCTTCTCGGCGGCTGCACGGTCGGCACGCCCGCGGCTCCGGAACTCGGCGCGATCGTCGCCGATCCGCGCGAGCGATTCGTCGCGGCCGAGCCCGCAGATGCGGCGCCGATCGTGGATGCCTGGTGGACCCGCTTCGAAGACCCGCTCCTGAGCGAATATGTCGAGCGGGCGGGTGTTCATAACCCTTCGATCCTGCAGGCCGTGGCGCGGGTCGAACAGGCGCGCGCGCAGGCGCGAGTGGCGCGCGCCGACCTCTATCCACAGATCAGCGGCCGCTTCAACGCTTCCCGCCAGCGCCAGAACCTCGCGGGCCTCGGCTTCAGTGAGATCCTGCCGACGGCGCCCGGTGGCGGAACTCCCGATGGCGGCGGAGAAGATGAAGTCGCGAGCTTCGTTACCGACAGCTTCTCGCTGAATGCGAATGTCAGCTGGGAACTTGATCTCTGGGGCCGGATCAGCGCGCAGAGCGCGGCGGCGCGCGCCGATTTCCTCGCCAGCGCCGAGAATCTGCGAGCCGTGCGGCAATCGATCGCGGCGCAGGTGGCGCGATCCTATTTCAATCTGGTCGAAGCGCGGCAGCAGGTTGAAGTCTCGCGCGCAATGGTCGCGGCTCTGGCCGAAATCGCGCGCCAGGTCGGCAATCGAGTCGATGTCGGAGTGGCAGCGCCGGGCGACAAGGCGCTCGCCTTCGCCAATCTCGATCAGGCGCGCGCAGGTCTGTCGCAGCGGCGCGAAGCAGTCGAGCGCGCCACCCGCGGGTTCGACGCGCTGATCCGCGCCTATCCCGACGGCGAAGTGGCGACCGCCGATGCGCTTCCCGAGATTCCGCCGCCGCCGCCCGCCGGACTTCCCGCCGGGCTGCTGGCGCGCCGACCCGATATTCGCGCCGCGCGGCTGAACCTGATCGCCGCCGGATACCGCGAAGCGGCCGCCGAGCGCGCGCTGCTGCCCGGGATCAATCTCACCGGGTCGGCGGGCACCAGCAGCAGCGAGCTTTCGAACCTTCTCGACGGGAATTTCTTCGTCTGGAGCATTGCAGGCGCGATCCTCCAGCCGATCTTCCAGGGCGGACGGTTGCGCGCCCAGGTCGAGGCGGCGGAAGGGCGGCAGGCCGAGGCAGTCGAAGCCTATGCCGAAACGGTGTTGCAGGCGCTGTCGGAGGTCGAGACGGCGCTTGCCGTCGAGGAAGAGCTCGCGACCCGGCAACTGGCGCTGGGAGCCGCGGCCGAAGCGGCGGAAAGTGCCGTGGCGATCTCGTTCAATCGCTATCTGGCGGGGCTCGATCCGTTCATCACCGTGCTGCAGAGCCAGCAGACTGCGCTCGATGCGAGCAGCGCCTATCTCGCCGCGCGCCGGGCACGGATGGAGAACCGCATCGATCTGCATCTCGCCCTGGGCGGCGGGTTCGAGGATGCCGCGCCCGCCCCCACACAACCGGAGCCGTTGCCGCAATGAGACTGCATCTGATATCCGCGCTCGCGCTGTTTCTCGCCGGTTGCGGCGGCGGAAGCGACGAAGAGGAAGCGAACGAGAGCGCCACCGCGGCGGTGAGCGTGCGGGTCGTCCAGGTGCAGGAAGCGCCGGTGCAATCCTGGGTCTATGCGCAGGGAACCGCGCGCGCGGCGCGGCGCGAATTCCTCACCTTCCAGAACAGCGGCCGTGTGGCCTATGTCGCTCCCGGGCTCGAGGTCGGCCGGCCGGTCCGGCGGGGCCAGGTCATCGCCTATCTCGAGCGCGATCGCACCGAGGCCGAACTGACCGGCGCCCGCGTCGATCTTGCCAATGCTCGCGCGCAGGTCAGCGTGGCGGAAGCGGCGCTGGTCGAGGCTGCGGCGACACTGGAACTGGCGCGGGAGACCTTCGCCCGTTTCGCCACACTGCTCGAACTCAACTCGGCCTCGCAGCAGGAATATGACGAAGCCGAGGCGCAACTGGAGCAGGCCCGCGCCGCCTATGCGCGAGCGCAGGCGCAGCTCGCCGCCAACCGTGCGCAGGTGAACGCCGCCCAGGCGCAGGTCAACGTCGCGCAGGTCACGGCGTCCGAATCGCGGATCGTCGCTCCGATTTCGGGCGTGATCGCGCGCCTCAACATCGAGGAAGGGCGCTATTTCACGCCGCAGCTCGTCCAGTCGCAGAACGAGCAGACCGCGCTCGATACCGTGCCGGTCGTGATCGTCGACCCCTCCAGCTACGAGATTTCGGTCGATCTTCCATCCTACACCAGCCGCGAAGTCGATACCGGGTCCGAAGCGCTGATCCGGCCGAGCGAGGCTCCCGCGCCCGCCGCGCGCCAGCGGCCCGCGCAGGCCGGCAGCACCGGCAATGCGCCGCCGATCCCGGTCGATCAGTTCCGCATCTTCGGCAGGGTCTATGCCGTCAGCCCCGCGCTCGATCCGGAGAGCCGGACCTATGAGGCGCTGATCCGGACCACCAGCGGCGGGCGCCTGCTGCAGGATGGCGAATTCGTCTCCGCCTGGATCCGCGGGCCGCGCGCCGAAGAAGTGCCCGCGGTTCCGTTCGATGCGATCGGCTTCGCCTCGGGCGAGCCCTTCGTCTATGTCGTCGATCCCGAGACCCGGCGAGTCGAGCGCCGCGCGGTCGAGCTCGGACTGACCGGCAACGAGGTGCGTGCGGTCGTCTCCGGAGTGCGCACCGGCGAATATGTGGTTACCGACGGTAGGAGCGCCTTGAGCGACGGCGATCTGGTCCGGGTGATCGGGCGCGAGCCGCTGGGCGCGCGCGATACTGCCGATGAGTGAGTCGACGGCACCGGCCCCGGATGCGCAGGCCTCGCAGGAAAGCGAGGAAGTGCGCGGAGCATCGCGATTCCAGCGCTTCTTCTTCCTCAAGACGACCTTCGGCATCCTGCTCACGCTGCTGCTCACCGTCGGCGGGGTCATGGCCTATACCCAGCTGGTCAAGGAGGCGCTGCCCGACCTCGAAATCCCGCAGGCCACGATCACCACCCAGTGGCCGGGCGCCGATCCGGAGACGATCGAGGAGCAGATCACGACCGAGATCGAGGACGAGATCACGACGCTTTCCGGCGTGAAAGCGGTGAACAGCTCGTCATTCGACAGCTATTCGATCATCATGGTCGAGTTCGAGGCGAGCGCGAGCGCCTCTGACGCGATGCAGCGATTGCGCGCCGCCGTCAGCACTGCGGAGGCTCAGCTTCCCGCCGAGGCGGACTCGCCGGAGGTCGAGCAGATCTCGGTCGACGATCGACCGATCATCACGATCACGATGTATGGCGGCGCGGGCACGGCGGCGCTGAGCCGCCTCGGCGAGGAGGTGCAGGAGCGCCTCGAATCGATCCCCGGAGTCAATGAGGCTGAGCTCGGCGGCAATCGCGAGGAGATCATCCAGATCCTGCTGCAGCCCGAGCGGCTGCTGGCGCTCGGCCTCTCTCCCACCGAGGTTCAGGACGCGATCCGCACGGCCAATCTCGAACAGCCGTTCGGCGAGATCGACAGCGAGGAAATCGGCGCCGTCGTGCGGCTGGAGGGCCAGTTCCGCGATGTCGACGATCTACGGTCGCTGCCCGTGCGCCGTGCGGGCGGCGACCGCGCCGGGCCGCCCGTCCGGCTGGACGAGGTGGCGGTCGTCCAGCGCACGCTGGAGGCGGAGGATTCGACCACCGCCTACAGCGACGGCGGCGAGCCCTATCGCAGCTCGATCGAAGTCTCGGTGCGCAAGACCCCGGGAGCGGACACGATCGAGACGATCGGCGCGATCCGCGAGGAACTGCAGGCGATGGAAGAGAGCCCCGTCTGGGAGGAAGGGGTGCGCTACGACATCGTCCAGAACGACGCCGATCAGATCCGCGAGTCGCTGAGCGACGTCTTCGTCAACGGGCTCCAGGCGATGGCGGCGGTGTTCGTGATCCTGTTTCTCGTGCTCACCTGGCGCGAAGGACTAATCGCCGGACTCGCCATCCCGGTGACCTTCGCGGGCGCGCTGATCGTCATTCTGTTGCTCGGCTATTCGCTCAACGAGCTGGTGATCATCGGCATGGTGCTGGCGCTCGGCCTGATGGTCGACGTCTTCATCCTGATGATGGAAGGCATGCACGACGAGATTTATGTGCAGAAGAAGAGCTTCGGCCAGGCCGCGCTGGCGACGATCGGCAACTATGCGATGCCGGCCTTCGCCGGGCAGCTGACCACGATCCTCGCGATGGCGCCGCTGATGGCGATCGGCGGCGTGGCGGGCAAGTTCATCCGCGTCCTGCCGGTCACGGCGATCACGTGCCTCGTCATCGCGTTCATCGTCGCCCTGCTCGCGGCCGTGCCGCTGTCGCGATATCTGCTCGGTCCGGTCGCGCGCCATCAGGCGGAAGAGAAGAAGAACCGGGCCGATGTGCTCACCGAAAAGGCGGCGCATTGGCTCAATCGCTTCATCTGCGACAAGGTGGTGGACAGCCGCAAGCACGCCTGGACCTGGGTAGGCGGCGCGGCGGCTGGGTTCGTCCTGGCGCTCCTCGCCTTTTCGCAGATTCCGACCGTGCTATACCCGAAGACCGATGGCGAGCGGCTGGGGATCAATATCGAGCTGCCGCCGGCAACCCAGCTCGATCACACGCAGCGCGTCGCCGACGCGGTCGGCGAGATCCTGCGCGAGAAGCCCTATTTCGACAGCGTCATCAAGATTGCCGGCCGCAAGAGCCCGTTCGCGCTCGTATCGCCCGAATCGCGGCTGCAACCCACCGAAGGCGAGAATTTCATCGGCTTCTCCGCGACGTTCGTAGAGCGCGGCGAACGCGATGCCGCGGGCTATGAAATCGCGGAGGATCTGCGCGAGGAACTCGACGCATATCTCTCGGCCAACGTCGCCGGCGCCTCGCTGCTCGTGGTGCCGGAGACCAACCAGCCGAGTACCGGCGATCCAATCGAGATCACGCTTTCGGGCCCGGATATGGACCAGCTCCAGGAGATGTCGCAACAGGTACAGCGACTGCTGCAAGGCACCGAGGGCGTGGCCAACATCCGCGACAATCTGGGCAATCTGAGCGCGGAGATCGCGCTGCGCCCGAACCGCGAGGCGCTCAGCTTCTACGGCATCTCGCAGCAGAATCTGGCCGCGCAGGCCCGGTTCGCGCTCGGCGCGCAAACGATCGGAACCTATGCCATTCCGGGCCCCGAGGATGATCTCGAAATCCGCATGGGGACGAACTGGCCGAGCCGCGCGGGCGATCCGGGTGGGCCCCGACGCATCGACGAGCTCGACCTGGTTCGCGCATTCACGCCGGAAGGCGAGAGCATTCCGATGCTGTCGCTGCTCGACCCCGTTCAGGGCGAAGCCGCGCTTTCCGTCGCCCATGAGGGCGGCCGTCGCGCGCTCACCGTTCTGGCCAGTAATCGGGAGCGGCCGGTGACCGAGATCGTCGAGGAAATCCGCCCGCAACTGGAGGAGCTGCAGAGCGAATGGCCCTCAGGCTACAGCTTCGCTATCGGAGGCGAGGCCGAGGAAACCGCCGAGACGTTCGGCTCGGCCGGGATCGCGCTGGTGATCGCACTGATCATGGTCTTCGGCGTGCTGGTGATCGTGTTCGACAGCTTCCCGCAGGCGTTCATCCTGCTCGCCACCATGCCGCTGGCGTTGATCGGATCGTTCCTCGGCTTCTTCGTCTTCGGGATGCAGTTCTCCTTCTTCGCGATGATCGGGGTGATCTCGCTGATCGGGATCGTCGCCAACGACGGGATCGTCATGGTCGACACGATGAACCGCCGGCTCGCCGAAGGCATCAACAAGGCACAGGCGGCGGCACGGGGCGCGGCGGAGCGACTGCGGCCGATCCTGACCACTTCGGTCACCACCATGGCAGGTCTCATCCCGCTGGCGATCGGCAATCCGATGTACCGGCCGCTGTGCTTCATGATCATCTTCGGCCTGTTCTCCGCGACGATCATGCAGCTGTTCGTGATCCCGGCGCTCTACCACCTGCTCACGCGCAAACAGGGCGACGGACAGGAAATGCTCGACTGAGCGGGCGAGCCGGCGGGGGCGGCGCGCCGGCTCGGTCCCCGCGCTAGCCGACAGGCGTTCCGCCGTCGCAACCGGGCGCCCCGGTGCGCTCCCATTGCGGGACCAGCACGGCTTCGCCGCGCGGCAGATAGGCGATCGTGCGCGTTTCGCCGTTGCGGCGGATCTCCAGCGTGAGCACCGCCGCCTGATCGCCCTGCATCGCATCCTGCGGAAAGCGATTGAGGATCTCGTCGCCTTCGCGCAGGCCGGCTTGCGCAGCGCTGGACCCTGCGATCAGCCCGCGAACCCGTCGCGGATTCGCCAGAAGCGTCTCGGGATCGAACCCGAGCTCGAACCGCCGCAGCGGCCGCTCGATGCGCCGGAAGCACGGTCCGAACGCACCGCGAGGCAGCATGACCACCTCGCCCGCGAGCATGGCGCGAAAGCCGGCTAGGCCTTCGTCGCCGAGTTCGGCGTGGAGCAGCCGTTCCCAAAGCGCCTGGTCCATCGGCTCTCCGGCACGGCGCGCCACCAGCATCGCCCGCACGATATCATCGAGCGAGCGCGCACCGCCCGAAGCCACGCGAATCTGCGCGTCGACTTTCGCGAAATAGAGCGAGCCGCGGTCATAGGGCAGCACGCGGATCCGCGTATCGCGCCAGAAACCGCCGGGGATTTCCGCATTCGGCGTGCCGATCAGGGCGTTGGTATAGTAGCGCCCCGCAGTCGCGTTGAGATCGTCGAGGAATGCATCGGCCGAGATCAGCCCGGCGCGATAGGGCAGCAACCGCTGATAATGCACCGCCAGGCCTTCGCCGAACCAGGACGCAGCCAGCCCGCCCGGCGCGTCCATCGTCTCGCCCAGCGAGCGCACCCATGCATGCAGCATCTCATGTGCCAGCAGGCCGCGCAGATCCGCCTCGGTCGACTCGGCGTTGAAGGTGAAGGCGAAACTGTCGGTCAGGCCGATGCCGCTTCCCGGATTGAGCCGATTGGTGCGGCCGAATACGCCGAATTGCTCGGGTCGCTCGTCGAAGAAATCGCCGTAGAAGGACTGGAGCTCGGCCGCCCAGCGCATCAGCGATTCGCCGGAAAAGGGCAGCTTTCCCTGCCAGGCGCCGAAGAAGCGTCCGTCCGAAGACCGGAACAGCCCGGGGCGGCCCGCCATGTAATAGGCGCCGTTCAACCGCTCGGGGAGATAGCGCTCGCGCGTCTCCACATCGCCGACTCCGAAGCTCGAGATGCCGACCGCGCCGCTTCCCATCGCCGCCAGATCCCAGCGCACCCGCACGCGACGCGCGACCGTATCCCGCGGCAGGAGCAGGAAGGCAGTTGCAGCACCCGAAACCGTGCCGTCCTCTGTCCGCAGCTCATATTGCGGAGCGGCAAGCGGCGGCCGCGCCGGGTCGATCGGAACGCGATACGCGACGCGGAGCGCGCCCGAGATCGCTCGCGGCGCAAGCCAGAGCCGGTCGCGGTTCGCGTCGTCCTGCGCGACGTCGCGGGTCGGTGCCTCGAAGGCGCCCTGCGCGTCTCGGAAGCGCAGGCCCTCGATCCGGTCGGCCGCGGTCTCAACGGTGTTGGCGACGATCGGCAGGCGCAGCATCGGAGCCCCCGCCGCCGCCGCGATCCCGTCGATCTCCAGCGTCACGTCGATAGCGCGGACCGCGCCATCGGCATCGGGCGCTGCCGGCGCGAGCGTCACCGCGAACAGCGGCGGCCCGGGCTCCGCGGCCGCGCCGGCCGCTCCCCACAAGCCGAGCAACAGCGCCAACAGGAGCATTCGTCCGCTTCGCATCATGCCCTCGCCTCCCTCGCGTCGATCCAGTGTAGCGAGGCGCGATCGGCTAACGATTGCGCAGACGCGGGCCAACGCGCCCGACATGCATCATCTATGCGCGCGGAAGCGGAAGACGATGCGTGCACTTCATTTCCGAAAGCGTCGCGGTCGAGCGGATGTCCTCGACGCCGGGGAGGCGCAGCAGCGTACGGAAGGTGAAATTCTGATACCAGCCGATGTTGGGCGCGAGCACCTTGATCATCACGTCCATCTCGCCGAACAACGTATAGGCTTCAGTGATCTCCGGAATCTCCTCGATCGCGCGGATGAACGAATCGCGCGCCTCGTCGCTGAGCCGCGACATCTTCAGCTGGGCGAAGATGTACATGCTCTCGCCGAACTTCTCGCGGTCGAGGATCGCGACCTGTTCCTTGATATAGCCCTCGTCCTTCAGCCGCTGCATGCGGCGCCAGCAGGGCGACTGGGACAGCCCCACTCGATCGGCGATCTCGCTCGACGATTCCGATGCGTCGATTTGCAGGCGGTCGAGGATCTTCAAATCGAGCCGGTCGAGTTCAGCGGCCATTTCTATGCTCCCGGTAACGTCTTTTCGTATAGCTGATGCACAATCCTAAGCCCCCTATCGGAAATCGACAACCATCTGCCCCTGCCCTGCGCCTAGAATGGAGGCGGAAGGGCAAAAGGAACGGCCGTGCGGCGCGACGAGTTGACGATTTTCGATGGTGCGGCGGTCCGGAACAACCTGGATTATCGCAGCTGCATCGCCGTAGTCCGGATCGCGATGCAGGCGCTGTCCGCCGGAACGACACGCCAGTTGCTCCGCACGATGATCCACATGGGCGAAGGCCGCACCTTCGCACAGATGCCCGGCGCGCTGGGCGACGCCGACATGTTCGGCGCCAAGATAATCAGCGTGTTCGCCGACCCCGATCATGCCGGCACGCGCCGTCATCGGGGGCTCGTCCTGCTGTTCGAGCCGGAGGAGGGCCGCCCGGTTTGCATCGCCGACGCCGAACAGATCACGCACATCCGCACCGCCGCGGCCACTGCGGTCGCCACTGATGCGCTCGCCAAGGCCGACGCCGCGACGCTGCTGCTGATCGGGACCGGCGGCCAGGCGCGCACCCATCTTCATGCGCTGCCGCTGGTCCGCACCTTCGACCGCATCCTGATCTGGGGACGCGACCCGGCGAAGGCGCGGGCGCTCGCCGAAGAGGCGCGCGCATCGCTGGGTCTGCCCGCCGAAGCGGCGGTCGACCTTCCCGCGGCCGCGGGGCAGGCCGACGTGATCTGCACGCTCACCGGAGCGCGCGAGCCGGTGCTGCTGGGCGAGTGGGTGCGGCCGGGCACCCACGTCAATCTGGTCGGATCGAGCGGGCCGGGCCCGGTCGAGGTCGACACCGCGCTGGTGGCGCGCGCACGCTATATCGCCGACAGCCGCGCCTCCGCGCTGGACGCAGCCGCTGAGTTCCTCGTCGCGCGGGAAGAAGGCGCAGTGACCGACGCACACATCGTCGGCGAAATCGGCGAAGTTCTGCTCGGCCGGATCGAGGGACGGCGCAGCGCGGAGGAAATCACGCTCTACAAGTCGCTCGGCCATGCCGTACAGGATCTCGCCGCGGCCGCGCACCTCTATCAGAATTGCGAAGCGATATGATGCGACCGGGATGGCGCCCCGCCCTCGCCCTGCTCGCGCTGTCCGCCGCCGCGCCGGCGCTGGCGCAGACCGAGCGGATGGTGGTGATCGCCAATGGCGAGCAGGTCGGCTTCCTCGAAGCCGAACGGACCGGCGAGACCGTGGCCGTTCACTACGACGTGAAGAACAACGGGCGCGGCCCCACCACCGACGAGACGATCCGGCTCGGTCCGGAGGGGCTGCCGGTGGCGTGGACGATCAGCGGGACCGCAACGTTCGGCAGCGAAGTCGACGAACGCTTCGTCGCCGGCGGCGGAGTGGCGCGCTGGACCGATTCCACCGGAAGCCAGGAAGCGCCCGATGGCGGCGGTCGCCTCTACATCGCGCAGAACGCCAGTCCCTGGGCTTTGGGGCTCTATGCGCGCGCGTTACTGGCCGACGCAGATCGGCGGATCGAGGCACTGCCGGGCGGCGCGCTCGCGCTGGAACCGATGGATCCGGTGCATCTACCCGGCGGCGGCAGCTACTCCGCCTATCTGATCACCGGCGTCGATCTGTCGCCCGAGATGGTGCTGCTCGACGCCGACGGCGCGCTCTTCGCCACGCTCTCGCCGCGCGGCGTAACAGTGCGCGAGGGACATGCCGAGGCGGCACCCGAGCTGCAGCGGATCGCGACGGAGCGGACGAGCGCGCGCTTCGAAGCCATTCAGCGCGAAGTCGAGCATCGCTTCGACGCACCGGTGCGGCTGCGCGACGTGCGGGTGTTCGATCCCGCGTCCGGCATGCTCGGCGAGCCCGTGTCGGTGCTGGTGTTCCGCGATCGGATCGCCGCGGTCGAACCGCTCGACAGTCCGACCACCCCGGGCGAAGTCGTGATCGACGGCGCGGGCGGGATCGTGGTGCCCGGGCTGCACGACATGCACGCCCATGTCTCGCTGCAATCGGCGCTGCTCTACATCGCCTCGGGCGTCACGTCGGTGCGCGACATGGGCAACGACAATGGCTTCCTGCTCGACCTCACGCGGCGGATCGACGCGGGCGAGATCGTCGGCCCGCGGATCGTCCGCAACGGCTTCCTCGAAGGGCGCAGCGACTACAGCTCGCGCAACGGCATCATCGTCGACAGCGAGGCGGCGGCGGTGGAGGCGGTGCGCTGGTACGCCGCGCGCGGCTATTGGCAGATCAAGATCTACAACAGCATGAATCCCGTGTGGGTGCCGGCGATCGTCCGCGAGGCGCGCAGGCTCGGCATGGGCGTGACCGGGCACATCCCCGCCTTCACCAACGCCGACAGCATGATCTCCGCCGGCTATGACGAAGTGACTCACGTCAACCAGCTGATGCTCGGCTGGGTGCTGCGGCCCGACGAAGACACGCGCACGCCGTTGCGCCTCACCGCGATGCGCCGCACCGCCGGGCTAGATTTTGAGGCGCCAGAGGTTCGCCGCACGATCGATGCGATGGCCGAGCGCGACATCGCGCTCGATCCGACCGCAGTGACGCTGGAGCTGCTCATGCTCAGCCGCGACGGAGCGGTCAGTCCGGCCGTCGCCAGCTATATCGACCATTTGCCGATCGGCCTCCAGCGCCGCCGCCGCCAGGGCATCGCGCCGATCGAGAGCGCGGCTGACGACGCGGCCTATCGCGGCGCCTTCGAATCGATCAAGGCGCTGCTGCAAAAGCTCCACGCGCGCGGCGTGACGCTATTGCCCGGTACCGACGACGCGACCGGACTGTCGCTGCACCGCGAACTGCAACTCTATGGCGAGGCCGGCATTCCGCCCGCGGACGTACTGCGCATCGCCACGCTCGGCGCCGAACGCTATCTCGGCCGCGACCAGCGCCTGGGAAGCGTCGAGGGCGGCAAGCTGGCCGACTTTCTGCTGATCGACGGCAATCCGCTCGAAGACCTGCGGGCGCTGCACCGGATCCGCATGGTCGCGAAGGACGGCGCCTTCTACTTCCCCTCGGAAATCTGGGAGCGAGTGGGCGTCGCCCCCTTCGCAGCGCCTCCCGAGGTGACGCTGCCGCCCGCGCCTCGTCCCGCCGATGACGAGCCTGCCGCGCCGCACGATCACGACGGAATTCACCGATAACCCCTGGGTCGCACCACGGGATGGCCGGCGCCGCACCAGCGGCGCCGGCCTCTTTCTTTCACCGCCTGCGGAAGAAGTAATAGAGGGCGCCCAACAGGCCCCAGCCGATCAGCAGCGCATAGGGCCGCCAGTCTGCCTCGATCCCGACGAACACCAGCCCGGCCGCACAAAGCGCCCCGGTATAGGCGAGGACGAGCATCTTGCGCCGCGAGAAACGGAAACCGGCATTCTCGTAGAGATCCGGATGCTTCCGCACGACCTGCGCGGCGGCAAGACAGATGCTGCCGTATTTCACCAGGTTGGGGATGTTCACGGCGAGAAACAGAAAAGTCAGCTCCATCGGCAGGAACAGCCCGACGCAGCCGATCGCGAAGACGGCAAGCAGCGCGATGTGCGGCACTTTCCAGCGCGGATGCACGCGGGCGAGCGCGCCGGGCATCAGCCCGGCCTCGGCCATCGCGAAGAGGCTGCGGCTGAATAGGGTGAAGATCGCATTGATGCTGGTGCCGATCGCGGCCACCGCCGCCCAGACGATCAGCGGCGCGCCGAGCAGATCCATGAACCGCTGCGCCGCATCGAGGATCGGCGCCTCGCTCGTCGCCAGCGCCTCGGGACCGAGCACGCCCAGCGTGACGATTCCCACCGCAAGGTACAGCGCCGTAGCCGAGCCGATCGCGATCGCGATTCCCAGCGGGATCGTGCGCCGGCTGTCGGCGACTTCGGCGCCCGCCTCGGTTGCCGCCTCGATGCCGAAGAACAGGCCCATCAGCAACGGCGCGGCGGCGAGCACGCCCGAAACGCCCTCGGGCGCGAGCGGCGTGAACGCAGCCGGATCGAACGCAGTCGCGCCGCCCCACAGGACATAGACGAGGAACAGCAGCAGCAGAAACGCCATCAGCCACGTCTGGAGGCGCGCCGCGGTCCGCACTCCGAACAGGTTGGCGAGCAGCGCCAGCAGCAGCAGCGCGAACATCGCCGGGCGTGTGGGCAGCGGCACGACCGTCGACAGATAGCGCACCAGCACCAGCGCGAGCACGACCAGCGCGCCCATGTTCGCGATGATCCGCATCCAGGCGATGAAGAAGCCGAGCGCGGGATGCAGGAACCGCGACGGCCATACGAACGACGCGCCCGAAACCGGCACCGCCGAGCCGAGGAAGGCATAGCTGATCGCGATCAGATACATCGGAAAGGCCGCGATCAGCACCGAAACCAGCATCGCCGGGCCCGCGAGCGCGGTCGCGGGCGCGATCGCCGAGAAGATCGAAACGCCGACCGCGGTGCCGAGCCCCAGCGACACGACCCCCCACAGATCAATGCCCCGAACCAGCCGCGAATCGCCTTCGGGCACGCTGGGCTCAGTCATGCGGTGCAGCAGCAGTCAGGAACGAACGCAGGTCGCCGACCAGCTTGCGCCAGCTCGCGTCGTCCGAATAGGCGACGTGGCCCGCGGGATAGCGTTCGAGCCGGTACCGGTCGGGCGCGATGCTCGACTGGGCGATCAGATAGTCCGCCGCGCCGATCGTCGTCGTCAGATCGAAGATGCCGGTGCCGACGAACAGCCGCAGAGCCGGCTCGCGCGCCATCGCGCGTTCGACGCTCTCCATGAACGGCCAGTCGGCAAAAGGCGTGTCGCCGCCGCCATAGGCCCAACTGCCTTCGGGAATGGCGATCACATAGGCATCGGCATCGGCTAGCCCCAGATCGCGGGCTAGATAGGCGCGCATCGCCCCTTCGTAGAGCGCGGAAACCGCCGAGAAGGCGTCGGGGCCGACCACGGCGCCGGCATCGGCGGGGCGCGGCGCCACATAGCGCGCGTCGTAGCGGCCGACGACGAGACCTTCGTCGCGCAGCAGCTCGACGCGGAACCGCTCCTTGCTGATCCGCAGATCATTGGCGAGATAATAGTCCGCCGAAATGCCGCTCAGTTGCTCGAGCCGTTCCGCCATGCGGCGCTTATCGTCGGCGGCGATCGCGCTCCCCTGGAACAGCGCGCGCAGATAGTCGGTACCGGCGAACCGGGCGGCCGTGCGGCTGATCGCACCGGGCTCGCACGGCTGCACGGCCTTGCCGTGATAGCAGGCGATCGCCGCCAGGCTGGGCAGCGAGACGGCATAGCTCAGGATGTTGTCGGGCCGCTGCGAGGTTTCGATCATGTTCAGCGCCTGACCGAGCAGCACCACGCCTTCCACTCGCAATTCGGGTCGGCGCTCCGCCAGCGCATCGAGCATCGCGACGGCACGGATCGTGCCATAGCTTTCACCGAGCAGGAAGACCGGTGCCGTGGCGCGGCCATGCGCATCGAGCCACTGCGCGACCAGCTGGGCCGCGGCGTCGGCATCGCCCGATACCGAATTGTAGAAGCTGCTGTCCGCATCCGGCGCCCGCTCGGAAAAGCCGGTGCCGGGCGGGTCGATGAACACCAGATCGGCGAGGTCGAGCAGCGTCTGCGGATCGTTTTCGATCGCCGCGGCATCGGGCAGCGGCGCCCGCGGATCCTGCGGCACCCGGGCACGAACCGGACCCAGCGCGCCCATATGCAGATAGGAGGCCGACGCACCGGGGCCGCCGTTGAAGATGAACAGCACCGGCCGCTCGGAAGGCGCGTCGGCGAGGCTGTAGGAAAGATAGCCGGCGGTCGCGTCGCGAACGCCCGGCGCGCTTTCGATCGCCACCAGCCCCATCTCGGTCGTCGCCGTCACCGGCCCCTGCCCGGTCGCGACCGACCGATCGGATCGGACGAGCGGCTGGGTCTGCGCGGCAGCGGGGGCGGCGGCAAGCGCAATCGCCAACAGCGGGAGCCAGAAGCCCGGTTTCGCGCGTCCGCCGCCGTTCATCGCATCCCTTCCCTCTTCATTTCGCCGCTGCGGGGACTTCCCTGCGCGCGGGCGGCAGCTCGTGCCAACTCGTCAACCCGTCGGTAAGCGCCTGTAGCCCGTAATCGAGCTTTCCGGGCGCGATTCCGAAGCCGAGGCGAATATGCCCCGCCCGCCCGAAATACTCGCCCGGCGCCACCACGACGCCGCCGCGATCGGCAAGCCATTCCGAAAAGGCGATCGTATCGTCGATCCCCACGAGACGCGGAAACGCCACGCAGCCCGCCGCCGGAAGCGCGCCCGAAACGAGGCCCCGATCGACCCAGTGCGCGTGGTACGCGTCGATGATCGGCCGCGCCTTCTGGAGCACCTCGTTCGAGTAGCGCAGGAAGCGGTCGCTGCGCTCGAGCACCAGCGCCGCCATCGCATGCGCCAGATTGGAAATGCCGAACTCGACCTCATCGTGCAGCGCGCGAACCGTCCGCATCACCGACGGATCGCCGACGATCCAGCCGCAGCGCAACGTACTGAGCCCGAAAATCTTGGTCAGGCTGTTGACCGAGATGATGCTGGGCGACAGATGCGCGGCGGGCCCGGGCCGCGTCTCCACGTCCGCATAGCGGCCGTAGACTTCATCGACGATCACCGTAAACCCGCGTGCTTCGGCGATCCGGCCGATCGCCGTCAGCGTCTCGGTGGAAACCGGCATACCCGAGGGATTGTGGAGATTCGACAGCACGACCACGCGGGTCTTGGGCCCGATCGCCGCCGCCACTTCGTCGGGATCGATCGTGAAGCCCTCGCCGCGCCGTTCGAAGCGGTCGACGCCCAGCCCATGCGCATGGGCAAGCGTGTGGAATACGTCGAAGCAGGGATTTTCGATCAGGACCCGCTCGCCCGGCTTCACGAGCGCGCGGTATAGCAGCGACAATGCGCCGGTCGCCCCGGTCGTGCACAGGATATGCTCGGACGTGAGGCCATAGCGGTCGGCCAGATGCTGTACGACGAACGGATTGCCGTCCGAAAAGGCGCTGGTGTAGCGCGACGTGATCGGCTCGCCGAAGCCTTCCAGCAGCAGCTCGCGCATCAGCCCAGTCGGCTCGGGAACCGAGCTTTCGAACAGGCTCACCAGCAGCTGCCGGTCCGAGCGCACGCGGGCGATCACCCGTCGCACCCATTGCGCGTACGAAGCGCGTCCGGGGCTCTCGTGACCCTGCGCCATGCTGTTGCACTCCTCCGGAACCGCTGAGCCCGGATGCGCCTCTAGCTCGCGGGGAACGGCCATTTTATTCCAAGATCCTGCCGCAAGACATCGGTTTGCATAGATAATTCCCGCCGAAAGAAGCCAGGCACGCGCGCCGCGCGGTGCGACGCGCGTGCATTTCGGCCCGGCTCAGCGGAACCGCAGCTTGGCGCCGACCCAAAAGCGCCGGCCAAGAATGTCGCCATAGGCGATCTGCGGGTACGACGGCTCCTCGTCGGTGAAGTTGTCCACCCCGGCGCGGAAGGTCATCGCGCCGGCATCGACCTGCGCCGAGATGCTGTGCGTCAGGTTGCTGTCGAGGATCGGGTTCGGATTATTCTCGATCGTCGCATCGGCAGCGGCCTTGGTCTCGTCGAGATAATAGGCTTGGTAGCTGAGCCGGAACGGTCCGCTCGCATAATCGATGTTGAGCTTCCCTTCCCACTCAGGCTTCAGATAGGTGTTGTCGGTCCGGGTGAAGGTCTCGCCGGTCACCGAAGTGGTCAGCAGGTCGTTGTGCGTGGCCGAAAGGCGGATGCCGAACTGGCCGAGATTGCCCGGTTCGAAGCGATAGTCGATCATATAGACTTCGCCGCGATAGCGGACGACGCCGGCATTGAAGGTCGTCGTCGTGCCCGTCACGATCGTGCCGCCGGGGCTCACGCCGTCCGACGCGGCGAGCCGAGTAAAGGCATCGCAGACCGCCGGATCGGGATCGGTATTGTCGTAGCAGGCGGCCGTGAAATCCTCGGTCGTGAACGGCGAGAGTCCGTCCTCCAGGTCGATCTCGATGCGATCGGCACTGATCGTCAACCCCGGCACGAACGCCGGCTGGAGCACGATGCCATAGGTCCAGGTGTCCGAGATCTCGTTGCGCAGATCGGCGTTGCCGCCGGCCGTGATCGTTGCGCGGTTGAAGTTCTCGGCGGGATCCTGGAAGTTCGCGAGCCGCTGCGCCGCGCTGAGCCCGGCGTTGGTGCCGTCGGCCTCGACGCCGTAGCCCGGATTGGCTTCGAACGCGGCAAGGCAGTTGGCGTAGCGCACCTCGGGGTTGGGACCGCTGGTGATCCGGTCGGCATCGCAGGGGTCGCGTCCGACCGCACCGAGCGTGTCGCTCGCCGGCGTGAACAGCTGTGCCAGCGTCGGCGCGCGGAAGTTGCGGCTGCGCGATCCGCGCAGCGTCACGCCGTCGACGGGCTGCCAGCGCAGGCCGAGATCCCAGACATTCTCGCTGCCCGCAATCGAATTGTCGACCAGACGGCCGGCAGCGCTCAGCTCGAGCGTGCGGATCAGCGGCACGCCCATGTCGCGCCCGACGATCGGGATCAGCAGTTCGCCGGAAAGCTCGTCGGTATTATAGCCGCCCGATTGCGGCTGCTCGCGCGTGCCGCCGGCGAACAGGCCTTGCTGGTTGGCTTCGAGCGGAGTGAAGGCGACGCTCTCGTCGCGATGCTCATAGGCGATGCTGAACTTGGCCGTTCCGC
The DNA here is from genome assembly GCF_014334115.1 of Sphingosinithalassobacter sp. CS137. Taxonomy (NCBI): domain Bacteria; kingdom Pseudomonadati; phylum Pseudomonadota; class Alphaproteobacteria; order Sphingomonadales; family Sphingomonadaceae; genus Sphingosinithalassobacter; species Sphingosinithalassobacter sp. CS137. The sequence continues at coordinate 702,697 of NZ_CP060494.1, forward strand.
CCGGCAGCATCACCACGTCGCCGCCCAGCGTGGCGAGCAGGTCGACCTGCTCGTTCACATAGTCGAGACCGGCGCGAACGCTGACATAGTCGCGCGCCTCCGCACTGACGTTGCCGTCGCCGAACGGATTGATCGGCGCGCAGGCGGGATCGTCGTTCGCGGTGCTGGCGTCGGCGTTGATCGCACAGACGATCGAGCCGCCCGAGCGGACCGCGTTGATCGCGTTGTTGTATCGCGCGTTGCTGACCTCCCAGCGGCGCTGCGCACCCTCGACCCGAGCATAGCTGCCCGAGACCGACCAGTAGAAGTTCCGCCAGCCCAGATCGAAGTCGCCGTCCAGCCCGGCGACCGCGCGATAGGTGTCGGTTCGGGTCGTCTGGGTGTTCGAGGGCGTGAGATCGTAGAAATATTTCGAGAGGAACAGCGGCGCTCCGGCGCCGAAGCCGGGATTTGCGGCGCTGAGGATCGACCGCGCCTGATCGGTGAGGAACGGATTGTTGATCGTGAAGATCACCGGCCCGGCGTAGGTGCCGAAGTTCAGGATCGTCCGGCTCTGCCCCTGCGGGATCTCCTCGCCCTCGGTGCGGGCATAGAGCAGTTCGGTCGAGAAGCGGATCCGGTCGGTCAGTTCGTAGCTGCCGATCACCGTCCCGGTGAAGCGCTCGACACCGGTCCGCAGCCCGACCAGATCGGAGTAGCGGAAGCCATCGCCACCACTCGCGAAGGGAATGCCGACGTTGGTACCCGGGTCGAAGGGAACCGGCGTGCCATCGGCCCCGAACTGGAGCGGGGTACCGTTCAGACTGGTGAGGAAGCGCGTGAACGGCGCAGGCGTGTTGAAGATCACGCCGTTGCGGTTGAACTCCCAGAAATGCGCCTCGAGCAGCTCGCGAACCGAAGGGATGCCGTCGTTCGGCCCGGTGTCGTCCGGATTGCTGACGGTAAGCCGCGCGAGGTTCGACAGCGGCCGATCCGCGAAGCGCAGCACCGGCGACTGCGACCAGCCGATATCGGCGGCGATGTTGCCGCGACCGTCGCCGAAATTGCTGCCGACGGTGGCGCGCAGGCTGTAGGTGCCATAGTCGCCGCGCGACGAGATGCCGCTCTGCGCGTCGAGCTCGATGCCTTCGAAGTCGGTCTTGAGAACATAGTTCACGACGCCTGCGATCGCATCAGAGCCATAGACCGCAGCGCCGCCGCCCTGAACTACCTCGACGCGTTCGAGCAGCCCGAGCGGAATGATATTCGCGTCGACCTGCGCGTCACCGAGCCCCGAGGAACTGGTAACCATGCGGCGTCCGTTGACCAGCGTCAGCGTGCGCCCCGAACCCAGCCCGAACAAATTGGGGAACTGCTGTCCGGACCCGCTCGATTCGCCGCTCGCATCGGCCTGGCCGAGCTGCGGCGAGTTCGAAGTGAGCTCGTTGAGTGCCTGAGCCGCGTTCAGATAGCCGCGATCCTCGACCACCTGCTCGTCGACGACGAGCCGCGGCGCCGTCTCGTCCGAAGGATCGCGGCGGATGCGCGACCCGGTCACGACGATCTCGTCGCTCGCAGGGATCGGTTCGGCCTGCGCCGGCAGTGGCTCGGCGGTCTGCGCCAGCGCCGGCGCGGCACCCGCGAACAGCGTCAGCAACGCCGTCGATGCCATCCAGCGCCCGAAGTTGCCCGTCCCCCGGTCGATCATCGCTTATCCCTTTCGCGCTCGTATTGTCGCCCTGCCGCACCCCCGGGTCCGGCACCAACCACGATAGCCGGACCTCGGGAGATATCGTTGCGAATATTCTACCGATAAGGTGGCTCTCGGCATGAATGATGCGTCACGAAGTAAATCGGCGCATTGCTGCATCATCCGGCTAGTCGGTTCACGGATCGGAGCTCTCGGGGGCCAGAAACGCCGAGAGTTCGCTGCCGAATCGTTCGGCCTGCCCTTCGGCGTCGTACATCATATGTCCGCCAGGATAGCAGCGCAGCGTGATGCGCGCCGCAATATCCGCCGGCAATGCCGCAACCGTCGCAGCGTTCGCGGCGCAGCTGTTCAGCGAATCGTACAGCCCCGCGGCGACCCAGGTCCGAAGCGCCGGCGCCTTCCGCATCGCGCGCAGCGTCCAGGGTTGCGACGGGCTGGGCGGCCCCTCTCCCGCGATTGCACGGGCGAGCGATTCCTCGGTGATCGGCGCCTGATCATAGCCCCAATCCGCGCCCACCGGCAGCGGATCGACTTCGATCCCGGCATAGGCGCCGTCGCGAACCCCCAGCGTCTCACGGTAATAGGCGATCACCGCGCGCTCCTCCGCCGCTTGCGCGGCCGCATCCTCCGCGCGCGTCTCGCGCATGTCGAAGATGTCGAGCGTCACACCGCGTTCGGCGAGGAGGCCGGTACGAAAGTCGCGCGGCGAGATCCACAGCGTCTCGGCATCGATTCGCTCGGGCGGCAGGCCGTGATAGCGCGCCAGCCCCGCGATCACTTCGGCCCGCGCGTCGCTCGAAAGCGCCGCCGGATCGCGCAGCGCCGGATACCAGACCGCGCGGGCCCAGCGTTCGGCCGCTGCCAGCGTCGCTTCGGGCTCCGCCTGCAGCGCCGGGTCGAGCCGGCCGAGCGCGAGCGCCGTCGCGGTGCGATTGGGCAGCGAAAGTGCGCGCATCAGCGGCCGGTCGCTCTCCTCGCCCAAGGGGATCCCGCCCGAGATCAGCGCCATGCCCGCCACGTCAACGCCGTCGTCGATCAGCATTTCGGCCACTCCGGCGGCGCGCCAGGTGCCGAAGCTCTCACCGATCAGATAGAGCGGCGCCGCCGCGCGGCCATAGGCCTCACGGAAGGCGCGGATGAAGGCAGCTGTCGCGGCGAGATCGCCCGTCGTCGAATAGAGCCGGGCGGCGGCGGCATCGGACGCCGGACGGCTGAAGCCTGTTCCCGCCGGGTCGAGGAATACCAGGTCGCTCGCGGCGAGCGGGCTGGCGGAATTGTCCGCAAGCGCACCGTCCTCGAGCGTCTTCGGGCCCAGCGCGTGAAAATGCAGCAACCGCGAATCCGCGCCGGGTCCGCCGTTCCAGACGAAGCTGATCGGCCGCGTGTGCCCGGCTTTCGGGGTCGCAAGATAGGCGGTGTAGAAAAGCTCGGCGAGCAGCACCCCCGCTGCGTCGCGCACCGCCAGCGTACCGGCACAGACGCGGTATGCCATTTCGCTGCCGCCGATCGCCGCGGTCTGCCGTGTGCCCACCGCCCCGGAGGTACATTCCGGGAGCGCCGCCGCTGCAGCTGCCGACTGCGGCTCGGTTCGCGCCGTGGTGCAGCCCGCCAGCGCGAGTCCCGCCGCCATCGTCAGACCCAAGCCTCGCATCGCCGTCTCCTCCGTTGCCGGCACGCAACCTAGAGGAAGGTGGAGGGCATTTTTATGCGCATGGCGCGCGCAGCCGCGTGCAGGAACCGTGCGACCCGCGCGAGACTGCAAACCAATCGCGTGCAAATGCGCAAAATCTATTCAGCGCGCTTGCGCTAGCCTGACGAAATGTCCTCGTCCGTCCTCTTCGCAATGCATCGGCCTCGATGAGCGGCGGATTCTCCCGTCGCACCCTGCTCGCGGGCGCGGGCACGCTGCCCGTCGCGCTGGGCGCAGGCGCGCGGCTCGGCGGCCAGGCGCTGCCGGACAAGACAAGCTTCGCGCCGATGCCGGGCGTATATCTCGATTCGGGCACGATGCACCCGGTGCCGCTCGGCGCGCGCCAGGCGGTCCAGGCCTATCACGACGCGCGCGCCGCAGCCCGCTCCTATCCTACCCACGAGGCGGAAGAACGCGCAAAAGCCAGCTTCGCGCAGCTGATCAATGCCACTCCCGCCGAAATCGCGTTCGTTCAGAGCACCACCGCCGGCGAGCAGCTGGTGATCGACTCGCTCGGCATTCCCGCGTCGGGCGGCCGGATCGTCACCGACACGCTGCACTTCTTCGGCTCCTTCTATCTCTATCAGGAGCTGGCGAAGCGCGGCATGGACGTCGCCTGGCTGCGCCCCGTCGACGGCCGCATCGACGTGGCGGCCTATGAGCGCGCGATCACGCACGACACGCGACTGGTGAGCCTGTCGCTGGTCTCCACCTATAACGGCTTCGAGCACGATCTCGCCGCAATCTGCGCGATCGCCCATGCGCGTGGTGCGCGCGTCTATGCCGACATCATCCATGCCGCCGGCACCGTGCCGATCGACGTGCGCGCGAGCGGCGTCGATTTCGCCGCGAGCGCCAGCTACAAATGGCTGATGGGCGATTTCGGCCTGGGCTTCCTCTATGCCCGCGCCGACCGGCTGGCCGAGATCGAGCGGCCGCGCTTCGGCTATTATCAGGTCGCGCGTTTCGAGCCGCACGTCTATCCGTTCGATCCGCCCGGCGAGACGATCGCCGACATCGCGCCGCGCGAAGACGCGCAGGGGCATTTCGCAATGGGCACCCATTCGCATGCGGTGGCGGTACAGCTCGACTGGTCGCTGCGGCACCTGCTCGCGCTGGGGATCGAGCGGATCGTGGCGCATCGCATGCCGATGCTCGCCCGGCTGCACGAAGCACTGCCGCGCAAGGGTTATCGCGTGGCGACACCGCCGGAATGCCGCGCGCCGCTGTTCACCTGCGTTCTCGAGGGAGCCCATGCCCGCCTCTCCGAGCCGCTCGAGCAGGCGGGCGTGAAGATCACGCTGTCGCGCAATCGCTTCCGCGTCTGCCCGTCGCATTTCAACGACATGGACGACATCGAACGCCTGATCGACGCGCTGCCGAACGTGTGATGGCGGACGCAACAAGGGGAGATTTCATGCCGCTTCGCATCGCCACACGCCTGTTGCCGCTCGCGCTCGCCGCAGCCGCGATCCAGCCCGCCGCCGCGCAGGACCCCAACCTGCCGATGCCGCCCGCCTTCCTGCGCGCGATGGAGCCGATGGTGCCGCGCACCGAGGCCACCGCCCGCGTCGTGACGACGCAACACCGCGGCGTCTTCAACGGAACGCCGGTCGCCTATGACGCAATCGTCACCGAACAGCCGATCGCGAACGCGCAGGGCGTGCCGGCGGCGGTGGCGGTCAGCTTCGGCTATGTCGCGCGCGACGTGCCGAACCGCGCTCGCCGCCCGGTCGTGTTCGTCTTCAACGGCGGCCCCGGCGCGTCCTCCTCGCCGCTGCACATGAACGCGTTCGGCCCGCGCCGCATCGTCGGCGAAGGCGAGGCGGCGGCGCTGGCGGACAATCCCTACAGTCTTCTCGACGTGGCCGATCTCGTCTTCATCGACCCGCCGGGCACGGGCGTCAGCATGCCGGTGGAGGGCGCGGACGCGAGCAGCCTGTTCGGCGTGAGCGGCGACGCCGCCGCGGTGACGACGATGATCAGGCAGTGGCTCGAAGCCAATGGCCGGACGCAATCGCCGGTGGTGCTGGTAGGCGAAAGCTACGGCACCGCGCGCGCCCTTGCCGTGCTCAACGCGCAGATGGAGGCGGGGCAGCCCTTGCCCCAGGGCGTCGCGCTCCTCTCGCTTGCGATCGGCGGCTCGTCAGGCCCGCTCGCGTCCGAGCTGGTGCTCTTCCCCACGCTGGCGGCGGTCGCCTGGTATCACGAGGCGATCGACCGGCGCGGCCGCACCGCGCAGGAGCATTTCGCCGAGGCGCTCGAGTTCGCGCGCACCGAATATCTCCCTGCGCTCGCGCGCGGAGTGGACCTGCCCGATGCCGAGCGGCAGCGCGTCGCCGAGGGCATGGCGGCGCTGATCGGCATTCCGGCCGAGCAGCTGGCGCAGGCGGGGCTGCAACTCGACAAGCAGCGCTTCATGCTCGAGCTGCTCGGCGAGCGCGGATTGCGCACCGGCCAGCTCGACGCCCGCGTGACCCGGGCGATCGCCGAGTCCAACTTCCACCCGCCGTTCGACGACCCGTCGATGACCCTCGGCACCGAAACCGGCCGGCTGATCGCCCGCTATCTGGAGGACGAGCTCGGCTATCCGCTTCCCAGCGAATACCGAAGCCTCAATCTCGGCATCAATTTCAAATGGGACTGGAGCGGCGTCGGCGGCTCCTACCAGTCGGCGGATTTCGCGCCGTTCCTGGTGCGCGCGATGGCGGAGAAGCCCGAGCTGCGGGTGTTCACCGGCGGCGGCATCTACGACATCACGACGCCGCCGCAAGCGGGCATCTTCGCGCTCGATCAGGCGGGCATTCCACGCGACCGGCGCAGCACGCACCTCTATGCCGCGGGACATTCGGTGTTCGAGGACGGGGCTGGGCTGGAGGCGCTGAGCACCGATCTGCGCCGCTTTCTTCGGGAGCTCGACTGACTGCGACGCACGCACGCTCTCGCCCGGCGGGGAATCCTCAGCTAGGCGCGGAGCGCCATGACGAAGCGGCTATCCGAGGAGGTTGCGGACCTGATCCGCGCAGTTGCGGCGCGCGAGATCGCGCCCCGGTACCGCGCGCTGCACGCGCACGAGATCGAGGAGAAGGGCCCGGGCGACCCGGTGACCGCGGCCGATCACGCCGTTGAAACTGCGCTTGCCGAAGGGCTGCTGGCGCTGGTGCCCGAGGCGCTGTTCGTCGGCGAGGAACGCTGCGCGCGTGCGCCCGAACTACTCGATCGGCTGGGCGAGGGATTGGTCTGGGTCGTCGATCCGGTCGACGGCACCGGCAATTTCGCCGCCGGGCGCGCGCCCTTCGCGGTGATGGTCGCGCTGCTCCGCGACGGCATCACGATCGCTTCGTGGATTCACGATCCGCTGAGCGGCCGAATGATGATCGCCGAGCGCGGCGGTGGAGCATGGTGTGACGGTCGACGGCTCGACTCCGCCGCCGCTGCCCGGTCGGACCCGGCCGAGCTCGCCGGCATCGTCAGCAGCTTCGCCATGCCCGAGGCGAAGCGAGATGCGGTAGCTGCGCTCACCGCCGGCGTCGCAGAGATCGTTCCGACGCTGCGCTGCGCAGGACACGAATACCCGCTGGTGGCGCTGGGCGAGCGGGACTTCGCGCTCTACTGGCGCACGCTCGTCTGGGATCATGCGGCCGGAGCGTTACTGCTCAAAGAAGCCGGCGGCGTGGTCGAACGGCTCGACGGAACCACCTATCGCCCGGGCTCCACCGAAACCGGCATCCTGCTCGCGCGCAGTCGCGCCGTTGCCGACGCAGTGCACCTGCTCCTGCGCCGCGGCCAGGCGGGGCGCTGAACCGAGCGGCGCTCAGGCCCTCTGCTTGACGAGGCCGTCGAACGCCTTGAGCTGGCGCAGCAGCGCCGGCATGTCGCGCAGCGGGACCATGTTCGGCCCGTCGCTCGGGGCGCTGTCGGGATCCTGATGCGTCTCGATGAACACCGCAGCCACGCCCACCGCGACGGCAGCGCGTGCGAGCGGCGCCACGAATTCCCGCTGGCCGCCCGAGCTGGTCCCCTGCCCGCCCGGCTGCTGCACCGAGTGGGTGGCGTCGAACATCACCGGATAGCCGGTTTCCGCCAGGATCGGCAGCGCCCGCATGTCGCTCACCAGCGTGTTGTAGCCGAAGCTCGCTCCCCGCTCGCACAGGATGATGTTCTCGTTGCCCGATGCGGCGATCTTGTCGGCGACATGCTTCATGTCCCGCGGCGCGAGGAACTGCCCCTTCTTGACGTTGATCGCCCGGCCGGTTTGCGCGGCCGCAACCAGCAGGTCGGTCTGGCGGCACAGGAAGGCGGGAATCTGCAGCACGTCGACCGCCTCGGCGACGGCGGCGCACTGCCCCGCCTCGTGCACGTCGGTGAGGACCGGACATCCGTAGCGCGCACGCAGTTCGGCAAACACGTCCAACGCGGGCGCCATTCCGATACCGCGCGGCGCATCGATCGACGTCCGGTTGCCCTTGTCGAACGAGCTCTTGTAGATCAGCCCGATCCCCAGCTCGGCGCACATGCCGGTCAGCGCATCGGCCATTTCGAACGCATGCGCGCGGCTTTCCATCGCGCACGGACCGGCGACGAGCACGAACGGCCTGTCGTTGGCGATTTCGATCGCGCCCAGCTTCACGGTCTTCATCATGGCTTCCTCAAAACAGCCCGCATTCGTCGAGGATCGCGTTCACGTCCCGCCCCCGCGCGGCCTGCATGCGGATGCGCGCCTCGTTCGAGAGCATCTCCCACGCGGCTTCCTCGATCGCGGGCCAGTCGGCGCGGGGAATGACGATCACGCCGTCCTCGTCGGCGAACACGACATCGTCGTTGCAGATGCGGATGCCGCCCATGGTGATCGGCCGGTTCATCGCCTTGACCGTGCCTTCATACTTGATGTCGTCGCAGGTCTGGTTGCGCGCGAAGACCGGCAGGCCCAGCGCCCGCACATCGGCTGTGTCGCGAGTCGAACCGTCGATCACCGCCCCCACCGCGCCCGAACGGATCGCGAGATTGGCGTTGAGATCGCCGAAATAGGCGTGTTCAGGAACGTCTGTGGCGACCATGATCACGTCCCCCGGCCGCACGAAGCGATAGGATTGCAGCGCATCGTAGATCCCGTTCCATGCGCCTCCGGGTGCGCGGTCGGGCCGTTGCGCGAGCGCCGTCAGCTCGAGCGTCTTGGCACGCCCCAGCAGCTTGCCGCCGCTCGTCGGCCGGAGCGCCGAGGGGAGCACCACCCGCATGCCGCGCTCCTTCGAGATGTCCGACAGGATCGACGAGCTGAGATGCGAGCGCATCGCGCGGAAACGTGTCACTTCGGCGGCGCGCAGCCCCGCAGCGACCGTCTCGGCGATCGCAAGATCGCTGTCATGGTCGATGTCGATCTGCTCGAGCGGGTCGAGATCGAACAGAATCGGTTTGGTGCCGAAGCGGCGAGTAGCGGGTGCGTTGCCGGTGCGCCGCACGATATAGAGGCTCATCGCCTCGACCACCGTGGCGGGAAGATCGACACTGTTGGGGACTCGGCCGGTGCCATAGGCGGGTGTCTGGCCGTTCCAGCAATATTGCTTCGCCCGGCTCACTCCGACGAGGCTGTCTGCCTCCGGATCGGCGAGCAGCGCCGCGATCGCGCGCGCGATGGTGTCGGCAGTGATGAAGGGAGCGGTGCACAGCAGCTGCACCCACAGATCAGCGTCGGGCCGCTGCGCGCACTCCCACGCGAACAGCGCATGGCCGTCGGTGGCGTTGGTGGCGAGCTCCGCCGGGCGAACCAGCCGCGAAACAGGCAGATCGCTAGCGAGCTCGGCCAGTGCGTCGCTTTCGGTGTCGAGGCACACTTCGCTGATCGCCGGGCAGTCGAGCGCCTGGCGCAGCTTGCGCTTGAAGAGATGCTCGCCGTCGAGGACGCGCGTGTTCTTTCCGGCGACGCGCTCGCTGGTTCCCTTGGCGGGGATGAAGGCAACGATGTTCATGGGCTCAACCGTTCAGGATGTCGTGCGCGTGGAGCATGCCGTGCAGCTGCCCCTCGGAATCGGTCACCGGCAGGACGAGGAGCCCGCCGCCGCCACGCTCGCGCAGCATCAGGATCGCGTCGCCGAGCGTCGCCCCGATGTCAATCACCTGCGGCGCGCGCTGCATCAGCGCATGGGCCTGGGTGTCGTACACGTCGTGGCGGGCCTGGAAATGGCGTCGGATGTCGCCGTCGACGACAAGACCGAGAAGTCGGTTCGCATGATCGACGACGCAGGCGGCGCCCATCCGCCGCCCCGACATCACCGCGAGCAGCTCCGCCACCGAAGCCGACGGCAGCACCGTCGGCAAGGCGGCACCGGTTCGCATCAGGGTACGCACGGGGATCATCTGCCGGCCGAGAAGGCCCGCCGGATGGTGGCGCAGAAAATCCTCGCGGGTAAACGCCCGCGCCCGGCTGGCGGCAACCGCCAGCCCGTCGCCGATCGCCATCTGGAGCGTCGTGCTGGCGGTCGGCGCCATGCCGATATGGTCCGCCTCGCGCTCGATCATTGCCGGGATCAGATGATCGACCGCGCGGCCGAGCGGCGAATCCGGCTGTCCGACGATGCCGATCAGAATGCATCCGCGCGCGCGCAGCAGCGGCAGGATGCGGCAGATCTCCTCGGTCGTTCCGCTGTTCGAGAAGAGCAGGACGACATTGCCTTCCTGCACCGCTCCCAGATCGCCGTGCGCGGCCTCGGCGGCATTGAGGAAGAAGGCCGGCGTGCCGAGGCTCGAGAAGGTCGCCGCGACCTTCGCCCCGACTAATCCCGATTTCCCTACGCCGACGCAGGTGAGCGGACGTTCCTGCGCAGCGATCAGTTCGACCGCGGCGGCGACGCTGGCCGGAACCGCGCGTTCGAGCTGCTCGAGCGCGCGCCGTTCGCCGGCGATGACTTCGGCGAACCAGTCGCAGGCGGCGTGCGCGGCGAGCGGGCTCGGCCGGACGATTGCGGGAGCGATCAATGGAGATACTCCGGCTTCACTGCGCGAATTCGCCCGATGCCAGCCTCCCAGCGCTCGGGATTCACCGGCCGCAGCGCCCGATCGATCAGCTCCGATCCCGTCAGATCGGGGTCCGGCGAATAAAAGGCTTCGTTCGCAAAGTGATAGGCAAACCAGAGCCGCGTGTCTTCCTCGGACGGGGCCCGCGCCTCTCCCGATCGAGCGGCGGCGACGAACCGGCCGAGATCGGTTTCCGCGTTGAGCCAGCTGGCGCTGGTGAAACGCGAGCGGCGCAGGATCGGGACGCCGAAAGCGGCAGCCATACCAAAGCTCTTCGAATCACCCAGCAACATGCCGTCGGCATGGACCGCAAGCGTGAGCGTGGCGGGAAAGCCCAGAATGGTCGGCTCGGCAAGAATCACGCGTTTTCCGAGTTGGGCAATCGTGTCGCGAAGGCCTCGCCGATCGAGATGCCGCGCATTCAGCGGATGATCGGTCACCACCAGCGTGCATTTGCCTGCAAGCTGCTTTGCGGTCTTCGTGACGAGCGCGCGGTTGCTGACCTGCGGAACGCGATGCTGGAGGAAGAAATTCTCCTCATGCTCATATTCGAGCGGCAGGAGCAGCATCGGCCTGTCCTCGGGGATGCCGGCCTGCCGGAACACCGCACCGCGATCGGGAATCGCGCGCTGCCAGTGAGTGCGCATCTCGGCCCAGAGCGGAGCGATCAGGGAGTCGAGCGAGGCGCGATCGGAGGCGCCCAGCTCCGGCATTGCGCCGTTGACGAACGGCTGGTCGGTGATCGTCGTCGATGCGTCGAAGTGGAACGGCGCAGCGGAACCTTCCATCAGGAACCGCACCGTCCCGGGAAATTTGCGCGCGGTCTCGAAATCGGCGGTTCGGCACAGGACGAGGTCCGGCGCCAATCCGCGCACATGCGCCACCAGCTCGGCCGCATCGCCTGATTTGGTCCTGAGGGTCGCGGGATCCGGACTGTCGATGATCTGCCAGTTAACCTCTTCAAGATCTAGGCAGTGGGCGAGCTGCTCGGGCCCGACCCCAGTGTTTCGCCAGCTGGTGGGCGCAAGCACATGCACCTCGGCCACAGTGGCGATCTTGCGCAGGATCGGAGTCACGATGTGTTCGAACCACCAAGGCGTGACGACCGGAAGATAGAACAGGACCCGCATCAAGGCCGCCCGCGCAACGTGGCGCCGATCGGGTTCTCGAACAGGGCGGACAGATCGCTCATCGGCACTCCAGAACGGGACAAACGGGTCGTTGCGGTCTTCCCTTTTATAGAAGCGCCGGGATGCGGCCGGGCCGCACTAGGAAATTATTTCCTACCCCGCGGGTCGCACGGACGGGATCTGACTAGAATGGAAGCATCGGTGCCGAGCCGGCACTGCGCCCGTTGCAAAGGTTCGCCATGTCCTATCTTCCCGCACCTGCCGAAGCGGCCGCCGAGGCCGAGAACACCTTCTACCTGCGCGGGCAGGTCGGCCGCATGGGCAAGCTGCTAGCCCATCTGGAGCTCTATCGGGAAATTCAGGGGCTTCCCGGCGCGGTGGTCGAGCTTGGCGTGTACAAGGGCGCGTCGCTGATGCGCTTCGCGATGTACCGGGCGCTGCTCGAGCATGAGGGAAGCCGCGAAATTCACGGGCTGGACGCGTTCGGAGCGTTCCCGCGCAACGGCGTTGACGACGCCAGCGACCGCGACTTCATCGAACGCTTCGAGGGGGAGCGCGGCGAGGGAATCGCACGCGCGACGCTCGCGCAGCTCTTTGCCGAGAAGGCAATCGGCAACGTGCACCTGCATGAGGGAAATGTGTTCGAAACCTTGCCTGATCTGCTCACGCGCAAGCCCGAGCTGCGCGTGGCGCTGCTGCATCTAGACATGGACGTGTACGAGCCCACCGCCTTCGCAATCGAGCAGCTTTTCCCGCACATGGCGCCGGGCGGGCTGATCTTGTTCGACGATTATGGCCTCGTTGCCGGCGCGACGCGCGCCGCGGAGGAGCTGGTCGCGCGCGAAGGCCTGAAGCTCGAGAAGCTGCCCTATCATGTGGCACCCAGCTTCGTACGTCTTCCGGGCTGACACGGCTACCGATGGCCCACGCCGGTCATTTCAGCCGGTCTGACTTCCGGCGTTCTGATTACCGCCGTCTTCGATTTCCTCGTCGCCGAGTTGCTCGGGCCCGTGATAGCCCATCGTCGACTGGCCACCATGTTTTCCGAATGGCTTGCGGTCTCCCGCACCGCCCGCGCCGCGCGGCGTCGGATAGCTGTCGCCCTGGCTCGCTCCGCCCGAGGCCGTGCTCGACACTCCATCGGGCGCACCCTTCCGGCCGTCGCGACCGTCCGCCGGCATCGGCTTCTTTGCGTCCTTTTCGTCTGACATGATCGTCTCCGCTGTTCGCATTTCTTTAGGAGCCAACGCCTTGGCGGTGCCGAGGATGCATCCGGGCGGCAGCTATTGCGGCCCCTCGGTTCGTTCGCGCGAGACGATCTTCGCGTCGTACCAGCGCGCAAGCAGCGCCAGCCAGCACGCCGCCAGCACCAGCAGCCCGGCAAACACCGCCCAGTCGGCGGGCCCATCGGGAAGCATCGGCCCCGCGATCCAGAGGCCATGCAGCAGATAGGCCCCAAGAAGCGCCACTGACGCTCCCAGCATCGTGCGCTTGCTCCGCCGGGCCAGCAACACCAGCACACCGGTGATCTGCAGGCCGATCGCCGCCGGCAGCAGCCAGGGGAGTGCGCCTCCGCGGACCTGATACCAGGCGGCCGCGGCGGGCAAATTGCCATACCAGGCGACGAGATACTGGACGAAGCCGATCCACAGCCCGAGCAGCGCCAGCGTCAGCAGCGCGGCGGCGACGCTGGCCAGCGCCGCGTGATCGGTCTTCTCGCGCTGGACGATGTTGAACACGAAGGCGAGCGCGAGCGCTCCGGTAAGCTGGTTCACCACGAAGCCGATCGGCTGCAGCGCCGTCCACCATAACGGAGCGCGCATCACGATCCAGTCGATTGCGGCGAGCGCGAACAGCGCCCCGAATGCCGGCAAGCCGAGCGCCGAGATCTTCCGCCGCGCCCGCGTCCACCAGGTCATCGCCGCCGCCAGCGCTGCTCCCGCCGCGACGAACAGCACGAGCCGCAGCGCCATCGCCCCGGGAGCGAACCACCAGGCGCGCTGGGGCGTCAGCCCCTCAGAGCCAAAGAGAGTGCCCGGGTCCGGCGCCGCAACCGAAAGGAAGGGGAGCGCCAGCACCGCAGCAAGCAGCAGCAGCGCGCCGCCCGGAAGCAACTCGTCCTCGAGCACTTCAAGCCACTCGCGCCCGAGCAACCGGCCGATCATCGCGAGCAGCACCGAGCCTCCGCCCAATCCGGCGATCACCGTGACCGCCTGCCGCCACCCGCTCAGCGGCGGCGCCACGAACCCGAGCGCAGCCGCTGCCGCCGTCGCCAGCAGCACGATGCTCCAGGCCCAGCGGGGCGGCGCGCTCCTAATCATTCCTCGACCACCACGATGCTGCTTGGTCCGGCCTCGCCGATCAGCACTTCGGCCTCGCCGTGCTCCTCCTCGGGGCACTCGACCGAAAGCAGCACACAGCCGCGATAGAGCGCATCGCGCGCTTCGCTCGCGAGAAAGGGGTGATGCAATCGGGGCAAGCCGCTCGCCACCAGAAAGGCGACGAATGCCGCCGCCGCGCTCCAGAGCATCGCGAGCGCGATCGCCGCCGGCACATAGCTGCCCCAGGCTGGGCTCGGGCGGCCGCCGATGTCGAGCGGATAGGCGATGGTGGCGGTCCACCATTGCACCGAGACGGCGATCGCCGCGCCGGCCACCGCGCCTGCCGCCGCGGCCCGGGCGATGATCCGACCGAGGCGTTGCTCCTCGCCTGAGTGCTCGAGCGGCGTTCCGCTCTGCAGCGTCGCCGGCCAGCGCCCGCCGATCCGGTTCAGGGCATGCCGCGCCGCATCCTCGCGCTCGAACACCGCAACGATCATTCGGGCACCTCTTCGCCGCGGACATGGTAGCGGGCGATCAGCGGCACGATCCGGGCGGCGAGCAGCAGCAGGAGCGCGAACAGGCCGATCGTGCCGGCCAGCAGCGCGACCTCCGCCCAATTCGGCCGATAGAGGTTCGGCGGGGCGATCAGCCGATCCTCCGACAGGCCCAGCACGATCACCACGAAATGGTCGATCCAGACGCCGGCGGCGATGCCGAGGCCGATCAGCGCGGCGAACAGGCGGCTGCGGCGCACCGGCTCGAACCAGAGGAGCTGCGGAACCAGCGTCACGAGGCCGACGCTCGCCCAGGTGAGCCAGGCACCGGTCCCGCTGGTCCACCGCCGGACGGTGCCCGAGCCTTCCGGGCCGAGCCATTCGATGAGCGTGGTCAGCGCGATAACGAAGGCGGCGATCAGGGCCGTCGCGAGGACCAGGCGACCGAGCCGGTCGAGCACGCCGTCGCGGCCACCCTCGGTCACCTGCAGGGTGCGGCCGAAGGTGGCAGAGACGAACAGCACCATGCCGAGGCCGGACGCGAAGCCGTTCACCACCATGCGCACCGGCAGCCCGGTATCGTGCCAGTCGGGAACGATGGTGACGGCGAGTTCCAGCGAGACGATCGTCTGCATCACGAACAGGAAGGGGATCACCGACAGGGCGATCACGCGGTACGCGCGCTGCTGCAGCGCCCATTGCCGCTGCGACCCATACCAGCCGAGCGCGGCAACGCCGTAGAGCCGGGCCGTCCGCCGGGTGCGTGCCTGATCGCGCAGCCGCGCCAGATCGGGCAGCATGCCGATATACCAGAACAGCGCGATGGTGCTGAGATAGGCGAGGATCGCCCAGAAATCCCAGGTGAGCGGGCTCATCGGCTGCGGCCACAGCCCCGTCTGCTGCGGCACCGGGGCCATCCACCAGGCGAGCCAGGGCTTGCCGAGATGGAAGACCGGATAGAGGCCGGCACATACCGCAGCGGCCAGCGCCAGCGTTTCGGCCAGCCGATTGGTCGCGACCCGCAGCGGCGCCCGCCAGAGCACGAGCAGCGCCGCGAACAGCGCCGCCCCGTTCGCGATGCCGATCCACCAACCGTAATTGGCGAGATCGAAGCCCCAGACGAAGGGAATGTTGTTTCCCCACACGCCGATCCCGGCGACCAGCGGCAGGCCGAGGCCAGGGATCAGCAGCAGCGTGCACAGCCCCGCGGCGGCGATGGCCAGCCGCCACCGCCACCCATAGCTGTCCGCCAGCGGCATCGACGCAAGCGCATCGGCCCTGCGCACATGGATCCGATCCTCAGTCACCGGCCTTCACGCGGGCGAGATAGGTCGTGCGCGGCTGAAGATTCAGCCCGTCCAGCAGCGCGTAATTGCGCGGACTGCGCCGCGCCTCCGCCACCGCGCTTTCGGGATCGGAGATGTCGCCGAAGACGATCGCGCGGGTCGGGCACGCCTGCTGGCACGCGGTCACCGGTGGCCCCTCCGCGTCTCCGGTGCGCACTGCTTCGATCCGCTGCACGCAATAGGTGCATTTCTCCATCACGCCCCGTTCGCGAACGTGGACGCGGGGATTCTGCCCGCGTTCGGGCATCGGCGCGTCGGCGGCATAGTCGAACCAGTTGAAGCGCCGGACTTTGTAGGGGCAGTTGTTCGAGCAGGAGCGCGTGCCGATGCAGCGCTGATAGGTCATCTGGTTGAGACCCTCGCTCGAATGAGTCGTCGCCTCCACCGGACAAACCGGCTCGCAGGGCGCCGTTTCGCAATGCATGCACGGGACCGGCTGATGCGCGCTGGCGGGGCTGCCGCCATCGCCGGATTCGTGCCGATCGACACGGATCCAGTGCATCACGCGGCCCATCGCCACTTCCTCCGGCCCTACGACGGGGATGTTGTTTTCCGCCTGACAGGCAATCGTGCAGGCGTTGCAGCCGATGCAGGCATCGAGGTCGATCGCCATTCCCCATTGCTTCGCCGCCTGCGGCCGTGGCGTCGCGAAACCGGGCGTGTCTTCGGCCGCGGCGATCGCCTCGCCCGGGGCGACCCAGCGCACCGGGTCGTTCTCGCCGGTGCGGAAGGGTTCGTTGGGATAGATCAGCCGCGCGGTGCCGCCTGCCCTGCGCAGCCGCACGCCATCGCGCACCAGCCCGTTCCCGGCGAGCGCGAAGCCGTTGACGCCGACATCCGCGCCAAGGCCGGTGAGGCGGCCATAGCCGAGCGCGAGACCGACAGTGCCGCGCGCCTGCCCTGCCAGCCGCTTGGCCGGCACGGTCACGCTGGCCGATCCGGCCGCGAGTTCGATCAGCTCGCCGTCGGCGATCCCCCACGCCTCCGCATCCTCGGGTGCCAGCGTCGCGGCATTTCCCCAGGCAAGGCCCGTGATCGGATCGGGAAGCTCCTGCGCCCAGGCATTTCCCGACAGGCTCCCGTCCCACAGATTGGTGCTCGGTCGCAGGACGAGCGCGACGGTGCCGGGCGCGGCCGGAGGCGTCGGTGCCGGAACAGGCGGCGCGGCGGCCGCTGGCGCGGGAGCGGCACCCGGGATCAGGATACCGCCCGACAGGGCATCGAGCTCGGCGCTGTCCAGGCCGTGCGTGGCACGCACCAGCGCCTCGCCATCGGGTGCGCGTCCGGCAAGCGCCGCCAGCAGCTCGATCGCGGTCAGCCCCGCCTCGCGCACGACGGGTCGCACCAGCGAGACGGTCCCGTCGAATGCACGCAGGTCACCCCACCGCCCCAGTGCGCTCTTGGACGGCAGCCGGTGGCGGCAGGCAACCGCCGTCTCGTTCGCCTCGCTGCCGAGATACAGGCTCGTTCCCGCGCGCCGCAGCCGCTCCGCAATTCGCAGGTCGGGCGGCGCATCGTAGAGCGGATTGCCGCCGAGGATGAGAAGCGTCCGGACGTTCCCGGCCGCGAGCGCCCCGGCGAGCATTGGCAAGGGCCGCAGGGCAGCGCCTTCGAGCACAGGCGCGGGGTCGCCGTCGCCGCTCGTTCGCAGCGCCGCGCGCACCGCCGCCGGCGCCTCCTGCCCCGCCACCAGCTCGACGCGTCCGGCATTTGCAAGACTGGCGCCGAGCGCGGGCGGCAGACGATCGAGCGAGCGCTCGGCCAGCGCCGCGGCGAGCGCGGTCATCTCGGACGGGCTCGCCGCGATGCGCAGATCGGCGCGCGCGCCGGTCAGCGAGGGCACGCTTTCGATCACCACCAGCCGAGATGTGCGTCCGGTGGCCCGGGCGCGGCGACGTGCGGCGATCCAGGCGGCGGCATTGGCGACCTGCGCCGGACCCGGACCCAGGAAATCGCATCCGAGCGAAACGATCACATCCGCGCCGAAATCCGGCTGCGGCGTGAGGGCAAGCGGCAGCGCGCGGTGGCCGTAGAAATGCGCACGCGGCAGCGCCGCCTGCGCCTCCCCCACCATTTGTTCGAGCGTCGGCGAGGCGGCGGGCTCGATCAGGATGTGCAGCCCCGCGCCTTCATCCCCGCGCAGCCCGGCGAGCAACCGCTGCACGGCATCCCATCCGGCCTCGCGGCCGTCGAGCACCGGCCGGCGCAGCCGCTCCGGATCATAGTGCGTCAGCAGCGCGGCCTGCGCGAAGACATTGCTGCGGCCAAGGCTCGCGGGATGCTCGGGATGGCCTTCGATCTTCACCGGATGGCCGTCGACGGTTTCGACGGTGACGCCGAAGCCGAGGCCGTTCTGCTCCAGTGTGGTCGGCACGGTCGCGCGCGATCCTCCGGCGGCAAGGGTGCGCCGCTCGCCCGGCCCGGTACAGCCGCTCGCCGCCGCCAGCGCGGCCGATGCCGCCATCAGCTTCAGCGCCATGCGCCGGTCGACCAGCGCCGCTTCCGCCAGCTCCGGATAGGCCGCCCGTGCGACGTCGAGAGCCGGGTCGCGCGCCATCAATAATGGCACACCGAACAATCGGTGAGGTCGCGATGCCATTCCGAAATCGGCCGGATCGCACTGTCGGAGGCCGGATCCTGCACCTCGCGATGACATTCGACGCACCACTGCATCGTCAGCGGCTTGGCCTTGGTCGTGGTCTCCATCGTCGCAACGTCGCCGTGGCATGCGGCGCAGGGCACGCCCGAGCGCACATGCATCCCGTGATGAAAGCGCGCGACCTCCGGCAGGTTCGTCACGGCGTTCCAGGCGATCTGCCGGTTCGACTGCGCCGCCTCGTGCAGCGGCTGGAGCGCGCGGGTGCCCCGGAACAGGTCGTCGTGGCAGGCAAGACAAGTCTCGGTCCCGGGCATGCCCGCCTCGGCGGCCGTATCCGCCGTTTCGTGGCAGGTGGCGCAATCGAGCCCCAGCGAGACATGCTGGCGATGGCTGAACGGGATCGGCTGCGCCACCGGCTTGCCGACGTCGCCTGCCGCCGCGCCGCTCGTCCGCATCATGCCCCATGCGAACAGCAGCACCGCCAGTGCCAGAACCGCCAGCGCGATCCGGCGCAGCCGACGGTCCGCGCGCTGGCTGAAGAGCTGCCCCATGCAGCCACAAACCTCCAGCGCCGCTCGCGTTCCCGAATTCCGCACGATTTTCGGAAGCGAAACGAGTTGAACCGCAACCATTGGCGGACCGAGGCATTCAGGCACTCGGGAGGAGCAGCCACATGCCAGGAGCGACCGGGCAGTGACCGAAGGCGCCGCGCTCGTGCTGGAAAGCGCAGGCCCCGCCGCGCATCCGGTGGCGGTGCTCAGCTGGGCACTGTTCATCGGCGGCGGTCTGATCCTGCTGCTCGTGCTCGCTTTCCTCTGGATTGCTCTGCGCGGCTCGGAACGACTGAAGACGCGGCTGGCCAACGAGCGCACGGTGCTGGCGCTCGGCTTCTTCTTCCCGATCGGCGTGCTCACCGTGCTGCTGGTAATCGGGCTGACCATGACAGCCTCGCTCGCGAGCAGCGAGCGGCGTCCGGGTGCGCTCGACGTGCGCATCACCGGCGAGCGCTGGTGGTGGCGCATCAACTATCCCGGTTTCGAGACGGCGAACGAGCTGGTGATCCCGGTCGGCCGCCCGGTGCACCTCGAGCTGCGTTCGACCAATGTGATCCACAGCTTCTGGGTGCCCCAGCTGGGCGGCAAGCGCGACATGGTGCCCGGCCGGATCAATCATCTGAACCTTCAGGCCGACCGTCCGGGCATCTATTTCGGGATCTGCGCCGAATATTGCGGCGGCCCGCACGCGCTGATGCAGTTCCGCGTCCGTGCGCTGCCTCCCGCCGACTATGCGGCCTGGGAAGCCAATCAGCAGCTTCCTATTCCGCCCGCGCTGGCCAATGCGCCGGGCGCCCGCCGCTTCGACGCGCTGGGCTGCGGCAGCTGCCATCGCGTGCGCGGCATGATCGCGGGCGGCATCACCGGGCCCGAACTCACCCACCTGGCCACCCGCACCACCATCGCCGCCGGCATCCTGCCGAACACGACCGAGAATCTCACGCGCTGGACGCGCCATGCCGAGGAAGTGAAGCCCGGAAACCTCATGCCCGCCTATCCCTATTTGTCCGAAGCCGAGGCGCATGAAGTCTCGCAATGGCTCTCGATGCTCGAATGACCGACGCAGAGGAATGCGAAGCCTTCGAGCGGGCGAAGGCCCGGCTGCCCGACCGCTCCGAGCGGCCCGGGGGCGAGCTCGAGCTGCTGGAGAAGGTCTGGGAGAAACCCGGCGGCTGGCGTGTGCTCACCGTCGTAAACAACGATTATGTCGGCAGTTGGTATGTCGGCGCGGCGCTGCTGTTCTTCGTGCTGGGCGGTATCCTGGCAGTGCTGATGCGGCTTCAGCTCGCGATGCCGCTGAACGAGTTCATGGGGCAGGAGACCTACAACCAGGTCTTCACCATGCATGGCACGATCATGATGTTCCTGTTCGCCGTGCCCGCGGTGGAGGCAATGGGGGTGCTGCTGCTGCCGCAGATGTTCGCGGCGCGCGACCTGCCCTTCCCGCGCCTCTCCGCCTTCGCTTTCTGGGCCTATCTGATCGGCGGCCTCGTGTTCTTCACGTCGCTGTTCTGGGGCGTGGCGCCCGATGGCGGCTGGTTCATGTATCCGCCGCACACCAGCTACACTTTTTCGCCCGACGGCAATCAGGACTGGTGGCTGCTCGGCATCGGCTTCATCGAGATCAGCGCCATCGCGGGCGCGATCGAAATCGTCGTCGGCGTGTTGCGCACCCGCTCGCCGGGGATGACGCTCGACAAGCTGCCGATCTTCGGATGGGCGATGCTGGTGTTCGCGGGCATGATCATCATCGGCTTCCCCGCGGTCATCCTCTCGACGATCCTGCTCGAACTCGAGCGCGCATTCCATTGGCCCTTCTTCCTCGCCGAGGCGGGCGGCGATCCGCTGTTGTGGCAGCATCTCTTCTGGTTCTTCGGCCATCCGGAGGTGTACATCATCTTCCTGCCGGCGGCGGGGCTGACGTCGATGATCGTGCCGGTCGTCGCGCGCAAATCGCTCGTCGGGCACCGGCTGGTCGTCTTCGCCCTGATCGCCACCGGCTTCATCAGCTTCGGCGTGTGGGCGCATCACATGTTCGCGGCGGGCATTCCCGACATTTCGGTGAGCTTCTTCTCCGCCGCATCGATGGCGGTGTCGATCCCGGCGGGGGTTCAGGTGTTCGCGTGGATCGCCACGCTGATGCTGGCGAAGAAGATCGAGCTCAACGTACCCGCGCTGTTCGTGATCGGCGCGATCGTGATCTTCGTGATGGGCGGGCTCACCGGCGTGATGGTCGCGATGGTGCCGTTCGACTGGCAGGCGCACGACAGCTATTTCGTCGTTGCCCACCTCCATTACGTGCTGATCGGCGGGATGGTGTTCCCGCTGTTCGCCGCAATCTACTACTGGACGCCGATGGTGAGCGTGAACGCGCTCTCCGAAAAGCGCGGCAAAGTGGCCTTCTGGCTGATGTTCATCGGCATGAACGGCACCTTCCTCATCATGCACTGGACGGGGCTGATGGGCATGCCGCGCCGCGTCTACACCTATCTGCCCGATCAGGGGCTCGGCTTCGTCAACATGGTCTCCACCATCGGCGCGCTGATCCTCGCCGCGGGCGTCGCGATCGTCGTCTTCGACCTGATCCAGAAGTTTCGCTTCGGCGAGCCGCCGGCTGGCAACGTGTACAAGGGCGGCACGCTCGAATGGCTCCCGCAGGGCGATTATGCCGCGCGCTCGCTGCCGGTGATCGACAGCCGGGAGCCGCTGTGGACCAACCCCGGCCTGTCGGACGAAGTCGAGAAGGGGCAGTGGTTCCTTCCGGATGCGCCGACCGGGCGCCGCGAAACGATCGTCACCAGCCCGATCAACGCGACGCCGCAATATCTGATGACGATCCCCGGCCCCAGCGTGTGGCATCTGTTCACTGCGATCGGTACCGCCGGATTCTTCCTCTCGCTGACCGTGAAGATCCTGTGGCTGGCAGCGATATTCGGCGTCGGCGCGATCTATTCCGCCTGCCGCTGGCTGTGGGAGCTGGATGGCGAGCCGGGCGAGCCGGTTCATGTCGGCGGGGGGCTGATGCTGCCGCGCTACGTCTCGGGCACGAAGAACCATGGCTTCTGGTCCACCTCGGTGCTGGTGGTCGTCTTCGGGATGATCTTCGCTTGCCTGGTGTTCGGCTGGTTCTTCCTCTGGGGCGGACGGCCGGGGGCATGGCCTCCACCGGGAATCGAACCGCCGCTGCTCTGGTCGCAGCTCGTCTCGTCCGCGCTGGTCGGCCTCAGCGCTCTGACGCTCTGGGCCTCGAGCGCCACCTTGCCCGCGCGCGGGTCGCCGAAGGGCAAATATCTGTTCTGGCTGCTGCTGTCGGTCGTGCTGCTGCTCGCCGCCTTCGCGGTCGAACTGGCGGGCAAGTGGCACATCGTGCCGAGCGCTACCAGCTATGGCGCGATGGTCTATACGTTCAGCTTCCTCAACGGCCAGCTGATCGTCGCGGTCACCATCTATGCGCTGTTCATGGCAGTGGCGGCGGTGCGCGAGCGCGTGTACCGCGAGAAGCGCGTGGGGCAGCAATGCCTGCGCCTGCTCTGGACGGCGCTGCTGACGCCGCAGATGATCGCAGCCCATGCGCTGATCGGCGGCTGGTCGAGGCTGATCGGGTGAGCGGCCCCATCCACACCCTCGCCACCTGGCTGCTGCTGCTCACGCCGCCGAGTGCCTGGTTCGCGCATTTCCTGTTCGTCTATGGCGCGGCGAGCGTCGGCATCGTGCTGAACGGCGAGGCGGGGGCGTCGTCGCGCGTCGCCATCGGCGTCGCCACGCTGGTGGTGCTGATACTGTTGTTGCTCTGCTGGTTCCTGGTCGGCAGGATCACACCGAACGACGCCGACAGCCGCAAGCTGTGGATCGTTTCGGTCCGCCTGCTGGTGATCGTTTCGGTCGCCGGCGTGCTGTACCAGACCGCCCCCGCGCTGCTGGTCCCCTAGATGAAGCGCGACAACAGGAAGAGACCTGAGCCGAACACCAGCAGGACGATTGCCGAATCATGGCCCATGCGCAGGATCGTCTTGTCGCGCCGCTCGAGAAGCCCAAGCACGAACACCCCGGTCATGATCGTCGCCATTCCCGCGGCGACGACTTCGAAGGTGCCGGCATTCGCCAGCACCGGCCCGTCACGATAGACCAGATCGGCGAGCAGCAGCAGCTGGACGTTGAACAGGTTCGTTCCGAAGATGTCGCCGATAGCCATCTCGTAGCGCCGCAGCCGCAAGGCCGCGAAGATCGAGCTCAGCTCGGGAAGCGACGTTCCCAGCCCGACAAGGGCAAAGCCGACCATCGAAGCGCCTAGTCCGGTCTTCTGCGCAATAGCGTCGCCGGTGAGCGAAAGCACCGATCCGGCCACCAGAATGGACACCGCCGCCACCACCAGCCACAGGATCACCCGGCCGGTGGGGCGCTCGTCCTTTTCGCGCTCGCCCTTACGGTTCTCGGGTTGGTTGACCACTTCCCACACATGTTCGCGCTCGAACCGCGCCGAGATGCGAAGCGCCTGGATACAGCCGAACGCCAGCACCAGCGTGCCGATCCCAGTGCCGAGATACGGCACCTCGAAATCGCCGGTCACGCAGGCGATCGCGACACCGGAAAGCAGCACCATTCCGAACGTGCCCTGCATCAGCGTCGCCGGCCGCGCCGCGCGCGAGGTGAGCGCATCCTTGCCGAACACCAGATCGGCGATCGCCAGCAGCAGGATGTTGATAGAGGCACTGCCGAGCAGATTGTTGACAGCGAGCGCCGGATTGCCGGTTGCCGAGGCGGTGCCGACCGTCGCCACTTCGGGAAGCGAAGTAATCCCGCCCAGCAATAGCATTCCGGCGAAGGCCTGGCCGAGTCCGGTCCGCTCCGCGAAGGTATCGACCAGCCGCGTCATTCGCGTTCCGGCTTGCCAGACGACCACCCCCGCGCCGACGAAGATCGCGAGGAGCAGCACCAGCGAAAGCGACGCGAGATCGACAGGCATCAGGGGGCGTGCGGCGCTGCGTCCGCAGAAAACACGGCGTCGACAGTTCGTTTCGCGGCAACCAGAAAGAAGATCAGCCCCGGCACCCACATCAGCAGTCCGCCGAGCTGCTGATCGGTGAGCGGCGAGAGCCCCCAGGCCGCGGTTGTCGCGTAATGCACGGGGAACATCGCACCCGCGCCGAAGGTGAGGATCGCGCCGAGCAGCCCCATCTGAACGCTGGTGAGGCCACCCAGCGCCAGCACCGAAAAGGTGCCGCCGACGCGGTGCTGGACCAAGTCGCGCCACAGCAGCACTGCGCTTCCGAACAGCGTGGCGTGCATCGTCCAGTAGATCAGATCGGAGCGGAAGGTGGCGGCATAGGGCGCCGGCATGTGCCACAGCCACAGCGCCGCCGCGAACGCCGCTCCGCTCGCCAGCATCGCGCCGGCCGATGCGTCGCGGCTGCGGGGAAGGCCAAGTGCGATCAGCGGCGCGGCGATCAGCGCGAGGATCATGTGCTGCCCCACGCGCGCGGAAAACAGCGAGACCGACAGCGCGCAGAGCGGCGAGAGCAGCGCTGCCGCCGTCACTGCCCATCCGGCTGCCACAGCCCCCGTCGGACCACCGCTGCGCGCCACGCGCCGCAAGTGCAGCCCCGCGATCAACAGAAGCACGGCGATCAGCACCGGATCGGCGTTGAATCGGCCGAGCAGCTCGGCGGGGACCGGCGGCGTGCCGCAATAGGGGATCTGCATTGGCGCTGCTCCTTCGCTCCCCCCGTCAACGCATCGGCGGCAAAGGGTTCCCACCCGCGGCCCATTTCTACTGCGCCGCCCTGCCTGCTCGTACCTCTACGTATTTCTGAGGACCGGGTGCTCTTCATACAGGAACGCCACGGGCCGGAAGCCGAGCATCGGCGAATTTGATCGCGATCAAATCGCTGCGGCCATCCCGCCCCGAAGAGCGCAGCCCACAAAGGGCGAAGATAGGGGCCGAACATGGACGATGTCGTCACCAGGGGTTTTGCCTGGTTATTCCTCGCGATCCTGGCGTTGCTTGCCGCCGCCGCCACAGCGGATCCTGCATTCGCCGTGCACATGGCGATCTTCGCGGGCGCAGGCCTGATCGCCGCCTATGCGGCGATGACGCACGCCGGCAAGGACGCGCCGCCCAAGCGCGTCGCTCGCGAATATGACGACGAAGTCGTGCGATGGGGCACGATCGCGACGGTCTTCTGGGGCGTTGTCGGCTTTCTGGTCGGGCTCTACATCGCGCTCCAGCTCGCCTTTCCGGCGCTCAACCTCGGCATCGAATACACCAGCTTCGGCCGCCTGCGCCCGCTCCACACCTCGGCGGTGATCTTCGCTTTCGGCGGCAATGCGCTGATCGCGACGAGCTTCTACGTGGTCCAGCGGACGTGTCGCGCGCGGCTGGCGCTCCCCGGCCTCGCCCGCTTCGTCTTCTGGGGATATCAGCTCTTCATCGTGCTCGCCGCCACCGGCTACGTCATGGGCGTCACCGCCGCGCGCGAATATGCCGAGCCCGAATGGTATGTCGATCTGTGGCTCACGATCGTCTGGGTCGCCTATCTCGCCGTCTTCGTCGCGACGATCCTGAAGCGCCACGAGCCGCACATCTACGTCGCCAACTGGTTCTATCTCGGGTTCATCGTCACCGTGGCGATGCTTCACGTCGTCAACAATCTGGCGGTCCCGGTCAGCTTCCTCGGCACGAAGAGCTATTCCGCCTTCTCGGGCGTGCAGGATGCGCTGACCCAATGGTGGTACGGCCACAACGCCGTCGGCTTCTTCCTGACCGCCGGCTTCCTGGGCATGATGTACTATTTCGTGCCCAAGCAGGCCGAGCGTCCGATCTACAGCTACCGGCTGTCGATCATCCACTTCTGGTCGCTGATCTTCCTCTACATCTGGGCGGGTCCGCACCACCTTCACTATACCGCGCTGCCCGACTGGGCGCAGACGCTGGGCATGGTCTTCTCGGTCATGCTGTGGATGCCGAGCTGGGGCGGCATGATCAACGGCCTGATGACGCTCCAGGGCGCGTGGGACAAGATCCGCACCGATCCGATCATCCGCATGATGGTGCTCGCGCTCGCCTTCTACGGCATGGCGACCTTCGAAGGCCCGCTGATGTCGATCAAGAGCGTCAACTCGCTCAGCCACTACACCGACTGGACGATCGGCCATGTCCATTCGGGCGCACTCGGCTGGAACGGAATGATCACCTTCGCCGCGGTCTATTTCATGGTCCCGCGCCTGTGGAACCGCGAACGGCTCTACTCGCTGCGCATGGTCAACTGGCACTTCTGGGCGGCGACGCTGGGCATCGTGCTCTACGCCTCCTCGATGTGGGTGGCCGGCATCATGCAGGGGCTGATGTGGCGCGAATACGGGCCCGACGGCTATCTGGTCTACAGCTTCGCCGAAGTCGTCGTCGCGATGCAGCCCTATTATCTGATCCGCGCCGCGGGCGGCGGGCTCTACCTGCTGGGCGCCCTGTTCATGGTCTACAACGTCTGGATGACCGTGCGCGGCAAGCTCCGCGACGAAAAGCCGCTCACCGACGCGCACTATGATCCGGCCGCGGACAAGCCGCTTCCCGCCGGGGCGCCGCCCGCCACCAAGCCCAAGATGCTGGCCGCCGAATAAGGACGATAGATCAATGGCAAAGCTCCTCGACCACGGCCGCATCGAGCGCAACGTCACGCTGCTGCTCGTGCTCGCCCTCATCACCGTGGCGATCGGCGGGATCGTCGAAATCGCCCCGCTCTTCTGGATCCGCTCGACCGTCGCGAAGGTGGAGGGGATACGCCCCTACACTCCGCTCGAACAGGCGGGTCGCGACATCTACATCCGCGAAGGCTGCTACAACTGCCACAGTCAGATGATCCGTCCGTTCCGCGACGAAGTGGAGCGCTACGGCCATTACAGCCTGGCTGCGGAAAGCATGTACGATCACCCGTTCCAATGGGGATCGAAGCGCACCGGGCCGGATCTCGCGCGCGTCGGCGGCCGCTATTCGGACGAATGGCACGTCCAGCATCTGATCGATCCGCGCTCGGTGGTGCCCGAATCGATCATGCCCGGCTATGCCTTCCTCGGCGAGCGCCGGCTGCGAGTCGAAGGGATCGACGCCAATCTGCGTGCGCTGCGCGCCGTCGGCGTTCCCTATAGCGACGAAGACATCGCCCAGGCCGAAGCCGACCTGATCCTTCAGGCGACGAACGACGCCGACGCCGAGGATTTCCTGCAGCGCTATCCCAAGGCGCAGGTCCGCGATTTCGACGGCAACCCCGATCAGGTGACCGAGATGGATGCCGTCGTCGCCTATCTCCAGATGCTCGGCACGCTGGTCGATACCGATGCCGTCGAGGCGCAGGAGGTGGTGACCCAATGAGCACCTACGACACGCTGCGCCACTTCGCCGACAGCTGGGGACTGCTGTTCCTGTTCGGCGTGTTCCTCTTCGCCGTCTGGCGCGCGCTGCGGCCCTCCGCCCGCGCGCACATGGAAGAGGCCCGCACCATCCCGCTCCGCGACGAGGAACCCGGTCAATGAGCACCGACCACGAAGACAAGCAGATCGACGCCGCCACCGGCACCGAGTTCAAGGGCCACGAGTGGGACGGCATCCAGGAGCTCAACACGCCGCTGCCCCGCTGGTGGCTGTGGACCTTCTATGCCACCATCATCTTCGCGATCGGCTATTGCATCGCCTATCCGGCCATTCCGCTGCTCGACCGCGCGACCGCGGGCGTGCTCAACTGGTCGAGCCGCGGCCAGCTCGAAAAGGACGTAGCGGCTGCCGAGGCCGAGCGCGCCTCGGTGACCGAGGAGCTCGCGCGCATTCCGATCGAGCGGCTCGATCCGGAATCGCCGCTGATGCGCGCCGCGATCGCCGGTGGCGCCGCCGCCTTCCGCGTGAACTGCGTCCAGTGCCACGGTTCGGGGGCGGCGGGCAGCAAGGGCTATCCCAACCTCAACGACGACGAGTGGCTATGGGGCGGCGATCTCAGCGCGATCCACTACACGATCGCGCACGGCATCCGTCAGCCGGGTGACGAGGATACGCGCATGTCGCTGATGCCGGCGTTCGGCCGCGACGGGATGCTGAGCTCGGAAGAGATCGAGGACGTCGTCTCCTATGTCCGCGTGATCTCGCATCAGGAGCAGCCGAGCCAGTCGGCCCAGCGCGGCGCAACGATTTTCGCGAACAACTGCGCCGCCTGCCATGGCGCGAACGGCACCGGCTCGCGCGCGTTCGGGGCGCCCAACCTCACCGATCCGATCTGGCTCTACGGCGGCGACCGGGCCACGCTGAACGAGACGGTCACCAACTCGCGCCGCGGCATGATGCCGGCGTGGGACGGCCGCCTCGATCCGGTCACGATCAAGATGCTCGCGGCCTATGTCCACTCGCTGGGCGGCGGCGAGCAGTCCGCCAATGTGGGCGATCCGGTCACCTCTCCCGACGCGCCCGTCGCCGGGGAAACGGAAGCCGAATAATGTCGACGCATTCCGACCGCACCGGCAAGGCACAGAAGGGCGGCGGGCTCTACGCCCGCCGTGCCGACATCTTTCCGCGTGCGGTCGACGGCTTCTACCGGCGGCTGAAGTGGGCGATCATGGGCGTGACGCTCGCGATCTACTACATCACGCCGTGGCTGCGCTGGGACCGCGGGCCCTATGCGCCGGATCAGGCGGTGCTGGTCGATCTCGCCAACCGGCGCTTCTACTTCTTCTCGATCGAGATCTGGCCGCACGAATTCTATTATGTCGCGGGCCTGCTGGTGATGGCGGGTGTCGGGCTGTTCCTGCTGACCTCCACTGTCGGCCGCGCCTGGTGCGGCTATGCCTGCCCCCAGACGGTCTGGACCGACCTCTATCTCCATATCGAGCGGTTCATCGACGGCGACCGCAACGCCCAGCTGCGTCTCAAGAAGGCGCCGCTCGGGCCGAAGAAGATCTTCAAGCGAGTCACCAAGCACGCCGCCTTCCTGATCGTCGCGGTCCTCACGGGCGGCGCCTGGGTCTTCTACTTCGCCGACGCGCCGACGCTCGCACGTGACCTCGTTGCCGGCGACGCCGCGACCGTCGCCTATCTGACGATCGGCGTGCTCACCTTCACCACCTATTGGCTGGGCGGGTGGATGCGCGAGCAGGTGTGCATCTACATGTGCCCCTGGCCGCGCATCCAGTCGGCGATGCTTGACGAGCGTTCGCTGATCGTCACCTACAAGGACTGGCGCGGCGAACCGCGCAGCCGCGGGACCAAGCGCCAGAGCGACGATCCGGTCGGCGACTGCATCGACTGCAACGCCTGTGTCGCGGTGTGCCCGACCGGAATCGACATCCGCGAGGGGCCGCAGATCGGCTGCATCACCTGCGCGCTGTGCATCGATGCCTGCGACGAGATGATGTCGAAGGTCGATCGTCCGCGCGGGCTGATCGACTATGCGACGCTCGAGGATTGCGACGCGGAGCGCAAGGGCGCCGCGCCGGTTCCGGTCCGCCGCACGATCTTCCGTTCGCGCACCTTCCTCTATTTCGGCCTTTGGGCGGCAGTGGGCCTCGGCATGTTGTTCATGCTCGGCCAGCGCACTCGGCTCGACCTTTCGGTGGGGCAGGAGCGCAATCCGCTCTACGTCCAGCTCTCGGGCGGCGAGGTGCGCAACGCCTATACGGTCAAGATCCGCAACATGGAGACGCGGCCCCGCCCGGTCCGGGTCTCGATCGAAGGGCTGCCCGGCGCGGTGATGTGGGATTCGCTGGGCAGCGACGACAGCGCCGCGGCAGCGCTCGAAATCGAAGTGGGGCCCGATCAGGTCGAACGGCGGCGCATCTACGTTCGCGCGCCGCGCCAAGGCGAAGCGCCCGCCGAATTCCGCTTCCGCCTGACCAGCCTCGACGGAATGCCGGCAGAGGACATCGACAGCGTCCGCTTCGACCGGCCGGGAGAAAACTGATGCTGCGACGCTTTACGGGCTGGCACATGCTGGCGGCGATGATCGGCTTCTTCGGCGTCATCATCGCGGTCAACGTCACGATGGCGACGTTCGCGACGCGGACGTTCGGCGGCGTGGTGGTGAAGAACAGCTATGTCGCCAGCCAGAAGTTCAACGGCTGGCTGGCCGATGCGCGCGCGCAGGAACGGCTCGGCTGGTCGACCCGGGTGCAGGTGATCGACCGGCGGCTCGTCGTCATGGCCGATGCCGCGGGACCTCTCGCGGGCGCGACGATGCGCGCGACGGCCACGCATCCGCTGGGCCGACTTCCCGAAGTGCAGCTCACCTTCCACGAGGCCGAGCCGGGGCGCTACGTCGCCAACACCCGCCTGCCCGTAGGGCGCTGGCGCCTGCGTCTCGGCGTCGAGCGCGGGCCCGATCGCGCCGCCTTCGTCGAGGAAGTGACGGCGTGACCACTGCCGAAGCCTATAGCGCCTTCAGCGTTCCTGGCATCCGCTGCGCGAGCTGCATTGCGAAGATCGAGCGCGAGCTGACGCCGCTGCCCGGCGTCCGCTCGGCGCGCGTGAACGTCACCAGCAAGCGCGTGCTCGTCAATCACGACGGCAGCATCGACGCGGGCGCGCTGCGCGAGGCGCTCGCGCGCATCGGCTTCGACGCCGAGCCGATCGGCGCCGCGGCGCCGGCACAGCTCGGCGAGACGCGCGGCCTCGTGCGGGCGCTCGCCGTCGCCGGCTTCGCGGCGATGAACGTTATGCTGCTGTCGGTCTCGGTCTGGTCGGGGGCCGAGGGTGAGACGCGCGAGCTGTTCCACTGGCTCTCCGCGCTGATCGCCATGCCCGCCATCGCCTATGCGGGGCAGCCCTTTTTCCGCTCGGCATGGGCCGCGCTCAAGCGCGGGCGCACCAATATGGACGTGCCGATCTCGATCGGCGTGGTGCTGGCCACTGCGCTCAGCCTGTTCGAGACCGCCACCGGCGGCGCGCACGCCTATTTCGACAGCGCGATCATGCTGCTGTTCTTCCTGCTGTGCGGGCGTTTCCTCGACAGCGTGATGCGCGATCGCGCGCGCACCGGCGTCGAAACGCTGCTGCGCCAGACCGCACCCGGCGGCACGGTGATCCTGCCCGACGGCGGCACTGCCTGGCTGAAGGCCGACGCGATCGAGCCGGGCATGCGGCTGATCGTCGCGGCGGGCGAACGGCTCGCGGGGGACGGCGTGGTCGAAAGCGGCAGCAGCAGCCTCGACCTCTCGCTCATCACCGGCGAGAGCCGCCCCGAGCCGGTGGCGCCCGGCGCCCGCGCGGTTGCAGGCACGCTCAATCTCGACGCGCCGATCACGGTGCGCGTCACTGCCGCGGGCGAACTCACCACGATCGCCGAAATCGCCCGGATGATGGATGCGGCGGGGCAG
The DNA here is from genome assembly GCF_014334115.1 of Sphingosinithalassobacter sp. CS137. Classification (NCBI taxonomy): domain Bacteria; kingdom Pseudomonadati; phylum Pseudomonadota; class Alphaproteobacteria; order Sphingomonadales; family Sphingomonadaceae; genus Sphingosinithalassobacter; species Sphingosinithalassobacter sp. CS137. The sequence goes on from NZ_CP060494.1 coordinate 733,873, forward strand.
AGCCGATCGCGCTACGTTCGCATCGCCGATCGGGCCGCGCGCTTCTATGCGCCTGCCGTCCATGCGCTGGCGGCGCTTTCGTTCCTGGGCTGGATGCTGGCAGGCGCCGGCTGGCACGACGCGCTGCTGATCGCAGTCGCCGTGCTCATCATCACCTGCCCTTGCGCGCTCGGTCTGGCGGTCCCCGCGGCGCAGGTTGTCGCCGCCGGCGCGCTGATGCGGCGCGGCATCCTGGTGAAGGACGGTTCGGCGATCGAGCGGCTCGCCGAGGCCAATACGGCGCGCTTCGACAAGACCGGGACGCTCACGCTCGGTCGTCCCGCTGCGCAGCGGCCGCTGGCGCTCGATTCCGCGGAGGCACCGGTCGCGCTCGCACTCGCTCGCGCGAGCCGCCACCCCCTCGCCCGTGCGCTTGCGCAGGCGCTCGAAGCCGACGGCGTGCGTGCCGCCGATGTTTTGGAGCTGCACGAGCTGCCCGGGCGCGGCATCGAGGCAGTGCTCGGCGACGGACGGCGCGTCCGGCTCGGGGCTCCGGACTGGGTCGGCGTCGCCGCGCCCGAGGCGAGCCTCGCCACTGCTTTCCGCCTGGGCGATGCGCCGCCGCGCCTGTTGCGCTTCGCCGACGCGCTTCGCCCCGGCGCCGCGCAGGCGCTGGCCGAGCTGCGGGGGATCGGGATCGATTCCGCTATCCTGTCGGGTGATCGCGCCGAAGCGGTCAATTCGGTCGCCCGGGAACTCGGGATTCCCGCTGCGGCGCAGCTGACGCCGGACGCCAAGCTCGAACGGATCGAAGCGCTCCGCAGCGAGGGCCAACACGTGCTGATGGTCGGCGATGGCCTTAACGACGGCCCCGCGCTCGCCGCCGGACACGTATCGATGGCCCCCGCCTCGGCGAGCGACGTCGGCCAGACCGCGGCCGATCTCGTCTTCCTCGGAGACGGTCTCGAGCCCGTGCCGGTCGCCGTGCGCGCCGCGCGCCGAACGCTGCGGGTCGTCCGGCAGAATTTCGCGCTGGCGATCGCCTACAACGTGTTCGCCGTGCCGCTGGCGATCGCCGGGCAGGTGACTCCGCTTATCGCCGCGCTGGCGATGTCCGGGTCGTCACTGATCGTCGTCGCCAATTCGCTGCGCCTGCGGGGATCGGCGCGATGAACGGCCTCGCCTTCCTCATCCCCGCCGCGCTGCTGCTCGGCCTCGGCGGCCTGGTCGCCTTTCTCTGGTCGCTGAATTCGGGGCAGTATGACGATCTCGACGGCGCGGGAATGCGCATCCTGATCGACGAGGACGAGGGCGAGGAACCTCCGCGATGAACCGGCGGCTGTTGCTCCTGCTGCCACCGCTCGCGCTCGCGGCGCCGCCCGCCCCAGCGCAACCGGCCGACTCGTTCTCGGTCGCGATCTGCGGCGGCATCGGCAGCATCGAGATCCCGCTGAACCCCGGCAAGCCGCACCCGCGACGCGAGGGGCCCTGTGCGGTCGCCTGCCATGCGATGGTCTGCGAACGGAGGGGTGGCAAGCCGGGCCGCTGACTCGCCCACGGCGGGCTCCCGGCGTCGACCGGCAGGCGGTTTTACACCGCAGCTCCGCTCGGCGATCGCGCTCAGGCACAAAAATGGCCGGCCGGGGCAATTCCCGGTCCGGCTGCTAGCGCCAATCTCCAGCTGTCGCACGGAGGAACGGAGGGAGAGCGCCGGCAGGCGCCCTCCCCGTTCGATCAGAAGCGGATACCGAGGCCGATCGCGGCGACGACCGGATCGATGCTCACGTCCACCGTGTTCACGGCGGCGCCGGTGCGCAACGTCGCGGTGGTGTCGATGTCGATATATTTCACGTCCGCATTCACGAACACGGTGTCGGAAATATCGAAGTCGATCCCGGCCTGAAGCGCATAGCCGAAGCTGTCGTCCATCTCGATCGAGGTGGCACCGATCGCGCCTTCGAGCGCGTCGCTGGCATTGGGGGAATAGAAGATCGTGTAGTTCACGCCCGCGCCGAGATAGGGATGCACACGTCCCTCGGGCAGGAAGTGGTATTGCATCGTCAGCGTCGGCGGCAGCACCCAGGTATCGGCGAGCTCGCCCACCGGCTCGAGCGACCCCCGACCCGTCACCTCATGATTGGTGGTGGCGAGGATCAATTCGAAACCCAGGTTCGGAGTCGCCATATAGGTGAAATCGACTTCGGGCATGAAGCTGTCGCTGACGCCGACCTCGCTGCCGGGGAAGCCGGGCGTGACGGGCCCGGAGTCTTCGGTCGGCGAGACGAGAATGCCGCGGAGTCGGACGAGCCAGTCGCCCCCTTCACGGGCGGTCTGCGCCTGCGCGGGGACCGCAATGGCACTGCCGGCCAATGCTGCGAGAAGTAGAGCGGAACGCATGTTGTGCCTCCTGTTGTTCAGGAGGCCGGGCTACGCCCACGGTCGTTGCGCAGAGTTGATCCAGCGCAAACTCCGCCTGCGTATTGTACCGGAGAGGATCGTTACACAGGCGGCATGGAACGGCGGGCGATCACTCGAACTCGAGGATCGCCGCATCGACGGCCAGGCTGTCGCCGGGCGCGAAATTCGCCGCCTTTACGGTTCCGGCCCGCTCGGCGCGCAGGATGTTCTCCATCTTCATCGCCTCTACGACTGCGAGCGGCTGCCCCGCTTCCACCGTGTCGCCCGGGCCGACGTGCAGCGTCGTCAGCAACCCCGGCATCGGACAGAGCAGGAACTTGCTCATGTCCGGCGGCACCTTCTCGATCATGTGTCGCCGGTAGCGCGCGACATGCGGCGGCAGCACCTCGACGCTATGGGAGGCGCCATGCGCGGTCAGCCGCCAGCCACTGCGGGTCCGGGCGACTCCGACCGTGATCGGTTCGTCGTCGACTCTCGCCGCGAACAGCGGCTCGCCCGGGCGCCAGTGTCCCACAACATCGAGCGGCGGCTCATCCTCGTCATAGTTGACCAGAAGGCCGCCGTCATAGCCGTCGATCGAGAGCTCGAAACGATCGCCATCGACGGTCACGACACGATCGGGCGACAGAGGTGGATGATCGGTCAGCTGGCCCGAGATCCTGGCGTCGCGTTCGGCCCGCGCCAGATCGATTACCGTCGCCAGCGCGGCAAGCTTGCGCCGCAGCGTCGCGTCCGTCGGCGCGCCCTGGAATCCCTCGGGATACTCTTCGGCGATGAAGCCGGTGGTCAGCGCCCCCTCGCGAAAGCGCGGGTGCTGCATGATCGCCGACAGGAAATCGACATTGTGGCCGATGCCCTCGATGCGGAACCGGTCGAGCGCAGCGACCTGCCGTTCGGCCGCTTCGTCGCGCGTCGGCGCCCAGGTGACGAGCTTGGCGATCATCGGATCGTAGAACATCGAGATTTCCGAACCTTCGACCACGCCATCATCGACGCGGGTATATCCGCCACCGCGGCTTCCCGGCGCGTTCGAAGTCGAGACACTATCCGCACCGTCCGCGGCACGTGCCTCGGCTTCGCTCGGGACGAACGGGTGGCTATAGTCAGTCTCGCGGGACGCAGGCGGCAGATAGCGGACCAGCCGACCGGTCGACGGCAGGAAGCCGCGATACGGATCCTCGGCATAGACGCGGTTCTCGATCGCCCAGCCATTCAGCCGCACGTCTTCCTGCCCGAACGCCAGCTTCTCGCCCGCCGCGACACGGATCATCTGCTCGACGAGATCGAGCCCGGTCACGGCTTCGGTCACCGGATGCTCCACCTGGAGCCGCGTGTTCATCTCGAGGAAGTAGAAGCTCTCGCCCGTCGTATCGGCGCCCGAGACGATCAGCTCGACCGTGCCGGCGCTGTAGTAGCCGACGGCGCGGGCGAGCGCGACCGCCTGCTCGCCCATCGCCTTGCGCATGTCAGGCGTGACGAAGGGCGACGGCGCTTCCTCGACGACCTTCTGGTGGCGGCGCTGTATCGAGCATTCGCGCTCGCCCAGATAGACAATGTTGCCGTGCTGGTCGCCGAGCACCTGGATCTCGATATGCCGGGGGCTCTCGATGAACTTCTCGATGAAGACGCGATCGTCGCCGAAGCTCGCCAGCCCTTCGCGCTTGGTCGCCTCGAACCCGTCGCGGACATCCTGTTCGGACCAGGCGAGCCGCATCCCCTTGCCGCCGCCGCCCGCCGAGGCCTTCATCATCACCGGATAGCCGATGTCCCCCGCGATCTTCACCGCCGCGTCGGTATCGGCGATCTCGCCCAGGAAACCCGGGACGACGTTCACCCCCGCTTCCTTGGCGAGCTTCTTCGATTCGATCTTGTCGCCCATCGCCGCGATGGCGTTCGGCGGCGGGCCGATGAACGCCACGCCGGCATCAGCGCATGCCTTGGCGAAGCTCTCGCGCTCCGACAGGAAGCCATAGCCGGGGTGGATCGCATCGGCGCCGGTCGCCTTCGCGGCCTCAAGAATCTTGTCGGCGAGCAGATAGCTCTCGCTCGCGGGCGGCGGGCCGAGCCGCACTGCCTCATCGGCCATCTGGACGTGCGGAGCGCGCGCATCGGCATCCGAATAGACCGCGACGGTGGCGATCCCCATGCGCTTTGCGGTCCGCATGACGCGGCACGCGATTTCGCCGCGATTGGCGACCAGGATTTTCTTGAACATCAATTCGCCTTCACATCGTCATCGAGTGGAGCAGTTCGCGCAGCTGCCGGGTGCGCGTGCGCGTCAGCGTCGCCTTGCAACTGGCGACCAGCATCGGCTGCATCGATCCTGCGCGCGCGACATAGCCTTCGGTCCGGCAGTGCGTGTCGCGGAAGCGGAGCCACGCCCGCTGCGCCGCGATCAGCGCATCGGCATAGCCCGGCCCGTCGCCGGCCGAAGTCCCATGTCCGTCCGCATCGCGCGCGCGCATCGCGGCGAGCGTCTCGTTCCATTGCGCGTTCAGCGCGACGTCGGCCTGCTCGAACTCCGCGCCGGCGCAGGCGGTCATCGCGCTCTGGGTCTGCGGATCGGAACAGTCGCGCGACGGCGCATCCTGCAGGGCCACAGCGAGCGTCAGCAATAGCCAGGCCGTCATTCCGCTTCTCCTTCGGTCGGGTCGGCATAGGCCCATCGCAGCGCGTCGAGTGCCGCGCCATGGTAGATGGTCGAATGCGCTTCATCGGGCCGCGGCACATAGGTCCAGCGCAATCCCTCCGGTGCCCGCTGCCGAAGCGCGGCGACCAGCAGGTCCATGCCGAGCTGGTGCAGCCCGCCTTTGTCGGCGACGGTGAGGTAAAGCCGCCGCTCGGCGCCGTCCTGCGCGTCGAGCGCGGCCCCTGCGGTGCGGCCGACCGCCACGCGATCCCACCACAGGCTGGGGCTGATCGCGAGATAGCTGTCGAACAGATCCGGCTGCGTCAGAAAGGTGTCGACGATGAAGAGTCCCGCGAGCGACTCCCCGATCACCGCGCGCTCGCCGGTCAGACTGTAGCGCGCCTCGACGAAAGGGATCACTTCGTCGGCGAGGTGGCGGCGGAACCGCTCGGCTTGGCCTGCGGTCGGATACTCCGCCAGTATCTCCGGATCGCTGGCCGTAGGCGCAAGCTCGTTCACCCGGTCTCCGGTCTCGATCCCGACGACGACCATCGCCGGGTACATGCCGGAGAGGCCGCCGAGATGCGAGAGGCCGGCGATATGATACCAGTCCTGCGCCAGCCCGCCGTCGATAACGTACAGCGCCGGGCAGGCGCTTTCGGCATCGCATCCGGGCGGCGCCCAGACGTTCACCGTCCGCTCGGCATCCATCGCCGTCGAGGTGAGCCGATAGCTGGTCCCGAAGCCGATTTGCTGGCCAGCCGTCGCATCCTGCGCAGCGGCGGGCGTCGCCGCCACCGCTGCCGCCAGAACGAAAAGCCCGCGCATCCTCATTCCGCAGCGGCTTCCATCCGGCACGCCCGCATCGGCTCTTCGCCGGTCATCGGCTTCAACCCCAGCTTCGCCAGCATCGCGCTATCGGCGTCATCGCCCGCGTTCGCTGCGGTGAGCAGCTTGTCGCCGGTGAAGATGCTGTTCGCGCCCGCCAGGAAGCACAAAGCCTGCGTCGCCTCGCTCATGCTCTCGCGGCCAGCGGAAAGGCGCACCATGCTCATCGGCATGGTGATGCGCGCCACCGCCACCGTCCGCACGAATTCGATGTCGTCGATCTTCGCGAGCGGCGTGTCGGCCAGCATGTCGCCCAGTACGGTGCCCTTCACCGGCACCAGCGCGTTGATCGGCACGCTTTCGGGATGCCGCTCCAGCGTCGCCAGCGCATGGAGGAAACCGACGCGGTCGCCGCGCTGCTCGCCCATGCCGACGATCCCGCCCGAGCAGACGTTGATGCCGGCGTTGCGGACATTGTCCAGCGTTTCGACGCGCTCCTCGAAGCTGCGCGTCGAGATGACGTTCGCGTAATTCTCGGGCGCGGTGTCGATATTGTGGTTGTAATAGTCGAGCCCCGCATCCTTCAGCATCGCCGCCTGCTTGGGCGTCAGCATGCCGAGCGTCATGCAGGTTTCCATTCCCATCGCGCGCACGCCGCTGACGATCTCGACGATCGCGGGCATGTCGCGGTCCTTGGGATTGCGCCACGCCGCGCCCATGCAGAAGCGCTGCGAGCCATTGTCCTTCGCCTGCGCCGCGCGCTGGAGCACTTCGCGCGGGTCCATGAGCTTGGTCGCCTTCACGCCGCTGTCGGCATGCACGCTCTGCGAGCAATAGCCGCAATCCTCCGGACAGCCGCCCGTCTTGATCGACAGCAGCGTACACAGCTGAACCTCGTCCGCCGCGTGATGCGCACGATGCACCTCGGACGCGCGGAACAGCAGCTCGGTGAACGGCAGGTCGAACAGTGCGGCGATTTCCTCGCGGGTCCAGTCGGTACGCGGCGTCAAAACAATACTCCCAACCAGATAAACGAAAAGGCGCCGACGCCGGCGCCGAGCCCCGCCACCGCAGCGGTGTGCATCCACCAGGCACGCCGGGGCAGCGGCGTTTCCTTGCGGCGCGCGGTAATGACTTCGGCGATCGCCGAAATCGAGGAAAAGCCGCTGATCGCCAGCGATACCAGCACCACGACGAGGGTCGCCGGCTTGATCGCCTCCGCCTTGTCACTGCCCGACAGCGTCAGCACGCCACCGAAGGCGAGCAGCGTCGTCGTCAGCAGGAACTTGGAATAGTCATACAGCAGGATGTCCGTGTCAGGACCCGGATCGACCAGCTTCGCTGGGGTGACGGTTTCCTCGTCGCTCATTCGGCGGCCTCCTCGGCAGGTGGCATGTTGTGGCCCAGCAGCTTGAGCACCTCGGCCGCGGCGGTCACCAGATTCGTGCCGGGCCCGAAGATCGCCTGCACCCCCGCCTCGCGCAGGAACTCGTACTCCTGCGACGGGATCACGCCCCCGGCGACCACCTTGATGTCGGGCCGCCCCGCCTCCCGCAGCCGCCGGATCAGCTCGGGGACCAGCGTCTTGTGCCCTGCCGCCAGGCTCGATGCGCCGACCACGTCGACCTCGCGCTCGATCGCGAGCCGCGCGGCTTCCTCGGGCGTCTGGAACAGCGGCCCCGAGACGACATCGAAGCCCAGATCGGCGAACGCCGATGCGACCACGTTCGCGCCGCGATCATGCCCGTCCTGCCCCATCTTGGCGACCAGGATGCGCGGGCGGCGGCCAAGTCGCCGTTCGAGCGCGGCCACGCCTTCCTCGGCGCGCGCCCAGCCCGCATCCTCGGCATGGGCCGGGCCATAGACGCCGCGGATCGGGGTGACGCTCACCCCATGCCGATCGAACACCGCCTCCATCGCCGCCGACATTTCGCCGAGCGTGCAGCGCGCGCGCGCCGCCTCGACGCACAGGCCGAGGAGATTGGCGTCGCCCGCCGCCCCCTGCCGCAGTGCGCCCAGCGCGGCCTGCGCCGCCTTCTCGTCACGCTCGGCGCGGACGCGCTCGATCCGGCGAATCTGGTCGGCGCGCACCTTGGCATTGTCGATGTCGAGGATGTCGATCTCGTCGGCCTGCGCCGGGCGATATTTGTTCACGCCGACGATCACGTCCTCGCCCCGGTCGATCCGCGCCTGCCGCGCCGCCGCGGCGCGCTCGATATGCTCCTTGGGGATCCCCTTCGCGACCGCGTCGGTCATCCCGCCGGCGGCTTCGACTTCCTCGATCAGCGCCCAGGCCTTGTCCGCGAGCTCCTTGGTCAGCGCCTCGACATAATAGCTGCCGCCCAGCGGATCGACGACGTTCGTCATCCCCGTTTCTTCCTGGAGGATCAGCTGCGTGTTGCGCGCGATCCGGGCGGAGAAATCGGTGGGCAGCGCGACCGCTTCGTCCAGCGCATTGGTGTGCAGGCTCTGCGTGCCCCCGAACGTCGCCGCCATCGCCTCGATCGTGGTGCGGATGACGTTGTTGTAGGGGTCCTGCTCGGTCAGCGAGACGCCGCTCGTCTGGCAGTGCGTGCGCAGCATCTGGCTGCGCGCATTGCCGCCGAAATCGGCGATGATCCGGCTCCACAGCGTGCGCGCGGCGCGCAGCTTGGCGACTTCCATGAAGAAGTTCATGCCGATGCCGAAGAAGAAGCTCAAACGCCCTGCAAAAGCGTCAATATCCAGCCCGCGATCGAGCGCCGCGCGGACATAGGCCATGCCGTCCGCCAGCGTGAACGCCAGCTCCTGCACAGCCGTCGCCCCGGCCTCGTGCATGTGATAGCCGCTGATCGAGATCGAATTGAATCGTGGCATGTTTTCGGAGGTGTAGGCGATGATGTCCGCCACGATCCGCATCGAGGGCTCGGGCGGATAGATATAGGTATTGCGGACCATGAACTCCTTGAGGATGTCGTTCTGGATCGTCCCCGAGAGCTGGTCCTGCGATACGCCCTGCTCTTCCGCCGCGACGATATAGAAGGCCAGGCACGGCAGCACCGCGCCGTTCATCGTCATGCTGACCGACATGGTATCGAGCGGAATGCCGTCGAACAGGATCTTCATGTCCTCGAGCGTGTCGATCGCCACGCCAGCCTTGCCGACGTCGCCCGTCACGCGCGGGTGATCGCTGTCGTATCCGCGATGCGTCGCCAGATCGAACGCGACCGAAAGCCCCTTCTGCCCCGCGGCGAGATTGCGGCGATAGAAGGCGTTCGATTCCTCGGCAGTGGAGAAACCGGCATATTGGCGGATCGTCCAGGGGCGCCCCGCATACATGCTGGCCTTCACGCCGCGCGTATAGGGGGCGAAGCCCGGCAGGCCAGGATCGGCGGCATCCTGCGCGGTGTAGAGCGGCTTCACCGCGATGCCCTCGGGCGTCTCCCACCCCAGGTCGCGCCCCTTCACTTCCTTGGCGGCAAGCGCCTTCCAGTCGTCGAGCGTGGGTTTGTCAGCCATTCGCAATCTCTACTCTTTCGCACGTCCGGGTGCATCCACGCCGCTCAGCGGGAATCACGCACCCTTGAATTCCGCATCGCGCTTCTGAAGGAAGGCGGCCCCGCCCTCGGTCGCGTCCGCGGTCCGCCGCGCGGCGCGCTGGTTCTCGGCCTCGCGCTCCATCGTCTCGGCGAGGCTGTGGCTCATGCCATAGGCGACCTGCTGGCGCATCAGTCCCATCGCGACGGTGGGACCGCGCGCCAGCCGGTCGGCGAACATCCACGCCTCGTTCTCGAGCACGTCGTTGGGGACCAGGCGATAGGCGAGCCCCCATTCGAGCGCCCGCTCCGCCTTGATCCGCTCGCCCAGCAGCAGCATCTCCATCGCGCGGCCACGGCCGATCAGCCGAGGCAGCATCCAGCTCGCGCCGCCGTCCGCCACCAGCCCGATGTTGACGAACGCCTGCAGGAAATAGGCGCTTTCGCCCGCGATACAGAAATCCGCCGCCAGCGCCAGGCTGCACCCGATCCCGGCTGCGGCGCCCTGTACCGCGCTCACCACCGGCACCGGAAGATCGGCGATCGCCTGGATCGTCGGGTGATAATGGTCGGAAAGCGCTTTGTACGTCGCATCGCCGGGCTCGCCGTCGCGCGCCGCGCTCGCGCTGACGTCGGCGCCGGAGCAGAAGCCGCGTCCAGCACCGAGCAACAGCACCGCGCGGGCATCGCCGAGCGCATCGAGCGCATCGCGGATTTCGTCGAACATCTGCGGCGGCGCGGCGTTCAGCCGCTCGGGCCGGTTGAGCGTGATGCCGAGCACGTCGCCGCGCCGTTCGGTGAGGATCATTTCATAGTCGGTCATTTCAGTCGTCCCTCTCCCGCCCGCGCTACACCGGAACCGTTCGTACTGAGGAGGGGCTGAGCCTGGCAAAGCGGCTCCTCAGGTCGAACGGAGCGTCTAGTGCCCGCCCTTCGGCGTCTCCATCAATTCGGTCAGCACCCCGCCCATGTCCTTGGGGTGCAGGAAGATCACCGGCGTGCCATGCGCGCCGATCCGCGGCTCGCCCAGCACCTTCACGCCCTTCGCCTCCATCTCGGCCTTGGCGGCGTAGATGTCGGGCACTTCGAAACAGACATGATGCTGCCCGCCTGCCGGGTTCTTCTCGAGAAACTTCGCGATCGGCGAATTCTCGCCCAGCGGCTCGAGCAGCTCGATCTGGCTGTTCGGCGTGTCGACGAAGCACACGCGCACGCCTTGTGCGGGCAGGTCGAAGGGTTCGCCGATGCGGGTGGCGCCCATGATGTCGCGATAGCGGGCTACTGCCGCCCCAATCGAGGGCGTTGCGACGCCAACGTGGTTCAGGGGACCGAGTTTCATGCGTTTCCGTCTTTCTCAGACAGATATTCTAAGACCTTATCCTTGATTTCGGTGATTTCGTGCTGCGTCAGAAAGCTGACTTCTAGCGCATCACCCGTGTCGCAATCGGTAATCCGATGATTGCGGACCAGTCCTTCAATCATCTCTCGCGCCCATGTATTTTCTTTCACTCGGGCCATCTCGCACAGGACTTCAAACCTGTCAGTGATAGAAAATCTAGAGTCTGCAAGAAACTGTCCAAAAAGTCCTGCGGAATTGAAGCCGCTTTCGCCGGGCCAACCAGCGCAGTCAGCTCCCCAACTGCGGACGAATGCCGATGGGTTACATTGCGAAATGAAGTCTTCCCATTCAGCGCACAGGAAATTTATTTCCTTGCGTCCAGCGGACCCCGCCATCCAGTCCCAATAGTATACCACGTCCTTCTCATCGAAGAGGCCCGCTTCGACGTCCAACCCGGTGAGGTAGGAATATTTCGCATCAAAAGAGCGATTGACTCGCCCCTGCTTGTCGAATGGCTCTCTATCCATGCTGCCGCTCCTGTTTAAAGCGGAATATTGTCATGCTTCTTCCACGGGTTCTCGAGCTGCTTCCCGCGTAGCTTCCGCAAGCCCAGCGCGATCCGCCGCCGCGTGGAATGCGGCATGATGACTTCGTCGATGAAGCCCTTGCTCGCCGCCACGAACGGGTTGGCGAAGCGCGCCTCATATTCCGCGGTCTTCTCGGCGATCTCCTCGGGCGTGCGGCCGCGGAAGATGATCTCCACCGCGCCCTTCGCTCCCATCACAGCGATCTCGGCGGTCGGCCACGCATAGTTCAAGTCGCCGCGCAGGTGCTTGCTCGCCATCACGTCATACGCGCCGCCATAGGCCTTGCGCGTGATCACCGTGATCTTGGGCACCGTTGCCTCGGCATAGGCGAAGAGCAGCTTCGCGCCGTGCTTGATGATGCCGTTATGCTCCTGCCCCACGCCCGGCAAAAAGCCCGGCACGTCGACGAACGTCACGATCGGGATGTCGAATGCGTCGCAGAAGCGAACGAACCGCGCCGCCTTCTTCGACGAATTGATGTCGAGCACGCCCGCCAGCACCATCGGCTGGTTCGCGACGATGCCCACCGTGCGTCCCTCGATCCGCCCGAAGCCGATCAGGATGTTGCCCGCATGCGCCGGCTGCAGCTCGAAGAAGTCGCCGTCGTCGACCGTCTTCCGGATCAGCTCGTGCATGTCATAGGGTTGGTTGGCGCTCGGCGGGATCAGCGTGTCGAGGCTCGGCTCGAGCCGATCCCACGGATCGTCGCACGGCCGCTCGGGCACTTCCTCGCGGTTCGACGCGGGCAGGAAATCGATGAAGTCGCGCGCGGCGAGCAGGGCCTCGATATCATTCTCGAACGCGACGTCGGCGACCGAGGACTTGGTCGTGTGCGTGATCGCGCCGCCCAGCTCCTCCTGCGTCACGACTTCGTTGGTCACCGTCTTCACCACGTCGGGCCCGGTGACGAACATGTAGCTCGAATCCTTCACCATGAAGATGAAGTCGGTCATCGCCGGCGAGTACACCGCGCCGCCCGCGCACGGCCCCATGATGAGGCTCAGCTGCGGGACCACGCCCGATGCGAGCACGTTGCGCTGAAACACCTCGGCATAGCCGCCCAGGCTCGCGACACCCTCCTGGATGCGCGCGCCGCCGCTGTCATTGAGGCCGATTACCGGTGCGCCGACCTTCAGCGCCATATCCATGATCTTGCAGATCTTCTGCGCGTGCCGTTCCGACAGCGAGCCGCCGAAGACAGTGAAATCCTGGCTGAAGACGAACACCAGCCGGCCGTTCACCGTGCCCGATCCGGTGACCACGCCGTCGCCGGGGATCACCTGATCCTCCATGCCGAAATCGGTGCAGTTGTGCTCGACATACATGTCGAGCTCCTCGAACGAGCCGGGGTCGAGCAGCACGTCGAGCCGCTCGCGCGCGGTGAGCTTTCCCTTCGCATGCTGGGCGTCGATGCGCTTCTGGCCACCGCCCATCCGCGCCGCCTCGCGACGCTGCTCCAGTGCTTCGAGTATGTCGAGCATGGGTTCTCCCGATGTTGCGCCCTTCCCTCACAGGGACGGGCGCGGCGCGCAACTGCAATGTTGCGAAGTTGCAGCCGCAGGGTTTGCAGATATGAAGCGCCGATGGAACCCCGCCGCCGCATCTTCGCCGGAGACCGTTTGCGCGATCTGCGCCGCCGCACCGGGCTCAGCCAGGCCGCGCTGGCGCGGCGGTTGGGCATTTCGGTCAGCTATCTATCGCAGATCGAGAACAACGATCGCCCGGTGACGGCGGCGGTCCAGCTCGCGCTCGCACGGGAATTCCCGTTCGAGCGGCTGGCGAGCGACGATGCGCTGCCGATGCTGCTCGCGGCGGTGGAGGCGGGCAGCGACGTGAGCGTGGCACGCGATCGGCTGAGCGAAGAGGCGGTGCGCCGCGCGCTCGAGCAGCAACCGCAGCTCGCACGCCGGCTGGTCGCCGTGCACGAAGCCTATCGCCGTTCACAAGAGCAGCTGCGCGTGCTCGACGATCGCGTCGAAAGCGGCGCGCAGGAAGGATCGCAGCTCCCCTGGGAGGAAGTCCGCGACTGGTTTCAGGCCGAGGGCAATTATATCGATGCGCTCGATCGTTCGGCCGAAGCGCTGCACGCGCGGCTGGGCGATCTGCCGCTCGAACGCGCGCTCGAGCAGCGGCTGCGCCAGTCGCACGGCGTGCGGCTGGAACGCGAAGGCGCTGACCATGCCGAACTCAGCCGCTTCGATCCGGAGGCGCGGAGCTTCCGCCTCAACGCCGGGCTGCCGCCCGAAAGCCGCTGCTTCCGCCTCGCCACGCTCCTCGTGCGGCTCGAACTCGCGAGCGAGATACGCGCCGTCGCCGAGCACGCGGCGCTGGCCAGCACTGCCGGCCGCGAGCTGCTATCGGTGGGTCTCGCCAACTATGCCGCCGGCGCGCTGCTGATGCCGTACGGCGCATTTCGCCAGGCCGCGCAGGAAATGCGGCACGACATCGATCGGCTGCGCCAGCGGTTCGGCGTCAGCTTCGAACAGGCGTGCCACCGCCTTTCGACGCTGCAACGCCCCGGCGCCGCCGGGCTGCCGGTATTCTTCTGCCGAGTCGACATGGCGGGCAACATCACCAAGCGCCATTCGGCGACGCGCCTGCAATTCGCCCGCTTCGGCGGCGCCTGTCCACTGTGGGTGGTGCACGAAGCGGTCGCGATTCCCGATCGGGTGCTCGTGCAGCTTGCCGAGATGCCCGATGGGACGCGCTATGTCTCGATGGCGAAGGGGCTGGTGAAGCCTTCCGGCAGCTTCTCCCGGCCGCCGCGGCGCTATGCGGTTGCGCTCGGCTGCGAGGAAAGCCACGCAGCCGATTTCGTCTATGCCGATGCGCTGCGCACCGGCGGCGCGGCCACTCCGATCGGCACCTCGTGCCGCATCTGCCCGCGCACCGACTGCGACCAGCGCGCTTTCCCGCCAGCCGCATCGATCATCGAGATCGATCCCGACGTGCGCGAGACCGTGCCCTACGCCTTCCGCTGAGTACGGCCAGGATCAGCCGGCGCGCTCGTCCTCGGGAGTAGGCGCCGTGCTGGAGCGCGTGGCGACATCACCGCCCAGCGCACTATTCTGGTCGCGGTCGCGCGTGCTGCCTTCATTCTCGATATCCTCGGTCGCGCCACGGGGCTCCGGCCCTGCGTCACGGCCGATCGCATCGGCCTCGGGCGCATAGGCGTCCTCGCGTTCGCTCGGGTTTCGCTGCTGCTCGTCCAGATGCCGTGAGCTGCCCTGGTGAAGCCTTCGATCGCCGTTGCTCATACCTGCTCTCCTATTCGTTCGTGCGGCCAAGGTCGTCGGCGCGCGCGCCGCCGCCCAGGCTGGAATCATTTTCGCGATCGCCTTCGACCGTACTCACGCCGCCGATCTCGTTCGGGCTTTCCCCGCTGCGGAACAGGCCCTTCGACTGGCCGATGCCGGGATTGTCCTTCAAGTCGTCGCGATGCCGCTCGCGGGGCTCGGTCTTGTCATGCTTGCTGCTCATCGAAAAACCTCCTTGGGTGGTAACCAACCGCATGAGATCGCTCGACGTTCCGGCCGTTTGCGCGGCTGCGCCGACCCGTGCGATATGTGTGCCAAGACAGAAGAGAGGAGCAGGAAATGGCCACCGCGATCGCCGAAAAGCCGCAGATGTCCGACGCCGAATGGGAAGCGCGGCAGCAGCTCGCCGCCTGCTACCGCGTGTTCGACATGCTCGGCTGGTCCGAGATGATCTACAACCACATCACGGTGAAGGTGCCGGGCGAGGACAACGCCTATCTGATCAATCCCTATGGCCTGCACTTCAGCGAAGTGAAGGCGTCGAACCTGGTTAAGATCGATATCGACGGCAACAAGCTGGATGGCTCACCCTATCCGGTGAACCCTGCGGGCTTCACCCAGCACAGCGTGTTCCACAAGCACCTGCCCGACGCGCATTGCATCATGCACACCCACACCACGGCGGGCATGGCGGTGAGCGCGCTGGAAGGCGGTCTTCAGCCGACCAACTTCTACGCCTGCAACTTCGTGGGGCAGATCGCCTATCATGATTTCGAAGGCGTGACGGTGCGCTCGGAAGAGGGCGAGCGGTTGATCGCCAATCTCGGCGGCAAGCGCGTCATGTTCCTGCGCAATCACGGCATCCTGGTGATGGGCCGCACGCTTCCCGAAGCCTTCATCAAGCATTGGGCGCTCCAGCGCGCCTGCGAGATCCAGCTCGCCACCTTGTCGATGGGCAAGCCGCTGCACGTCCCGGACGAAGTGGTGTCGGTGCATCAGCGCGATCTTTCGAAAGTGCAGATTCCCGGCGGGCAAGGCGCTGCCGACTTCGCCGCGATGGTGCGGCTGGTCGATCGCATCGACACAAGCTGGCGCGACTAACCGGATGATGGAATAGCGGCGTCATGACTCGCTTCACCGTCAACGGCAGCCCAGTCGAATATCTGATGGATCCGGAGACTCCGCTTCTCTGGGCACTCCGCGACGCCTCCAATCTCACCGGCACCAAATATGGGTGCGGCACCGGCGAATGCGGCGCCTGCACCGTCGACATCGACGGGCAGGCCCGCCTCGCCTGCCAGATCTCGATCGCCGCCGCCGAAGGGACGTTCGTAACCACGATCGAAGGGCTATCCGAGGGCCGCGACCACCCGGTGCAGCGGGCACTGATCGCCGCGAGCGTGCCGCAATGCGGCTATTGCATTCCCGGCATCGTAATGGCCGCCGCCGCGCTGCTGCGGACGAACCGTTCGCCCTCGCGCGACGAGATTGCAGACGCGATCCCAAACCTGTGCCGGTGCGGCATCTATCCGCGGCTGACCGACGCAATCCTGCAGGCGGCGCGGATCGCACGCGGCGAAGGCGGCGCCGAAGCCACGCCAGGGCCGGGGTTCGGCGACGCGCAACGATGAAGCTTGCCGCGCGCTTTCAGCGCAATTCAGCCACCGCTCATCTCGCATGGCCTATCAGCATGCTACCTCGAAGCCCGGCGCCGAGCCGGTCCTGCGGAGATTTGCAATGATGAAGCCCCTATTGGCGACGCTGATCGCCGCGACCGCCCTGATCCCCCCGGCAGCGCAAGCCCAGCAGCGCGAGCGCCAGCAGCAGCAGTGGGAGCAGCGCCAGCAGATTCGTGAGTCCGCCCGCGAACGGCGCCAGGCGGCACGCGAGCAGCGCCAGCAAAACGCGCCCGTGCAGCGCCAGCGTCCGGCTGCGGCGGAGCTCCCGCAGCAGCGACCGGCCGCGCGCCCCGACTTCCGCCAGGATCAACGCGAAGCACGTCAGGAACGCCGCGAGGAGCGGCGCGACTTCCGACAGGATCGTCAGGAGAACCGCGGCGAGGCTCGCGGCGATCGACGCGACTTTCGTCAGGATCGCCGGGAGGACCGTCGCGACTATCGGCAGGATCGTCGCGAGGACCGACAGGACGCTCGCCGCGACTGGAACCAGCGCGAGCGGCTGACGCGCCAGGCGCAACGCCGCTACAACGACTGGCGCGACGACGTTCGCTGGCGCAACGATCTGAACGACCGGCGCGACTGGAACCGTCGCTGGCGCAACGATCATCGCTACGACTGGCGCCATTATCGTACGCGCAACCGCAACATCTATCGCCTCCCGCGCTACTATCCGCCGCGGGGTTACAATTACGGCTATAATCGCTTCTCGATCGGCCTGACGATCGGATCGCTGCTGTTCGCACCGAACTACTGGATCGATGATCCGTGGTACTATCGCCTGCCGCCGGCCTATGGGCCCTATCGCTGGGTTCGCTATTTCGACGATGCGCTGCTGGTCGATATCCGAACCGGCACCGTGGTCGACGTGGAATACGGCATCTTCTGGTAAGCGCCGGAACGGGGCCCGGATGCGGAAGAGCTTCGGCTCGCCGCATCCGGGCCCTTTTGCGTCTTCGGCGCCGGCGCTAGCCTCTTGCAATCGGCGGCTCGCACTGCACAGTGGCGGCGTGACACAGACGACCCGCAGAAAAACCGGCAGCCAGTCGATGAGCCGCGCGCGCATCGGCCGCGACGTCGCCGCCCGCCTCGAAGCCAATCCCTTCATCAAGAAGGCCAAGGTCGACGCGGCGCAAATCTATTATTTCCCCGATTATCTGAACGACGCCGAATGCGACATGCTGGTCGAGCGGATAGACGCCAACCGGCGTCCCTCGACTCTGCTCGCGACGCACGACGATCCGGATTTCCGCACCAGCGACAGCTGCGATCTCGACCGCTGGGCGCCTGAAATCCGCGCGATCGACGAGCGGCTGGCGCATCTCCTCGGCATCCCGCCCGAACATGGCGAGACGATGCAGGGCCAACGCTATGCCGTCGGCCAGCAGTTTCGCGCGCATTGCGACTATTTCCACGAGACCGAGGCCTATTGGCAGGACATGGTCGATCAGGGCGGTCAGCGCACCTGGACGGCGATGATCTACCTCAACGAAGTCGACGAGGGCGGCGCCACCTGGTTCCCCCGCGCCGGCATCCGAGTCGCGCCGCGCAAGGGCCTGCTGCTGATGTGGAACAATATGCTCCCCGACGGCAGCCCGAACTACGACACGCTCCACGAAGGCATGGCGGTGCTCGAGGGCACCAAATACATCATCACCAAATGGTTCCGCGAGAACGCCTGGATCCGCACCGCGGTGCCCACCTACACCTCGCCCGGCCGAGAGTCCTAGGCCTCGCCAAGCACGGGAATCCCGTGCCCAGGCTGTGATCGGCCCCAGCCCCATTCCCCTGTCAGGCGCAGCGCGCTACCGGTCGTTCATGTCCCACGCCCTCAACATCGATCGCTCGCTCTCCGGCCAGCCCTGGCGCTGGCGTGGACTCGCGGCAGATGCGCGGGATCCCGGGTTCGCGCCCGACGACCTGGTCACGCAGCTACTGCTCGCGCGTGGCTGCGCGCGCGAACTGCTCGAGCAGCATCGCGCACCCAGCATCCGCGCATTCATGCCCGATCCGTCGATCTTCCGCGACATGAACCGTGCGGCCGAGCGGTTGGCGGATGCGGTTCAGGCAGGCGAATCGCTTGCTGTGTTCGGCGACTATGACGTCGATGGCGCCACGTCCGCCGCGCTGCTGATCCGCCTGCTGCGCGATCTTGGGCTCGAGGCGCGGGCCTATATTCCCGACCGGCTGATGGAAGGCTATGGCCCCTCCGGCGAGGCGCTGGTGCGGCTCCATCGCGAAGGGGCGAGCCTGATCGTCACCGTCGACTGCGGCGCCCAGGCGTTCGAGGCGCTGGCGATGGCCCGCGATGCGGGCGTCGACGTGATCGTGGTCGATCATCACAAATGCGCGAGCGAACTGCCGCTCGCCCATGCGCTGGTGAACCCCAACCGCCTCGACGAAGCCGAGGGCGCCGAGCACGGCCACCTCGCCGCAGTGGGAGTCGCCTGGCTGCTCGGAGCCGCGCTGGTCCGCACGCTGCGCGCGCGCGGCTATTTCGCCGGCCGGCCGGAGCCGCGGCTGCTCGACATGCTCGATCTCGTGGCGCTCGGCACCGTTGCCGATGTCGCGGCGCTGCGCGGCCTCAACCGCGCCTTCGTGGCGCAGGGGCTCAAAGTGATGGCGCAGCGGCGCAATATCGGCCTCAACGCGCTGATCGAAGTCTCGCGGCTGACGCGCGCGCCGATTTGCTCGGACCTCGGATTCGCGCTCGGCCCGCGCATCAATGCCGGCGGACGCGTGGGCAAGTCCGATCTCGGGGTGCGGCTGCTCACTACCCGTGACGGTGACGAAGCGCGCGCGATCGCAGCCGAGCTCGATCTGCTCAACGAAGCGCGCCGCGCGATCGAAACCGAGGTCCAGGCCGCCGCCGAGGCGCTGTGCGAGCGGCAGGGCAACCGCGCCGTCGCGGTGGTTGCGGCGCGCGGCTGGCACGCGGGCGTGATCGGCATCGTCGCCGGGCGGCTCAAGGAACGGCTCGGCCGCCCCGCCATCGTGATCGCGATCGACGAGGACGGCACCGGCAAGGGCTCGGGCCGCTCGATCCCCGGGGTGGACCTGGGAGCGGCGGTGCTGGCGGCGAAGGACACCGGCCTGCTCCGTGCGGGCGGCGGCCATGCGATGGCGGCGGGGCTGACGGTCGCCGAGGACGGAGTCGAGCGTCTGTCCGATTTCCTCGAGGAACGATTGTCCGAGCGCGTGGCGCAGGCGGTGGGCGAGCGGGCGCTGCTGCTCGATGCGGTCGTGGCGCCCGGCGGAGTCAATCCGTCGCTGGTGGAGGCGCTGGAGGCAGGCGGCCCCTATGGCATGGGCTGGCCCGCTCCGCGGGTCGCGGCCGGGCCGGTGAAGGTGGTGAAGGCCGATTGCGTGGGCACCGGGCATGTTCGCCTGATCGTAGCGGGCGACGACGGCCGCAGCCTCAAGGCCGTGGCGTTCCGCCAGGCCGAGACCGAGCTCGGCCAGGCGCTGCTCGCCGCCCCGCCCTATCGCAAGCTCTGGATCGCCGGCCGCGCGAAGATCGACGACTGGGGCGCCCGCCCCGCCGCCGAGCTGCATCTCGACGACGCGGCATGGGCCGAATGACGCGGCTCCCCGCGCTGCCGGAAATCCGCCGCGTCGCCTTCTTCAAGCGCGACGAGCTGACGACCGACCTCATCTGTTGCGAAGTGGTGACTGCGAAGGGCGCCTTCCTCTTCCATGAGGAGCAGTCCGCATGGCAGGATCTGATCGCCAGCCTCGAACGGCTCCCGGGCTTCCGCCGCGACTGGTACGCAGCGGTCGCGAGTCCGGCCTTCGCCCCCTCCCCGCTCCTCGCCTTTGAAAGAGACGCTTGACCCGCCGCTCCGCTTTCCCTAACCGGCCACTCCACGCTTCGGCATGGCCCCTTCGTCTAGCGGTCTAGGACGCGGCCCTTTCACGGCTGAAACACGGGTTCGATTCCCGTAGGGGTCACCAGATTGCCTTCCCAGGGCATCCCAAAACGTGCCGTAAATGGCTGTTTTCCCTTGCGGCGTTGCCGGTGATCGCGATCGAAGCGGCTGAGACCCGCGGCGCGGCTGACGGCGATCGGAGCGAGCCCGATCGGCTACGATCTGCACGGGAACCTCACCAGTTCGAACGCCATCGGCTACGGCTATAATCTCGACAATCTGCTCGCCGGCATGTCGAACGGCGCAACGTTCAGCTACGATCCGCTGGGTCGCCTGACGAGCTATGGCAGCGCTGCTCAGACGCGCTTCCTGTATGACGGCGTCGAGATGGCCATAGCGACGACGGGCGCTCGTGATCGAAGCTGCGGAGCCGCGGCATCCTTTCGAAAAGTTCGCAGTTCTAGCGCTCAGCACGGCACAAGCGATCACCCCCGAAGTTCGACCGAACCCGACAGTCGTCCGTCGGCAACATTGCTGTCATAGAGCCTCGGTACGAGCCGGGCGTGCGCGACAGGGCCTCAAGTCAGCGTCCCGAACAAGGAACCGAAAGTGACGGGTCGAACGGACCCGGGGCGGTCGGTCCCGCTGTGCCGGAGACGGAATGGAGCGCCTTGCGGCAGGCACTCGTCGCCTATGTGCAGCGTCGCGGCAATTCCCGGGATGTCGCCGAGGATGTCGCGCAGGAAAGCCTCTCGAAACTGCTCCGCTATACCGAGCGAAACCGGCCCGCGAGCCTGTATGCGCTCGCGTTCAAGATCGCCGCGAGTACGCTTGTGGATCGCGCGCGCGGGGAAGCGCGCTACAGCCCGCCGGTCGACGAGGGGCATGCGTGCAGCGTTCCGCTGCCCGATACGGTGGCGGAGGACCGGGAGCAGCTGGCGCTGCTCAAGATCGCACTCGACCAGATGCCGCCGCTGCGCCGCGCGGTGCTGGTCCGGCGCAGACTGGAGAACCAGTCGTGCGCCCGCATTTCCGCCGAACTCGGCCTTTCGGTGGCGGCGGTGGAAAAACATGTCGTCCGCGGGCTTGGCGACCTGCGCGCGGCGATGGCGGATCGCCGGGATCGCGATAAGGTGCTTTCGTGACGCGCGAAGAGAAGATCAGGTCGGAAGCTGCCTATTGGCTTGAGCGAATGAACCGGCCGGTGTTCGAACCGGCCGAGGGGGCGGCGTTCGATCGCTGGATGAACGACGACGGCCGTCATCGCGAGGCATTCGCCGATATGGCGGCGGTGTGGGATGCGCCGCTGGTGGCAAGCGCGCTCGCCGAGCAGCCGGGCGCGGTGCAGCCGCAGAACTCGGAAGAGGCTTCGCTCCCCGCCCGCCGGGTCCCGGTCATGTGGCTCTCGGGCGCGGCGGCTGCGCTGGTTCTTGCAGCGCTGATCTGGCTGCTACCCGCGCTGCCGCGCAGCTATGAAACCGCCCCTGGAGCACTCGGCTCGATCGCGCTCGCCGATGGAAGCACCGTGGCGCTGGGGGGTAACAGCGCGATCCGCGTCCGCTATCTGCCCTGGCGCCGCGAGGTACGTCTTACGCGGGGCGAGGCGACGTTCGACGTGGCGCACGAGGCAAGCCGCCCCTTCGCAGTGCTTTCCGGGGTGGCGCGCGTCACCGTCACCGGAACGAGCTTTCATGTCGACCGGCTCGGCGAGGAGACAGTGGGGGTACAAGTCGCGCGCGGATCCGTGCGCGTCGAGGCAAAAGACGAGATGCTTCGGCTCGGCGCCGGCGAGGCCGCGCGCGCGGGCGGCGACGGGCTCGCCCGCGTTCCGATGCAGGACGAGGATCGCAGTTGGCAGTCCGGCTGGTTTGTCGCCAATGACGTTCCGCTCGGAGATCTGATTGAAAAACTTCGCCGCTACAGTAAATTGCCAATCCGCGTTGCCGATCCTGAAATAGAAGATCGTATCATCATGGGCCGGTTCAATATCTCGAAGCCGGAAGAGGTGCTGCGATCTATGTCGATTTCCTATGGCGTCAATGTTGATACCAACGAAAGATGGATAATTATTTCGTAGTTAAAGTGCAGCATTTCAGTCGCGGAACTTTAACAAAAAACTTCTGTCCGGATCGGTGGATCCGCTCCGTTTAATCCCCGGAAACCAATCACTGGGGGGTAACGATGCGAATGAACTTATTCACGCTGCTCAGCAGCGCCGCTGCCGTTGCGGTCGTGGCGCAGCCGGCGCTGGCGCAGGATGCCGACCACAGCCGCACCTATCGCTTCGAGCAGCCCGCGCAGGAGCTGGGCGATGCGCTGATCGCTTTCTCGCGCGTCACGCAGCTGCAGATCGCCTCCTCTCCCGCCGACGTGCGCGGGCTTCGCAGCCCTCCCGTACGAGGCGAGATGACCGCGCAGGCAGCGCTTGCGCGAATGACGCGGGAGCTGCCGGTGGACGCACGCATCGCGGGCCGCACGGTGACGGTGGCGCGCCGGACGGCCGCAGCGACGGGCACGAATGTCGTAGCGCACAACCGCCCGACTCCCGCAGAGCGCCGCGAGAGGCAGGACATGCCCTATTTCGCGCCGGCGTCTGAGCCGGAAGAGATCGTCGTCACGGGCTATCGCGAAAGCCTGGACCAGGCGCTTGTGCTGAAGAAGCAGGCTACGGGATCGAAGGAAGTGATCCTCGCCGAAGACATCGGCAGCTTTCCCGACCAGAACCTTGCTGAGGCACTGCAGCGCGTCCCCGGCGTAGCGATCAGCCGCGACAGCGGCGAAGGACGGCAGATCTCACTGCGCGGCCTCGGCCCCGAGTTCACGCGCACGCAAATGAACGGCATGGAAGTGCTGAGCAACACTGCTTCGGGGCTCGACAGCCGCAGCGGCGCCAGCCGGACGCGCTCGTTCGATTATAATGTGTTCGCTTCCGAGCTGTTCAACCAGGTGGTGGTCGAGAAGTCCTATTCCGCCGAGCAGGACGAGGGCGGCATCGGCGGCACGGTAGCGCTGCGCACTGCCAAGCCGTTCGACTATGGTGCAACCACGCTCGTCGCCAGCGCAAAGCTGCAGAGCAACCAATATACCGAAACACTCACGCCGCGCCTCGTTGCGCTGGCATCCACCCGCTCGGACGATTTTGGTGCGCTGGTGTCGGCTGCATATAGTTCGGCCGACACGATCGAATGGGGCTATCGCAACTGGAACTGGTCGCGAATGAACTTCGGCGCGGGCAATGTCGGCCCCGCGATCGATTCGGCGACACGTGACCTGCTGGTGAATGCCACCGGGGACGATCGCGTGTGGAACTCGCGGGCCCAGACCTACGCCAGCTGGTTCAACCATCGCGAGCGGCTGGGGCTTACCGGTACGCTGCAGTACAACCCCGATGATGCGACCGACGTGACGCTCGACGTGCTCTACGGCCGTCTGACGAACGACCGCGACGAACATGTCATCGGCAACGCCGGGACGAACGGCCTGTCCGCCAACGATGTGCGCGGCACCCAAGTGCTTCAGGACGTGACGATCGACCAATACAACAGCATCATCGCCGCCACGGTGAGCGGCGTCGATGTCCGCTCGGAATCAAAGCCGACGCAGGATCGCACTGATTTCTGGCAGGTGGCGCTGAACGGGCGTACCGCCGTGACCGATTCGCTCACCTTCACCGGACTGGCGGGCTGGTCGAGCTCTGTCTTCGATTCGCGCTGGGACCGGGTCTATCTGGAGTCGGTCGGTCACACCGTCTCTTTTACTGGGCTCGACACTCAGAATCCGGTCAACAGCTATGATTTCGATCCGGCTGATCCCGCGGCCTGGGATCTCCAGTCGCTCCAGTGGCGCGAAGACCATATCGAGAGCGAATTCTACACCGCCGGGGCTGACCTTGCCTGGAGCGTGGCCGAAGGCTCGGTGCTCAAGGCGGGCGGCGAGTTCAAGAAGTTCGAGAACAGCGGTTATCGCTACAATGCGAGCGCCAATTTCGAGAACCGAAACGCGCTCGCATCGTTGCCGACGATGCTCACACCATATTCCACTGCTATCCCCTATGTCGTGGCCGACGTTGCAGCGACGTTCGCCGCGCTGGGGATCGATGCGTCGCTCGACGACAGCGACCTTTCAGCCGGGACGAATTATTCGCTTACCGAACAGACCTGGGCAGCATTCCTCCAATACGACCTGCAGACCCAGGTTGGCGGCATGGGGCTGCGCGCGAACATCGGCGTGCGCTACTATGACACTGAACTGGTCTCGCGGGGCTCTTCAGTGACGAACGCGGGGCTGGTGCCGGTGGAGATCACCAGCCGCTACGACGGCTTCCTTCCCGCGCTCAACATCGCGCTGGACGTCACTCCTGAACTCGTCGTGCGCTTCAGTGCCAATCGGAACATCAGCAGGCCCGGTCTGGGAGAACTGAGCGCCGCTGCGACGGTTCGCGTCGCGGGCTATGGCGGCACGATCAGCGCGGGCAATCCCTATCTTACGCCGTACACCGCCAATTCGATCGAAGGATCGGTGGAATATTATGACGGAACGCGCGGGTTCCTGGGGATCGGGCTTTTCTACAAGGACATGGAGTCGTTCGTCACGACCGAGACCGCGACCGTACCCTACAGCGAAACCGGCTTTCCGCTCAGCCTTCTCGAAGACGGGCAGGACGGCTCGATCGTCTTCAACTTCACGCGGCCGGTGAACGGTCCGGGTGCGTCGATCCGCGGGGTCGAAGTCTCGGGCAAACGCGACTTCGACTTCCTGCCCGCGCCGTTCGATGCATTCGGCGCGCTGGCGAACGTCACTTATGCGGACGGCACGACCGACGTATATTACAACGCCGTTCCCTACGAACTCACGCTCGTCGATCTCTCCAAATGGTCGTACAATGCCACGCTCTACTATGACACCGAACGGGCCGGTGCGCGCGTGTCGCTCGCCTCGCGCGATCGCTACCGCAAGGGGAACGGTGGCAATAACAACATCGGCGAGTATTTCGCGCCCTCCACTGTGCTGGACGCTACCGCCTACTTCAACGTGACACCACGCATTCAATTGCGGGTGGAAGCGCTGAACCTGACTGACGAGCCGATCCTCCATTATGCCGATACCGATGCAAAGCGGCTGATGACGAGCACGTTCAGCGGCCGCACACTCACCTTCGGCGCGTCGATCCGCTTTTGATACGCGCGCGCTGCCCGCCGCGCCTGCAAGCGCGCGGCGGGCAGCGGGTGCCGTCCCATTGTATTTATCGGATATCCGCAATGACCTTGTCCTCAATCGGCCGGCGCGGTGTACTTGCATCAGGCTTCGGCCTTGCTGCCGCAGGGTTCGCCGGGACGGCGCGTGGACGTCACCTGTTCCGCGAAGATCCCTTCACTCTGGGCGTTGCGGCTGGCGATCCGGCGCCCGATGGCTTCGTGATCTGGACGCGCCTTGCGCCGCATCCGATCGAGGCGAGCGGCGGCATGCCCGGCTTCGACGTGGAACTGGGCTGGGAGGTCGCGGCCGATTCGCAGTTCCGGCACGTCGTGCGCAGTGGGCGCGCCATCGCAATTGCCGCGTTCGCTCATTCGGTGCATGCCGAAATCGGCGGTCTCCTGCCGCATCGGCCCTATTGGTATCGCTTCGTGGCGCCGGACAATCTGCCGAGCCCGATCGGCATCGCGCGCACGCTTCCGCTGCCCGGAGCGGAAATGGCGCGGGCCCGCATCGCAGTGGTCGGCTGCCAGGACTATGAGCGCGGCCTCTATACTGCCTATCGTCATCTCGCAGCGGAACCCGACCTAGATGCGGTGTTTCACTACGGCGACTATATTTACGAATTCGGGCCGCGCTCCGACAACGTCGTCCGTCGCCACTGGGGCGGCGAAGCAACGACACTGTCCGACTATCGGCTTCGCTACGCGCAGTACAAGCTCGACCCGGACCTTCAGGCAGCGCATGCCGCCGCCGCGTTCATCATGTCGTTCGACGATCATGAGATCGACGACAATTGGGCCGGGGAGTTCGGCAAGGATACCGGTGCCACCGCCGCGTTCGCCGCGCGCAAGGCGGCCGCCTTTCAGGCATGGTATGAACATATGCCCGTGCGCCCCGCCATGCGGCCAGGCGGGTCGGGCGTGCGCTGCTACCGCCGCTTCGATTTCGGCCGCCTGATGCGGATGCACGTGCTCGATACGCGCTCGTACCGCAGCCGACAGGAGTGCGAAGGCGGCGGGATGACGGCGGAGCAGCGGGACGCTTGCACACCACAGTACCCGCCTGGACGAACCATGCTGGGTGTCGCGCAGGAGGCCTGGCTCGACGCCGGCCTCAGCAACGACGCCGCTTGGAACTTCGTCGCGCAACAGGTCATGATGATGCCCTATGACGCGCGGAAGGACGGCGAGACGGTCGCCCGTCGCAGCACCGACAATTGGAACGGCTATCCGCAGGCGCGGCGCCGCTTCGTCGAAACGATCCGTCGCCATGGTCTGACGAACGTCGTCGTCGGCAGTGGCGACATGCACCAGAATGTCGTCGGCTACATTCCCGCCGATCCGGACGATCCGAGTGCGTCTCCGGTAGCAAGCGAATTCCTGGCGACCTCAATATCATCGGGAGGTACGGGCGGCCTTCGTCACTCGAACGAACTGCGAGCTCTGAACAACAACCCGAACGCGCTTCTGCTCAACAACCAGCGCGGCTATCATCTACATTCCGCCACGGCACAGCAGTGGTTGGCGGAAATCAAGGTGGTGGACCAGGTCCACCGCCCTGGAGGCTTGGCAGCCACCTTCGCCAAGTTCGCCGTGGATCCGCGACGACCGGCCCCTGAAGCAGGATAGCCACATACTTCCAGAAAGTTGATCTTGCACCTACAAGTTTTTGGTAGCGCGGACAAATGTAACCCGTCGCGATCTCGCCCCTCGGTGCAAATCGACGCCGAGCGACGTCAGCTTTCGGAAAAGCTGAATTCTCTGTCGAACAGCTGCTTATGGGGCGATAGGCCGCGGATCATCAACGGCACAATGCGCAACCGGTCGCCCAAAATCAACTCGTCACAGTGGAGTGACGCGTGTGACTTCTAGTGCGACGAGTCATGTGCGAAAAATGCTCCGCGAGCGTTGATCGTATCTCGCTGAATCAAGTGTTTACGCAGGAAGCTGTCTGAAGCGCAGGATGTGCCGAATTCCACGGCTCCATCCAGATTTCTGATGTAGCCAAGCACCTGAAAAGTAGCAAGTTTCTCTGCGAGCTAACCGCGTGGCACCCTGTTGTGGATCGTCGGACGCGCCCTCCTCCGCCACCGGGCAGAAGGCGCGCCTAGCGGGACCGAAGAGGCTCCGGCGTCAGCCAGCGCTTTTCCTGTGCGGCCACCCGGATCGCTGAGCTTGCCGAACCAACGACTCCTCATTATGCGAGCGATTCGCATTAGCATTTGGGGGAGTGGGAGTTTTGACGAAGTTCATTTTGTTGACCAGCGCGGCTGCGATTTGGTTGGTGAACGCTGGGTCCGCGCACGCGCAGGACGCCAACCGGCTGCCCGAAGTGGTTGCCGAGGGCGATCGCGCGCCCGTGCCCTACCAACCGGGCGAAGGTGTGGAGACCGGCACCAGCACGATCGAGCGCCAGCAGGTCGTGATCGGCACACCCGGATCTGGCGACGTCAACCAATTGCTCAAGACGCTGCCGACCGTACAGTTCACGCGCGACGAGGGTCTGGCGACGCGCGAGGAGATCCAGGACCTGCGGCCCGCGGATATCTCCATTTCCGGCGGCCGCTTCTACGAGAACCTGTTCACGCTTGACGGCATCGACGTTTCGTCGCGAATGGATGTCACACAAGACAATCCGTTCAACTTCAACGAAGTCGCAGGTGCGGGCGCGCAGGGGCTGTGGCTCGATTCCGAACTGGTCGGAAGCGTGACGTTGCGCGACTCCAATGTCTCTGCCGAATATGGCCGCTTCACCGGCGGCGTGCTGGAAATCGAAAGCCGCGCACCGGCGCCGGTGATCCGTGCCAGCGCAAATGCCAGCTACACCTCCGACGCACTGACCAGCTTCAAGGTGTCGGACCGCTCGCGCGAAGCGCTGGGGGCAGACTTCCCGGAGCGTCCCGAGTTCGAGAAGTGGCGCTATGGGGCGAGCTTCGACCTGCCGGTGATGGATGGAGTCACCACGCTGTTCGCCTATAACCGCTCACAAGCGGATGTGACCTATTTTCGAGGAAGGAACTACGGCAACGCGCCATTCGGCCAGTCGAGCCTGAGCGAAAATTTCCTGGGCAAGCTGCAGACTGAGCTGGGCGGCGGGACGAGCGCGACGGCACAGCTGACCTATAGTCCCTATCGCAGCGAGGCATCGAACGCGAACGGCGTCGACAACCTTATCACCAGCCATGGCGGCGGCATCACGGGGCGCCTGGGGGTAACCCATACGGGCGACATCGATTGGTCGATCGATGCGACATTTGCGCATACAGACACGAGCCGCGAAGCGCCCGCGTTCAACTACTCCATTCCTTCCTCGACCACCAACGGCAATGTCTGCGCCGCGACCAACTGCACGATCGGCGGTTTCGGCGATCTGGAACAGCGCCAGAACAACTATGGGCTGAAAGCGCGCGCGTCGGCGCCCACGGGGTTCGGGTTGCTGAGCGCGGGGTTCGACTATCAGCGGATCGACGCGCGGCGGCAGCGATCCGAGGATGGCGGTGCGTTCCAGATGGGCGTGACGGGCGCGAACATCGTCTGCGCTCAGGGCGACAGCCTTGCATGCGTTACCGGCGAATATGCGCTCACGCGTCAGCAGGTCTACCGAGCCTATGATGCCCACGTCGAACTCGACAGCGTCGCCGCCTGGATCGAAGCTAGAGCCGATATGGGCGAGATCACCGCGCGCATCGGCCTGCGCTACGATCATGAGGGTTTCCTCGAGAACCACAACTTTGCGCCCCGGCTGTCGGTGGCCTGGCAGACGCCTCTAGACGGCTGGTCGGCGACCTTGGGCGCAAACCGCTACTATGGCCGCTCGCTGCTCGCCTATGCGATGCGCGCACAGTATCCTGTCAACGTGACACTGGAGCGGGCGGCCGTGATCAGCGGGGGTAATCGCGTTTATTCGGACAATTGGACGATCCGGAGTCTCAGCAAGAGCGCGACCTATTCGGGCGACGGTGCGCTTGAGACGCCCTATTCGGACGAGCTGAGCGCAGGGATCAACGGAGGCTTGCTTGGCGGCACGCTGAGTCTGCGCGGCATCTATCGCGAAGGGCGAAACGAATTCACCCGTGCGCCAGGCACGACCGAGACGATCGTGCTGGAGAACGGCCTCACCGACACCTACACCCAATACACGCTGGCGAACGATGGATTCAGCAGCTATCGCGGCGCGTCGCTGGAATATGTTCGAAGCTTCGGCAAGCACAGCCTTGGTCTCAACCTCAACTGGTCGAAGACGCGCAGCAGCAACGACGACTATCTGGTCGACGTGCAGGACACGCTCGACGGCACTCCGGTGTTGTTCCAGGGGGAAGTGATGACGATCGATGAAGTCGAAGCGCTCAACCAGCGCGAAGACTTCGCCTCGCCGCTGCTCGGCAACATCACTTGGACGGCGCTGTGGCTTGACGATCGAATCCAGACCAACGTCAATTTCCGGTACCGGCACGGCTTCTCGCGGATTGAGGACACTGGCGTCAACGAGACGGTCGAAGGGGTCCGCTATGACGTGTTCGACCACGTCGAATATCCCGACGCGCTCGACGTCAATCTCAATGCGCGCATCGACGTGATCAGAACCGCCCTCGGCAAGGTCACTGCGGACGTGCGGGTCGCGAACCTGCTCGACAACACGCCCGCGCCGAACTCTACGCTGACCACGCAGCCCTATCAGTTCGGCCGATCGTTCTGGGTCGGCCTGAACTGGCGCTTCTGATGCCGCGCGCGCTCGGGGTCCTCGGCTGGCTGCCGCACGCCTCGCTGGCGGCGTCGGCGCTGCTGTTCGCCGCGGCGGTCGGCGCGCGGGCAGTCGAGCCGGTCGATCTGCGCGCGGCCTATTCCGGCACGCCCGGAAGCTGGCCCCGGCCGCAGCTGCGGCCGGGGGCCGTTTTCGCGGAGTTCGCCCCCCTACCCCCGCGCACGACGCCCGACGCCCGAGAGGCCAAGTGGATTGAGCTCGGCGCGAAGCTGTTCGATGATCCGCGCCTCTCGGCTTCGGGGCAGATCGCCTGCGCTTCGTGCCACGCCGCCGAGCTGGCGTTCACCGATGCGTTGCGAACTTCCTTCGGGCATGATCGGCAGCGCGGCCGGCGCAATTCTCAAGGCTTGCTCGTGACGCGCTGGATGACGCCCTTGTTCTGGGACGGCCGCGCCGCGACGCTCGAGGAACAGGCGCTGCATCCGATCACCGACGGGAAGGAGATGGCTGCCGAACTTGCCGATGTCGAACAGCGGATGAATGCAGTGCCGGAGTATCGCGAGGCCTTCGCGGAGCTGACCGGGCGGTCAGCCATACGCCGGGGCGACGTGGCCGACGCCCTGGCCGCGTTCCAGCGCAGTCTGCGCCCGCGCGGCACGCGCTTCAGCCGGTTCGTCGCCGGCGACAATCGTGCCCTGGACGACCGGCAGTTGCTCGGATTGCACCTGTTCCGCACGAAAGCGGGATGCGCCAATTGCCACAATGGCATGTTGCTGAGCGACCGACGGTTCCACAATCTGGGTCTCAGCTTCTACGGCAGGGCGCGCGAGGATCTCGGGCGGTGGGAAGTCACCCGCCTGCCGGAGGATGTCGGCCGGTTCCGCACGCCGTCGCTGCTGAACGCTGGGCGGACCGCACCCTATATGCACAACGGATTGTTGCGCAGTTTCGCCAATGTCGTCGCCTTCTACAATGCCGGCGGCGGGCGCGACCGGCGACCTAGCGCACTGGAAGGGGATGCGCCGCAGCCGACTCCCGATCCGTTGCTCGCGCCGCTGCACCTCACGCGCGAGGAGCAGGAGGCGCTGGTCGCGTTCCTCGAAACGCTCTAGCTGCGCGCGCGGTACCGCATCGGCACTTCGAAGGTGAGCGGCTCGCTGCGCGCCGCTTCGGGCGGCCGGGGAAAGGGTGACGCCGCCCGCACCTGCCGCAGCGCGAGCGCATCGAGCCAGTCGATCCCGCTTTCGCGCACGATCCGCACGTCCCGTACTCGGCCGCGCCGATCGACCGAGAAGGCGATCAGTACCGTCGCGTCGAACCGGTCGCGGACGAATTCGTTCGGGAACCGCTTATGCCGCTCCAGCCAGGCAAGGACACGCTGCGCATAGCGGTCCGCCCCCGATTGCGGCGGTGGGGCGGGCGCATCTGCGGGCTCGGTTGGCGACATTTGGGTGGCGACGGAGGCACTGGGTGCGGGTGAGCTCGTTCCGTCAGACAGCGCCGGAAGTGCCGGTAGAGTGAGAGCCGGGGTGAGCGGGATTGGCGCCTCCGCAGCGCTGCGCGGGGGAATCAGTGGCGCGGAGATCGCTCGATCCGTCGCGGTCGGCGCAACATGCGTTGGCCGCGCGGTCTGAACGGGTGCGGCAGGCTCGGCGGCCTCGGCGACCGGCTCGGCAATCGCAATCGGCTCGAACAGCCGCAATGCAGCGTCCCCTCGCGCCTGCTGCGCGCCCTGTGGAAACGAAAACTCGAGGAGGATCACTGCAATCAGCCCGGTCGTAAGGGCGAACGAGGCCAACGAAGAAAGAGAGCGAACCGCAAGCATGGCGGGCTTCTACGCGATTGCGAATCAATAGCAAATGTCCGGCGTAAGCGCTTTACGTGACGCCGGCCTAGTGGGTAATCAGCGGCGCGCCCTTCCAAGCTGCATGAAAGGCAGTTCGCGACGGTTCGTGACGGCGAACGTCGGCTGCGTCGGCCCGATCAGCGACATTCGGTGCACGGTTCCGGTCCGCTGGAGACCCGCTTCGCGATCTCGGGGTTGGTTGGCCATATCGGCTCCAGCACGGCGAGCACCGCGCCCGCCCTCAGCGTAGCACTCCGCCCTCCGCGTCCCACACCTCGACCGTCCCCAGATCGAGCGCGCGGATGTCCGCCTCGATCTTCGAAAGATCGCCGACGATCACCCAGGTCATCGCGTCTGGGTGCAGCATCGTGGCGGTCTGCGCGATCGTCTCCGGCGTCAGCGCCGCATAGCGATCGGGCATGGTGGTGACCCATTCATAGGGGTGCTGATAGCGATCTACCCAGCGCAGATAGCCGACCATCGCATTGTTCGTTTCGAACCGATCGGGAAGCGTCAGCACCTCGCCGCGGACATAGAAGTCCAGTTCCTCGGGCGTGACGGGACGGTCGCCGGCGATGCCGTGGAGTTCGCGTGCGATCTCGCCTAGCGCGTCGGCGGTGCGGTCGGTCTGCACGCTGGTGGCGACAGTGAACAGCTGGGGGCCGGTGCCGCCGCCGATCCCGCTGTTTGCGCCATAGGTCCAGCCCTTGTCCTCGCGCAGGTTCATGTTGAGCCGCGCGGTGAACCCGCCGCCGAGAATGCCGTTCATCGCGGAGAGATCGAAATTCATCGGATCGAGGCCGCTGGGCATTACCTGTCCGACACGGATCATCGACTGGATCGCGCCCGGCTTGTCGACCAGCACCACACGGGGCTCGGTCTGCGCGGAGAGCGGCGCGACCTCCTTCTCCCCGCGCGCCACGGCTGGCGCCTGCCAATTGCCGAGATGGCGTTTCAGCACGCCGAGCAGCCGGTCGAAATCGACGTCGCCCGCAGCATAGATCACGCCGTTGTCCGGACGGATCCAGCGGTCGCGGAATGCCTCCAGATCGGCGCGGCTGTAAGATGCGATGGTTGCCGCGCGTCCGGCGATTGGGCCGCCATAGGCATGATCGGCGCCGTACAGCAGATAGCTGTACACGCGCCCCGCGATGCTGCCCGGATCGGCGAGCGCCTGCTGCAGACCGTTGAGCGCATTCTGGCGATCACGCTCCAGATCGGCTTCGCGCAACCCCGGATGGCGGATCATGTCGGCCCAGAGAGCCACCGTCTCGTCGAGCGAACGGCCCAGCGCCGAGGCGGCGAAGTTGGTGGTGTCCGAATCGCCCGAGCTGTAGATGCGAGCGCCGAGCAACTCGCTGCGCTCGGCAAATTCGCTCGCCGTCAGATCCTGCGTGCCGTCGTCCATCATGCCGAGGTAGAAGCCCTGAAGTCCCGGCTTTTCCGACAGGTCGGCGGCGCCGCCCGCGTCGAAACTGGCGACCAGCTCGACCACCGGCGTTCCGGTCTTGTGCGAGAAGACCACACGCATTCCGTTTGACAGCGTCGCCTCGCGCCGCTCAGGCAGGGTGAGCGGCGCAGCCCCGCCGAAGGCGGGAAGCACGCTGCGATCCGCGCCATCGGCCAGCACCTCATGCGCGCCGAACGGCTCGACCGTCAGGCGGTAGTTGGGCCGCGCGAGCCACGTCTCGGCCGCCTGCTGCACCTCGTCGGGGGTCAGCGCGGCATATTCCGCCTCGTCCTCGGCATATTCGCTCGGGTTGTCGGAAAAGATCATGCCGCCCGACAGCATCATCGCACGCACGAACAGCGATTCGCGCGACCGCACATTATCGCCGTATGCCACCGTCTTGTAGCGCTCCAGTTCGGCCGACGTCGGCCCTTCGGCAATAAACCGGTCGATCTCGGCCTGCAGCACCTGCTCGGCCGCATAGCCGTCCACATCGGGCTTCAGCCGCATCTCGACGGTGAACATTCCTGCGATCGCCGAGGGCTGATAATTTACTGAAACGCCGGTGGCATAGGGGTGATCGATCACGAGCGCCTGATGCAGCCGCGACAGCCGGCCGCGCCCCAGAACGGCCGACGCCATGCGCAACGGAGCGGTTTCGGGCGTGTCGCCGCCGGGCACTGCCCAGCTCCACGAAAGCGCGGTCTGCGGCACGGTATCCTGCACCGTCTCGCGCCGAACGCGATCGAGCGTCGGCACCCAATTCTCAACGCGCGACACCGGTTCGCCGGCGGGAACGCTACCGAAATAGCGCGTCATCAGCTCGCGCGCCTGCTCGACCGTCACGTCGCCAGCCAGCGTCACCACCGCATTAGTCGCGCCATAGTAGCGGCGGAACCAGTCCTTCACATCGTCGAGCGACGCGGCATCCAGATCGGCCATCGATCCGATCGTGGAGTGGTAATAGGGATGGTTCGCCGGATAGAGGCCGCGCGCCTGCATCTCCGACATCATCGCATAGGGCTGGTTTTCGTAGGTACGCTTTTCGTTCTGGACGACACCGCGCTGTTCGTCGAGCTTGGCCTGACTCACCGCGCCGAGCAGATAGCCCATGCGATCGCTTTCCAGCCAAAGCACGCGCTCCAGCCCGCCCGTTGGTACGACTTCGTAGTAATAGGTCTGGTCGAGCGAAGTCGCGCCGTTCACCGCGGAGACGCCGATCTCCTGAAGCGGCGGCATATATTCGTCGTCGCGATGCTCCGATCCATTGAACATCAGATGCTCGAACAGGTGCGCGAAGCCGGTTTTCCCCTCGGGCTCGTTCATCGAGCCGACGTGATACCAGACGGCGACCGCCACCTTGGGCACCGAATGATCCTCGTGCACCACGACGCGCAGCCCGTTGGGCAGCGTGAACGTTTCATAGGGGATGGGTGCCTGCACCGCCTCCGCGGCCGATTGCTGGCGGGGCTGGGCAGACGCCGGCGCGGGAAGGAGAAGCGCAGCCGCTGAGGCGAGGAGAAGCGTGGTTATCTTCATGGGGTTCCTGGGGTTCGCGAGGGGGCGGCCGGCGCGAGAAGCGGTCGCACCGGCCGGGGACATGATCAGAAGGTGGCGGAAACACCGAGCTTGAAGCGGCGACCGCCCAGATAGGTGCCGCTGGAATAGAAGCGCGCTTGGTCGCCCAGCGTGTAGGCCACGTCGGGGGTGTTCGTGCCCTTGAGCAGGTCCGAACCTTCCACGAAGATGCGGAACTGGCCGAAGCTGGGACGGAGATAATATTCGGCGCGGAAGTCCAGCGTCTGCGCGTCCTCTGCGAAATAGCTTAGCGCGCGAGGGTAGAAATTCCACAGCGCCCGCGACTGGAAGCCGTAGGTCAGCGTCGCGTCGATATCATATTTGTTGTAGGTGAGCGCGACCGTTCCGGAATGTTTCGGCGAACTGCGGTAGGGTACGCCTGCGAATTCGTAGATATTGTCGTCGGGATCGCCATAGGCCCAGGAATAACGGTCCACCCGCTCGCTATGCGTATAGGTGTAGTTGCCGTAGATCCCGAGACCGCCGAGCACGCCCGGCAGGAAATCGAAGCGGCGCTCGGCCTGCACCTCGAAGCCATAGAGTTCGGCGACGTCGTCGCTGTTCACCGGCGTCGATCCGGTGATGAACACGCTGTCCGGATTGGCGGGATCGAAATAGGGTGGCCCGTTGAAATAGGGGTGATCGGGAAGCGTCACCGCCGCGAGGTTTGCAGCGCCGTTGCTGATGTTCGACTGGAGCAGGTTCTCGGTGCGCTTGTAGAAGCCGCTCAGCTTGAAGATGCCGATCCCGGAGTAATATTCCGCGCTCAGATCGAAATTGTGCGTGTTTGCCGGCTTCAGGTCCGGATTGCCGCTGTTTATCTGCAGGATCGGCTTGGTGCCCTGCGGCCCCGGAATGGGGAAGTTGATGAACGAGACACGCGTTTCGCTGGAAAGCAGCGCGATCTGCGGCCGCGCCACGGACAGAAAGTAGCCGCCGCGGAAGATCAGATCGTCGCTCTCGCGATAGTTGAACAGCACGCGCGGGAGGAATTCCTCGGTCGTCCCGCTTTCGGTGATCAGGCGTGAAAACTCGTTCTGGAATATCAGGTCCACGCCGATGCCGCCGCCGTTCTCGGGAAGGATCGGACCGGTATAGACGGGATAGACGAGGTTGCGCGCTTCGAGCTTCACGCGGTTGTACCGAACGCCGCCGATCACCTCGAGCTTGCCGAACTCCAGCTTCGATTGGAGATAAGCGGCAAAATTCGTCTCGCGCGTCATCTCCTGGTCCTGTCCGGGAACAGGCTCCAGCTCGGTGATCGTCAGCCCGGTGTTCGCCGCCACCTGGTCGATGTTGTTTACGAAATCGCGAAGCGACGCCTCGGTCACGGTCGTGAAGTTCGCGCCGTCGATGCCGATACGAGCAAGATCGGACTGCGCGAATACCAGGCCCGCGTCGGTCGCGAGGATGTTGCCGCCGATCTGAGAACGAATGTGATCGCTGCGGAATTCGGCGCGCTCGTAATAGGCGCCGAGCTCGATATAGCTCAGAAAGCCCGCGTCCGCCTGCCAGCGCACGCTCGCTTCACCGGTGTAGCGATCGTTGCTGCCGTTCGAACGATCGATCTGGCCGCTTGCATTCTGGATGGTGAAGCCCGCGGGATCGTTGACGAGCGCCCAGCCCTCCGCGCTGAGCAGCGGGAGCGGGATGCCGTCGCCCGTCCTGCGCCCGAATGCGGAGACGATATAACCCGCGTCGGGATCGAGCGCGCCAGGCAGAAAATAGCTTGCCTGCGCGTCGATCGCAGTGCCGTTGCCGACGGTGCCCAGCCGCAGCGTGTTCGAAAAGTTGCGCGGATCGGTGAGTTCACCGTGCGCATAGCCGGCGGTGTATTTGATCTCGAACGCGCCGAGATTGGTCCTGCCGTTCAGCGCATAGGTATCGGTGACGTTCTTGACGTCCTTCGCATAGCTGTAGCTCTGCGAGCGAGAGATAGCACCGTTGCCCGGCGTCAGATCGACGCTGAGTTCGGGGCCGGAATAGCCGCCCGGCACGTCGCTGTATTCCGCCGCGACGTTGAAGCTATCGGCTAGGCCGTACGACGTCCGCGTGGCTTCCGAATGCTGGAAGTCGAACTTCAGGTTCGTATGGCTCGCCACCTGCCATTCGGCCGAAAGCGTGGCGGCGAGATTCTCGTTCTCGATGTGCGAGAACTGGGTCGTCAGCCCCGTGACATAGCCCTGATCCGCGCCATCGACGAACGGAAAGGTGGCGTACGGATCGAGCTCCTCCGCCGATTCAAAGGTCGGCAGGCCGTTCTCATCGAGCGGCAGCGCGCGCCCGGTGCGTATCGTCGTTCCATAGCCGATCGTGCGCAGCTCGTGCCTGCGATACTGCACCGACGCGCTGAGGCCGAAGCTGTCGCCGAACGTGCCCGCGACGGTCCCCGAAACGAGATAGTCGCTCGCGAAGTCATCGGGCGCGCCGCCGCCTTCGAGCAGCAGACTGGCATAGCGGCGGGGGCGATCGAGCGGCGAGAGCGTCTCGATTTCGATCAGCCCGCCGGTGCCCGCGCTGTCGTGGCTGGGCAGCAGCGTCTTGTTCACCGTGATGCTGCTCACCGAATCGGCGAGCAGGTTCGACAGGTCGGCCGAACGCCCGGTGCCGCTGCCTACCGGGAGGTTGAGCCCGTTGAGCTTCACGGCGTTCATGTCCGGCTCGAACCCGCGGAGGATCACGTTGCTGCCGTCGCCGGTCGACGAATCGCGCTGGAACGACACGCCGGGAACGCGGCGGAGCGCTTCGGAAAAGGTGGTGCCGGTGAAATTGCCCAGATCGTCGGCGGAGACCACGTCGGCGCTGTTGTCGGCCGTGCGCTGCCGGTTCAGCGCCTTGGCGCGTGCGCTGGTCGAGCCATAGACGATGATCTCCTCGCCCGCCGTATTGGTGGCGCGATTCAGCGCGAGATCGACCTGCGATCGATCCTCTGCGGTCACCGTGACGATGCGGCTCACCGGCGCGAATCCGAGAAACGAGACCTCGAGCGTGTAGGTGCCCGCCGCGACACCTGGGAAACGAAAGTCGCCGAACTCGTCCACGCGCGTAGTCGCGCCCGTTTCGACGATACGTACAAGTGCGCCGGTGACGGATGCCGTTCCATCCGGGCCGGTGACATGCCCTGCGATTGTCCCCTCCCCCGCCTGCTGTTCGCCCCGCGGCGCCGGAGCGCTCACAATGAACGCGCCGCCACTCGTGGTGCTAAGCGTCAGGCCGCTACCGGTCAGCAACATGCGATAGGCGCCTTCGGGAGTATGGCTGCCCTGGAGCGGCGGCGCCGCCTTGCCGCGTATCGCGTCGCCGGAGAAGACGATGTTGGTCTCGGTCTGCCGCGCCACGGCGCGCAGCGAGCGTTCCAGCGGCTGCGCCGGCAGATCGAAGCTGTAGCGGGCCTGTGCCTGTGCCTGTGCCTGTGCCGGAATCACGATCACGCCGGCAGTGGCGGCGAGCGCCGCGAAACTGAGTTTCGAAACCATTCTTCCCCCCTGTTGCAGAGCGCGAAAAAATCCCGCTCCCCCAGGGGTAGACGATGGTGCGACGCAAAACCGACATTGCCGCGACACAAAAGTGAAAAAAGCGTCTACTCAGCGCAAGATTTGAATGGTTTCGCCATCGTCGCGGACATGAAGCCCGTGCAGCGTAGCGACTGCCTGCGCGAAGTCGGGCGTCGCATTGGTGGCGAACACGCCTGAAACGGGCAGCGCCGCGACGTGCGGATCGGGCACGGCTAGCCTTGGGCCGCCGTAGCGATTGAGTTCGGCGACGGCTTCGATGAGCGGCGTGTCGCGGAAGATCGCCTGTCCGCGCCGCCAGGCCGTGACCGCTTCGATCGATTCAGCGCGCGCGATCCGCATGCCGCGCTCGCCCGCGGTAAGCCGCTCGCCTGGATCAAGCTCGGCAGGCGCGACGGGCGTCGCGCCGCGCGGCGGCGGGGCCGCATCCGAGACCACCACCTTGCCCTCGATCAGCGTGACGGTGACGTTTTCGCCGTCGCGGCGGACGATGAAGACGGTGCCGACCGCGCGTATCAGCTTGCTGCCCGCATGGACGATGAACGGGCGCTCCGCATCATGCGCCACTTCGAACATCGCCTCGCCGCGGTCGAGCCGCACGCGCCGCCGATCGTCGGAGAAACGCACGTCCACTTGGCTATTGGTGTTGAGCGCGATGCGGCTGCCGTCGTCCAGCGTCGCGATCTTCTGTTCGCCTCGTGCGGTGGAATAGTCCGGGCTCGTCGAGAAGAGGCCGCTGATCGCGCCGAAGCCGAGCAGCACCAGGATCGCCGCGGCAAGCGCGAGTAACGGTCGCTGCGGCCGCGCAGGCGGCAGCGATTGGCGCGCGGGATGTCCATCCCCGTTCTGGAAGCAGAGCGCGGCGCCGGGCAGCATCGCCCAGATCTCAGTCGCACGCTCGAACGCGTGGGCATGCGCGGGATTGTCGTGCAGCCAAGCCTGAAATCCTGCTTCGGTGTCGGCGGTGCGCTCCCCCTGCAGGCGCGCCACCCAAGCCGCCGCCTCGGCTTCCACCGAGCTGTAGCGCATCCCGCCGCTCACCATTGCGACATCCACTGCATCAGCTGGAGCGTGGCGCGTGCGACCTGCTTCTCGACCGCCGCGACGCTCATCTCCTCATCCCGCGCGATCTCCGCATAGCTCATATTCTCCAGCCGACGCTTGAGCAGGATGCGGCGCGTGCGCTCGGGCAGCTGCTCCAGCCCAGCGGCGGCGTGCCGCAGCCGCTGCTGCTGCTCCACGATCTGCCCGGGGTCCGGCGTGACGTCGGCGATATGTCGCAGGTCCTCGGCATCCGCGAACGGCGCGCGCGCGTTGCGGCGCTGGCGATCGATCGAAAGATTCACTGCCGCAGTGACGAGCAGCGCCTCCTGAGACCGTGCCTGGGATTTGCGCTGATATAGCTCCAACTTGAGGAATGCGTCCTGAACCAATTCGTCTGCGTCCTGTTCGGGAATGCCCTGCCGCACCACGGCGCGTCTGGCCTTCTGAAGCATCTCGGCGAGCGTCGGCATCGGCGAAGCAGACCTCAGCTATCCAGACGCGCCGGTGAGACAAATCCGACATGCGCGCGAGCAGAAAAAGGATCCGGTCCGGACATGGCCGCCATAGTGTCACCGCTAGTTCGGGATGCAAGGTGCCGTTTCAGCAATCAGGCGCGCGGCGCCTGTCGGCGATAGCAGGACCGACGAGATGCTTGCGATGTTCCGGAAGTCTCGAACGTCCCATTCAACGCGGCGAACCTCCCCAAGCAGATGGCAGTCAGCCGGGACATTCTGATGGTATTGATGATGGTATACCCCGCACAGCTTCGATGTAATCGTTCGCAACCCGCGCAGCAGAGCGTCGGATTCGCTGGGTGTGAAGCATTCCCTTCCGAGAAGATTGCACCTTCAAGGATGTACGCGAAAACGGTATGAATGGACCCCAGAACAGGGGGCTGTGATGGACGAAGCAGATCTAGAGAATGTCATCAATTCCATTAGAAAATCGCTTGTCGCCGTCAATCTGGAGCGTGAGAAGGATGCCGATCCTCGGATGTTCCTGGCAACCGAAGCCGAGATCGAACTGAAATTCACTGCCCAGAAAAGCACCGCTGCTACCGGCGGTTTGAAACTGGTGGTAATTCCGGGCCTGACCGCAGGTGGCTCCGCAAAGCGTAAGGTCAGCGAGGAGAGGGTTCACACCCTACGGCTGAAATTCGCGCCGATTATCGGGACGAGAGTGGAAAACGGGAAAACAACGTTCACCACGCTGCAGGATGGCCGGACGGTCGATGTGCAACCTGATCCGAATGCCGTCACCATCCACGCTGATCCGGAGCAGTGGGGCGCAACAGGAATCGCGAACGACGGCTCGACGAACATTGGCGGTTCGAGCCTGGACAGCGGCGGCGCGGGCGGGATGGCGAGCGACACCGGCCCCGAATAGCGCCTGCGCTCTCCTCCCAAGCCATTCGGCGCCCGACGAAAGCCGCCGCGGCCCGCGCGGCGACGCCAGCGAGCGGCACGATCCGCGCATTCGCCGACACATCGGTTGAGGCATGGGTAGCGCCGCCGCCAGCGATATTTTCACCTCCATCGGCGGGGAACCCGCCGCCCATCCCCCCCACCCCCCCTCTCGTACCGACCCGCGCCGATGCGCCCGGCAGAAAAGGCGGAACGGCCCGGCGCGCGGCGAATTCTTCCAACAGGGAGAAAGGCATGCGCGGCGTTCTCGAACGGCTGCTGATCACGCTTGAGGTCCGCCTCGAGGCATTTGCGTTGCTCGACGTGCGGCGCGGACGTCGGCTGCACGTCGATCCGGGAGACGCGGTGCTGCTGCACCATGTGCTTTCCGGCAGCGGCTGGCTGGAAGTGCCGGGCCACGCTCCCGTTCGGTGCGAGCCCGGAACCGTGATCTTCGCTCCGGCAGGTGCGGACCAGAGACTGCGCATCGACGAGGACGACGAGGGCGAGGAAATCACGGCACTCGAAAACTGCGCGATGGTGAAAGACGGGCTGATTCGCTTCGACGCAGCGCGCGGCGGCGACCCCGATCTGCGGGTGGTAAGCGCATCCATGCTGGCGAGCGCCGACGGATCCTTCGGCCTGTTCGATGCACTGAAAGCACCTCTGACGGAAAGACACGAAGGAAACGAACGGGTGGCGGGCGCCTTCGCGCTGCTCCGGCGCGAAGCGGAGGCGCCGGGTCTCGGCACGCGCGCCTTCATCAGTTCGCTGATGCAGCTCTGCCTCCTTGCCCTGATCCGCCGCCACTTCGAGCAGTTGCCCCAGGATTCGCCGCTGATCGCCGCCTTCGGCGACCGGCGGCTCGCGCGCGCCCTTGCCGCCGTGCTCGACGCGCCGGCCGACGCGCACAGCGTGGCAAGCCTGGCCGCCACCGCCGGCATGAGCCGCTCCGCCTTCGCGCGCGCGTTCCGAACCGATTTCGACCTCAGCCCGATGGAGTTCGTCGCCAAGGTCCGGCTGCAACATGCCGCCGAGCTGCTTCGCGGCACCGATCTTCCGGTGAAATCGATCGCCACGTCGATCGGCTATGCCAGCCGCAGCCATTTCTCGCGCGCCTTCCGCGCAGCCTATGGCCGCGACCCGCGCAGCTTCCGCCGCCATGCGTCCCGCGCAACGGAGATCCCGCACCTCGATCCCGAAGCAGACGCAGACGCAGAAGAAGAATGAGGCAGGTGGCGCCGTGCTGCGGCAAACCGCTGCCTGGCGGCATTGAAGGATTAACCTTCCCGATGCTAGCAGCGGCCAGGGGATCGTACCGGGGTAGGTTCGACGTCATGGCTGAATTCTGGGTTTTCATCTACGCGCTTCTGAGCGGCTTCGTGCTGATGTCCTTGCAGCGCAACCAGCGGCAGCAGCGGCCTTCACCGCATATGGTGACGCTGGCCGGTTGGGGTCTCTTCTCGCTTTCATCCACGTTGGCGATCCTTATGGGCGCGCTTGCCTTCGCGCTGGCGATCGGTGTGCCGGTCCCGCTCGACGGCCTGGCGCCGGGCGTCGTCTAAGCCGATGCCGCTTTACGCCTTCGCCGGCCAGCAGCCGCAGATCGCCGACGATGCCTGGGTCGCGCCCAGCGCCGATCTGATCGGCGACGTCTGCCTTGACGCCCTGGCGAGCGTTTGGTTCGGCGCCGTGATCCGGGGCGACAACACGCCGATCCTGATCGGCGCGCGCTCGAACATACAGGAAGGCGCCGCGCTCCACTCCGATCCCGGTGCGCCGCTCACCATCGGCGAGGACTGCACGGTTGGCCATCATGCGGTGCTGCACGGCTGCACCCTCGGGAATCGCGTGCTCGTCGGCATGGGAGCGATCGTGCTCAATCGAGCCGTGGTCGGCGACGATTGCCTGATCGGCGCCGGCGCGTTGATCACCGAAGGCAAGGAATTTCCCGCGGGTCATCTGATCGTCGGATCGCCTGCGCGCGCGGTGAAACCCCTGCCCGAACAGACGAAGGCGATGCTCAAGGCCTCGGCCGCGCTCTACGCCGCCAAGCAGCGCGAATATGCCGAGGGACTGACGCAGGTCGGTTGAGCTGCCGGCGACGGAACTGGACAGTCATTCCAGTTGCGCTATGAAACGCGCATGTCCTTGCCTCCGCTGTTCGACCGCCTGCGCCTGCCTGTAATCGGCTCGCCGCTGTTCATCATCTCATGCCCCGAGCTGGTGATCGCCCAGTGCACCTCCGGCATCGTCGGCTCGTTTCCGGCGCTGAACGCGCGGCCGCAGAGCCAGCTCGACGAATGGCTGCATCAGATCACCGAGGCGCTCGCCGCGTGGGACCGCGACCATCCGGAAACGCCCGCCGCGCCCTTCGCGGTCAATCAGATCGTCCACCGCTCGAACGACCGGCTCGAACAGGATCTCGCCACCTGCGCCAAGTGGAAGGTCCCGATCGTCATCACGTCGCTCGGCGCGCGGCCAGAACTGAATGACGCGGTTCACCAATGGGGCGGAATAACGCTGCATGACGTCATCGACGACCGTTTCGCGCACAAGGCGATCGAGAAGGGCGCCGACGGGCTGATCCTCGTCGCGGCCGGCGCCGGCGGTCATGCCGGCCGACTGAGCCCCTTCGCGCTGGTTCAGGAAGTGCGCGAATGGTTCGACGGCCCCGTCGCGCTGTCGGGCTCGATCGCGACGGGCGCGTCGGTCCTCGCCGCCCAGGCGATGGGCGCCGATCTCGCCTATATCGGTTCTCCCTTCATCGCGACGCAGGAGGCCAATGCAGTCGATGCCTATAAGCAGGGCATCGTCGATGGGCGCGCATCGGACATCGTCTATTCGAACCTGTTCACCGGCGTGCACGGCAACTATCTGCGCGGCTCGATCGTCGCGGCGGGGCTCGATCCGGACAACCTGCCCGAAAGCGATCCCAGTGCAATGAACTTCGGCGGCTCCAAGGCGTGGCGCGACATCTGGGGATCGGGCCAGGGTATCGG
Source organism: Sphingosinithalassobacter sp. CS137 (assembly GCF_014334115.1). Classification (NCBI taxonomy): domain Bacteria; kingdom Pseudomonadati; phylum Pseudomonadota; class Alphaproteobacteria; order Sphingomonadales; family Sphingomonadaceae; genus Sphingosinithalassobacter; species Sphingosinithalassobacter sp. CS137. The sequence continues at coordinate 777,702 of NZ_CP060494.1, forward strand.
TGCGGTGCATGCCGTCGAGCCGGCTGCGGACCGGATCGCCCGGCTCGGCGCGGAGTATCAGGCGGCACGCGCGCGACTCTGCGGCGGCTGAGCGGGCGACGCCCGCTGCGCGATCAGAATGCGTGCGTCAGCCGCTCGACCAGACTGCGTGCCGGGCTGTGGGAGGCCGCCGGCTCGTCCAGGGCATTGTCCAGGCGCGCCACGCGACGATAGAGGTCGATGCTGGCGACAATGATCGTCGCCGCCTGCCCCGGCATTGCCTGCAGCGTCGCATCCTCCGTCTCGGGAGCGTTTCCGAGCCGTCGTGAAGGGAGCAGCGCCGCACTTTCGCTGATTTCCCCGGCGTCGACCGCGCGGTGCGTGAGCAGCCAGGCAATGACGTGCATCAGCCGAGTGGTCACCTTGAGCGATTCGCACGAGAATGTGACGCGCGTCAGCGGATCGAGCTCGAGCCGCGTGTCGCGGCCCGTGGCGTCGAAATAGGCGCGCGCTTCGTCGGCGAGCAGCATCGATTCGACATAGAGCGAGTCGATCAGCTTGCGGTGAATCCGTGATGCCCCCGGTTCGTGCATTCCGCCGTGCTGCCACAGCCATTGTGGTGACGAAAAGGCAAATTTCCCCAGCCTGCGTCCCGATGCGGGAGCGGTCAGGCGATGATGTCGGGAATCAGCTGGTCTTCGAGCAGGGCAAGCTCGTCCCGCAGCTTGAGCTTGCGCTTCTTCAGGCGCGCGATCTGCAACTGGTCGGCTGATCCCGTCGCGCCTAGCGCATCGATCGCGGCGTCGAGGTCGCGATGCTCGGTGCGGAGCAATTCGATGCGCTTCAGGATCTCGCTGTCGTCCATCCGCCCTTTCCTGCCCGATGACGCCGCACGCCTCAACGGACCATCGTGTTCAGACTAACGGCTTGTCGCTTGGATCTAGATGGGAGCGCGACAACCGCTTCGGAAGATGCTTTATTCGATCCCCCCATCCACCGAATCAGGAGGAACGCTTCCATGCAGAACGCGCATTTCTCGGCACTTGAGGCCAAGCATCAGGTCCTCGACGAGCGAATCGCCAACGAATCGCAGCGCCCGCTTCCTGACCAGTTGCTGATCGCCGAATTGAAGCGGAAGAAGCTGCGCGTCAAGGAGGAGATGGCTCGCTAGCGAAGCCATCCACAGCTTTCTGCTGTCCAGAACCGGGAGTGCGCCCTGCGCCCTCCCGAACGGGCACGAGCAAAGCCGGTGCGGCGCGGGTCTTGCGCCGCGCGCCGCTGTCCCACCTACCGTCGGGTGATGATCGCCTTGGCATAATGCGGCGTGTGACCGCCCTTCCCGACCGGCTTGCGTGCAGCCATCGGATCGATCTCGCGATCGAATGCGACTCCGACGCGGCGTTCGGCGCACCAGGCGATCCGGCCCGTCACCATGCCGACTCCCCGCAGATCGACTTCGACCGGCGTGCCGACGGCGACCGGCTCGGCATATTCGGCCATCAGCCCGCCCGCGGAAAGATTGCGGACGCGCACCTGAAGGCTCTCGCCCGTTCCCGCCACACGGAACTGCGCGGTCAGCAACAGGCTGTCGCGTGCGCCGCTGCGCTGGCTTGCCGCCTCATCGGAGGAAGCGGTGCCGAGGGGGATGTGGGAAAACTGGTCCATTCCGGTCTTCTCGAACGCGAAGTGCATGATCCGCGAATAAACCAGCAACGCTTTTCGAAAGCGTTAACCCGCTACTCTTCGCGTGAAACCTTCTCCTGCCGTTCGTGGCGCTCCTGCGCCTCCACCGTCATGGTGGCGATCGGCCGCGCCTCGAGCCGCGCGAGCGAAATCGGTTCGCCCGTCACTTCGCAATAGCCATATTCGCCGTCCTCGATCCGGCGCAGCGCCGCGTCGATCTTGGCGATCAGCTTGCGCTGACGATCGCGGGTGCGCAGTTCGATCGACCAGTCGGTCTCGCTCGAGGCGCGATCGGTAAGATCGGCCTCGCGCAGGGAATCGCTCTGCAGCTGCGAGAGCGTCCCGGCTGCCTCGCGATAGATCGCGTCCTTCCACGCGTTCAGCTTGTCACGGAAATAATCCAGCTGACGCGGATTCATGAACGGTTCGTCGGCGCTGGGCCGGTAACCGTCGTTGGCGACCGCCGGGGGCCGTTTCTCAGGGTCGTCGAGCCGATCCAAAACCGTTGCCATCCCCACTCTCCACACTGGATCCCCAGTGGCGCCGCCTCCGGAGACCGCCCTTTTCTGCCCGCTGCGCCTATACGGATGTGCGCGCCGCTTCACAAGCGCCGCTTGCGCTCGAAGGCCTCTATAGCGGGTGGAAATTGCCGTTCCCTGAACCGCGCGGGCGAACCTGCCGAACCGCGCCGAGCGACCGGCGCGCTTCCGGAGTTAACATTTTCCGCCAGACTGAGGGCAGTATCGTACCGAAATCGTACGTTAACCATATGATGTCGGGTGCTGGGTGCAGAATTATTCAAAGTACGGCTTGAACAATGGTTAACCGCCTTGCGCTTAATAGTTTGTTTTGCACTTTAGACGCACTGAGTGGCGAGGAGCGGCTGTCCCTTCCGGCCAGCGCGCGCCAGCAACGAAAGAGTGGGACATCATGTCGGTTCGGATGGCCTTGGCGAAACTTTGCGCATGTACGTGCGGCGGGGCGATCGTGGGCGGCGGCGCCGTGCACGTGGCCGAGTCGGCACAGGTGCCGCAGGTCGAGCGCCAGCAGAGCGGCGACAAGCGTGTCGTTCGCCGGACCGCGCGGCGCGAAGCGATCAAGACGCGCCGCACGGTGCGCCGGACCGTGGAAACCCAGCAGAGCTGCCCAGCACCCACGGTCGTCACCGTCACGAGCCAGGGAACGCCAGTGCCGCTTCCGCCGCCCGTCTATCCGAGCAGCGGATTCGGATCGAGCGGCGAGATTCCGATCGTTTCCAGCTCGTCGAGCGGCTCGAGCAGCACCTCCGGCGGCGTGATCGGGGGGACAAGCGGCGGCGGCTTCGGCGGTGGCTTCTTCGCCGGCGGCTTTTTCGGCGGTGGCGGCGGCGGAAGCGGCGGGATCGTCATCTCGTCCACCACCAGCACCAGCGGCTCGACCAGCTCGGGAACCACCAGCAGCGGCTCCAGCGGCATCAACATCGACATCGACGTGTCGAGCGGCGGTTCGTCGACCAGCACCTCGACGGGCGGCTCGTCCACATCGACCGGAGGCTCGTCGACCAGCACCTCGACGGGCGGTTCGTCCACCTCGACTTCCAGCGGCGGCTCTTCGGGCGATGTCTCGAGCTCCACCTCGAGCGGTGGCTCGTCGGGCGATGTCTCGAGCTCGACTTCCACCTCAAGCGGCGGCTCGTCGGGCGACGTTTCGAGTTCGACGTCCAGCTCCACGTCGAGCGGTATCTCCTCGTCCAACTCCAGCTCGACCAGCTCGTCCAACTCGAGTTCGACCAGCTCGTCCAACTCCTCCTCGACTTCGAGTTCGTCGAGCTCGAAGGGCGGCTGGCACGGATCGAGCGGGTGGAGCTCGAACGGCGGCTGGAGCACCAACGGCGGCCACCATCCGCCAGGATCGAGCGGTCCCGGCAGCTCGAACGGCGGGCCTTCGCCGGTGCCGGCTCCGCCGATGGTGATCCTGTTCGGCGCCGCAGCGGCCGCGCTGGTGGCGCGCAAGCGCTTCGGTCGGAAGCGCGACGACTCGAACTCCTGACACGCCTGCCCCGCCGGCCCGATCCGGCGGGCGGGGCATCGGCGGTCAGGCCTTCACCAGCGCCTCCTCGATCTCGGTCACGGTGTGGCCGGTCAGATCCTTGTCGATCTCGCCGATCAGCCGCTCGCTGACCTCCTTGTGATAATGTTTGCGCAATTCGCCGAGCGCCTTGGGCGGCGCGACGATGATCAGCTTCTCGAAATCATTGCGCAGCGCGCGCTTTTTCAGAAGGTCTGCGGTTTCCGCGGCGAAGCGATCCTCTTCCAGCTGGTGGAAGTCGGTTTCCTCATAGGCGCTACGGCCGGCACCGACGCTGGAAAAGGAACGCCCCGGCGCGTCGGTCGACTGTTCCATATCCGACGGATTGTCCTGCTCGCGCACCCGCTCGACCTGGAGGTTGGGGTATTCCGCGTCGCCCTCGTTGCGCAGGAACAGCATCTTGCGGCCGTCCGCCACGACGACGAACGCATTGTTGGGAAGCTGCATGGGCGATCTCCTTGTTGGTATCCGATGGGAGGACAACGCCCGGCGGGTCGCGCGGGTTTCGGTGCCGCCCGGCTTGCACGGGCGCGGCGGCGCAGCCATAGCCTGCCGCCATGCACGACATCCGCTTCATCCGCGAAAACCCCGAAGCATTCGACGCCGGGCTGGCACAACGTCGCCTGGAGCCGCTCGCCGCCGGGTTGATCGCGCAGGACGAGCGCCGCCGCGCGCTGGTCACCGAGCTGCAGGCCGGTCAGGCGCGTCGCAACGATGCCTCCAAGGCGATCGGCGCCGCCAAGGCCAAGGGCGACGAAGCCGCCGCCCAGGCGCTGATGGCCGAGGTCGGCGCGCTCAAGGAGCGCCTGCCCGCGCTCGAAGCCGAAGAGAAGGCAATCTCCGAGGCGCTCGAGGCGCAGCTCGCCGCAATCCCCAACCTGCCGCTCGCCGACGTCCCCGAAGGCGCCGACGAGGACGACAACCTGCTCGTTCACGAAAGCGGCACGCGCCCCGACTTCGGCTTCGCGCCGAAGGAACATGATGCGATCGGCCCGGCGCTGGGGCTGGACTTCGAAACCGGCGTGAAGCTCTCCGGCGCGCGCTTCACGCTGGTGCGCGGTTCCGCCGCGCGCCTCTATCGCGCGCTCGGCCAGTTCATGCTCGACACGCTGACGGAGCAGCACGGATATGAGCAGATCGTGCCGCCGCTGCTGGTCCGCGACGAAGCGATGTACGGCACCGGCCAGCTTCCGAAGTTCGCCGAGGATTCGTTCCAGACTACGGACGGCCGCTGGCTGATCCCGACCGCCGAAGTGAGCCTCACCAACATCGTCCAGGGCGAAATCCTGTCGGCCGAGGCACTGCCGCTGCGCTTTGCCGCCTTGACCCCCTGTTTCCGTTCGGAAGCGGGCGCGGCCGGGCGCGACACCCGCGGCTTCATCCGCCAGCACCAGTTCGACAAGTGCGAGATGGTCTCGATCGTCACCCCCGAACAGTCGGAGGACGAACACGAACGCATGACCGGCTGCGCGGAGGATATACTGACGAAGCTCGGCCTTCCCTTCCGCCGCATGAAGCTGTGCACCGGCGACATGGGCTTCTCGGCCGCCCGCACCTACGATCTCGAGGTGTGGCTGCCCGGCCAGGGCCGGTACCGCGAGATTTCGTCCTGCTCGACGTGCACCGACTTTCAGGCGCGCCGGATGAACGCCCGCTATCGGCCCGAGGGCGAAAAGGCGACTCGCTTCGTTCACACGCTCAACGGCTCGGGACTGGCGGTGGGACGTACGTTGGTGGCGGTGTTGGAAAATTATCAGCAGGAAGACGGCTCGGTGACGGTTCCCGAAGCGCTGCGGCCGTATCTTGGCGGGTCGGAGCGGCTGGAGGCGCGGGGCTGATGCGCATTCTCGTCACCAACGACGACGGCTATCACGCTCCGGGCCTTGCGGTGCTGGAGGAGATCGCCGCCGCCTTCTCCGACGATGTCTGGGTGGTCGCTCCCGCCGAGGAACAGTCGGGCGCGGGCCATTCGCTCACGCTCACGCGCCCGCTACGCATCCGCCGCTTCGCCGAAAAGCGCTTTGCCGTTTCGGGAACGCCGACCGATGCCGTGATGATGGCGCTCGCCAAGATCATGAAGGACTGTCAGCCCGACCTGATCCTGTCCGGCGTCAATCGCGGCGCCAATCTGGCCGAGGACGTGACGTATTCGGGTACCGTCTCGGCCGCGATGGAAGGCGCGCTCGCCGGAGTCCGCTCGGTCGCCTTCAGCCAGGTCTATGCCAGGGAAGGCATGGGCGACACCGTTCCCTTCGCGGCGGCACGGGCATGGGGCGAACGCGCGCTGCGGCCGCTGCTGGAAGCCGAATGGGCGCCGCGCACGCTGGTCAACATCAACTTCCCCGCGCTTCCCCCGGAATCGGTCAAGGGCATCCGCGTCGTCACCCAGGGGCTGCGCGACTATGGGCGGCTCCAGATCGTCACCAATCGCGATCCGCGCGGATATGAATATCACTGGTTCGCGCTCGGCCCGACAATCGAGACCCCGGCCCATTCGACGGATCTCGAAGCGATTCACGACGGCTTCGTCGCCGTCACGCCGTTGCATCTTGACCTGACGCATCGCGATTCGCTCGATATGCTGGCAGGCGCCTATCGCTGAGAGGGCGCCAAGGGGGGGACTGCCGATGCTGAATCTGCGCCCGATCGGGAAGTGGACCCTGCCGGCGGCTGCGGCGCTGGCGCTTGCCGGTTGCATCCCCGCGGGCGAGCCTCGGCGCGCCGCTGGCCCGCCCCCTGCCCCGCAATCCTCGCAGATCGATTCGGATATCCGCCGGCTCCCGGCCGAGCCCAACGCCTGGGAAGCGCGAACCGTGACTGCCGATGCGGCAGTAGTGGGAAGCACGACCTACACCGTCCGTAGCGGCGACACGCTGCGCGGCATCGCCAACCGCACCGGTGCCGGATCTGAGGCGATCGCACGCGCAAATAATCTGGCCGCGCCCTTCACCATCTATCCGGGTCAGCGGCTTACCATCCCGGCGGGCCGCTACCATCGCGTCCGCGAGGGCGAGACAGGTATTGCGATCGCCCGCGCCTATGCCGTCGACTGGGGCCGCATGGTGACGCTCAACGAACTCGAGGAACCCTATATCTTGCGCGTCGGCCAGCGCCTGCTGATCCCCGACGACCGGCCGGAGACGCTTGCACAGCGCGCCGCCCGCTTCGAAATCGACATCGACGACATCGTTACCGGCGGCGAGCCCGCGCTCGCGCGCAACGAGGCGCCCGCGACACCCACCGCGTCCTCGGCCCGAGTGCTTCCCACGACCGCCGCCATCGCCGAACCGCCGCGGCTCACAGGCCAGTTCCAGTGGCCCGCGCAGGGCACGCTCCTGCGTCGCTTCGGCCCGGGGCCCTCGGGTGAGCGTAACGACGGGATCAAGATCGCGCTGCCGGTCAACACGCCCGTCGTCGCGGCGGCCGACGGCGTGGTCGCCTATGTCGGCAGCGACATTCCCCAGCTCGGCGGCATCGTGATCCTGCGGCATGGCGACGGCTGGACCACGGTGTACGGCCACGCCGGGCAGTTGCTCGTCCAGCGCGGACAATCGGTGGAGCGCGGCCAGACCATTGCGCTGTCGGGCGACACCGGCTTCGTCGATCAGCCGCAGCTGCACTTCGAAATGCGCCGCAGCCGGGCGCCGGTCGATCCGCTCGAACGGTTGCCGGAACGCTGATGGCACAGCGCCCCCCCGGCACGCTCCAGCGCAAGTCGCGGCTGCCCGTGTGGCTGTCGATCGGCTGGCGGATCGCCGGCGTGTTCGGCCTGCTTGCGCTCGCAGTTGGGGTGCACTGGTTCGATCGCGAGGGGCTGCGCGACAGCTATGACGGACACGTCAGCTTCCTCGACATCATCTATTTCACGATGATCTCGATCACCACCACCGGCTATGGCGACATCGCGCCGGTGACGACACAGGCGCGCATGTTCGACGCACTGGTCGTAACGCCGATCCGCATCTTCGCGGTGCTCTTCTTCGTGGGCACGACGTACAATTTCGTGATCCGCAGAACCTGGGACAAATGGCGCATGGCACGTATCCAGCGAAACCTGCACGACCACATCGTGATCGCCGGCTTCGGCAAGACCGGTTCGGAAGCGGTCGACGAACTGGTCGCGCGCGGCACCGATCCGGCAAGCATCGTCGTGATCGACAGCGATGCGGCTTCGCTGGCGCTTGCGGAATCGTGCGGCTGCACGGTGATGCAGGGCGACGCGACTCGCGATTCGATCCTCGAGGATGCGAAGATCGGCCGGGCGCAGGCAGTGATCGTCTCGGCCGGCCGCGATGATACCTCGATCCTCATCACGCTCACCGCGCGCCACCTGGCGCCCGACGTGCCGATCAGCGTCACGGTGAAGGCGGAGGACAATGAAGTGCCCGCCCGCGCCGCGGGTGCCACCAACGTCATCAATCCAGTGAGCTTCGCGGGGCTTCTGCTCGCCAGCTCGTGCACCGGGCCGCACATCTCCGACTATATGATGGACCTTGCCTCGATCCACGGCCGGGTGTCGCTTTCGGAGCGGCGGGTCACGCTGGACGAGGTCGGCAAACCGCTTTCGGCGATCACCACCGGCCTCGGCGTCCGCGTGTATCGCGACGGCAAGCCCTACAGCTTTGCCGAGCCCGAAGCGCAGGCGCTCGAGCAGGGCGACGTCGTGGTCGAGATTGTCCCCAGCGGCGCCGCCGAGGTCGCCCGCGAACAGATCGCCCGCGGCGCGCGCCGGGTCACCTGAGCGCGCAGGCGCACCCGGACCTAGCTTTTCCTTCAGAATTCCCTATGTCGCCCGCCAATCATGGCAACGCGACTCCCCGAACCGCCCAAGGTGGGCATGGTGTCGCTCGGCTGTCCCAAGAATCTGGTCGACAGCGAGCGCATTCTCACCAAGCTGCGCTCCGAAGGCTATGGCCTGTCGGCCGACTATGCCGGCGCCGACGTCGTATTGGTGAACACCTGCGGCTTTCTCGACAGCGCGAAGGAAGAGAGCCTCGAGGCGATCGGCGAGGCAATCGCGGCGAACGGCCGCGTCATCGTCACCGGATGCATGGGCGACGAGGCGGCGACGATCCGCGCGCGCTTCCCGAACGTGCTCGCGATCAGCGGCGCGCATCAATATGAGCAGGTGGTCGAAGCGGTGCACGAACACGCCCCGCCGATCCCCTCGCCCTTTGTCGATCTCGTCCCCGAAAGCGGACTCAAGCTCACGCCGCGCCACTACAGCTATCTGAAGATTTCGGAGGGCTGCAACCATCGCTGCGCCTTCTGCATCATCCCCGCGATCCGCGGCGACCTCGTCAGCCGCCGCCCCGACGCGATCCTGCGCGAGGCGGAAAAGCTCGTCGCGGCGGGGACCAAGGAACTGCTCGTCATCAGCCAAGACACTTCGGCCTATGGCGTCGACATCCGCAAGGAACCGCGGATGTGGAAGGGAGCCGAGGTCGTGCCCCATATGACCGATCTAGCGCGCGAGCTGGGCCGGATCGCGCCATGGGTGCGGCTCCACTATGTCTATCCCTACCCGCACGTCGATCAGGTCATTCCGCTGATGGCCGAGGGGCTGGTGCTCCCCTATCTCGACATCCCGTTCCAGCACGCCAGCCGCAACGTGCTGCGCGCGATGCGCCGCCCGGCCAACGAGGCGAAGGTGCTCGAGCGGCTGCGCGTGTGGCGCGACATCTGCCCCGACATCGCGATCCGATCGACCTTCGTCGTCGGTTTTCCCGGCGAGACCGAAGAGGATTTCGAATATCTGCTCGACTGGCTCGATGAAGCCCAGCTCGACCGCGTCGGCGCGTTCCGCTTCGAGCCGGTGGAAGGTGCGAGCGCCAACGCGCTCCCCGACCCCGTTCCCGAGGAAGTGAAGGAAGAACGCTACGCGCGCGTGATGGAAAAGACCGCGGCGATCAGCGCCGCCAAGCTCGCCGCCAAGGTCGGCCGCACGATTGAAGTGATCGTCGATGAAGTCGATGCCGAAGGGGGCGCCAATGCGCGCAGCCAGGCCGACGCGCCGGAGATCGACGGCCAGGTGTTCCTCCGCGACGCGGGTCATCTGGCGCAGGGCGACATCGTTCGCGTCGTCGTCGAAGATGCCGACGAACATGATCTCTACGGCGCCCCCGTCCACGCCTGACGCCGGCGCCGGCTATTCCGACAAGGAATAGGCGATCACTTTTCGCCGACCGGCGTCTTCCTGAAGTCGTGCCCGCCGGTCCAGACGCGACTCTCTGCTCGAGCGGCTCCCGGGGAATTTCGCAGCGGCTGCACATGCAGGCTAGGCGGAGCGCCTTCCCGCCCCTAGATCACAGCCATGCCTGATCTTTCGAACCTGCTGCAGCCCGATCGCGGCCAGTCCGCCCGCACCATCCACCTCGTCGACGCCAAGGGTTTCGACGCCTGGCTCTCCGCCCAGCCGCCGCGCGCGCGCGCCGCCGCCGAGGCGCAGAAGCTGAAGCCAACCGGCTATGCCAGCGCGATCCTGCCCGGCGACGGCGCCGAGGACTGGTCGGTGGTCACCGTGGTCGCCAACGTCGAGAAGCTCTCGCCCTGGTGCCTGGCGAAACTCGCCGAAACGCTGCCCGAAGGCAGCTACCGAGTCGAGGGCCGCGAGCCCGGCCCGGCGATGTACGGCTGGCTGACCGCGCAATATCGATTCGATCGCTATCGCAAGTCGGACAAGGCGAGCGGCCCGCGCGTGCTGCTGACCGGCGAGCCGGCGAAGATCGACGAGACGGTTCGCCTCGCCGAAGTCACCTTCAAGGTCCGCGACTGGATCAATCTCGGCCCGAACGACCTTGGCCCCGCCGAGCTTGAGGCGGCTGCCGAGGAAATCGCGCAAGCTCATGGCGGTACGCTCACGGTGACCCGTGGCGACGAACTGGCACGCGGCTATCCGATGATCCACGCGGTCGGTAAGGCCGCCGGAAAGGGCCGCGACCCGCGCCTGATCGAGATCGAATGGGGCGATCCCTCCCATCCGCGCATCGCGATTATCGGTAAGGGCGTGGTATTCGATTCGGGCGGGCTCGACATCAAGCCCGCCGCGGGCATGCGGCTGATGAAGAAGGATATGGGCGGCGCGGCCCATGCGCTCGGCCTCGCCGAGCTGGTGATGTCGCGCAAGCTTCCGGTGCGGCTCCACATGCTCGTTCCGGCGGTCGAGAATTCGGTGTCGGGCGAGAGCTTCCGTCCGGGCGACGTGCTCCAGACCCGCAAGGGCCTCACGGTCGAGAATTCGAATACCGATGCCGAGGGCCGGCTGATCCTGGGCGACGCGATCACCAAGGCGGCGGAGAAGGACCCCGAGCTGATGCTCGACTTCGCGACGCTCACCGGCGCCGCGCGCGTCGCGCTGGGCGCCGATCTCACCGGCCTGTTCGCCAACAGCGAGGGGCTGGCCGAGGAGCTGCTCGCCGCCGCCGATGCCGAAGCCGATCCCGCCTGGCGCCTTCCCTTGTGGGATCCCTATGACGAGATGCTGAAATCGGACGTGGCCGACATGGTCAATGCGGCCGAGGGAACCCCGTTCGGCGGCGCGATCACTGCCGCGCTGTTCCTGCGCCGATTCGTCCCCGAAGGCGTGCAATGGGCGCATCACGACATCTTCTGCTGGCGCCAGTCGGCGAAGCCCGGTCGGCCGAAAGGTGCCGACGCAGTCAGCCTACGCGCCACCTGGAAGGTGCTGAAGGACCGCTACGGCGGCTGACGCCCCGGCATTCAGCGCCCGCTAAGCTCCACTGCATCACGTTCCTCCCCGCAAAAAAGGGAGGAACGTGCGATGCACTGGCTGTTTTCGTTCGGATTGAAGGCGGGCGCCGCCGCGATGGCGGTCGCGCTGATCGGTGTCGCCGTCTCGGGCCCGGGAGTCGCCCAGTCGATGCCGTCGCGCTTCGCTGCGGTGGGACTGGTCGCCGACGGAGTCATCCTGCTCGATCAGCAGCGCGGCGTGGTCTATCACTGCTCGACCAGCACCTCGAGCCGCCTCGTCCAGAACTGCCTCGCGACCAGTCGCGTGCCCTGAAGGCTCAGCGCGAGGACGCCGCCGCCGCTTCGAGGATCGGCACGAACTTTTCGGCAGTCAGGCTCGCGCCGCCGATCAGTCCGCCGTCGACATTTTCCACCGCCAGGATCGCCGCCGCGTTCGCGCCGTTCAACGATCCGCCGTAGAGGATGCGGACGCCATCTGCCCGATCGCCGATCAGGTCGGTCAGCTTCCGGCGGATCGCCGCATGAATTGCCTCGATCTCCTCGGGTGTCGGCGTGCGGCCGGTGCCGATCGCCCAGCGCGGCTCATAGGCGAGCGTCAGCCAGCTGCCGTCGGCATCCTCGGGCAGCGACTCCTCGATCTGCGCCTGCACCACGCGCTCGGCACGGCAGGCGTCGCGCTCGGATTCGGTCTCGCCGACGCACAGGATCACGCCCAGCCCCTGCTTGTGCGCCGCCGCCGCCTTCGCCCAAATGGCATGGCCGGTCTCGTTCTGGTCGGCGCGGCGCTCCGAATGGCCGACGATCGCCAGCTTCGCGCCTGCCTCGACCAGCATCGCCGCCGAGACGCAGCCGGTATGCGCACCCTTCTCCGCCTCGTGGACGTCCTGCGCGCCGATCGGCATCGCGCCCGCCGCATCGGCCGCCGAGGCGATGAGCGTGAAGGGTACGCACAGCGCGGCGTCGATCTGGGGCAGCTTCGCGGCGGCTTCCGCAATCGCTCGCACCTCGGCGAGCTGCGCCCGCGTCCCGTTCATCTTCCAGTTGCCCGCTACGAACTTGCGGCGCATGCCGATCCTCCCTGTTTCGTGTCGCGTTGCCGATACCAGCCAAGGCGCGGCGCACAAGCTTGAAGGGTAACGGTCTCGGCCCTAAAGCGGTGCCGCACTTCCTCCAGCGAACGGCGTTCCATGCTCAGTTTCATTCGCAACCTCACCAAATCGCGCGTCGGTCTGATCGCCGTGTTCGTCCTGCTCGGCGTGATCGCGATCGCCTTCGCGGCGGGCGATATCACCGGCTCGCGCCCGGTCGGCGCGAGCAGCGGGGGGGAAGTGATCGCCCGGGTGGGCGATCGCGAGATCACCGAACAGGAACTACGTGACCGCATCGACATCGCGATCGACAACATGCGCCGCCAGGGCCAGAGCTTCGACATGGAGACCTTTCTTGCCGGCGGCGGTCTCGATTATGCGCTCGAGCAGGTGATCGACAACGCCGTGCTCCAGGAGTTCGGCGAGCGCACCGGCATGCGCGTGAGCGACCGCATCGTCGACGGCATGATCGCGAGCAATCCGGCGTTTCAGGGCCCGACCGGCGGCTTCGACCAGCAGCTGTTCGAATCGGTGCTCAATCGCGAGCGCATCTCCGAACGCGCGCTGCGCCAGGATCTGCGGAACGCCCGGTTCGGCGACTGGCTGACCGATCCCACCATCGGCGCGCGTCAGATTCCGGCCGGAATGGTGCTGCCCTATGCCTCGCTGCTGCTCGAGCGGCGCGAAGGCGCGATCGGCTTCATCCCGACGCTGGCGATGAACCCCGGCGAAACGCCCACCGACGAGGAGCTGGCGCAATATTATCAGCGCAACAGGGCGCAGTACACTGTGCCCGAGCGTCGCGTCGTGCGCTACGCGACGGTCGGGGTGGAGGATCTCGAGGGGCGCGCCGCGCCCACCGATGCCGAAATCGCCCAGGCGTATCGCGGCGCGGGTGACCGTTTCGCCGCTCGCGAGACGCGCACGGTGCAGCAGGTCGTGGTCGGCGATCAGACTGCGGCGCAGCGGCTCGCGGAAGCGGTTCGCGGCGGCCAGTCGCTCGCCGCGGCGGCCAGCGCGGCCGGTTTCGAACCGCGCACCTTCGAGGATGTCGAGCGCGCGGCGCTTGCGGGCGAGACTTCCGATGCCGTTGCACAGGCCGCCTTCTCGGCGAGCGAGGGCAGCGTCGCCGGTCCGGTCCAGTCGCCGCTCGGCTGGCATGTCCTGCGGGTCGATTCGGTCGATCAGATCCCTGCCCGTACGCTCGCCCAGGCGCGCGACGAGCTGGTCGAGGAGCTTCGCGCGCGCAAGGTCGCGCAGCTGATGGCGGACGTGCACGGCAGCATCGACGAAGGCATCGGCGAAGGCGGCACCTTCGACGAGCTGATCGCCGCCAATGACCTCGAGGCGCAGCGCACGCCGCCGCTGCTTCCCAGCGGCGTCAATCCCGACGCGCCCGATGCCGAGCCGAACGAGATGCTCCAGCCGATCCTGCGCGCCGCCTATCTCGCCGAAGTGGGCGACGAGCCGCAAATCGTGCCGATCTCGCCCGAGCAATTCGCACTCGTGTCGCTCGAGCGCGTCGTCCCACCGACGGCGCGGCCGCTCGACTCGATCCGCGAACGCGTCGTCCGCGATTACATGATCGACAAGGCACAGCAGCGCGCCCGCGAAGTCGCCCGTGACGTGGTGCAGGCGGTCAATCGCGGCTCGACGCTGCAGCAGGCGCTTGCCGCGGCCGGCGTGCGCGGCCTTCCCGCGCCGCAGCCGATCAACACGACTCGCGCCCAGCTCGCCACTGCCCAGGAACAGGTGCCGCCTCCGCTCCAGCTGATGTTCAGCATGAGCGAAGGACGCGCACGGCTTCTCGAAGCCGAGAACCGGCAGGGCTTCTACGTCGTCCATCTCGACGAGATCGAGGAAGCGGATGCGAGCGGCAACGAAGAGCTTCTTCGGCAGACCCGCGCCGGTATCGGCGGCGTGATCGGCCAGGAGCTCGCGCAGCAGTTCGTCGAAGCGCTGCGCGGCGAGCTTCGGGTCACGCGCGACGCGGAGGCGCTGCAGCGGCTGCGCGAGAGCCTCGCCTCGACCGGCACCGCCGGGCGCTGAGCGTCCGGTGATCGAGGGAGCCACGGCGGCGCGGGCCGCGCTCGAGGAGGGGCGACCGGCGCTGCTGTGGCGGCGGCTGGTCGCCGATACCGAAACGCCGGTTGCCGCCGCGCTCAAGCTGATCGAGCCGGGCCGCGGCGATTTCCTGCTCGAGTCGGTCGAGGGCGGCTCGGTGCGCGGGCGGCACAGCCTGATCGGCATTGATCCCGATCTGGTCTTCCGCGCGGCGGGAAACCGTGCCGAGATCAACGCCGCCTGGGCGAGTCACCGCGATGCCTTCGCTGCCTGCGAAGAACCGGCGCTCGATGCGCTGCGGTCGCTCGTCGCGCGCTGCCGAATGGACGTACCGCCCCAGCTGCCGCGCGCACTCGCCTGTCTGGTCGGCTATTTCGGCTATGAGGCGGTCGGGCTGATCGAACGTCTGCCGCGGCCGCCGGCCAATCCGGTCGACGTGCCCGACATGATCTTCGTGCGCCCCACGGTGTTGCTGATCTTCGATCGTCTCGCCGATGCGCTGTTCGTCATAGCACCGGTCTGGCCGCGCGAGGACACGGATCCGGCCACCGTGATCGAGACCGCCGCCGAGCGTATCGACGCCACGATCGCCCGGCTCGAGTCCACTCCACTTCCGCCGCGATCGCGCGCCGAGCCGACCGAACTGGCGCTCGAGCCACAGCTGCCGCCCGGCCGCTATGCCGAGATGGTCGCGCGGGCGAAGGACTATATCGCCGCGGGCGACATCTTCCAGGTCGTGCTCGCTCAGCGCTTCACTGCGCCCTTCACGCTGCCGCCGTTCGAGCTGTATCGCGCGCTCCGCCGCGTGAATCCCTCGCCGTTTCTCTATCATCTCGATCTGCCCGGCTTCAGCCTTACCGGGTCGAGTCCCGAGATTCTCGTCCGCGCGCGCGACGGCGAAGTCACCATCCGTCCGATCGCGGGCACCCGTCCGCGCGGCCGAACCGCCAGCGAGGACGAGGCGAACCGCAGCGCGCTGCTCGCCGATCCGAAGGAATGCGCCGAGCATCTGATGCTGCTCGACCTCGGCCGAAACGATGTAGGCCGGGTGGCCGAAGCAGGATCGGTTTGCGTAACAGACCGGTTTACAGTCGAATTCTACAGCCACGTCATGCACATCGTCTCGAACGTCGTGGGGCGGCTGCGCGGCGACGCGGATGCGCTGGATGCGCTGTTCGCCGGTTTCCCAGCCGGCACGGTCTCGGGTGCGCCCAAGGTGCGCGCGTGCGAGATCATCGCCGAACTCGAACCCGAGACCCGCGGCCCCTATGCGGGCGGCGTGGGCTATTTTTCGCCCGACGGATCGATGGACAGCTGCATCGTCCTGCGCACCGCGCTGGTGAAGGACGGCGTGATGCACGTTCAGGCGGGCGCCGGCATCGTGGCGGACAGCGACGCCGCCTACGAGCAGCGCGAGTGCGAAGCGAAGGCCGGCGCGCTGCTCGCCGCCGCGCGCGAGGCGATCGCGCGCGCGGCCGAGCCGGGCTACGGCCAATAGCGCACGGCTCCCGTGCGCGCTGGCCACGCCCGGCGGGTGGCTGCGATCAGGGGACTCGGGACTGCCGCGCCTCCGCCTCCAGCCGCTCCTGTGCCCACTGCCGGATCTGCTCCTGCGTGCAACCGGTCTGTCCGCCCGTGCCGATCGGGGAGCAGCTGTTGGGCAGGCCCGCGCGATTGACTTCCTCGATCATTTCCACGCGCCGTACCCAGCTCGTGTTCGCCGGCCGCTCGCTCGGCTGTTCGCGGAACCGCTCGGGAATCCGGTAGGGCGATTCGCCTGCGCGCGTGCACACGACGATCTCGTCGGGGCTCGTCGCCGGAGGACAGCTCTCGTCGCCATAGAGCAACACACTGCGGATGCGGGTGGCGTCGGCGCCCGCATCCTGCGGCGCATCCTGCACGGGAAAAGCCGCGGCTGCGGCGGCGGCAAGCATCATCGTGATCATGGTCTCTCCTGTGCACCGGCGAGGCACGGCCCCGCGCTTCGCAATATCCCGTAGCCAACGAATGCCCCTCCGCGAACGTTGCGCTGGACTGTGGCGGCGCTAGGGCAGACATCGTGTTGTCGTTGCGTATCCTTGCATTCCTCGCCGTGCTGGCGCTCGCAGCCTGCGGCGGACCTGGCCCCCAGTCGGCCGAACGCCTGGAACCGCCATGCCGTGAGGTCGCTTTCGAAGGCAATCACTTCACCGTGTGCCGGACGCAGCCGGGCAGGCACGACCTCCGCCTCGCCAGCCTCGATTCCGCCGGAGCGCCGCTGCGCGACTTCGATCGGCTGGAGACGCATCTCGGCGCCGACCGCACCCGTGTCGCCTTCGCGATGAACGCCGGCATGTACGATGCGCGCGGCCGGCCGATCGGACTCTATGTCGAGCGCGGCCGAGAAGCGAAGGCGCTCAATCGGAACCCCGGCCCCGGCAATTTCCACATGCTTCCCAACGGCGTCTTCTGGGGCAATCCCGACGGCTGGCACGTCACCCCCACCAGCGAATTCGCCGAGCGCGGTCCCGAGGATCTGTCGTTCGCCACGCAATCGGGCCCGATGCTGGTGATCGACGGGGCGCTCCATCCCGACTTCGCGCCGAACGGGCGCTCGCTGCGCATTCGCAACGGAGTCGGCGTCGACGCGAAGGGCAACGCGTGGTTCGCGATCAGCGGCGAACCGGTGTCCTTCGGCCGCTTCGCGCGCCTGTTCCGCGACCGGCTCGATTGCCCGAACGCGCTCTATCTCGATGGCGCCGTCTCGCGGCTGTGGTATCCGGAGGGCCGCCGCCGCGATCCGGGCGTTCCGCTCGGCCCGATTGTCGTCGCGCTGCAAAGCCGGTAGCGCAGCGCCATGATCCTCGTTCTCGACAATTACGACAGCTTCACCTGGAACCTGGTCCATTATCTGATGGAGCTCGGCGCCGAGGTCCGGGTCGAGCGCAACGACGCCCTGACCGGCGCCGAGGCGCTGGCGACCGGCGCCGACGCTTTTCTCATCTCCCCCGGCCCTTGCACGCCCAATGAGGCGGGATCGAGCCTCGATCTCGTTGCCGCCTGTGCCGAGGCGCGCAAGCCGCTGCTGGGAGTGTGTCTCGGGCATCAGGCGATCGGCCAGCATTTCGGCGGCCGGGTCGTTCGCGGCGGGCTGATGCACGGCAAGACCTGCCCGGTCGAACATGACGGCACCGGCCTGTTCGACGGCCTGCCCTCGCCCTTCATCGCGACTCGCTACCATTCGCTCATCGTCACCGACGTGCCCGAGGTACTGCGCGTCAACGCGACCGCCGACGATGCCTCGGTGATGGCTTTCGCCCATGCCGAGCTGCCGATCCACGGCGTCCAGTTCCACCCCGAGAGCATCGCCACCGAACATGGCCATGCCATGCTCGCCAATTTCCTGCGGATTGCCGGCATTCCGGTGCAGCAACCGGCGCTGGTCGCGTGACGACCGTCGCCGCCCTCCCCGATCCCGCGACTCCGCTTGCGCGCGAAAGCGCGGCGCAGGCGTTCGCCGACATCCTCGACGGAAGGGCCGCCGACGCGGCGATCGAAGCGTTTCTGATCGGCCTCACCGAGCGCGGCGAGACCAGCGTCGAGATCGCCGAGGCCGCGCGCGCGATGCGCGCCCGGCTGATTCCCGTCGCTGCCCCGGCCGGCGCGATCGACGTCTGCGGCACCGGCGGCGACGGGCATCACACGCTCAACGTGTCCACTGCCGTCAGCCTGGTGGTCGCTGCCTGCGGCGTTCCCGTCGCCAAGCACGGTAATCGTGCCGCCAGTTCGAAATCGGGCGCGGCCGACGTGCTCGAGGCGCTCGGCCTCGATCTCGATCGCGCCGCCGCCAATGCGGAGGCGACGCTTGCCGATCTCGGCATCGCCTTCCTCTTCGCGCAGAAACATCATCCGGCGCTCGCCCGCATCGCTCCGATCCGCAAGCGCATCGGCCGGCGCACCATTTTCAACCTGATGGGCCCGCTCGCTAATCCGGCACGGGTGCGGCGCCAGCTGATCGGAATCGCCCGGCCCGACTATGCACCGATCTACGCCGAGGCGCTGGAGCAACTCGGCAGCGAGGGAGCGGCCGTCGTCTCGGGCGCGGAATCGCTCGACGAACTCTCCTGCGCCGGCCCGAGCATCGCCGTCAGCATCGGCTGCGTCGCGCTGCCCGCGCGGATCGCGCCCGAGGACGCCGGCCTTCCGCGCCATCCGCTCGCCGCGATCCGCGGCGGTGCGCCCGCCGAGAACGCCGCCGCGCTCCGCCGCCTGCTCGAAGGCGAGCATGGCGCCTATCGCGACGCGGTGCTCCTCAACGCCGCCGCGGCGCTGGTCGTGGCCGGTCATTCGGACCGCCTGACCGATGGCGCCGAGGCGGCCGGCGAAGCGCTCGACGCGGGGCTTGCCAAGGCGCTTCTCGACTGCTGGATCGCCTTTCCATGAGCACCATGCTGGACCGGATTCTCGAAGCCAAGCGCGACGAAGTCGCCGGGCGCAAGGCGCGCACGAGCCGCGCCGAACTCGATGCGCATATCGCCGGGCAGACCGCCCCTCGCGGCTTCCGTGCGGCGCTCGACGCGCGCGCGGCGGCGGGCGGCCATGCGCTGATCGCCGAGGTGAAGAAGGCCAGCCCCTCGAAGGGCCTGATCCGGCCGGATTTCGATCCGCCCGCCCATGCCCGCGCCTATGCCGCCGGAGGCGCCGCCTGCCTGTCGGTGCTTACCGACGAACGCTGGTTCCAGGGCCATGACGACTATCTGATGGCCGCCCGCGCCGCATGCGCGCTTCCGGTGCTCCGCAAGGACTTCATGGTCGATCCCTGGCAGGCGATCGAATCGCGCGCGATCGGCGCCGACTGCATCCTGATCATCGTCGCCGCGCTCGACAACGTGCAGATGGCCGAGATCGAGGCCGCAGCGATCGAGCAGGACATGGACGTGCTGGTAGAGGTGCACGACGCGGCCGAACTCGATCGCGCGCTGCAACTGAAGTCGCGGTTGATCGGCGTCAATAATCGCAATCTCAAGGATTTCAGCGTCGATTTTCAGCGCACCTACGAGCTCGTCGGGCGCGCACCCGCCGATTGCACCTTTGTTGCCGAGAGCGGCCTCACCAGCCGTGCCGATCTCGACGCGATGGCCGAACATGGCGTCCGCTGCTTCCTGATCGGCGAAGCGCTGATGCGCCAGGACGATGTCGAAGCCGCGACTCGCGAGTTGATCGGATGAGCGACCTCACGCATCTCGACGAAGCCGGCGCGGCGCGGATGGTCGATGTCGGCGGCAAGGCCGCCACCGCACGCGAAGCCGTGGCCAGCGGGCGGATCGCAATGTCGGCGCAAGCCGCTGCCGCGATCCGCGCCGGCACTGTCGGCAAGGGCGACGTGCTCGCCGTGGCGCGCATCGCCGGGATCATGGCGGCCAAGAAGACCGCCGATCTCATCCCGCTGTGCCATCCGCTGCCGCTCACGAAGGTCACGCTCGATCTTGCGCCGGACGACCGCGGCGTCACTGCCACCGCGACTGCCGCCACCGAGGGCAAGACCGGAGTAGAGATGGAGGCGCTCACCGCGGTGTCGGTCGCACTCCTCACGCTCTACGACATGGCCAAGTCGGTCGATAAGGCCATGACGATCGAGCAGGTGCGCCTCCTTTCGAAGACCGGCGGCAAGTCCGGCGACTGGAAGGCGTGAGGCTCAGCCCCGCGCTGCGCGCCGGAACAGCAAGGCCGAAGCCAGCCATAGCCCGGTGAGCAGCACCGCCGCCCGGCCCGCGGCAGTTTCCCCGCCGGCGAAGGCCACTGCGCCGAGCACCACCTGCCCCGCCGCCGGCGCCAGCATCACCATCGCCATTCCCGCGGCGCGAAACCGCACCAGCAGTCCGCCGAGCAGCGCCGCGAGCACGATGCCGAAACACAACAGATTCACCGGGTGGTCACCATCGCCGATGAAGCCGACCGCAAGGTTGCTCCACGTCAGCAGGAACGCCGCCACGATCGCCGCCGCTGCCGCGCCGCGATAGGCCCAGCTGCGGGCCCGCGCCGCGAGCTCGAACCCCGCCCCGACGCTGCCGAGCATCACGCCGGCGACGATGAAGTCCCCCGGCGTCCAGTCGACCTCATCAGTGAACTGCATCGCCACCAGCGGCAGCAGCAGGAGCGCGACCAGTCCGCCCCAGCCGAGCACGCGCACCGCGTTCCACAAGCGTCCATCGCTCCGCGCCATTTGATCCGCCGTCATTGCTTCATCTCCCGTGATCTGGTGAGCCGCTCTCCTGACCTGCCACGGGGCTGCACGTCATGAGCAAAGGCTGAGGCTTTGGTGAGGCGCCTGAAAACCTGCTCGATCCGGTCTACACCTCCCGCCGCCCGAGGCGTAGGACGACGGGCATGACCGCACCGCTCCTTCCTGTCGATGAGGCGCTTGCGCGCCTGCTGGCGCTCGCATCGCCCCTTGCCGTCGAAGCGGTTCCGCTCGCCAGCGCCGCCGGGCGCTGGGTCGCCGAGGACATCGCCGCGCGGCGGACGCAGCCTTCCTCCGATCTCTCGGCGATGGACGGCTATGCGATCCGCTTCGCCGATCTTCCCGGCCCCTGGAGCGTGATCGGCGAGAGCGCGGCCGGGCGGCCCTTTGGAGGTACGGTGGAGCCGGGCGAGGCAGTGCGGATCTTCACGGGCGCACCGCTGCCGACCGGCACCGATACAGTGCTCGTTCAGGAGGAAGCCGCGCGCGACGGCGAGGCGCTCCGGCTGGCTGGCGAGGGGCCCGCCCATCGCGGCCGGAACGTCCGCCGCCGCGGGCTCGACTTTGCCGAAGGCGACCGGCTGATCTCCGCCGGCGATCGCCTCACTCCCGCCCGGCTCGCCCTGGCAGGTACTGCCGGGCACGGGGCGCTGCCGGTCCGCCGACGTGTGCGCGTCGCCATTGCCGCCACCGGCGACGAGCTGGTGCCGCCCGGCGCCGCCGTGGGCGTAGCGCAGCTGCCCGAAACCAACCGGCTGATGCTCGCCGCGCAGCTCGCCGATCTTCCGGTCGATCCGATCGATCTCGGCATCCTGCCCGATCGGATGGACGCGCTTGTCGCCGCGTTCCGCGAGGTGGATGCCGATGTGATCGTCACCAGCGGCGGCGCATCGGTTGGCGACCATGATCTGGTCCGGCCCGCCCTCGAAGCCGCGGGTGCGACCATCGACTTCTGGCGCATCGCGCTGCGCCCCGGCAAGCCGATGATGGCGGGCAGGCTCGGCGGCGCGGTCGTGCTCGGATTACCGGGCAATCCGGTCTCCGCCTTCGTCACGGGGTTGCTGTTCGTCCGCCCGCTCGTCGCGCATCTCTCCGGCGCTGCCGAGCCCGGAGTGCGCCCGCGCCGCGTGCCGCTCGGCGAGCCGCTGCCGGCAAATGGCCCGCGTGCCGATTATCTGCGCGCCGAACTGCGCGACGGCGCCGCATTCGCGTCCACGGTGCAGGACAGCGGGATGCTGCGCACGCTCGCGCGCGCCAGCTGCCTGATCGTGCGTCCACCGCATGTTCCCGCGGCGGAACGGGGCGACTCGGTGGAAATCCTAGACCTCGCTTGACTTGGCGAAACGTGTTGCTTAAACGTTCCGCGTCTGTTCTGACGGAGACGAACCATGCTCACGCGCAAGCAGCACGAGCTTATCTGCTTCATCGCTGATCGCCTCAATGAAACCGGCGTGTCGCCTTCCTTCGAGGAAATGAAGGACGCGCTCGATCTCAAGTCGAAGTCCGGCGTTCACCGGCTGATCTCGGCGCTCGAGGAGCGCGGCTTCCTCCGTCGCCTGCCGAACCGCGCCCGCGCGCTCGAGGTGCTGAAAGTGCCCGAGCGCGGCGAGGTGAAGGGCGGCTCGCGCGGCGAAGTCGTGCCGATCACGGCAGCGCGTGCGGCGCCGCGTCCGGCGCCCGAACCCGCGAACGACGTGGTCGAGATCCCGCTCCATGGCCGGATCGCCGCGGGTACTCCGATCGAGGCGCTCGAAGGCTCGACGATGCTGCCGGTGCCTGCCGCGCTGCTCGGCTCGGGCGAGCATTATGCGCTCGAAGTCGCGGGCGATTCGATGGTCGATGCCGGCATTCTCGATGGCGATTATGCGCTGATCCGGCGTACCGACGTTGCCCGAGACGGCGAGATCGTGGTCGCGCTTATCGACGATGCCGAAGCGACGCTGAAATATTTCCGCCGCGAAGGCGCGATGATCCGGCTCGATCCTGCGAACCGCACCTATGACGCGCAGCGCTACCGTCCCGATCAGATCCGCGTGCAGGGGCGGTTGGCGGGGCTGCTGCGGCGCTACTGACCAGCTTCTTCGGTTCCATTCGGATGGGCGGACCCCCATCTGATGGAGCGAAGGAGGCGCCTTGCATGAATCGGATCGAACAATTCCTGGCCGCGCGCAACAGCGGTGAAGTCACGTTGCTGGCGATCGTTGGCGGCATTCTGATCTTTGCGCTGGGAGTCGCCTTCGGCGAGGCGCTCCACCTTGCGCTGGACGCCGTCGGCGGCTGACCGCACATTCGGCGGACGGCCGCTGCACGCGCTCGCGCTAGCGTCCGCGCTACACTACCCAGCAATAGCATCCCCGCCCGTATTGCTGCCGCGAGACCCGGGCGTTCAGAAACCGGCGGCGGCCGATCGCATCTGCCAGGGATGGCGATCGCCTGGCGGCACCACGGTCGCCACTCGTTCCGTCGCGAAGGTGATGCTCACGCCGCCGGTCCGCGCGAGTGTAGCACGGTCGAGCTTCAACCAGCGCGGTGTGCAGGTGCGCGGCAGTCGCCGGTCGCTCACCACCACATCGGCGGTACGGCACAGCGCCACCAACTCTCCGATCGGAACATAATAGGCGCTGCGCGTG
Organism: Sphingosinithalassobacter sp. CS137; assembly: GCF_014334115.1. Lineage (NCBI taxonomy): Bacteria > Pseudomonadati > Pseudomonadota > Alphaproteobacteria > Sphingomonadales > Sphingomonadaceae > Sphingosinithalassobacter > Sphingosinithalassobacter sp. CS137. The sequence goes on from NZ_CP060494.1 coordinate 801,143, forward strand.
GCCACGATTCGCCAGTTCCGCCCGCCCTGGCGCACATCGGCGATGCACAGATCCGCGCTGCATCGTGCGCTCGGCTGTTCGGCGAGCGCAGCAAGATCCTCTTCCACCCCGCCATTCTCGCCCAGAGTGGTGCGAACATAGTCCCCCGCCCGGTCCCGCAGCAGCGCCATGCCGCCACCCGCAGTGCGAAGCGCCAGATGCCGTCCGTCGCCGGTGACGAGCAGATCCGGCGGCGGCGGCGCCAGCGTCCACAGCGCGCCCGCCGTCAGCGGAACGAGCCCGAGCAGCCGCGCCCGCGTCCGCCATAGTGCGATCCACAGTCCGCCCAGCACGACCAGCCCGAACGCACTCTGCGGCATCGCCGGCAGCGCCGCGACCGAACCGGGCGCGTTGGCAGTCGTGTGCGCGAGCCAGAGCAAGCCTTCGAGCGCGAACCCGGCGATCCACCACAGTGGCACGCCCAACCCGGCGAGGTCGAAAACGAGCGCCAGCGCCTCGATCGGCATGATGACGAAGGTGGTGAGCGGGATCGCGACGATGTTCGCCAGCGCGCCGTACAGCCCGGCCTTGTGGAAGTGAAAAAGCGCGATGGGGATCAACGTCACTTCGACGACGATTCCCGTGAGCAGCAGCGCGAGCATGCCGCGCATCAGCCGCCGCCACCACGGCTCCTCGCGGCGTGCGAACCACCCGCGAACCCGCCTGCTTTCGTGCAGCGCGACGATTGCGGTCACGGCGGCAAAGCTCAGCTGGAAACTCGGCCCGGCCAGCGTCTCGGGCCACATCAGCAGAACGAAGGTCGCGCCCGCCGCGACCAGCCGCAGCGTGATGGCTTCGCGCCCGAGGCTCAGCGCCAGCAGAACCAGCAGCGCGGCGGCGCACGACCGGATCGTCGGCACCTCGGCGCCGGTGAGCACCGTATAGCCGACCGCGGCTGCCGCGCCCGCCCCGGCCGCCACCAGCGGAAGCCGCCCGGTCCGCGCCGCCCAAGGGCTCAGTGCCAGCAGCTTGAGCACCAGCAGCATCGCCGCGCCCGTCACCGCCGTGACGTGCAATCCGCTGATCGAAAGCAGATGCGCCAGGCCCGAGCGCCGCATCGCCTCGGCATCCTCCTCGGCGATGCCGCCTCGGTCGCCGGTCGCCAGCGTCGCGGCGATCGCGCCGGCGCTCCCGTCGATCCGCGACTGGACGTGCGCCGAAAGGCGGGCGCGCAGGTCGGCTCCGGGCGCGTCGCCCGGGGCAAGCACCTCCACGGGCGCGAAGCCGCGCCCGGTCGCGCCCAGCCCGTCGAACCATGCCGCCCGCGCGAAGTCATAGGCGCCGGGCACCGCGGCCGGCGGCGGCGGCATCAGCCAGGCGCGCAGCCGCACGGTCGCGCCGCGCGTCAGCCCGTCCGGGACGTCCTTTTCGGCCAGATTGACGCGCACATGCGGCGGAAGCCCGTCGGCGCCGCCGGTTGCGATCCGAACGCGCACCAGCTCCCGCGCGGGCAGCGGCTCGACTCGCTCGACAGTGCCGAGGATCGTTGCGACGCCGGGCCGCGTCAGCACCGGAGCCGCCACATGCTCGGCGCGCCACCACATCAACCCGCATCCGAGCGCCGCAAGCATCGCGAGAATCGCCAGCCACCGTCCGCCACGTCCCGCTGCGGAGCCGGCCGCAGCGAGCAGCGCGACTGCCGCCGCCGCGAGCGCGAAGCCGGTCCATCGCGCCGGATCGGGCAACACGAACCAGGCGCTCACGCCCGCGCCGATCGCGACGGGAATCCAGAGCGGCAACTGGTCGCGCTCGGCCTCGAGCCAGTGTTCGATCGCGCCGCGCGCCCGCGCCAATGGCGCTCCCGCCGCGATTTGAAGCGGCGGAAAGCCCGTGCTAGGGGCGTGCCCGGCTGAACTGGCCATCCAATTTCCAGCTTGGGAGCAGGCGCGATTGAGCGCAAGGTCTGAAACGGGCGAAGCAACCGGCGCATCGCCGGAGGGCGGACGGGTCGTCACGCGATTCGCCCCCTCGCCCACCGGGTTTCTGCATATCGGCGGCGCGCGTACCGCGCTGTTCAATCTGCTTTTCGCCCGCCACCACGGCGGCAAATTCCTGCTGCGCATCGAGGATACCGATCGCGCGCGCTCCACTCAGCCGGCGATCGACGCGATCCTCGACGGCATGCGCTGGCTCGGGCTCGACTGGGACGACGAACCCGTCTTCCAGTTCGCCCGCGCCGATCGTCATGCCGAAGTCGCGCGTCAGCTGCTCGAGAGTGGCCACGCCTATCGCTGCTATCTGTCGCAGGAAGAGCTGGACGCGATGCGCGCCGAGGCGCAGGCGTCGAAACAGCCGTTCCGCATCCGCTCGCCCTGGCGCGACCGCGATACGGCCGAGGGCGGCGACAAGCCGTTCGTCGTCCGGCTGAAGGCGCCGCAGCAGGGCGCCACCACCATCGACGATCGCGTCCAGGGATCGGTCACCGTCCAGAATGCCGAGCTCGACGATTTCGTCCTGCTCCGCTCGGATGGCACGCCCACCTATATGCTCGCCGTGGTCGTCGACGATCACGACATGGGCGTCACCCACGTCATTCGCGGCGACGATCATTTCAACAATGCCTTCCGCCAGCTCGCGCTGCTCCGTGCGATGGGCTGGCCCGAACCGGTCTATGCGCATGTCCCGCTGATCCACGGGGCGGACGGGGCCAAGCTCTCCAAGCGGCACGGCGCGCTGGGCGTCGATGCCTATCGCGACGAACTCGGCATCCTTCCCGAGGCGCTGTCCAATTATCTGCTCCGGCTCGGCTGGGGTCATGGCGACGCGGAGATCATCCGCCACGAGCAGGCGATCGAATGGTTCAGCCTGGAAGGCGTCGGCCGTTCGCCAGCCCGGTTCGATCTGAAGAAGCTCGAGAACCTCAACGGCCATTATATCCGTGAGGCCAACGATGCTCGGCTCGCCGATCTCGTCGCCGCCCGGCTGCCGTTCGAAGTCACTGCCGATCAGCGCGATCTTCTGCGCAGCAGCATGCCCGCGCTGAAGCCGCGCGCCGCAAATCTGCTGGAGTTGGCGGAGGGAACCCAGTTCCTGTTTCGCAGTCGCCCACTGGAAATGGACGAGTCCGCGGCCGCTCTGCTAGAGGGCGAGGCACGCATGCTCCTCTCCCGCGTTCATGCCGCGCTTGACGCGGCCGGATCGTGGGATACGGAGACACTCGAAGCACGGGTACGGCACGTCGCGGAAGAAGCGGGGGTGAAGCTGGGCGCAGTCGCGCAGCCGCTCCGGGCAGCCCTTACGGGGCGCCGCACGTCGCCGGGGATCTTCGACGTCCTGGTTCTGCTGGGGCGCGAGGAAAGCCTGGGACGGATCGCCGATCAGATGGCCGTGCCCGCCGAAGGTTGAACGAAAGGACATTGGGATGACCGACACCGCGAAGCTCCACGCTGCCGGGAACGATACCGACTATCCGATCCTGAAGGGCAGCGTCGGCCCGGACGTGGTCGACATCCGCAAGCTCTATGCCAAGACCGGCACGTTCACCTATGATCCCGGCTTCACCTCGACCGCCAGCTGCGAGAGCGGCCTCACCTATATCGACGGCGGCGAGGGCGTGCTGCTCCACCGCGGCTATCCGATCGGTCAGCTGGCCGAGCACTCCAGCTTCATGGAGGTCTCCTATCTCCTCCTGAACGGCGAGCTCCCGTCGAAGGACGAGCTCGACAAGTTCAGCTGGACGATCACCCGCCACACCATGCTGCACGAGCAGCTGATGACCTTCTATCGCGGTTTCCGCCGCGACGCGCACCCGATGGCGATCATGTGCGGCGTGGTCGGCGCGCTTTCCGCCTTCTACCATGATTCGACCGACATCACCGATCCGCACCAGCGGATGGTCGCCAGCCACCGGCTGATCGCCAAGATGCCGACGATCGCGGCGATGGCGTATAAATATTCGATCGGTCAGCCGTTCCTCTATCCGGACAATTCGCTCAGCTACACGGGCAATTTCCTGCGCATGACCTTCGGCGTCCCGGCCGAGGAATATGAAGTGAACCCGGTGGTCGAGCGCGCGCTCGATCGCATCTTCATCCTGCACGCCGATCACGAGCAGAACGCTTCGACCTCGACCGTGCGGCTCGCCGGCTCTTCAGGCGCCAATCCCTTCGCGTGCATCGCCGCCGGCATCGCATGCCTGTGGGGCCCGGCGCATGGCGGCGCGAACGAAGCCGCGCTCAACATGCTGCGCGAGATCGGCCGCCCCGAGCGGATTCCCGAATATATCGCGCGCGCCAAGGACAAGAACGATCCATTCCGCCTGATGGGCTTCGGCCATCGCGTCTACAAAAACTATGATCCGCGCGCGACCGTGATGCAGAAGACGGTGCGCGAGGTTCTCGGCGCGCTCAACGTCACCGATCCGCTGTTCGACGTCGCGCTCCAGCTCGAGGAAATGGCGCTCAAGGACGATTATTTCGTCGAGAAGAAGCTGTTCCCGAACGTCGATTTCTATTCGGGCGTGATCCTGTCGGCGATCGGTTTCCCGACGACGATGTTCACGGCGCTGTTCGCGCTCGCCCGCACCGTCGGCTGGGTGGCGCAGTGGAACGAGATGATCTCGGATCCCGAGCAGAAGATCGGCCGTCCGCGCCAGCTCTACACCGGCCCGACGCAGCGCGACTACGTCCCCGCCGACAAGCGCTGAGGCATAAAGGGGGCGGACCCCGAGGCGCCCGCCCCCTCCCCCTTTTGCCAGTCCGCGCGTGCTTCAGCCGACGAAGGCGCGCTCGATCACATAGCTGCCCGGCGAGGCGTTCGAACCTTCCTCCAGCCCTGCCGCCTCGAGCAGTGCCGCGGTCTCCTTCAGCATCGCCGTCGATCCGCACAGCATCACTCGGTCGATTTCCGGGTCGAAGTGCCGCGGCCCCAGCACCGGCGGCGCGAACAGCCGCTCATCGGCGATCAGCTCGGGAATCCGGCCGCTGGTCATGAACGGCTCCCGCGTCACCGTCGGGATGTAATGGAACTGCAGCAGCGCCTGATCGCCCACCAGCGGGTCGCCCGCCAGCTGCGCGGTCAGCTCCTCGCGCCAGGCAAGATCGCTCACGCGTCGCACGCCGTGCACCACGATCACTTGCCCGAACCGCTCATAGACTTCGGGATCGCGCGCCAGGCTGAGGAACGGGGCAAGGCCGGTGCCGGTGGAGAGCATCCAAAGCCGCTGGCCGCCCAGCAGCGCATCGCACACCAGCGTGCCGGTGGGTTTGCGCGCCAGATACATCTGATCGCCGGGACGAATCCGCTGCAGCTTCGACGTCAGCGGCCCGTCGGGCACCTTGATCGACAGGAACTCCAGCTCCTCGGCATAATTCGGGCTGGCGATCGAATAGGCGCGCATGATCGGCTTGCCCTCGTCGCCGGGCAGGCCGATCATCACGAACTCGCCCGACCGAAACCGGAACGAGGCCGGCCGCTCGATTGCGAAGCTGAACAGATGCTCGTTCCAGTGGCGCACCCATTTGACGGCGACGGTCTGAAAACTGCTGTGCTCGGGGATCAGCGCGGGCGCGCTGGCATGAAAATTCAACGATCACGCTCCAGGAAAATGCCATTTGAAAGACGCAGCGCGACTTGCTCGACGGCGATCGCCAGCGTCCGCACCGCGTCTTCGCGTACCAATGTCGCTGCAAGCCGGTGCACGCGCGCGGGCGTACCTGCAAGTCCCGCCGCAAACAATACGAGCAACCGTGCTTCGTCGTCGCGCACGGAGCCGAACCCCGGAGGGCCGAAGTGCAGCTTCGCCAGCCCTTCGCGATTGAGCAGCTGCATCGCCATCACGAAATCGCGTGCCGCCTCCGGCGCGCCCGCTTGCTCGAAGCGCCACGCGAGGGCCGCACAGGCGCAGCGGCCGGTGCTGGCATGATGCACCCAGGTCCGGCTCGCTTCGAGAAGAGCCCCATAGGGCGATTCGAGCTCCTGTACGGGTTGGTCGAGAAATGCGTACATCGGCCCCTCTATTGCGATCGCCTCGCATTAGCGAATTGCCGATGACGGGTCAATCGGGAGTGCGGACGGTGGCCGCAGTAGCCCGCGACGTCGGACCGGCTTGAACTGCGCCGCCAACGGAGGTCTAACCGCAGCCAGGCATCGGAGTTCCCCTATGCGCCAGAATATCCTGATCTTCGCCGGCATACTCGGCTTCCTCGCCGGGGTGGCATTCCTTCTCCAGGGCGCGGGCATCCTCCGCGTGCCCACTGACAGCGTGATGATCGGCGACTCCGACTGGGTCGCGCGCGGCGCGATTCTGGCGGTGGTCAGCGCGATCGTCGTGGCGGGCGCACGCCTCGCGCCGACGAAGCAGGATCGGAGGGCGTCGCGCCGGAAAGACAAAGCAAGCGGCGAAGCCGAATAACGCCCGTAATCGGCGGGCAGAGGATGGCCGCTCCCGCCGCCGCTCCCGGGCTACTCCTCCCGGTAAGGAAGCGTGAAGACGAACCGTGCGCCCTGCCCCGGAGCACTGTCTACGGTGATGTCGCCGCCCATCGCGCGCGCCAGCCGCCGGGCGATGTAGAGCCCCAGGCCGCTGCCGCCGGGCTCGCTCGGGTCCACTCGGCCGAACTTCTCGAAGATGCGCGCCTGATCCTCGGCGGCGATGCCCTTGCCCTGATCGGCCACGATCACGCAGCCCATGTCGCCCTCGCGCTCCAGCCGGATCCACACCATCCCGCCCTGCGGCGAATAGCGCACCGCATTGCCGATCAGGTTCACCAGCACCTGCAGCGCACGGCGGAATTCGCCCGTCACCGGCAGGGTTTCGTTGGCATAGGGCTTGTCGATCCGCACATCGGCCTGCGCCGCGCGCACCGCGAGCAGCCCGCCCGCCCGCCGCGCGACATCGGCAAGGTCGAGCGGCTCGGCCGCGGTCTCGAATTCGGGGCGCTCGATCGCCTGCAGGTCGACCAGATCGTCGACGAGCCCCAGCAGATGCCGGCCCGCACTGGCGATATCGCCTGCATATTCCGCGTAATCGGCGCGCAGCGGTCCCTCGGTCTGGGCGCTGATCGAATCGGCGTTGGCGATGATCCGCCCCAGCGGTCCGCGCAGCGCGCGGTCGAGCCGCTGGCTGAACGAATCGGGGAAGCCGCCGAACGGCGCAGCCGGAACCGGCGCATCTACTTTCGGCCGCTCCGGCGCCGTCTCCAGCAGGTGCGCCGCGCCGACGAAGCCGGCAAAGCGCCCGCCCGGATCGGTGCGCGGCGTCGCATCGAGCCGCACCATCCGCCCGGTGCCGCGAATCTCCGCCTTCTGCCCGTCGAACCGCGCCTGCGCCGCCACCGCGCCGAGAATCGGCAGTTCGCCGCTCTCGTCCTCGGCCAGCGCGAACAACCGGGTCAGCGGCTGGCCCAGCATTCCGCTCGAATCGAAGCCATAGCGCGCACCTGCCTCGATCGAGAGATAGGTGATCCGCAGCGACGCATCGGTCTCCCACAGAAAATCGGCAGCCGAACGGAAGAAATCGCTGTCGCGCTCGGGCTCGGAGGCCGGGGCGCGCCACGCCGCCCGCGGGCGCCATCCGCTCACTTCCAGCCGCACGCCGCCCTCCTCGGGCTCCGCGCGGACCCATAGCTCGAGATCGTCCTCGCCGTCGGCGGCGATCACATGGCGCGAAATGGCGATGCCCAGCCGCTGCGCGAGCCGGGCGAGCGTCGCGATCTGCGGCACCGCGAGCGGTTTGCCCGGCGCGCCGCCGGCACGCGCGTTGAGTTCGGCCAGGCGCGATTCGGCATCGAGCAGCCGCCCCTTGGCATCGACTCGCCCGATTGCGATGGGAGGCGCAGGATCGATCGCGTTCACGGCGCCTTCTCCGTTCGCTCCAGCGCCTGCAGCGCGGCGCGATAGTCGGGATGCAGCTTCAGCGGAGCCAGTGCCTCGCGCGCCGCGTCGGCCGAGATCGAAGCGATCGTATCCAGCGTGTCGGCAAACGCCTCGAGGTCGCGGCGCGGATCGCCTTCGCAAAGCGCATAGCCGATCTGGGCGATCGGATCGCGGCCGAGATCAAGCGCGCGCAGCGCCAGCCACAGCCGGTCGGCGGCGGGATCGAGCACCATTTCGCGCGCCAGCTCGTATCCGATGCCCAGCGCATCGGCGAGCAGCGCGGTGAACAGCACGATCCGGCGGTCATTCAGCGATTCGACCAGCAGCTGCGGCAGCTCCTGCGGCTGGGCTTCGATCGCGCCGGCAAAGCGCATCGCCGCCGCCTCCAGCCGATCGCCTTCGTCATAGGCGGAAAGGCTGCGTTGCGCCGCGTCGATCAGCGCGCGGTCGAGGTCGATCGTGGCCTCGCCGGCTTGGCCGGCGACCCGCTCGCGCAGTGCCGCCGCGATCCACCAGACGAGCCGGTGGTGCAGCTCGGCGGGCAGGTCGCTCTGCGCCAGCTGTCCCGATTCGGGACTCCCGCGCCGCCGACTTTCTGCGATCATCACTGCCATCGCCCCGGTCGCCAGCACCCGATCGGGATGCTGGATATAGCGGTTGATCAGGCTCGGCCGCTCGGGATCGTCGGGCGCATGCATCGGCAGCGCAGATCCGATCAGCTCCTGGCGGACGCGGGCCATCAGCTCGGCCATCAGCTCCGAATCGCGCAGCAGCCCGGATCGCATCAGCCGGGCGAGCACCTGCGATTCCTCGCCTGCGAGCCCCTCCGCCTGATCGGCCGCATTCCGCGCGGAAAGCAGCCGAACCGCGTGCTCGCGCACTTCGCTTTCCACCGTCTCGACCAGATTGCGCAGCAATCCGCCGAGCGCCGATCGCGTCCGCTCGTCCAGCCGTGATTCTTCAGGAAGAAAGAAATCGTCCACAGCCACCGTCAACGCGCGAAAGGCGCGCAAATCCTCAGCCGCCGCGCGCGCGAGCAGCTCGTTGGCGCCGATGGTGGCGCCATCGCGCATGTCGACGGGATTGTCCGACATGACCCTCGAATAGCGGAAGTGTCCTTAAAAGGAGACTAAGCCTTTTCGCGAATTGCCTCAACCGCCGCGGCGAGCGTGGCGAAGGCATAGGCGGCGAGCAGCCCCAGCCCGGCGACCGGCAGATCGGCGAAGCCGAAGGGCGTCAACAACAGCAGATAGGCCGTCGGGCTTCCCCACCAGCGGCGGTGTCGCGCGCCGCTGCGCTCGGCCAGCAAATGGGCCGCCACGGCGAACAGCGCGAGCAGCATCGGCGTCGCCGCAGCCGTGGCGGACGTCGCCGTCCATCCGGTCAACAGCATCGCCGCTCCCGCCAACAATCCGATCAGCCCTTCGAACAGGCGCGCCCGCCGCTCCTCGCCGCGCAGCGCCGCCATCGCAGATCCGGTCGCCAGCACTGCCGCCGCGATCAGCGCCACGACCAGCCCCGCCCCGTCGAACCCGAACAGGATCGTGCCGAGCGCCCCCAGCCCCACCAGACTTCCCCCGCCCAGCAGCGCCAGCCCGGGCACGCCGCGCGCGACCAGCGCCGGCAGGGCGAGCCGCGCCATTCGCGTGAAGATCCAGCGGTCCGCCCAGGTCGGCCGCCGTTCGGTCAGCGCCGCGAGCACTGCATTGCTGCGGGATGCGAGCACTTCGGCATTGCGCACCACCGCGTGGCCGCCGCGAATCCATCCGGGCGTCAGCGGCACATGCTCGGCGCGTGCCTGCACCGCCGCGCGTAACAGCGCCGATTGGAAGTCCCAATCGTCGGGCATGCGTGCGATCGCGCCCAGATGATGCGCCGGAACGCGGGCGACACCGGCCCAGCAATCCTTCATGTCGAGCCGCTCGACCGCAGCGGGCGAATTGAAATCGTCGGTCACCAGCAGCGCCTCGGCGCCGTCGCCCGCCATGCGATCGATCACCGGATCGCTCGTCACCAGGCTATCGGCGAGCACGAGCACCCGTGCCAGCGGATGCACCTTCCCCGCCGCTTCCTCGGCCGAGCGGACGATCTCGACGCTCGCGCCGCGCTTCCCCGCACGCGATACCGCCGCCAGCAGCGCGGGAGTCACCCGCGCCACCGCCACCAGTATCTGCTCGGCGCCCGCACCGATCAGCAGCCGCACCTGATATTCGAGCAGGGTCATGCCGCCGAACGGCAGCGTCGCCGCGAGCACCCCCGGGCGATCGGAGGCGTCGTCGGTCGCGAAGATCAGGCCAACCAGCATGGAACGCCCCTAAATCCTTCGCGCGCCGATGCAAAGCCGGCCGGAGGGATCAGTAGCGCAGATACGGCAGCCGCTCCTCTTCCCACGCCTCTTCGTCGGGCGCCGTCAGCGCATCGAGATCGCCCGGAGCCGCGGCGGGATCGTCCACCCATTCGCGCAGCGCGGGCCCGCCGTTGATCACGTCGATCGCCAGCTTGTCGAATTCATATTCATACGGAAAATCGCGCCACAGCGCGTAATCGGGCCACAGCCGCCGGATCGCCTTGAACGCCAGCGCCTGCAACCGCCAGGGCCGGAACGCCTCATGGTCGTAGCCCGGCCCTTCGGCATGGATGTGGACGCCGTGGCACAGCGTCCCCGCATGCTTGTGGAAGGTCGGCTCGAAGCTCACGTCGCGCAGCGTGCAGCCTTCCAGCCATTCGGGCGCCAGCGCGCGCATCTGCGCGATCAGCGCCCGCGCGTCGAGATCGGGGGCGCCGAACAGCTCTAGCGGCCGGGTCGTGCCCCGCCCCTCGCTCAGCGTCGTACCCTCCAGCATCACCGTCCCGGCATAAGCCCGCGCCATGTTGAGATTGGGCGCGTTGGGACTGGGATTGATCCACACCCGCTCGTCGAGCGGCCAACCGTGCCCCGGCCCGGCGGCGGGCGCATAGCCTTCCATGTCGATCACGCGATAGTCGAGGTCGAGCTTGAACCGGTCGACGAACCACGCCCCCATCTCGCCCAGCGTCATCCCGTGCCGCATCGGCATCGGCCCGGCGCCGACGAAGCTCTCCCAGCCGGGGCGCAGCGTCAGCCCCTCCACCGGCCGGCCCGCCGGGTTCGGCCGGTCGAGCACCCACACCGGCTTGCCGTGTTCCGCCGCCGCTTCCAGCGCGTAGAGCAGTGTCGTGATGAAGGTGTAGATGCGGCAGCCCAGATCCTGCAGGTCGACCAGCAGCACGTCGAAGCGCGCCATCGAGCCTGCGGTCGGCCGCCGCACTTCGCCATACAGGCTGAACACCGGAATGCCGTGAACCGGATCGTCGAAATCCGGCGATTCCATCATATTGTCCTGCTTGTCGCCGCGCAGTCCGTGCTGCGGTCCGAAAGCGGCGGTCACGTTCACGCCCGCCGTCCTCAGCGCGTCGAGCGAATGCGTGAGGTTCGCCGTCACCGATGCGGGGTGCGCCAGCAGCGCGACGCGCTTGCCCTCAAGGGGCTTGCGAAGCTCGGGGTCGGCGAGCAGCCGGTCGATACCGAAGTTCATGCCGGCCGTGCTGCCGGGAGTTGGAGCGCGAAGCAAGCCGGATCGTGGAAATCGGGAGCGCCTTCGGGATGCGCCAGCGCCCAATGGGATTTCGCTCCTGATTTCTCCTCGATCACGGCGGAAAGCCCGACATGCCACGGCACGTCGACCGGCAGCGCGTGCAGCCGCTCCAGATCGAGCGTCACCTGCACCCACAGATGCTCCCTCGCGTCCCGCTTCGCTTCCGCCCGGCTGCGGATCGGCTGCGGCTTGGTCGAATCGAACGGCGGGCGAAGCATCAGGTCGATCTGCGGCGCGGCGAGCGGCTCCAGCGCCGCCATCCCCGCGCGATACCCGTCGAACCGATAGGCCGCCCATGCCGCCGAAGGCGAGAAGTTGAACTCGTAATAGCCAGGGCCGTCGCCCGGCCGCACGAACAGCTCGAAGCAGGTCCGCTGCCACAATCCGTCGGTGCGCGCTCCGGCCTCCTGCTCGCGCAAAGGCAGCGCGATGTGCCCCGCGCCGCCCGACGCATGATAGTCGATCCGCAGCATGCGCGGCCGCATCCGCGACAGGCTGGCCGTAATGGCGGCGGGTGCGCCGTCGGCACCGGCATCGTTGCGGCGGAGGGTCTGGCGAAGCATGGCGCGTCGTAGCAAGCGCCGCTGCGGGCGTCACGCCGCCGCGCGCTTCGCCCTCTCCTCTCTTGCAAAGTAGGATTTCGACTGCTTGGCTCGTGGGATGGCGCATCGCTCGCGTTCCCGTTCCGGGCCGGCCGAACCTTCACCCGCAGTTCGCTGCGCCCCCGCGTACGCGTGCGCGGGGGCGCGCCCGCGCGTTGAGGTGCGACTTTTGTGCGACCTTCGGCGGAAAAGCGCGGGTTTCGGTAAAGCACCCCCGCGGCTGCGGGTCAGCGCGGTTGCAGCTTGCGCCGCATCCGGCGCAGCGTCCGCATCTGCTCCCATCGCAGCCCGCGGATCGGTCGCCTCCAGCGGACGACCGGCGGCGCGGAAACCAGCATCGTCACGTCGGTCAGCGCCATTGCCATCGCCAGTCCGCGCGGCGCGGCCAGATATCGGCCCCGCCATTCGGGCAGGAACTTCTCCTTGTATCGCCGCAGCCCGGCATAGCCGTACAGCCGCTCGCCATGGCGAAACACCGATCCGGCCAGCCGCGCCCAGATCGGCGCGAGCCGGCGGCTCTCGATTCCCGAAAGCGGCGCCACGCCCAGCGAGACATGGGCATAGCCCTGTTCCTTGGCCCACAGCATCAGCCGCGCGAACAGCGCGTCCATCGTGCCATTCGGCATCTCGGTACGGTTTCGCATCAGGTCGAACGACAGTTCCTCGCGCGACGGCAGTGTCCAGAGATTGGCAAAGGCGAGCACATGACCGTCCTTCTCGGCCAGCGCCACCGGCCCTCCCTTCAGATAGGCGGGGTCGAACCGCCCGAGGCTGAACTGCTTCTCGCGCTGCCGCTTCGCCGCGAGCCACTCGTCGGATACGGAACGCAGCTCATCCATCAGCGGCCCCAGCTCGGCGCCTTCGACGACGCGAAAGGTGACGCCTTCGCGCTCGGCGCGGCTCACCGCATGGCGCAGCTTCGATCGCGGCTTGCCTTCGAGCGAGAAGTCGGCGAGCGGCACGCGCGCCTCTTCGCCCAGCTTCATGATACCCAGCCCCAGATCGACCGCATGGGGCAGCATTTCGGCGCCGCAGCGATAGAAGACGGTGCGGCCGCCATGCCGGTCGGCAAGCTCGCGGAACTTCCACACCAGCTCGCCCCAGCGCTCGGCCGGACCGATCGGGCTGCCGAGCGCGATGAAACTGCGCCCTCGGACGCGATACATCAGAAATGCGTCGCCGGCCTCGGAAACGAGGAAGAACTTGTCGCCGGTACGGGCCAGATGCGCCTCGGCGATGGTCGTGGCGTTCAGCGCGGCGTCCCATGTCTCCTTCGACAGCGCATGGGCGAGCGCCGGTCGCGCCGGGCGAGCAAGCCGCCGAAGCGCCAGCAGGATCGCCACGACCGCGACAGCGAGCGAGGCGCGAAGAAAGCGCGGCGCATTGGCGCCGGGGCGGATCTGCCACCACAGCGCATCCTGATATTCGACGCTCTTGTAACTGAAGAAGCCGATGAAGATGCTGCCTGCGATCACCGCCGCGATCGCGAGCAGCCAGCCGCCGCCGGGACGTTCGCCGGTGAGCGCCGACTGGCGGTAGAAGGCGGGGTGCGTCCAGAGGAGCAGCAGCGCCACCGTCGCCAGCACCGCCGCCTCGACATAGTCGAAGCCCCGCAGCAGCGCGAGGAAGGCTCCGGCGGAAAGCAGCACGACGCTCACCAGCCAGGCCACGTCGAGCCGGCGATACAGGCCCCAGGCAGTGAACATCAGGATCGTCCCGATGATGCTGCTGGCGATGTGCGAAAGGTCGAGCAGCACCGAGGGCAGGAATTTGGTCAGCGCCGCCACGCGCTCGGGCACGAAGGGCAGCGCACCGGTCAGGATCATCAGCGCACCGGCCGAAAAGACCGCCGCCGCCATGGTCAACGGCGCGATCGACCGGGCGATGTTGCTCCCGGCCCGCATCATCGGCGCGGCGCGGTCGCGCAGCCGCTCGCCTTCCAGTACTGCCAGATAGAGCAGCGCCAGCGCGAACGGCAGCAGGAAATAGATCAGCCGATATCCGATCAGCGCCGCCGCCAGATCGGTCTTGGGCATTTCCGGCAGCAGCAGGAACACCATCGTCTCGAACACGCCGAATCCGCCCGGCGCATGGGTGATCACCGCGACTGCGAGCGCCAGCACATAGGCCGCGAGCAGCTGCGGAAAGGCGTCGATCGCAAGGCTGGGTGCGAGTACGAACACCACTCCGGCGGCGAGCGCCAGATCGAGCGAGGCGGCGGCGAGTTGGGCGGCGGTCAGACCGGGGCCCGGCAACGGCAGGCTCAGGCCGAAGGCGGCAAGCGTGCGCGGGCGCCGCGCGGTCCACAGCCCATAGGCGATCAGCCCCGCGATCAGCAGCGCCGGCGCGCCAAAGCGCACGGCATCGGGAAGCGGGACCGGCCCGAGCGCGATGCCGCTCGGCAGCAGCGGCAGCAGCAGGAGGAATACCGCGAACACGCCGAGCAGGAATGCAAGCGACGCAAGCGTCACCACTCGCGCGACATCCGCCTCGTTCAGCCCGGCGCGTGTGTAGAAATAGAGCCGCACCGCTCCGCCCGTCAGCAGCGGCAGGCCGAGCGTGTTCGAAACGGCGTAGCTCGTCGCCGCGCCGCGCGCGATCAGGCCGGGCGGCACTTTCCGTTCGACGATGCGCAGCGCGGCGACGTCGAACACGATCAGGCAGGCGAAGCTCAGCACCGTCAGCAAGGCGGCGACCAGCCAGCGCTCGCCCGGAATCGCCGTGATCGCCCGGCTGATGTCGTCGATGCGGATTTCGCGCAGCACCGCGCTCAGCGCGACCAGCGAGACGATCAGGATCAGCAGGCCGACGAGAGTCCACAGCAGGTCGCGACGCCCGGCGGCCCAGCGGGCGACCGCCGCGACCGGCCCGATCCGCTTGCTCTCCGTAACCTGGCTTTCTGCTTCCATCCGGTCCGCTGCTCCCCGTTTCGCACTGGACGGATATCAGACGAAGCGCGGCACCTGTTGGTTTCCCCGCCCCTTCCGCCGTCGTGCGGCCGCAGGGCACTAGCCCGCCTGCGCGCGCAGGCCAATCGCCGGGGTGACGCGCGCCAACTTTGTGCTAATCCGCGCGGCGCCATGACCGAACATCGCTCCGATCTGCTCCGCCTGCTCGACAGCCGCGGCTACATCCATCAGCTCACCGATGCCGCGGCGCTCGACGCGCTGGCGGCCAAGCAGATCGTGCCCGGCTATATCGGCTTCGATCCGACGGCGCCGTCGCTGCACGTCGGGTCGCTGGTGCAGATCATGCTGCTGCGGCGGCTGCAACAGACGGGGCACAAGCCGATCGTCCTGATGGGCGGCGGCACCGGCAAGATCGGCGATCCCAGCTTCAAGGACGAAGCCCGCAAGCTGATGACCGACGAGGTGATCGCGTCGAACGTCGCGTCGATCAAGCGCGTGTTTGAGCGCTTCCTCACCTTCGGCGACGGCCCGACCGACGCCGTGATGCTCGACAATGCCGAATGGCTCGACCGGCTAGAATACATCCCCTTCCTGCGCGACATCGGCCAGCACTTCTCGGTCAACCGGATGCTCAGCTTCGATTCGGTCAAGCTCCGGCTCGATCGCGAACAGTCGCTCAGCTTCCTCGAATTCAATTACATGATCCTTCAGGCCTATGACTTTCTCGAGCTGTCGCGCCGCGCCGGCTGCCGGCTTCAGATGGGCGGTTCGGATCAGTGGGGGAATATCGTCAACGGCATCGAGCTGTCGCGCCGCGTCGACGGGACCGAAGTGTATGGCATCACCACGCCGCTCATCACCACTGCCGACGGCGGCAAGATGGGCAAGACCATGTCGGGCGCCGTCTGGCTCAACGACGACCAGCTCTCGGCCTATGAGTATTGGCAGTTCTGGCGCAACACCGACGATCGCGACGTCGGCCGATTCCTGCGCCTGTTCACCGATCTGCCGCTCGACGAGATCGCCCGGCTCGAAGCGCTCGAGGGCGCCGAGATCAACGAGGCGAAGAAGATCCTCGCCAACGAGGCGACTCGCATGTGCCGCGGCGATGCGGCTGCCGACGAAGCCGCCGAGACCGCGCGCCGCACCTTTGAAGAAGGCAGCGCCGGCGAAGCGCTGCCCACGCTGGCTGTTGCGGGCGGCAGCATCGGGATCGTCGACGCGCTCGTCGGCCTCGGCCTCTGCGCCTCGAAGGGCGAGGCGCGGCGCCTGATCCAGCAGGGCGGCGCGCGCGTAGAGGGCGAGAAAGTGGCCGACGACCAGCTGGCCGTTGCGGTCGCCGCTGCGCCGGTTCGCGTCTCGGCGGGCAAGAAGCACCATGGCCTGCTGACGCCTGCCGAATAAAACCTATGTTAAGCAGCTTTGTTTGAACGACTTTCATTCGGCAGCCGTTATCCCGCAAGCGCCAAACCAGAGTAGCGGGGCGCGTGTGTGAGCGTTGGAACGGGAAATCTGGCTTTCGCCGACGTCCGGCGCGAAGGACGCGACGAGGTTCATTATCGCGCCAAGGCGTTCGGCCCCGATGCGCGGGAGCTGCGGCTCCTGATCGTCAACATCTCGCCCCACGGCCTGATGGCGCGCTGCGATCAGGAATTCGACATCGGCTCGCGACTCCGGGTGACGTTGCCGATCGTGGGGGCGCTCGTGGCGGAGGTCCGCTGGGCGCTTGGCGGGCGGATCGGCTGCCAGTTCGAGACCGCAGTCGATCTCGCCAGCTATTACGAGCTTCTGTCGGCACTGGTCCGTCGCCGGTGAGCAAAGTCCTCCGGCTCAGGCGACGAACTGCTCCATCGTGATCCGATCATCGAGCGCATGTTCGGGATCGAACATCAAAGTAAGGTCGCGCAGCTGATCGATCGCGACATCGATCTCGGCGACATCGCGGACCTCGCGCTGGTCGGCCACCGCACTCACCGGCCGCTTGTCCGCATCGAGCACCCGAATGCCGATACGGGTCCGCTCCGGCAGCAGTGCGCCGCGCCAGCGCCGCGGCCGGAACGGGCTGATCGGCGTGAGCGCCAGCAGCCCCGACCCGAGCGGCAGGATTGGTCCATGTGCCGACAGGTTGTAGGCAGTCGAACCGGCAGGGGTCGCCACCAGGATGCCGTCGCACACAAGCTCCGGCAGCACGACACGCTCGTTCGCAGTCACTTGCAGCTTCGCAGTCTGGCGAGTCTCGCGCAGCAGCGAGACTTCGTTGATCGCCGGCAGCACGCAGCGCTCGCCGCTAACGGTGGTAGCGGTCATCGACAACGGCGAGACCCGGAACGGCCGGGCGCGGGCGAGCCGCTCCTCCAGGCCTTCAAGCCGCCACTCGTTCATCAGAAAGCCGATGGTGCCGAGATTCATGCCGAACACCGGAACGATCCGGCGCCGCTCCAGCATTGCGTGCAGCGTCTGAAGCATGAAGCCGTCGCCACCAAGCGCGACCAGCTGGTCGGCCTCTTCGACCGGCACCCAGTCGTAGATCTCACGCAGCTCGTCCGCAGCGAGCTGCGCCGATTTGACCGGAGACGCGACGAGCGCGCAGCGAGACGTCATCCGCCGGTCACGCTCATGTGGCGGGCGACAGCGGGTGCCGACCCCTCGGCGATCCGGAAATCGTGCCGCCGCGGCTTGATCGCGAGCGCCGCGTCGATCGCGGCGTCGACTGCCGGCAAGCCGCCGTCGCGAATCGCAGCTTTGAGATCGACCTGATCGTCATGGCCGAGACACAGATAGAGCCGCCCTTCCGTCGTCAGCCGCACGCGGTTGCAGCCGTCGCAAAAGTTCGCCGTGAGCGGCGAAATAAGCCCGAGGCGAGTGTCGGTCCCCGCCAGCCGCCAATAGCGCGCCGGACCGCCGCTCCGATGCGCGTCGCGACGAAGGTCGAACCGGCCAAGCAGGTCGTCGAGAATGTGCGTGAGCGGCAGGAAGCGATCGGCGCGGTCCTCGTCGACGCTCCCCATCGGCATCGTTTCGATCAGCGTCAGATCGAGCGCCTCGTCCGCACACCAGGCGAGCATGTCTGCGATTTCATGCGCATTGAGGCCTTTCAGCGCGACCATGTTGATCTTGACCGCGAGGCCGGCGGCCTTCGCCGCCGCGATTCCGCCGAGCACCGTCTCGATTTGTCCATGACGGGTAATGTGGCGAAACACTTCCGGATCCCGACTGTCCAGGCTCACGTTCACTCGGCGCATCCCGGCGTCGGCAAGCGCCTCGGCATGTTCGCCAAGCCGCACGCCGTTGGTAGTCATCGTCAATTCGTCGAGTCCACCATCGCCGAGATGCCGGCCCAGCCGCCGCGCGAGATCGATGATATCGCGGCGTACCAGCGGCTCGCCGCCGGAAAGGCGGATCTTGCTCGTTCCCCGGGCAATGAACCGCTCGGCGATCAGCGCAATCTCTTCGAGGCTCAACAGCCGTTCTCTCGGCAGAAAGGTCATCTGCTCGGCCATGCAATAGCGACAGCGCAGGTCGCACCGGTCGGTAACCGAGATGCGCAGATAGCTGATCGTGCGGCCGTGGCGGTCGATCAGGGGAGAGGCGCTTGCCATGCTGCAGGAGCTAGGCTTTCGCAGCCCGAGGGGCAAGCCCAGCGCCGCCCCCTTCGACAAGCGGCACGCGAAAGCGGATAGGAGGAGCATGAGCGAAGCCGAATCGGTCCCGCCGCAGCGCGCGCCCCTGTTCCTCCTCTCTTTCCGCCAGCGCAACGAGCTGGCCACGACCGTGGCGGCCGCCGGGTGGCGCAGCGTTGCCGCGCGCCGTGCGGACGAAGCCGAACGGCGCTTCGCTGCCTCCGGCGCGGCAGTCGCTCTGGTCGACGCGCGTGGAGCGCTGGCCGAGGGGCTTGCGGCGACGCAGGCGCTTGGCGAGGTCGTCGCGGAGCGCGGTGCCGCTCTGCTGGTGCTCGTTTCGCGGGGCGACGCCGGTCGAATCGGCGACTTCTATTCCGCAGGCGCAACGCATTTCCTCGCGAGCCCGATGCGCGCGGTCGAGCTGGTGCAGGCGCTGCGCTTTGCGGAGCGACACGTCGAGCGACTGGGCGGTTGGGAGGCCCGAGCCGGTGCGAACGCCGAGCCGCTCGGCTGGCGCTGGGACCCGCAATTGCGCTCGCTGCAAATCACTCCGGCGCTGGCGCAGCTCGCCGAGCTTCCCGAGCAACCGGGACGCCGTGGCTTGCTGCGCCAGCTGCCGCGCCGCGAGCGAAAGTTGGTGCATAGCGCCCTGCGGCGGCTCGGCGCTGACACTCCGGCAACTGCCTTCGCACACGATCTTCCGGGGGTCGGTCGGCTTGTCCACCATCTGCAGTATGACGCCCGCACTCGGCGTGTGCACGCTCTGGTCGAGCCACTGGGAGCCGCGCCTGATGCAGGGGCGGCAGTTCGCGACGCTTTCGAAGGAGTTCGCGACGCCACTGCCGCACGGCGTTGGCTCGACCAGCGGATCGGCGAAACGCAGACGCTGACGGCGATATTGATTGCACTCGAGCGGTTCGAGGATGTGAATGCAGCGCATGGGCGGAGCGCCGGTGACGCACTGCTTCGTGCCGTCGCGCGTCGGATCGACGAAGCGGTACGGAGCACCGTCGGCAAAAACGCGCTGGTTGCCCGGCTGGGCGGACCCGAGTTCCTGGTCGCGACCGCCCCGGGGAGCGGCACGCTCCTCCGCAGCTGCATCGAAACAGCATTCACACGCCCGTTCGTCGCGGGTGGCGCTGTCACTCCGCTGGAGCCCCGCATCGCCTGCACCGAATCGGAGCCTGACGATAGCGCCGCGACCCTGCTGCGCCGGCTGAGCGAGACCATCGCCGAGCGGGCGGCCGG
Source organism: Sphingosinithalassobacter sp. CS137 (assembly GCF_014334115.1). Classification (NCBI taxonomy): domain Bacteria; kingdom Pseudomonadati; phylum Pseudomonadota; class Alphaproteobacteria; order Sphingomonadales; family Sphingomonadaceae; genus Sphingosinithalassobacter; species Sphingosinithalassobacter sp. CS137. The sequence goes on from NZ_CP060494.1 coordinate 820,990, forward strand.
CCCCGAAGCTCCCGCGCTCGACCGGTTGGCGGGCGATATCGCCAGGGCAATCGCGGACGGCGAGGTCGCAATCGTGTTCCAGCCGCAAGTCGCGATCGCTACCGGTACCATCGCGGGAGCCGAGGCACTGGCGCGCTGGCAGCATCCCGAGCTCGGCGCGATCGACCCAGAAACGCTGTTCGCGGCTGCCGAACGGGCGGAGCTGGGCCGTGCCTTGTCCGAGCATGTCCAGCAGCGTGCGCTCGCCGAAGCCGCGGACTGGCCCGTTTCGCTCGCGTCACTGCGACTCTCGATCAATGTCACTGCGAGTGACGTGAGCCGCCCCGACTTCGCCGATCGACTGCTCGGCCGAATCGACGCCAGCGGCTTTCCCCGCGGCCGCATGACTATCGAAGTCACCGAATCGAGCATCATGGAAGAGCTCGGCGAGGCGGCACGACTGCTCGCCGAGCTGCGCACCGCAGGCTGCCGCGTGGCGATCGACGATTTCGGCACCGGCTATTCGAGCCTCGCCTATCTGAAGGCATTGCCGCTCGACGTGCTCAAGATCGACAAGAAACTCAGCCAGGACATCGCCGGATCGCCGCGCGATCGCGTGGTGGTGCGCGGCGTGATCGATATGGCACGCTCGTTGGGGCTAACCGTTGTCGCCGAAGGCGTCGAGACCGAACAGCAGCTCGAACTGCTCGCCAAGGAAGGCTGCCAATATTACCAGGGCTATCTCTGCGCCGAGCCGCTCGATGCGGCGGCGCTCGCCCGACTTGTGGAGGAACGCGGATGATCCGGATCGCACTTGCCCTGTTGGCGCTGACCTTCGCCGCGCCGGCCGCGGCGCAGGAGGCCCCCGCCCCGGTTCGCGCGGAAATCCGTGCCGCGCTGAACGAATCGGCGGCGGGCTGGAACAGCGGTGACATCGAGCGCTTCCTTTCGGTCTATGCCGATGCGCCGACGACGAGCTTCGTCGGCGCCGATGTGGTGCACGGGATTGCTCCAATCCGGCGGCAGTATCTGGAAACCTATCCCGATCGCTTCTCCGGCCGCAGCGGCGAGGGGGGACGGCAGCTCTCCTTCACTTTCCACGACATCCGCATGCTCGGGCGCGACCATGTGCTGGCGATCGCCCGTTGGCATCTGAGCTCGGCGGGCGACGCCCCGGCCGCGAGCGGGATGACCAGCCTCGTCTTCCGCCGCACCCCGGCCGGCTGGAAGATCATCGCGGACCACAGCAACTAGCCGTTTCCGCTGGCTTCCAGCCGAAGGTGGAGCAGCGGAAACGGGCGTCCCTGATCGTCAGTCGGCGACCGGCCGGTCCGCACGAAACCCAGCCGCTCGTAAAAGCCGACCGCGCGCGGATTCTGTTCGTTGACGTCGACCGTGAGCACATCGTGCCGAGCGCGTGCGAAGTCCATCAGCGCCCTGCCCACGCCGCGGCCGTGGTGCGCGGGATCGACGAACAGCGCGTCGACATGCGCACCCGTCATCCCCAGAAACGCAACCGGGCAGTCGGCAGCGTCACTCGCCACCCAAAGTTCCGCGGCCGGAAGATAGTCGTCGCGCACCATTGCCGCGATCTCGGACCGATCGGCCGGCGAGAGGAAATGGTGCGTCGCCTCGACGGCGGCGTGCCACAGCGCGAACAGTCGGGTCGCGTCTTCCGGCGTGTTGCGGCGGATCCGCAGGCGGCCAGCGGCATCAGAGGGCCCTGTCGCCGTCATCCCGCCGCCTTCGCCAAGCCGCGCGAGAGCTGGAGCGCGCCGTTGAGCCGCGCCTGCGCAGTCGCCCAGCCGCGGGTGATGACGAGCTTCATGTCGGGCCGCAGCTTGGCAGTGCCTTCGAGCCGGTCGACATAGGCGAGCAGCCCCTCGACATTGGGGAAGCGATCCTCGTGGAAGTGAACGAGCGCACCCTTGGGGCCGACATCGATCTTGGCGATGCACGCCTTCCTGGCGTTCAGCTTCGTCTCGATGAGCGTGAGCAGATTCTCGGTCGGCTCGGGCAGCTTGCCGAACCGGTCGATCAGTTCGGCGGCAAAGGCCTCGACGCCCTGCTTGTCCTCGACTTCGTTGAGGCGACGATAGAGGCCCATGCGCAGATCGAGATCGGGGACGAAATCCTCGGGGATCATGATCGGCGCATCGACCGTGATCTGCGGCGAGAGGTCCTTCGGCCGCTCGTCCTTCAGCCCGCCCGACTTGGCGTCGAGAATCGCCTCCTCGAGCATCGACTGGTAGAGCTCGTAGCCGACTTCCTTGATGTGTCCCGATTGTTCGTCGCCGAGCAGATTGCCCGCACCGCGGATGTCGAGATCGTGGCTGGCGAGCTGGAACCCGGCGCCGAGCGAATCGAGATCGGACAGCACCTTCAGCCGCTTTTGCGCGGCATCGGTCATCTGCCGCTCGGACGCAGTGGTGAGATAGGCATAGGCACGCGTCTTCGAGCGCCCCACCCGCCCGCGCAGCTGATAGAGCTGGGCGAGGCCGAACTTGTCGGCGCGATTGACGATCAGCGTATTCGCGCTGGGAATGTCGAGCCCGCTCTCGACGATCGTCGTCGAGACCAGCACGTCGTACTTCTTGTCGTAGAAGGCCGACATCCGTTCTTCGACGTCGCCCGGTGCCATCTGGCCGTGGGCGACGATATATTTCACTTCGGGCACTTCCTCGCGCAGGAACTGCTCGATGTCGGGCAGGTCGGCGATCCGCGGCGTGACGAAATAGGCCTGGCCGCCGCGATAATGCTCGCGCAGCAGCGCCTCGCGCAGCACCACGGGGTCCCAGGGCATGACATAGGTGCGCACCGCGAGCCGATCGACCGGCGGGGTCTGGATCACCGAAAGCTCGCGCAGGCCGCTCATCGCCATCTGGAGCGTGCGCGGGATGGGCGTGGCGGTGAGCGTCAGCACATGCACGTCGGCCTTCAGCCCCTTGAGCCGCTCCTTGTGCGTGACGCCGAACCGCTGCTCCTCGTCGACGATCACCAGGCCGAGCCGCTTGAACTCGATTCCCTTGGCGAGGATCGCGTGCGTACCGATCACCACGTCGATCTGGCCGTTCGCCAGCGCCTCCTTGGTCGCCTTCATCTCGGCCGCGGGGACCAGCCGCGACATCCGCCCGACGTTGATCGGGAAGCCTTCGAACCGCTGACTGAAATGCATGTGATGCTGACGCGCGAGCAGCGTCGTCGGACAGACCACGGCGACCTGCATGCCCGCCATCGCGGCGACGAAGGCCGCGCGCAGCGCGACTTCGGTCTTGCCGAAGCCGACATCGCCGACGATCAGCCGGTCCATCGGCCTGCCGGCCGCGAGATCGCCCAGAGCATCCTCGATCGCGCGGTCCTGATCCTCGGTCTCCTCATAGGGAAAGCGATCGACGAAGGCGGGATAGCCGCCCGCATCGGGCTCGGCGACATCGGCGGGGCGCAGCGCGCGCTTGGCGGCGGTCGCGATGAGTTCGCCCGCAATCTCGCGGATGCGCTCCTTCATCTTCGACTTGCGCCGCTGCCAGGCCTCGCCGCCCAGCTTGTCGAGCGTGGCGCCTTCCTCCGACGAGCCGTAGCGCGTCAGCACCTCGAGATTCTCGACCGGCACGTAGAGCTTGTCGCCGCCGGCATAGCTCAGCGCGACGCAATCGTGCGGCGCCTTCTGCACCGGGATCTGCGTGAGCCCGTCGTAGCGGCCGATCCCGTGATCGACATGGACGACGAGATCGCCGGGCGAGAGAGTCGCCAGCTCGTTCAGGAACGCATCGGTCGACTTGCGGCGCTTCTGGCGGCGGACCAGGCGGTCACCGAGCATGTCCTGCTCGGTGAGCACCGCCACGTCGGGCGCCGTGAACCCGTGATCGAGCGGCAGCACGACGAGGGCGACGCCCTTGTCGGCGATGCCGAGCGCCTCGTGCCAGCTTTCCGCCGGCCGAGCCCCCTTCAGCCCGTGATCGGCGAGCAATCCCGACAGCCGCTCGCGCGCACCACCCGAATAGCTGGCCAGCACCGGCTTGCGGCCGTCCTTGCGCAGCTTCGCGACATGCGCGACGACAGCGTCATAGACATTGCTCTGCGCCGCGCGCTCGGGCGCGAAGTCACGCGGCCCCTCAACGTCGAAATCGAGCACGGTCGCGCTTACCGGCTCGCGGAACGGCGTGGCGAGATGCGCGCGCGCCTTTTCGAGATGCGACGCCCATTCGTCGGCGGTGAGATACAGCGCCTCGGCCGCAAGCGGGCGATAGCTGCCGGGATCACTCGACTGAGCGCGCACGCGATTGGCGTGGTAATCCGCCACCGCCTCGAACCGCGCTTCGGCAGCGCCGGCGGCGTTGCCGTCGCGAACGACCACGGCATCGTCGGGCAAGTGGTCGAACAGCGTCTCGAGCCGCTCCTCGAACAGCGGCAGCCAATGCTCCATGCCCGCGAGCCGCCGGCCGTCCGAGATCGCCTGGTACAGCGGGTCGCCGGTGGCGTTCGCGCCGAACTTCTCGCGATAGCGCGTGCGGAAGCGCTTGATCGATTCGGCGTCGAGCAGCGCCTCGGAAGCGGGCAGCAGCGTGAATCCGTCGATCCGCCCGGTCGTGCGCTGATCGGCGGGATCGAAGGTGCGCACGCTCTCGATCTCGTCGCCGAAGAAATCGAGCCGCAGCGCCTGCTCGGCGCCGCTGGGAAAGAGATCGACGAGGCCGCCGCGCACCGCGAATTCGCCCGCGTCGTTCACGGTATCGACGCGGTGATAGCCGTTCGCCTGAAGCAGCATCGAGAGCGTGTCGAGCGAGATGCGCTCGTCGGGCGCGAGCCGCGCGACGAGCTGGCGGATGCGGAAGCGCGTGAGCGTCCGCTGGGTAGCGGCGTTGACGGTGGTGACGACGAGGCGCGGCCGCTTGGCCGGCGTCTGCAGCGCATGCAGCGCCGCCAGCCGTTCGGACATCACCCGAAGCGTGGGCGAGGCACGATCATAGGGCAGGCAATCCCAGGCGGGATAGCTGACGACTTCGACGTCGGGCGCGAAGAACGGCGCAGTCGATGCCGCCGCCCGCATCGCGACTTCGTCGGGCGCGACATAGACCGCGGTGCCGCCCGCGCGCGCCAGATCGGCCAGCAGCCAGGGCAGAAAGCCGTTCGGCACGGCGGAAAGAGTGAGCGGCCGATCGGCCTTAAGAATGATCTTGAGATCGGGCATCGTCTGACGGTTCCGGACAGTCGCCGGTGCTGGCGTGTCGAAGCTCAGTCGCTTCGGGAGAATGGAGTGCCCTTCGGCGAGCGCAGGGCGGACGGAAGCCTATTCGGCGATCGGCACGTAGGTGACGTTCTTGAGCGCGGCCATCACCGGTCCTGCAAAGCGCACGGGCGTCGGCTGCGTTCCCAGCGCCCAGGCCATGATGTCGACATCCTGTTCCTCGAGCAGCGCCTCGAACAGAGCGACCTCGGCATCCGACCAGCCGGCGTGGTGCGCGTCGAAGAAACCGCCGATCAACAGATCGGCCTCCTTCGTCCCGCGATGCCATGCACGAAAGCGCAGGCGCTTCAGGCGCGTCTCGCGATCCACATTTCCTCCAAACAGCTTCGGGCCGGCGGCGCAGGAAAGCGCCGCCGGCCGTTCGAGAGGCGAGATAGGGTCGTGCGCACGAAAACGCCAGCGCGACCGATCCCGCGGCCGGACCGGAGCCTCGAGCGAAACGCGCGGTTTTCCGCCGAAGGTCGCACTAAGGTCGCACCTCCGCGCGCGTGCGTGCGCCCGCGCGTGAGCGGCCGGTTGGTTCTAGCGCGCAGTCGTAGCGCAGCGATCCGGTGCAGCGGGGTGCGGGGCAGGATCGGAGCGGCATGGCGGTCCTCCATCAGCGGGCGGACCCGTCAGATATGCCGAACGGCCGGCTGTAGGACAGCGGAAACTCCGCAGGAGGCGCAGGAATTCAGCCGCCGCAGCAGCGTTTTGTGGGAACACTGGGCGCTTCGGACTGTTTTGCGGCTGAACGCCGGGTTAACATGCGTCGCGGGACGCGCTAGTCTCGCGGCCGGACGAAACGAAAAGGAGTACCGGAATGAAGACCTTTGCGACGATCGCTGCCGCCGCCACCTTCGCGCTTCTCAGCGCCTGCGGCAACGAACAGGATGCCGCCGGCGACGTGGCCGAGCAGCAGATGCAGTCCGCCGAGGACGTGCTCGAGGAGAAGGCCGATCTGGCCGACGAGCGCGGCAACGAAATGCAGGAAGAGCGCCTCGACGCGGCTGCCGATGCAGTCGGCGACGCCAGCGGCGACGTGGAAGAGGCGATCGCCGAGTAACGGCACGCAGCAACCGAGTTTCGACGGGGTCTCCCGAGAGGGAGGCCCCGTTTCGTATGTGCGGCACGCGCGGCCGCTTCCGTCCCCGCCGTTCCTGCCCTAACCCGGCGGAGCGATGCGCCCCGAACTGCTCAATCCCCTGTTCGCCGAAGTCACGGCTCTCAAAGGCATCGGGCCGCAGCTCACCAAACCGCTCGACCGGCTGGGGCTGGCGCGGGTCGTCGACGTGCTGTTCCACTTGCCGACCGGCTGGATCGACCGCCTTGCCCGCGACGAGCTCGACATCGCCGACGCCGGCCGCGTGATCGCGATCACGCTGACGCCGGTCTCCTATCGCTTCGGCGGCAGCGCGCGGGCACCGGCGCGGGTCCAGGCGGTGGACGCGGCGGGGAATTACGTGAGCCTCGTCTATTTCGGCGGCAATTCCGGCTGGGTGAAGAAGCTGTTCCCGCTCAACGAGCCGCGGCGCGTTTCGGGCAAGCTCGAAAGCTATGGCCAGGAACTGCAGATCGTTCACCCCGATCATGTCCAGCCGCTCGACGGCGGCGAGCCGCTGGCAGAGCGCGAGGCGATCTATCCGCTGTCCGAGGGGATGACCTCGAAACGGCTGGCCGGGCTTGCCGCACAGGCGCTGGAGCGCGCGCCCGAGCTGCCCGAATGGATCGAGCCGGGGCTGAAGGCGCGGCACGGCTGGCCCGACTGGCACGAGGCGCTCGCCCGCATCCATGCCGATCCCGCCGACGCGAAGGCGCGCGAGCGGCTCGCCTATGACGAGGTGTTCGCCAATCAGCTGGCGCTGCTCCTGGTCCGCGGCGAGGCGCGGGCGAAGCGCGGACGGCCGCTGATCGGCGACGGGCGGCTGCGCGAGGCGCTGAGGCTGCCCTATGCCGCGACCGGCGCGCAGGCACGAACGATCGGCGAGATCGAAGGCGACCTGCGCCAGAGCCAGCCGATGCTCCGGCTGCTCCAGGGCGATGTCGGTTCGGGCAAGACGCTGGTCGCGACCATGACGCTGCTGATGGCCGCCGAGGCGGGCACACAGGGCGCACTGCTCGCGCCGACCGAGATCCTCGCGCGCCAGCATTTCGAGAATCTGAGCCGGATGCTCGCCGGGATCGACGTGCGAATCGCGATCCTCACCGGGCGCGACAAGGGCCGCGTCCGCGAGGCGACGCTGATGGGGCTGGCCGACGGATCGATCGACATCCTGATCGGCACCCATGCGATCTTCCAGGAAGGCGTGACCTATCGCGACCTGGGGCTGGTGGTGGTCGACGAGCAGCACCGGTTCGGCGTGGCGCAGCGGATGCTGTTGCAGGCCAAGGCCGCGCGGCCGCCCCACCTGCTGGTGATGACCGCCACTCCGATCCCGCGCACCCTCACCCTCGCCCAATATGGCGAGATGGACGTGAGCCGCCTCGACGAAATGCCGCCCGGCCGCCAGCCGATCGAAACGCGGGTGATCGCCGAGGACCGGCTGGGCGACGTGGCCGACGCGCTCGCCCGGCACCTCGAAGGCGGCGGACAGGCCTATTGGGTGTGCCCGCTCGTCGAGGAGAGCGAAAAGAGCGACCTCGCTGCCGCCGAAGCGCGTGCCGAAGCGCTGCGCGCGCGGTTCGGCGACAAGGTGGGACTGGTCCACGGGCGGATGAAGGGGCCGGAGAAGGACGCGGTGATGGCGCGCTTCTCCGCAGGCCAGCTGGGCGTGCTGGTGGCGACGACGGTGATCGAAGTGGGCGTGGACGTGCCCAATGCCACGCTGATCGTCATCGAGGCCGCCGACCGCTTCGGCCTCGCCCAGCTCCACCAGCTGCGCGGGCGCGTGGGGCGCGGCGGCGGGCGATCCGTGTGCCTGCTGCTGCGCGGCAACCAGCTCAACGAAACCTCGCGCGCGCGACTCGCGCTGATGCGCGAGACCAACGACGGCTTCCGAATCGCCGAGGAGGATCTGCGGCTGCGCGGCGCGGGCGAGCTGCTGGGCACGCGCCAGTCGGGCGAAATGCAGTTCCGGCTGGCGAATCCCGAGATGCTCGGCGAATTGCTGCCCGCCGCCAATGGCGATGCGCGGTTGCTGATCGACCGCGACGGAGGGCTCAAGGGCGAGCGCGGGCGGGCGGCGCGACTGGCGCTCTATCTCTTCGAACGCGACGCGGCGGTGGGTCTGTTGCGCTCCGGATAAGGCACGCCGCCTCCCCTCTTGCAAAGCGCGCGGAGGCGCTGCTATAGGCGCGCCTCCCGACGGCGGCCACGGCCGCACGCCACGGCATTCCCCGGTAGCTCAGCGGTAGAGCAATCGACTGTTAATCGATCGGTCGCCTGTTCGAATCAGGCCCGGGGAGCCACCGCCGCCGCTCAGGACAGCGCACAGGCGCTCAACACCCCTTGTAAAACGTCGCTTTCGCTCGCAGCACGCTGCTCGTGGTGGCTCACTGTTACGCAGCACAGCGCCCCCATTCCGGGGGCATTCTTGTCTCTTTCAGGGGCGCTTCGCCAGCTACCCGATGGACGACGCGCATCTGGTGGCCGCGCTCCGCTATGTCGAGAACAATCCCGTTGCCGCCGGTCTCGTTACGCGCGCCGACGACTGGCGGTGGTCGAGCGCCCGCAGCCGTCTGGCCGGCACTCGCCATGCCGAAGATCCGCTGACCGATGGGCGCGCTTTCGGCGCAGGTACGCAACTGGCGCGCCAATTGGCGCCATGGCACCGCTCTTGCCGAGGCAGAACCGCAAGCGGAAGCGGTCGCCGACGCGATCGAGCAGCGCCTGCGGACCGGACGCCCGCTCGCCACCGAAGAATGGATCGCGAAGCAGGAAGCGCGCACCGGCCTCGCCATGGCGAAACGCAAGCCGGGACCGAAAGCTACTGCCGGGAATTAGGTATTGTGTCCCTGGAACTTCCGTGTCCCCGGAACTTCCCCGCTTCCCCGGAACTCTAAAGGCGGGGGTCACGTCACCGACCCTAGGCACCAGAGCGTGACTTGTCGGGTCGAACAATTGCCCAAAATGAGAACGACACCGAAACTCCAAAAAATATCATTAAAATAGCAATGCCCCAAACCCCACGAGGAACCATCTCGATCCCACCGGGGACCCCATACAACACAATATGGGGTAGGATCAATATTATCGCTACCACAAATAGCGACCCTATTATTCCGGACAACAAATAATGATAATATCTATTCTTGTCGAATTTATACAACATAATGAATAGGGGGAGCCCTATCACCAAACTTCCAACGTATGATATTGGGGCGGCCGCCAACGAAATGTAAATTCCGCCCCCAACGTCTCCTAAAAATATAGAAGCCAGTATCAATATTGCACAGGGGATAGCAGGAGCAAATATCGCACCCTTGATTATCTCTTTCACGGTCGCGCCTCCATTTTCTAACAGTTCGCCCCAGGGTGTCTCCGGCAAAAGTTAATTCGCCCTGGCTGGGGTGGTATGCGACCCGACGGGGGGGCATCCCTGGCGCTGCCCATACGTCATTAATTAGTCCAGCTGAGTAAGAACCTGGTGCTTGAAGCGCTCCATTGCCTTCCCCAAAGTTCTGAATAACGGACGTTCCATTCGACCCCGGCGCGACTTCCCTGACAACTACGCCGTTACCAAGAGGACGCCCGGGGGGCGTAACGTTAACGACAACCGAATTACCCGTCACCTGGTTAACTGCAGAGTATGACATAACAGGACTACTCACAAACAATGTAGCAACCAATGGCGTAGCATTATTTGATGTACCTTGGGGAGTGGCTGGCGACGGGCTGCCCGGAGTAGGGTTGTTACGAACCCACTCTCTCGTCGCCTATACACCTATAGGTGAAACCTTGTTCTTTTGATGTTCATCGTAGTCGGAAGCTTGCGGGTTTGTATTCTTAAATCCATCGGGAGTCGGAACCGTTACGTGATAGTGTTTGGTCACGCACCGGGTTGTCCGGTTTTCGATGTCATTGATGCATTCGGTTCCCGTCGGGTCACGTCCATTGACCGGATCGTTTGCGACATACGCATACAGGTTCATTCCGTCGCCGTACCCGATAGGGTCGGTCTGGAGGAACCTGCCGAGAGTGGGCGAGTAGATGCGGGCCTTGTAGTGGTACATGCCCAGCTCTTCGAGCCAGATCTGACCGGTGTACTGGAACCGCCCGCTGTTCCCGGCGCCGGGAATGCCATAGTCGTCATAGCGGTTGGTCGACAGGTGATTGCCGTTGGCATCGGCAGCGGCGACGATCGATCCCTGCTGGTCGGCGAACAGATAGCGCGGCGACGCCACCCCGGCGCCGACATACTCCACCATCGGATCGTCCACCCCTTCAGCGGGACCATGGACGTAGCGCTTGAGCATGGTGCCTGCAGCGTCATACTCGGCGATCAGCGCGTCGCCGTCGTACAGGAACTGCGTCGTGCCAAACTGCGGGTCTGGGTGTGATATCTGCCACAGCCGCCCCAGCGGATCATAGGTAAGCGCGGCCCCCGTGCTGGTCGACACCAGCCGGTTCTCGATGTCGTAGGTGAAGCTGATCTCGCCGTCGGACGTCAGATTGAAGTTCGGGTCGTCGGCGTACGCATTGCCGGCCACGTTCGCAGGGAAAAGCCAGCTTCACGGGCGCGAACGGGGGCAGTCCGGCACCCGTTTCCGCCGGGCACTGCCGCACCGCCGGTGAGACGAATGCGCACATCGCCTCTGTCCACAGCTGATAAATCCGAGTATTTTCCATCACTTGAGCGGACCCGCGCCAGCTTCATTCATCTGGCAGCAAGGGACACTCCGCGATAGTGTTGCGTTGAGAGAAGACGGCGGATCGCGCCGCCAATCGCGAAACCAACCCTGGAGGGACCATGACCATCCTCACGTCGCGACCGCGCATCCGCGCGCTCACCGTGGCGCTCGCCGGCAGCCTTGCACTGGCGTCCTGCGCCTATCCCACGCCCTATCAGCCTGCAACCGGAGTCGGCCAGAACCGGACCGGCTATTGGGACGAGCAGATCGAATCCAACCGCTTCCGCGTCAGCTTCGCGGGCAACAGCCTGACCTCGCGCGAGACGGTGGAGCGCTATCTGCTGTTCCGTGCCGCGCAGCTCACGCTGGAGCAGGGCTATGATCATTTCATCCTGTTCAACCGCGATACCGAGCGGACGACGCGCACCTATGTCGACCGCAGCTTCGGGCCGGGTCCGTTCGGCTATTGGAGCCCCTATTGGCGCTACTATCGCCCGCATTACGGCTGGGGCTTCTACGATCCCTTCTACGACGATCCCTTCTGGGGGCCGCGGGGCTTCGATACCCGCACCATCGACCGCTATGAGGCGATGGCCGAGATCGTGCTCGGCCGCGGACCCAAGCCGGAAAACGTGCGCGCCTTCGATGCACGCGACGTGATCGAACGGCTCGGCCCGTCGGTGATGACACCGCAGGCCCGCTGATCGTCGCCAGCCACACCGTCCGTGGCGCCCGCATCGCCACGGACCACAGACGGAAAAGCCCCCTTCCGCCGTGCGGGAGGGGGCTTTTCTTTGGCTCACGCCGGCTTGTCGTGGCTTACGCCTGGGCGTTGTTTCCCGAAAGCGCGCCGTGGCAATGCTTGTACTTGCGCCCCGATCCGCACGGGCATGGCGCATTGCGGCTGACGTTGCCGCGCCACTCGCTGGGCTCGCCCGGCGCCGAATCGCCGCTCGGCTGCGCCATCTGGAACGGCGGGAGGCGCGTGGTGACGAGCCCCGCCGTGCCGCCGTCGCGATCGTTGGTATCATCCTCGCCGGTGAGCGGATCGATGTGGGTGGTGAGGAAATCGGGAAGCTCGGGCAGCTCCGGCGGCGGCGCCTGCATGCGGAACTGGGCATAGGCAAGCGTGCGGGTGACATCCTCGCGGATACTGCCCAGCATCCGCTCGAACAGCGCGAATGCCTCGTGCTTATATTCGTTGAGCGGCGTGCGCTGCGCATAGGCGCGCAGATGGATCACCTGACGCAGCGCATCGAGCATCGCGAGATGCTCCTTCCAGTGATGGTCGAGGTTCTGGAGCAGGATCGACTTTTCGACCTGAGTCCAGGTGTCCTTTTCCAGATCCTTCGACTTCTCCTCGATCAGCGCGTCGGCACGCTCGCGCAGCCGCATCTCGAGCGCTTCGGGATCGATCCCGTCTTCCTCGCGGATCCACTGATCGACCGGCACGTCGAGGTTGAGCACGTCGGCAACGCGCTTCTTCAGCCCCTCGACGTCCCATTGCTCGGGATAGCTGTTGGGCGGGCACGCCTCGCCGACCAGCGCATTCACCGTTTCCGCGCGCATGTCGGCCACGACTTCGCCCACCGTATCGGCATCCATGATGTCCGAGCGCTGCTCGTAGATCACCTTGCGCTGATCGTTCATCACGTCGTCGTATTCTACGACCTGCTTGCGGATGTCGTAGTTGCGCGCCTCCACCTTGCGCTGCGCAGTCTCGATCGCCTTGGTGAGCCACTTCGATCCGATCGCTTCGCCATCGGCGATGTTCGAGCGCATCATCTTGGCGAACAGCGTGTTCGATCCGAAGATGCGCAGCAGATCGTCCTCGAGGCTGAGGTAGAAACGGCTGAGGCCGGGATCGCCCTGACGACCCGAGCGGCCGCGCAGCTGATTGTCGATGCGGCGGCTCTCGTGGCGCTCGGTACCGAGCACGAACAGGCCGCCGGCAGCCTTCACTTCTTCCTTCTCGGCCGCGACTTCGTCCTTGATCCGCTGGATCGCGGCGTCGCGCTCCGGCCCCTCGGGCATCTCGCCGAGCTCGTCGTTGATGCGGAACTCGACATTGCCGCCGAGCTGAATGTCGGTGCCGCGGCCGGCCATGTTGGTTGCGATCGTCACCGCGCCCTTGCGGCCGGCCTGGGCGACGATATGCGCCTCATTCTCGTGCTGGCGTGCGTTGAGGACCGAGTGCGGCACCTTCTCGCGCGTCAGGAAGTCCGAAAGCAGCTCGGACTTTTCGATCGAGACAGTGCCGACCAGCACCGGCTGGCCCTTTTCGGCATGTTCCTTGATCGCCTTGGCGATCGCGCCGAACTTGTCCTTGGTGTCCTTGTAGAACTCATCGTCCTGATCGACGCGCTGCACCGGCACGTTGGTCGGGATCGACACCACGTTCATCTTGTAGATGTCGTAGAATTCGGCTGCTTCGGTGGCGGCGGTGCCGGTCATGCCCGAGAGCTTGGGATACATGCGGAAATAATTCTGGAAGGTGATCGAGGCGAGCGTCTGGTTCTCGGGCTCGATGTTGACCCCTTCCTTGGCCTCGACCGCCTGGTGCAGGCCGTCGGACCAGCGGCGCCCCTCCATCATGCGGCCGGTGAACTCGTCGATGATGACGACCTTGCCGTCCTTCACGATGTAATCGGTATCGCGCTTGAACATCACGTTCGCGCGCAGGGCCTGGTTGGTGTGATGCACCACCTGGGTGTTCTCGAAATCGTAGAGATTGGCGCCTTCGAGCAGCCCCGCCGCCTCGAGCATGCGCTCGACCTTCTCGGTGCCGTCCTCGGTGAGGATGATCGTCTTCTGCTTCTCGTCCATCTCGTAATCGTCGGGGACAAGCTGGCGGACGATCGCGTCGACGCGCATGTAGAGCTCGGACTTGTCGTCCGTGGGGCCGCTGATGATGAGCGGCGTGCGTGCCTCGTCGATCAGGATCGAATCGACTTCGTCGATGATCGCGTGATTGAACGGCCGCTGGACCATCGAATTGCGGTCGAACTTCATATTGTCGCGCAGATAATCGAAGCCGAACTCGTTGTTCGTGCCGTAGGTGATGTCCGATCCATAGGCTTCGCGGCGCTGGTGATCGGTCAGGTTGGGAACGATCACGCCGACCGTAAGGCCGAGGAAGCGATAGATCTGGCCCATCCATTCGGCGTCGCGCCGGGCGAGGTAATCGTTCACCGTGACGACGTGCACGCCCTTGCCGGGCAGCGCGTTGAGATAGGTGGCGAGCGTCGCCACCAGCGTCTTGCCCTCGCCGGTGCGCATCTCGGCGATCTCGCCGCGGTGGAGCACGATGCCGCCGACCATCTGGACGTCGAAGTGGCGCATGCCGAGGACGCGCTTCGATGCCTCGCGCACCGTCGCAAAGGCTTCGGGCAGAACGTCGTCGAGCTTCTCGCCGCCGTCGAGGCGGGCGCGGAACTTGGCGGTCTGCTGGGCCAGCTCGTCGTCGCTCATCGCCGAAACGCTGGCTTCGAAGCCGTTGATCTTGTTGACGACGCTGCCGAGCGAACGGACGTAGCGATCGTTGGAGGAGCCGAAGAAGGTCTTGGCAAGTCCGCCGAACATGAGGAGTTCCTGTCGTATCTTGAATGGCTGTGCGCGAGCGCGCCGCAGGCTGCGCTCGACGAAACGGGAGGGCGCCGAAGCACCCGGAGGGGCGGCGCTCCGGCCGCCCCGGCGCTATTCGAGCCGCGATCCCGTGATCGAAAGAACGTCGCGCGCGGGCGCTTCGCGCACCGCGATCGGGGCCGCCGCGGTTTCGGCCGGCTCCTGCGCAGGGCGAGAAGCCGACACCGCCGCCTCCGCCTCGACCATCGCCTGCACGCTGGCCACCGCGTCGGCGGCACGCTCCACTCGCGCCTGTTCGACGCGACGCTCGCCGGACATCGCGCCGGTAAGGCCGCTCAGAAGCGCGGAGAGGAGAAGCAGCAGTTGCAAATTACGCTTTCACGTCGTTGTGGCGTGCGAGTGTCGCCGACATAGGAACTCGGATGGCGTTCGTCTAATCAAAATCGGATCCGGCGTACCGAGCCCTAGCGCGAAACCGGCGCCATCTCCCAGCCGACGGTCTGGAGGCGCTCGTCCTCGGTCGGGGAGCCGTCAGCGTCTTGCGCGGGACGAAAGCGGAACCTTTGTTCGGTGAGCCTGCAGCTAGCCCTGTCCAGAAGAGGAAAACCGGAGCTGATGGCGACGGTACAGTCCCGCACACGGCCTTCCGTATCGATCCGGAAGCGAATGACTGCAGCGCCTTCCTGGCGCTGGCGCAAGGCGGCTGCCGGATAGTCCTCGACGCTAATGTAGCCATCCGTGAGCTCCGCCCGCACAGGAGGGTGATTACCTGATGGCACGACCGTCGCGAAGCCGCGCGAGAGCAACCCAGGCAAATCCGTTGCTTTGATGGAAATCGGCGTATCGCCTCCGGAGGACGGCTGCCCATCTGCCAACCGCTCACACAGTTCTGCCGAGAGCATGATCAGTTCGCCCCCACTGGTCACCCGGCAGGTCGGCGGCAAAATCTCTCGATCAACAACAACTCTGAGAAGCGGCCCTCCGTCGGAAGTGGTCTGGATCGGCAGTGCCCAGCGAATCGACTGAGTGCGGGTTTCGGCAATCGCACGCCCCTCCGCATCCTTCGCCGGTGTGAAACGAAAACGCTGGGACACCAAAGCGCAGCTCGCGCTGTCGAGCGATTCCGAGCCTGAGCTGCCTACAACCGTGCAATCGGTCACGGCACCATCTTCGTTGACCTCGAAGCGAATTCTGACCACGCCTTCTTCGCGGGCGCTCCGTGCCTCGGCGGGGTAGTCCTCTGCGCTGATATGGCCCGCGATCAGCTCCGCACGCGACGCAACTCCCGGCGCATCCTGCGCGAGTACGGCCGCTGCGAGCATCATCATCACCGTCATTAACATCCCCCGTTCGCCCGCATCGCGTGCGGCTGTCCCCTTCTCGCGGCGATGCTATAGCCACGTGACCTCAGAAGGAAGTCCGATGACCCGTTCCCCGCTCGCCCCCGCCGCTTTCCCTGCCTTGCCCGAGCTTCCCGGCGTAACGTTGCGCGTCGCGCGGGCGCGCTACAAGGCGTGGGATCGCTGCGACCTCACCTATGTCGAGCTGGCGCCAGGGACGAGCGTTGCCGGGGTGCTGACGCGGAGCAAATGCCCCTCGCCCGAGGTGGAATGGTGCCGCAAGGCGCTGGTGCTGGGCGAAGCGCGCGCGCTGGTGGTGAATGCCGGCAATTCGAACGCCTTTACGGGGAATCGCGGGCGCGAGGCGGTCGAGGCGATCGCGGCGCGCGTCGCCGGGCACCTGGGCTGCGCGCCTTCGGACGTCTTCATCGCTTCGACCGGAGTGATCGGCGTGCCGCTGCCGGTGGACAAGGCCGAGGCCGGGCTCGACGCCGCCTTCGCCGCCGAGACCTGCGGCTGGGAAGACGCGGCCGCGACGATCATGACGACCGACACTTTCGCCAAGGCCGCCGTCACCGAAGCGATGGTGGGCGGCAGGACGGTGCGGCTGGTCGGCATCATCAAGGGATCGGGCATGATCGCGCCCGACATGGCGACGATGCTGGGCTTCATCTTCACCGACGCGGCCGTGCGGCCCGAGTTCCTGGAAGCGGCGCTGCGCACGGCGAACGCAACGACCTTTTCGTGCATCACCGTCGACGGCGATACCTCGACCAGCGACACGGTGCTCGCCTTCGCCACCGGCGGCGCAGGCAATTCGCCGATCGGTGATGAGGACGACGAGGGGGCAGACGCGTTCATCGCCGCGCTGCACGATCTGTGCCGCCAGCTCGCGCATCTGGTGGTGCGCGACGGCGAAGGCGCGTCGAAGTTCATCACCATCGACGTCGACGGCGCGGAGAGCGACCGCAGCGCCCATCGCATCGCGATGAGCATCGCCAATTCACCGCTAGTGAAGACCGCTATCGCGGGCGAGGACGCGAATTGGGGGCGCGTGGTGATGGCGGTCGGCAAGGCAGGCGAGCCCGCCGAGCGCGACCGGCTCGCGATCCGCTTCGGCACGACCGAAGTGGCGAAGGACGGGCTGGCGGTGCAGGGCTATGACGAAGCGCCGGTCGCCGAGCATCTGAAGGGACAGGAAATCGAAATCGGCGTCGATCTGGGCCTGGGCGAGGGCCGCGCGACCGTCTGGACGTGCGACCTTACCCACGGATATATCTCGATCAACGCCGATTACCGCAGCTGAGCCGGAGCGGCGCTCACGCGCCGTCCGGCCCGGCGAACCTCAGATCTCGCTTTCGATCCACTGCTTGATCGCGCTCTTGGGCATCGCCCCGACCTTGGTCGCGGCGACCTGTCCGTTCTTGAACAGGATCATCGTCGGAATGCCGCGCACGCCATATTTGGTGGGCGCGTCGGGATTGGCGTCGATGTCGAGCTTCGCGACGGTCACCTGGTCGCCCATTTCCTCGGCGATCTCTTCCAGCGCGGGCGCGATCATCCGGCACGGTCCGCACCATTCGGCCCAGAAATCGACGACGACGGGCTTGTCCGCCCGCAGCACGTCGGTGTCGAAGCTGGTGTCGCTGATCGCCTTGGTGGCCATGTCATGTCTCCTGTATCGTTGGTGTCTAGCTAGGATCGGCGGCGGTTCGGCTCAAGCGCCCGATCCCAAGCTTTGCTCCGCGGGCTCCAATCCGGGCTTGTGGCGGGCGAGCAGCTCGGGCGGGAGAAGATGCAGCACCGGCCCGGCGGTGTAGAGCAGCGCCGCCTCCACCGCCCGATCGGGGAAGATGACCGCCAGCGCGGCCGCATAGGCCGCCATCTGCCGCAGATGATAGGGCGGGACCGCGTCGAGGCTGGCCGGGGCGCGGCGCCCGGTCTTGAAGTCGATCACGCGGATGCGATCGGGCAGCACCACCAGCCGGTCGACCGTGCCGGAAACGACCGTGCCATCGACGACGGCAGCGATCGGCGCCTCGGCAAGTGCATCGGCGCCGAACAGCTCAGCGAAGCGCGCATCCTCGATCACCGCGAGCGCGGCGGCGGCAAGCTCGTCGCGCTCGGCCGCGTCGCTCACGCCGCCCGCCCCCGCCAGCCAGCGCTCCGCCGCCGCGGCGCGATCGGCGGGGGCGACACCGGGCAAGCGCTCGAACAAGGCATGCAGCAGCCGTCCGCGTTCGGCCGCTGCGCGCATCGCGGCGGAGGGCGGCGGATCGGCGACGCGATCGTCGCCGAGCGCCGAAGGTGCCAGCGGGCGTGGCGGACGGGCCTCCGCGGGGGCCGCGCGACGCAGCCAGTCGGGTGCGGGCGCCGCCGCGGATGCTTGCGCCGGGACGCCGCGGCGGACGGCGACCGGCTGCTGCGGGACGAGGCCGTGAAACGCGCGGTCGCCCGTGTCTTCGTCGGCCGCCACGCCCAGACAATCGAGCGCACGCGCGGAAGCGGCGTACCAGCTCATCTCCGGCGGGACGCCCTTCGCCTGCGGCCCCAGCGCGCCGGCGATCACCAGCCGCTCCTCGGCGCGCGTCGCTGCAACGTAGAACAGGCGCCAATGCTCCTCCAGCTCGCGCGCGTCGGCAGCCGTCACGACCTCGTCGAGCGGACCGCCGCGTTCGGCGGCGCGCGGGCGGAACACCGGCAGCTTCAGCCCGCGCAACGCCTCGGGAACGAGCGGCCCTTCCGGCGACCAGCCGAGGAAATCGCGCGGGCTGCGCGTGGGATCGACCGTCGCGTCTGCCAGGATCACCACCGGCGCCTGGAGCCCCTTCGCGCCATGCGCCGTCATCACGCGCACCGAATCGCGCGGCTGCGCCGCGTCGCGCACGATCTCGACGTCCCCGCGATCGAACCAGTCGAGGAAGCGCTGGAGCGACGGCGTGGCGACGCTTTCGAAGTTGAGCGCGGCGTTGAGCAGTTCCTCGATCGGATCGCGTGCTTCCTCGCCGAGCCGTTCGAGCAGCCGCCGGCGCCCCTGCATCTCGCCCGAGAGGATTTCCTCGAGAAAGCGATAGGGAGTGGCGAGATCGGCGCGGGCGAGCAGCCGGTGGAGCGGCGCGAGCCGTTCCTGGGGCTGAGTCGCGCGCAGATGCCGCCACAGCCCGCCCCGCTCGCGCACGGCAGACTCCATCAGCGCGTCCTGACTCCAGCCGATCAACGGCGAGACCAGCAGCGCCGCCAGCGAAAGATCGTCCTCGGGCTGGAGCACGAAGCGGACCGCGGCGAGCAGATCCTGCACCGCCAGCGGCGCGTTGAGCCGCAGGCGATCGACTCCGGCCACCGGCACGCCTTCGGCATAGAGGCGGGCGACCAGCAGCGACGCCAGTTCGCCCCGCCGCTTGACGAGCACCATCACGTCCTGCGGCTCGATCGGGCGCCCCTTGCTTTCGAGCATCAATCCGTCGTCGAGCCATTGCCGAATCTGGCGCGCGATCCTGCCGGCAAGCGCGCGAGTCGCGTCGCCGACCCATTCCTCCTCGTCCGCCTCCGCGCCGCCCTCGACCGTGGGCGGCCAAAGCGTCACGGTACCCGGCCCCGGCACTTCGCTGGCATGCGGCTCGGCCTCGCTGAGCCTGCCCATCCCGGGCTCCGGGAGCGCGTCCAGCGCCGCGTCGACGAATTCGAGCACCGGCCGGGTCGAGCGGAAACTGTGGGTGAGCGACAGATTCTCGAGCCGGGGCGCATCGACTTCATAGTCGGGGCTCGAGCGGGCGCGCTCGGCGAACCGCTCGAATGCGGCGCGGAAGAAGATCGGATCGGTGCCCTGGAAGCCGAAGATCGCCTGCTTGTAATCGCCGACGGTGAACAGGGTGCGCACGCCCGCCTCGCGCGTTCCCCGCCCTGTAAAGAATTCGTCGGCGATGGCGGCGACGATCCGCCATTGCGGCGCATTGGTATCCTGCGCCTCGTCGATCAGCAGATGCTCGGTGGTCTGATCGAGCTTGTAGCGCACCCAGTCGCCCATTCCGGGCCGGCTGAGCAGATCGACCGTGGCGCGAATCAGGTCGTCGAAATCGACCGCGCCGGCCCGCCGTTTCGCCCTCCCATAGGTCTCGGCATAGGCGCGCCCGGCCTCCAGCGCCTGGGCCAGCAGATCAGCATAGTCGGCACGGACCTTCAGCGCGAGCAGCTCGGCGCAGCGGCCACCAAGTTCTTCGGCCAGCTCGGCATAGTCGGGATCGGCATCGAGCAGCTTCTTCGGGGGCTTGCGCGGCTCGCCCTTGCCGGTGTGGAACACCAGGACGAGTTCGTGCAGCAGCAGCGCCCGATCCGGCGCGGCCGCGGCGATCCACCGGTCGATCACCTCGACATGACCGCTGCCGGTCGCCGTACCCCAGGCACGGTTGGCGGCGGCGATGCGATCCAGCGCAGCGCAGTCGAACTCGGCATCCTCGCAGCAGCGCGCGATCTCGGCGTCGATGTCGCCGATCGGCAAGTCGAGCGCGCGGCGCAGGAACGGGCGGATGCCGCTCGGCAGCGCCGCCAGCGCATCGGCGGCGCGCGCGCACTCGCGCAGAAAGGCTTCGGCGCGTCCTTCGCCGAGCCGCAGGCTGAGCGCACCGATTGAATCGATCAGCTCGCTGCGGCCCTCGCGTTCGGCCGCCACCAGCATCTCCGCCAGCGCCTCGCGCGCCAGCACCGCCTCTTCGCGCTGATCGAGCGGGCGAAAGCCGGGAACGAGCCCCGCCTCGACGGGAAAGGCGGCGAGCAGGCTCTGGCAGAAGCTGTGGATCGTCTGGATGCGGATGCCGCCCCCCGGGGCGTCGAGGAGCCGCGCGAACAGCGTCCGCGCCCGGGCACGCAGTGCGGGAGTCGCCTCCTCGCCAAGCGATTCCAGATCGTTGAACAGATCATGGTCGTCGGCACGCACCCAATGGGCGAGCCGCCCGGTGATGCGTGCGGCCATTTCCGCCGCGCCCGCCTTGGTGAAGGTGAGGCACTGGATCGCCTCGGGCGCCACTCCGCGCAGCAGCAGGCGGAACACGCGCGCGGCGAGCACCTGCGTCTTGCCGGTGCCGGCCGAGGCGGAGAGCCAGACGTTGCGCGCGGGATCGCTGGCCTGCGCCTGATTGCCCTTGAGGTTGGGGAGCGGCGAAAGGCTCATGGCCGACCCGCCGGCGGTTCAGTCGCGCCCATACCATTCGTCCTTGCGCATCAGCTGGTCGTAATCGGCATAGGGGGCATATTCGGGCACCAGCTTGGCCGTGAACGGCGCGTCGCCGGTCAGCCAGGCCTGAACCGCGTCGCGGAAATTCGCCGCGGCGATCCCGACGAACTCGGCGGTCGGAATCCGGTCGCGCTTGCCTTCGGGGTCGACCGGCGTGGCGATATAGCCGAAGCCATCCTTGTTCTTGCCCAGCGACCAATATTCGAAACAGCCCGCGCGGCCCTCGATCCCCTCGAACCCACCGGCTTCGGCGATGAGGCCCAGCAGCCCGAGCTGGAGGCTGTAGCCCGCCCGCACCGCCTTGGCGGAAGGAGGCTTGCCGGTCTTGTAGTCGATGATCGCCAGGCTTCCGTCGGCCATCCGGTCGACTCGGTCGAAGGTACCGCGCAGCTCGACGCCGGCGAAGTCGATACTGCCGGCACGCTCGACAGCGAGCACGCGGCGCCCTTCGGCTTCCTTGCGCGCCAGCTCGGCGGCGATCCAGTCGACCGCCTCCATCAGCCGCGGCTGCCACAACGCGCGCATCATCGGGTGCGTCCGCGCGTCGGCGAGCATCGCCCGGGCACGGTCGCGCAGGCGATCGGGCGCGCAGCCATCCTCTTCAAACCATTTCTGAAGAACGGCATGTATCGCCGTGCCGCGCCACGCCGCGCTGGGATCGGCATCGACCGCGTCGAGCGGCATCAGCCGCAGCATCCGCCGGGCGTAAAAGGCATAGGGGTCCGCCTTCAGCCGATCGACTTCGGTGACGGAAATCGCGCGCGGCCGCGCCTCGACGGGCGGGCACGGCTCGGGGCGCGGAGTCGGCCGGTGCGCTTCGGGCTCGTCCAGCGCGGCGGTCCAGCGGGCGAGATCCTCGGCACGGTCGAGGCCGCCCGACAGCGCCTCCAGCCGCAGCCAGAAGCGCGAGGCAATCGTAGGCGCGCTTGCGTCGCGCCGCGCCCGCGTGAGCAGCACCTGCCGCGCACCGAGCGCACCCGCGAAATCATGCGCCGAGAGCCCGATCCGGCGTTCGAGCCCCGGCAGGCCGAGTTCGGCGCGGATGCGCGGCGCGAGCCACGGGTCCGGCGCGGGAAGGCCGGGCCAGACACCTTCGTTGAGGCAGCCGAGGATCGTCAGATCGGCGCTCTGCAGCTGCGCTTCGACAAGCCCTAGAATGGAGAGCCGGGGATGTCCCCCCTGCGGCGGCCGCACCGCGGTTTCGTCCATCAGCGTGCGGAGCATCGACGCGAGACTGGCGGGATCGACGAGCGCGGGGCCATGCGCCGCCTGCCGCTCGAGTTCGTCGAGCAGATCGGCGGCCGCCCGACCGTCGGCGCGGCTCCATAGCGAGTCGCCGCCAAGGCTGCCGGCCGCCTCGCGAAGCGCCGCGAGCAGCACGCCAGGCGGCTGTGGTCCTGCGGCGAAGGCCTCCTCGAGCGGTTCGAGGAGCGCCCGCGGCTCAGGCCACCACTGCTGCGCCGCACGACGGACATGGCCGTCGCGCCCCTGCTGCTCGGCAAGATGCCGGTCGACGCCCGCCAAACCCGGCGCCGGCCGCGGCCCGCGCAACGCGAGATCGAGTCGCCGCGCGCCTTCGAGCCATGCGAGCCGGTCATCGGGCCGCACCAGCGGATGCTTGAGCAGCGTGAGCAACGGCAAGGGCGCAAAGCCCTGCGCCGCCGCATCCGCGAGCGCGAGCAGCAGCGTGCCAGGTGGGAGCATCGACAGCGGCCGTCCGGCGCTGTCGTCCACGACGATCCCCCAACGCGCGCAATGCGCCGCCACGCGCCGCGCGAGCGCGCGATCCGGGGTGACCAGCGCGGCCGTGCGGCCGGGAGTCTCCAGCGCCTCGCGAAGCGCGAGGGCGATCGCCTGCGCCTCTTCGGCCGGTGTTGCCACTTCGAGCGCGCGGACGCCGCCCAGCCGCCGGTCGGCCGCCGGAAGGTCGGTCCAGCGATGGGTGCGCTCCGCCGGCGCCATCGCCGAGGCGATCGCGCGGCTGCGCGCCGGGGCGGCGTCATGGTCGCTGGCGGCGACCCAGAGGCGCACGTCGTCGCGGTGCGCGCGCATCCGTTCGAGCAGCAACTTCAGATGATATTGCGGATGCATTTCGAGCGACCGCTTGCGCGCCCCGGTGACGGGATCGGGCGCGTGCGGCCCCAGCATCTCCCATTCGGCATCGTCGATGCCGGTGGCAAGGCCGGGCAGCACGACCATTCCCTCGGGCAGTCCGCTGACCACGCGCAGCAGCCGCGCCACGGCGGGGGCCGAGGCAGTGACCCCGGCCGCACAGACGAAGCTTTCCGGTGGCCGCGCCTTCCACCGATCGGCGACGCGCTCGAGCAGCCGCCGCCGCCGCTCGGCGAGATCGATCCGCCCCAGCTTCTCGAGCTCGCCCGGCCAGCGATCGAGCACCAGATCGAACAGCGCCAGCGAACGCTGCCAATGCTCCGAAAGCTCCGGCGCCATCTCCAGTTCGCGCAGTCGGCGCGGCGGAATTTCCTCGACCAACAGCTGATCGAGCGTGCGCGCGAGATCGCCCGCCAGCCGCACTGCCTCGCCTGCCTCGACGGCGCCGCCCGCCTCGACGATCAGCCGGGCCAGGATCATCCGGCGCTGGAGCGGCCCCACTGCGGGAGGCACCGGCTGGGCATCATCGGCAGGATCGAAGACACTGCCGATCGCCTCGTCCAGCTCGGGATCGCCGATCGCGACCAGCCGGGGCAGCAGCAGCCCCTCACCGCTCGCGCGGACGAAGGCATCGGAGATGGTGCGCCTGGCGCGATTGTTGGGCAGCAGCACCAGCCCGCGCGCGAGCCGCATCGGATCGCCGCCGAAGCGCCGGATCAGACCCGCGACAAGCGCGTCGGCGAATGCCCGGTGCGGCGGAATGGTATAGAGGCTGGGGCGGGATCGGTCGGACATGTGCCCGCATTGCCTAGGTCAAAGCGCAGCGGCGATAAACCATGTTCGATGCAGGCCATGACCGCGCCCGGCGAGCACGGCCCCGGCCCTTCCCCGGAGTAGACGGGTACTCGCCCCACGCGCTGCCGTTCCCTCGCCGGGAGGCACCAAGCGCAGCTCGGCGGAGATCTCAGTGCCGACCGATCGCGTGCAGGCGCATCTCTCCCGCGTGGAGGAAACACGCCTTCGAGAAGAGCGCCGTCGAAACGGCGTTCGGAAAGCGAACGTCCTTCAGACCGGGCGGGCCATTGCGACCGGCAACGAACGATCGATCGATCTGTGAAATGAAAGCAAGGATCACCGCTTCGGCTCGGGCGAACCGGGCGAGCCGCTCCAGCTGCTCGCCCAGCGCCGGCTTCGTCCGCTGCTGATCCAGGATCTGAAGATAATCGACGACGCAAACGGTCCCTTTCGGCGTGCCCGTCAGATGTCCGATGATGAAATCGGCTCCGATCTCCTCCGAAGTGACGATTTCGGAAGCATGCTCCACGCCACCGAGCGACCGGATACGATCCATCGCCTCCCGCTCCGTGAACTCCAGCGTGAAGAGAACGGTTCGCCTTCCCTCTCGAGCGGCATCGATCAGGAGTTTGAGACCCAGCATGGTCTTGCCGTGCCCCGGTCGGGCGCCAAGGAGGATCATGTCTCCCTCGACAAGCGCCGGCAGCAGCGACTCCGGCGTTACGTTCGCCGCCATGCGCGACGAGAGCAGACTCCAGCTACGGAAGCCTTCCGCCTGAGCGATGCGATCCTGTGCTTCGTGCAGCGGGATCTTCGCGTCGCGGGCAAGCATCTTGGCTCGACGCTTCAATTGATGGATCGGTGCAGACAACAGCATCATGGAACCTCCTCCGAGCTATCGTCGCAATCCCTCCTCATACGAACGCTCGGCCAGATGGGTCCGATGATCCTCAGTCGCCCCGCATGTACGATGCTTCCCCGATGGGAGGGAGGAGGCGCGGGCCACGCCTGTACTAGAAAGCTACCGCAGAGCCGCAGACGGAGCAAGTCTCCGCAGGCGGTGGCGTCGCGCCGGCGAAGCGATCCCCAGATCCTGCTGGACAGAGAGATGAATCCTTCGGGAGTTCCAGTAGAACAGAGGTGGGACTCCACCCTCCCCCGCTCACATCTCCGCGAGCACGGCCTCGGTCTTTCCGACTGCCGGGGGCGTGCCGACATCGAACCACAGGCCCTGGTGCACCACGCTCCAGGCGCGGCCAGCGTCGATCGCGCGCTGCCAGAAGACGTTGGTCGAGAAGGGTCCTTCGGGCCAGTCGGCGATGATCCGCGGCGAGAGGATCTGAACGCCGGTGAACACGAACGGCGCCAGCCGCCCCGGCTTGCGCCGGCCGGTGATGCGGCCGCGCGCGTCGAGGTGGAAATCTCCCTGCCCCGGATGATTGTTCGCGCGCGCGAGCGGCACGGTGAGCAACAGCGCGTCCATCCGCTCGTCGTCCCACTGCGCCGCCAGCGTGCGGATCGCGTCGGTCGGACCGTCGATCCACAGATTGTCGCTGTTGACGCACAGGAACGGCCGGTCGCCGAGATGCTCGCGTGCCTTGACGAGGCCGCCGCCGGTTTCGAGCAGCTGCGCGCGCTCGTCCGAAACGATCACGTCGATGTCCTTCACGCGCGCACGCAGATGCGCCTCGAGCGCGTCGGCGAGATAGTGGACGTTGACCACGGCGCGGCGGACTCCGGCCGAGCGCAGCCGATCGAAGACATGATCGATCAGCGGCTTGCCCGCCACGCTGATCAGCGGCTTGGGCCGCGTCGCAGTGAGCGGGCGCATCCGCTTGCCGAGACCCGCAGCCAGCACCATGGCAGTCTCCGGCACGGGCACGCCCGGGTCGGGCCGCAGCGAATGCGTGTGAGCAGTGGTCATCGTGCGGAGACTTCCATGGGGTCGCCCCGCAGGTCGGCGGGGACATTGGCATCGAACCAGTCGGCAACGGGCTTGAGCGCCGGGTGCGCAAGATCGCGCTCGAGATAGCCCCACACCCGTGGACAGAGCGCCGGATAGCGCGGCTTGCCGTCGCGCTTCCACAAGCGGGTGAAGATGCCGATGATCTTGGCGTTCCGCTGCGCGCCGAGCACATGATAGGCGATCCGAAACCCTTCACCCGCGCCGGTAACGCGGCAATAGCGATCGAGCATCGCCATCTCCAGCGAGGGGTGCACGTCGCGCCGCGCATCCTGCAGCAGCGAGACGAGATCATAGGCCGGATGCCCGGCCAGCGCGTCCTGGAAATCGAGCAGGCCGAGCGTCTCGCTGCCGTCGATCAGCATGATGTTCTCGGCATGATAATCGCGCAGCACGGTGACCGGAGCAGTATCGAGGACCGGCGCCAGCGCCTGCTCCCAGGCGGCACGATAGCTGTCGGCATCACCCTCGATACCGATGGCCGGAAGATACCATTCGGTGAAAAGCGCTGCTTCGCGATGATATTCCGGCGCGTCATAGGGGCGTACCGGTGCGGCATCCTCTTCATGGAGGCGGATCAGCAGGTCGACCGCGGCTTCGTAGAGCCGCAACTCGCTCTCCGGCGCGGCATCGACCGTTTCGCGCATGCGCGCGTCGCCGAAATCCTGAAGCAGCACGAGCCCCCGATCGAGGCTTTCGCCCAGGATCTCCGGCGCCGCGAAGCCATGGGCGCGCAGCCAGCGCGCGATCGCGATGAACGGCCGCGGATCCTCGTGCGGGGGTGGAGCATCCATGAGGATCGCCGTCCGGCCCGGCGCCACCGCGCGGAAATAGCGGCGGAACGAGGCGTCTCCGGCGAGCGGCAGGATCGTGGCGTCGTCCCAGCCCACCTGCGCGAGGAATTCGGAAGCAGCGGCGGGAGGATTCAGGTCAGCGGCCATCGGGCCCTCCATGCCGCTGGGACCTGCGCTGTCAAGGAGCGGGTGCCGTCCCCGGCGACATCCAGCGTCAGATGCAACGCGTCGGGCCAGGCGTTCGCGCCCAGCCGCTCGGGCCATTCGATCAGCAAAAGCGAATCGGCGCGTGCTTCGTCGAGCCCCAGCTCGGCAGACTCCGACGGATCCTCGATCCGGTAGAGATCGACGTGCAGGACGGGAAAGCGCGTTTCGGGCACGTCATAGGGCTGGATAATGGCGAAACTCGGCGAAGGCGCCTCGCTCTCCAGCCCGAGCGCGGCGAGCAGCCCGCGCGCGATACTCGTCTTGCCTGCACCAAGCGGGCCCGAAAGCGCAATGACATCGCCCGGCTGCGCAACCGCGGCGAGACGCGCGCCGAGCGCGTGCGTGGCGGCGAGATCGGCGAGGATCACCCGGCACCTCCCGCCGACGTCCAAACGAGAGCGCCCCGTGCCCTCATCGCGGCAGCTCGACGATCAGCAGGGTGCCCTCGCCGGGTTCGGACACAAGCTCGATCGTCCCGCCATGAGCTTCGACGAACCGCTTCGCGAGCGGCAGGCCGAGGCCGAGCGCACGCTCGCCGCTGCGCGAAGTGCCGGGCTGGGCGAAACGATCGAATGCCTTGGCGACCGCCTCCGGCGGCATCCCGGGTCCGTCGTCGGACACGATAACACGCGCCGCCTTCTCGCCGCCGTCGACATGGAGCAGCACCCGCCCCTTTTCGGGCGTGCCGGCGATGGCATGGCGCAGCAGATGCTCGACGACTTGCCGCAGCCGCCGCGCATCGCCGGTGACGACTCCGGCCGAACCCTGCACCTCGACTGCCAGATCAAGCTGCTTCGCCTTGGCGAGCGGGGCGATTGCCTCGGCCGCGGCGTGGGCGGTGAGTTCGAGATCGACCGGGCCCCGTTCGAGCGGGGCGCCTTCGTTCTGCGTCAGGTCGAGCACATCGTCGATCAACGCGCCGAGCCGCTCGACCGATACGAGGATCGCCTCGGCATATTCGCCGCCGCTTTCGCTCAGCGCGCCGGCATAGCCGCCGTGCAGCATCTCGGCGAAGCCCTTGATCGAAGTGAGCGGGGTGCGCAGCTCGTAGCTCATATTGGCCACGAAGGCGGTCTTCACTCGATCCGCGGCTTCGAGCGCCTCGTTGCGATCGCGCAGCGCGCGCTCGATGCGGTGCCGGTCGGTCGTGTCCACCATGGTGAATAGCGCGTTGCCGTCCGGCAGCGGCACTGCCGAGACTTCGAAGTGGCGGCCGTCCTTCATCGCAATGCTGCCGCCACGCTGCTGACGGTCCTTGGCGGCGGAGCGGATGAGATCGCCGATCATCTCGGCGCTGCCCGGCCGCACCAGGCGCGGTGCGGCGTCGCGCACCAGCGTCGGGATCTGGGGATGGCCGTCGAGGAACTCCTCTTCGAATCCCCAGACGGTGCGGAACTTGCGGTTCCAGAGCTGCAACCGACCCTTCGCGAACACCGCGACTGCCTCCGTGAGGCTTTCCAGCGTGGCGGTGCGCACCTGCTGCATTTCGCCATGTTCGCGCTGCAACTCGAACTGCTGCGTGCGATCCTCGAAAATCAGCAGCAGCCCGCCCTCGGGCAGCGGCTGGGCGACGACGCGCAGATGCGTGCCGGAGATCGACCAGGTTTCCTCGACCGGATCGGCGCTGGTGAACCATTCGCGCCGCTCGGCCTTCCACGCCGGGAAGTCGCGGACGTCGGGCAGGCGATTGGTTTCGCGCATCCGCTCGAGCACGCGATCGAATTCGGGCCGGTCGGCGAGCCATTCGGGCTTCATCGCGAACATGCGGCGGAACGGCTGGTTGCAGAAGGCGAGCGTCCGATCGGGCGCGAACTGCGCGACACCCGCCGAAAGCCGGTCGAGCATGGCGCGCTGGGCCTCGGCGAAACGGCGCATGCCGCCGCGCGCCTGCTCGAGCTCCTCGATATCGACCGCATAGCCGGCGACGCCGCCCGTCGGCAGCGGAATATCGTGCAGGCGCAGCATCCGGCGCGCGCCGTCGATCGTCGCCGGCATCGCGGCGGTCTGCGGCTCGCGCGTGTCGCGCGCGATCGCGGCGTTGGCGAGCGGACCGCCCAGCCCCGCGCCTTCGACGAGTTCAAGCCCCCGTTCGACCACATCCTCCGAATCGCGGCCTTCCACGGCGCGGACATAGGCCGTGTTGACCATCAACAGCCGCAGGTCCGATCCGCGGTACCACATCGGGATCGGCGCCGCCTCGATCAGCGCAGTCAGCGCGTCAAAGGCCGTCCGCAGCCGGCTCGCCTCGCGCTGCAGCCGCGTGATCTCGTTGCGGCTCTCGGTCGCGTCGAGAAACCAGAGCACGACCCCGCCAGGCGCGCGCACGGCATCGGGCGCACGCATGCCGACCACCACCAGCGCCCGATCCGAACCCTGCGCGGTGACCGTCAGGTGAAAGGGCCGCGCCGCCTTCTGCGCGGCCGCCACTTCGCGCGCGAGCGCCTCGGCCTGCTCGGCGGGAAGCCCGCTGTCGCCGACCGTGAGTTCGCTCAGGTCGCGCGGCAGATGCGCCAACCCCAGCCAGTCCGCCAGCCTGCGCGACAGCTCGAGCCGGCCATCGGCACGCACGATCATCGCCTGTGCGGGCGATCCGGCGACCAGCGCCTCCAGCCGCGTTGCGCGATCGAGCTGATCGCGCGCCTCGCCGCGCGCGCGCAGCCCGGCGTATAGCGCCCAGGTCGCGACGACCACGAGCAGCGCCAGCACTGCGCCGGCAAGCGCCGCCGCACTCTGCGTGACTTCGATCAAGACGCGCCGCTCCGGCCCTTCATGTGCGGACCCTTAGGCCATCTTTGGCGCGGACGGGAAGCGGGTACGGCGCCGCAAACGCGAAGGGGCGCGCCTGCCATCGCAAGCGCGCCCCTTTTCGGCCGGTTTTCCGGACTTAGTAGCGATAGTGATCCGGCTTGTACGGCCCTTCGACCGGGACGCCGATATACGCCGCCTGCTTCTCGGAAAGCGTGGTGAGCTTCACGCCGAGCTTCTCGAGGTGCAGCGCCGCCACCTTCTCGTCGAGGTGCTTGGGCAGCACATAGACGTCGTTCTTGTACTGGTCGGTGTTCTGCCACAGCTCGATCTGCGCCAGCACCTGGTTGGTGAAGCTCGACGACATCACGAAGCTGGGATGGCCGGTGGCGCAGCCCAGGTTCACCAGCCGGCCCTTGGCGAGAACGATGATCTTGTTGCCCTCGGGGAACTCGACTTCGTCGACCTGCGGCTTGATCTCGGTCCACTTGTAGTTGCTGAGGCCCGAAATCTGGATCTCGCTGTCGAAGTGGCCGATGTTGCAGACGATCGCCATGTTCTTCATCGCCTTCATGTGATCGGCGGTGATCACGTCGGCGTTGCCGGTGGCGGTGACGAAGATGTCGGCGCGCTTCACCGCGTCTTCCATCGTCACGACCTCATAGCCTTCCATCGCCGCCTGCAGCGCGCAGATCGGATCGATCTCGGTCACGAGCACACGGGCACCGCCGTTGCGCAGCGAATCCGCCGAACCCTTGCCGACGTCGCCGAAGCCCGCGACGCACGCCACCTTGCCGGCGAGCATCACGTCGGTGGCGCGGCGGATCGCGTCGACCAGCGATTCCTTGCAGCCGTAGAGGTTATCGAACTTCGACTTGGTGACGCTGTCGTTGACGTTGATCGCCGGGAAGGGAAGCTTGCCAGCCTTCGACAGGTGATAGAGGCGGTGGACACCGGTGGTCGTCTCTTCGCTGACGCCCTTGATGTTCTTCACCGTCTCGGTGAGGTAGCCGGGACGCGCCTTGAGGAACGCCTTGAGCGCCCGCTGCATCTCGACTTCTTCCTCATTCTCGGGCTCGGGCAGCGCCTCGCCCGCTTCGACGCGCGCGCCCCACAGCGCGAACATCGTGGCATCGCCGCCGTCGTCGAGGATCATGTTGCAGGTTTCGTCGCCCCAATCGAAGATGCGGCCGACATAGTCCCAATAGTCGGCGATGCTCTCGCCCTTCACCGCGAACACCGGCACGCCGGTCTCGGCGATGGCGGCGGCGGCATGATCCTGCGTCGAGAAGATATTGCAGGTCGCCCAGCGGACCTGCGCACCGAGGGCGGTCAGCGTCTCGATCAGCACCGCGGTCTGAATCGTCATGTGGAGCGAGCCGACGATGCGCGCGCCCTTGAGCGGCTGCGACGCGCCGAACTCCTCGCGCAGCGCCATCAGACCGGGCATTTCGGTCTCGGCGATGTCGATCTCCTTGCGGCCCCAGGGCGCAAGCGAAATGTCCTTGATGACGGAATCCTTGGCGGGCGTCTCGGCGAGGGTAGCCACTCAAACTTCTCCTGACGGCATGTAAAAGGCTGCCGGGCGCGCGGCCCAGCGGTTCACCGAGCATCTAATGGCTGGCGGCGCGATTTGCAAATCGAATATAAAGATATCTTTATATCTGATCGGGAAGAAGGCAGCGCCCCTTTTTTCAGGCAGTGCCGGTATTAGTCGTCAGCAGGCGCGGGTCGATGCCGGCCGCGGCATAACCCTTTGCCCAGCGCTCGGCAGCGGGCACTTCGTAGAGCAGCGACGTCTCCGCATCCGTGTTGAACCAGCCATGGCGGGTCAGTTCCTCGTCGAGCTGCCCTTCCGTCCACCCTGCATAGCCGAGCGCCACCAGCCATTGCGACGGCCCCGCGCCTTCGGCGATTGCACGCAGGACGTCGATGGTTCCCGAGAGTGCCCAGCGGCCGCCCACGTCGATCGTGTCCTGCCCGCCCCAGTCGGTGGAATGGAGGACGAAGCCGCGCCGCGGTTCGACGGGCCCGCCGAAATGGACGGGCGCGTCGGGCGCCGCGCCGGGATCGATCTCAAACTGCTCGAGAAGGTCGTGCAGGCCCAGCCCCTCGATCGTCTCGCCGATACCGATGCCGAGCGCGCCATCCGAGTCATGCGCGCAGACCGCGATCACGGCGCGCTCGAACCGAGAATCGCCGATCCCGGGCATCGCGAGCAGGAACTGGCCGGTCAGAAAGCGGGATATCTCCATGCAGACAGAACCATAGAGGTGCTGATCCGGCTCCGCCAGCGCTTGAAAAAGTGCCGCATACTGTCATGGGAGGCGGGAACCCACCTTCGCCATGAGGAGACAGGATATGACGATCGCCACCGGAGACCGCCTCCCCCAGACCACGCTCGTCAAGGTCACCGAAGCTGGCCCCGAGCAGGTATCGGTCGAAGAGTATTTCGGCGGCCGCAGAGTGGCGCTGTTTGCCGTCCCTGGCGCCTTCACGCCGACGTGTTCCGCGCGGCACCTGCCGAGCTTCGTCGAAAAGGCCGACGCGCTGAAGGCGAAGGAAATCGACGAGATCGCGTGCACTTCGGTCAACGACGCCTTTGTCATGCAGGCGTGGGCCAAGGCCAATGAAGCCGGAGCCATCACCATGCTCGCCGACGGCAACGGCAACTTCGCCGAGGCAGTCGGCCTCACGATGGATGGCTCGGGCTTCGGCCTCGGCAAGCGGAGCCAGCGCTATGCGATGATCGTGAACGACGGCGTGGTCGAGCAGCTCCATGTCGAGGCGCCCGGCGAGTATCGGGTGAGTTCGGCCGACTATCTGCTCGAGCAGCTCTGAGCTGCGGAAGCACCGAACGACACGGACCGGCAGTGAAGCACGACTCCTCCGGCGGAACCGCCGGACGGGGTCGTAGTTGATCCTTTTCAGGAATCAGCATCATTGCAGGGAGCTGTCGATGACCAAAGCCACCACGCCACCCGAGCCAGCACCGGCAACCAAGACGCCGGCCAGGAAGAAAACCGGCGAGCGCGCCGGGGAACTGATGGAGTCGGCACGCGAGCGCACCGAGGACGCAGTCGACGCGACGGTGAAGGCGGTGAAGAAAAAGCCGGTCGCAGCGGCAGCGATCGCCACCGGCGCGGCCGCTGCCGTGGCCGGAGCGGTCTATGGCGCCACGAAGCTGCGCAAAAAGGGCGACGAGAGCGCTGCGGCGGCGCCCAAGAAGCGCGCGACGGCATCGAGCAAGACCGCAGCATCGAGCAAAACGGCCAAGTGATGCCCGCAGCAGCCGTGGCGATACGCTACGCCACGGCTTGCCAGGCTTTCGGCGCAGCGGTAGCGGCAGCGCATGACTGACGCCGCCGCCACCGTCGCCGAGCTCCAGCGGCTCTACCAGGCATCGGTCGATCGGCTTCGCGCCGCGCTCGACCGCTACATCGGGGAAGGAATTGCGCCCGATCCGCGAGCGCGGACCGATGGGTCGTTCGCCTATCCCGAGCTTCAGGTCCGCTATCGCGGTGCCGACAGCGTCGTCGCGCCCCCGTCGCGCTCGTTCGGCAGGCTGGTCGAACCCGGCGACTACCGGATCAGCGTCACGCGCCCCGATATGTTCGCCGATTATCTGGTCGAACAGCTCACGCTGCTCTCCGAAGACTATGACATCGAAGTCGAAGTCACCGCGGGCCGTCAGGAAATCCCGTTCGTCTATG
Source organism: Sphingosinithalassobacter sp. CS137 (assembly GCF_014334115.1). NCBI lineage: Bacteria > Pseudomonadati > Pseudomonadota > Alphaproteobacteria > Sphingomonadales > Sphingomonadaceae > Sphingosinithalassobacter > Sphingosinithalassobacter sp. CS137. Next base: position 854,464 of record NZ_CP060494.1, read on the forward strand.
TTCTCGATCGCGGCGAGGCGCTGAACCTGGACGCGGTTTCGGCGACCGATCTGGCACGGCACTTCCCCGCCACCGAACTGGCGCACATCGGCGACGAGATCGCCGATGGGCTATGGAACGACATGGGCGGCGCGCGGCCGCTCGCGCTGTTCGACGGCCTGCGCACCGATTTCTCGCTCGCGCGCCTGCGCCACTACACCGGCACGCCGCCGGAGCATGTCCAGCAATATATCCTGTTCACCAACTATCACCGTTATGTCGACGAGTTCGTGCGCTGGTCGTGCAGCCAGCTTGGCACCGACAGCGGCTATACCGCGGTTTCAGGACCGGGCGGGATCGTCATCGAAGCGGGCGACAACCCCGAGAAACTGCTCGAGGATTCGGCGTGGCGCCGCCACCAGATGCCCGCCTGGCATCTGATGGCCCCGGGGCGGACCGGCATCACGCTGGTCAACATCGGCGTCGGACCGTCGAATGCGAAGACGATCTGCGATCATCTCGCCGTGCTACGGCCCGAAGCCTGGCTGATGATCGGCCACTGCGGGGGCCTGCGCCCCAGCCAGCGGATCGGCGACTATGTGCTCGCCCACGCCTATCTGCGCGACGACCATGTGCTCGACGACGTGCTTCCGCCCGAAATCCCGGTTCCGGCGATCGCCGAAGTTCAGCTTGCGCTCGCCCGCGCCGCGGAGACCGTTTCGGGCCAGCCGACCGAGGAGCTGAAGCGGCGCCTGCGCACCGGGACGATCGTGACAACCGACGATCGCAACTGGGAACTGCGGTTCAGCCGCTCGGCCCTGCGCTTCTCGCTGAGCCGCGCCGTCGGCATCGACATGGAGTCGGCAACGATCGCGGCCCAGGGCTTCCGCTTCCGCGTCCCCTATGGCACGCTGCTCTGCGTGTCGGACAAGCCGCTGCACGGCGAGATCAAGCTGCCGGGCCAGGCGAACCGCTTCTACGAGCGCGCGATCGGCGAGCATCTCAAGATCGGCGTCCAGACCGTGGAAGAGCTGCGCCGCGAAGGTCCCAAGCTTCATTCGCGCAAGCTGCGCGCGTTCAACGAGCCCCCCTTCCGCTGATCCGTTCCTAGCCTTCCGATCACGGGCGCCCTCGCCGCGACCGGAAACCTAGCCGGCGCCGTGCGTTGCCTTCACGAACCCGAAATTCGTGGAGAGAAGCCTCATGACCCCGACGCTCAAGCCGCTCGACCAGCAGACAATCGTCATCACCGGCGCATCCAGCGGGATCGGCCTCGCGACCGCTCGCCGCGCTGCGCGCGAAGGCGCCAATGTCGTGCTTGTCGCCCGCAACGAGGAAGCACTGCGCGAGGCGGTCGATTCGATCACCGTGCGCGGCGGCAAGGCCGTCCATATCGCGATCGACATTGCTGAAACCGACGCGCCAGAGCGCATCGGGCGCCGCGCCGAGGAAGCGTTCGGGGGTTTCGATACCTGGGTGAACGATGCCGCCGTCGCGATGTACGCCAAGCTGATGGACACCACGCTCGACGAGCAGCGCCGGGTTTTCGACGTCGGCTATTTCGGGCTGGTGAACGCCTCGCTGTACGCCGCGCGACGGCTCACCGAACGCGGCGGCGGCGCGCTCATCAACATCGGCTCGGTGCTGTCGGAGCGTTCGGTCCCGATCCAGGGCGCGTACAGTGCAATGAAGCACGCCGTGCTCGGCTTCACCGAGGCGCTGCGGATGGAACTTGAGATCGACAAGGCTCCCGTGTCGGTCACGCTCATCAAGCCCAACGGCATCAACACGCCCTATCCCGAACACGCCCGCAATAAACTCGACAAGCCCGACCGCATTCCGCCGATCGTCTATGATCCCGAGCTCGCGGCGAAAGCGATCTGCTTCGCCGCCGCGCATCGCAAGCGCGACCTCACCGTCGGCGGACAGGGCTATGTGCTCACCAAGATGGGCAATGCCATGCCGCGCACTATGGACCGAGTGATGGAGAAGTTCTTCGGCAAACCCGCCCAGACGATCGATACACTCCCCGAGCCGGGCGCCTCCGACAATCTCTACGAGCCGCGCGCCGACGGCCGCGAGCGATCGAACCAGGACATCTATGTCCGCAAGCAGAGCCTCGCGCTCGAAGCGCAGATGCGCCCGTGGACGGCGGCGGCCCTGATCGGCGGCGTGGGTGCTGCGGTGACGCTGGCGACGCTGAAGCTCACGCGGTCGGGCCGCACCGACGGCGCGGAAGCGCATCAGGCGGACGGCACCGATTCCTCGCGCTCGTTCGAAGCGGGGATTGCGGACGAAGGCACCATCCCAGACCAGATGCCGAAGGACACGCCGCGCGCGGAGCGCGAGACGCGCCCTGTCGGCAATTCCGCCTCGGCAACGGCTGGGATAGCCGACGAGAATTCGATTCCCGCCAGCTGAGCGCGGGAACGGTTCAACCGAGCGTCAGACAGCGGGGAGCGGAGCGCCGCTCCCCGCATGCGTTTGGGCTTACCAGCCTTCGGCCTGGCCGGCGTTCTGCTCTTCGAGCCACTCCATCAGCGGCGCGAAATATTCGAGCATCGCTTCGCCCGAAGTTTCACGCGTGCCGGTGAACGCTTCCAGCGCGTCCGGCCAGGGCTTGGACATCCCCATCTCCAGCATCGCGTTCAGCCGCTCGCCGACTTCCTCGTTGCCGTAGAAAGAGCAGCGGTGAAGCGGACCGGTCCAGCCCGCCTGTTCGCAGGCCGCCTTGTAGAACTGGAACTGAAGCAGGCGTGCGAGGAAGTAGCGCGTGTAGGGCACGTTGGCCGGAATGTGATATTTCGCACCCGGATCAAAATTGGTCTCGTCGCGTGCGACCGGCGGCACGATGCCCTGATATTGCAGCCGCAGCCCGTCCCAGGCGGACTGGTAATGCTCGGGACGGATCTGCCCCGAGAAGACACCCCAGCGCCATTTGTCGACTAGGAGACCGAAGGGCAGGAAGGCGACCTTGTCCATGGCCTGGCGCAGCAGGAGGCCGGTATCGCGCTCGGGTCCGGGAACGCGCGCCTCATCGAGAAGCCCGATTTCGACGAGATAGTCGGGCGTGATCGACAGCGCGACCATGTCGCCGATCGCTTCGTGGAAGCCGTCGTTGGCGCCTGTGCGATAGAGCAGTGGAAGTTCGTTGTAGGAGCGCTGATAATAATTGTGCCCGAGCTCGTGATGGATGGTGACGAAATCGTCCGAGTTCACCTTGATGCACATCTTGATCCGCAGATCGTCGACGTCGTCGAGGTTCCATGCCGATGCGTGGCACTGGACCTCGCGATCCTCGGGCTTCACGAACATCGAGCGCTCCCAAAAGGTTTCGGGCAGCGGCTCGAACCCGAGCGAGCTGAAGAAGGACTCGCCCGTCTTCACCATCTTGAGCGCATCGTAGTTCTGAGTCTGGAGCAGCTCGCCGATGTCGTAGCCGAGATCGCCGCTGCCTTCAGGGGCGACGACGTCATAGATGTTGCCCCATTCCTGCGCCCACATATTGCCGAGCAGATCGGCGCGGATCGGGCCGCTCGCCGCCTGCACCTCGGCGCCGTAGCGCTCGCTCAGCTTGCGGCGGACATAGGTGTGCAGCGCCTGATAGAGCGGCTTCACCTCGTTCCACAGCTGGTCAGTGAGCTGGGCGAATTCCTCGGGCGGCATGTCGTACACCGAGCGCCACATCGTGCCGACGTCGCGGAAGCCGAGTTCGCGCGCGCCTTCGTTCGCAATGCCCACCATCCGCTGATAGTCGTTGCGCATCGGCGAACCGACATTGTTGTGCCAGCTGGTCCAGAGCTCCTGCAAATCCTCGGGATCGCGGAGCGTGCCCATTGCCGCCTCGGCATCGTTGCCGCTGATCGGCTCGCCGTTCAGCGTTGCACGGCCGCGGCCGTAGAGCGACTGCATGCCCGTGGCGAGCTCGGACAGCGTAGTCGCCGCTCCGTCGCGGGTAGGTGCCGGGAGCGTAATCGCGCTGCGCAGGATATCGAGCATGCGGCGCGTATCGGGCGTGAGCCCCGCGACGTCCTGGAACTTCGCCGCCTCGAGCGCAAACTGCACCGCCATGCGCGTACCCTCTGCCTGGCTGTCGGCAGCGAGTGCGTCCGTGTCAGGAGTGATATAGGTGGCGTTGATCCACGCGATCCGCGAGGCGCGCAGATTGAAGTCGGCATATTCGCGCTGGACACGCTCGACGAATGCCTCGGCGTCGGCGGCGGTCAGCGCCTCGGCCGACTGCGCCTGGTGCGACGGCTGATTGCGGTCCTGCGCCAGCGCAGGCGTGGCGAGAAACGCTGCAAGCGCGAGCAGCGACGTGCCGGTACGGATCATCATGTGCCTCGGATTGTGTCGGGTGATAGCCGCAGACTGCGCGCACAGGACGCCGTCGGTCAAGCGGTCAGGAAATCCGCGATTGCCTGCCCCAGTTCGGGTCGGGTCACTGCGCTCATGTGCGAGCCCGGCACTTCGCGCAGCTCCGCGATCTGCAGCAGTTCGGCCAGTGCCGCGTGGCTGCCGTTGTCGCTGTCCTCGGCGCCGGCGAGAACGAGGACCGGCTGTTCGATCGCTTCGACCTGACCGCGGTCGGTGTCGACGAAGGTGCCGAGCAGCTGCATCAGCGCCTCGGGATCGCCTCCGGTCGTCTTCAGGAATGCCTCGGCCAGCCACTCCGGCGTGCCGCGCGCATGCTGGCCGAGATTGGCGAGGATATTGCGGAAATGGCTCGCTCGGAGCTGGGTATCGAGGATGCCTTCCAGCCCCATGCCGGCGAGGATCACCCGGCGCGGTGCCGCGCCCTTCACCAGCATCCGCACGGTAGTGCGCGCGCCGAGCGAATAGCCGCCGAGATCATAGTCGCGCAGGTCGAGGTGGCGCAGAAGCGCCAGGCCATCGAGCGCCGGCGCGTCCGGCGGATAGGCTTCGAGATCATGCGGCGCCGCGCTGCTGCCGTGCGCGCGCAGATCGGGCATGATGACGCGGAAGCCCCGCGCCGCGATCGCTTCGGCATGGCCGTAGCGGATCCAATTGGTCCAGGCGTTCGAGAACAGGCCATGGATCAGCACCACCGGCCTGCCCTCGCCGATCTCGTGCCACGCCATGCACGCGCCGTCGAAGCTCTCGAAGAATTGGGGTTCGGTGACTAGCTCCGCCAAGAAACCTACTCCAGCGACGATCCTCCCGCGTCGGTAGGGGCGCAGCGCGCCTGTGTCGACCCGCAACGCCCTCGCCGCTTCCGGGTGGACGTTCCCCGTTTCCGCCTGCACCGCGTGACTTGCCTGCACTTGCTGCGGCGCACAATGCAACTAGGTTGCAAGTTGGAATTAATGTCTATGCTTATTATATGCCCGTCATGACCGAAGCTCTGGGCTTTTCCCTCAGCGAGATTTCGCGGCTGATGCGCCGCCGGTTCGACGCGCGTGCGCGAGCGATCGGCGTTACGCGGCCGCAGTGGCACACGCTGGCGATGCTCTCGCGCCACGAAGGTGTGAACCAGGGCGGTCTCGCCGAGCTGATGGAAGTCGAGCCGATCACGGCCTGCCGCATGATCGACCGGCTGGAGGAAGCCGGGCTCGTCGAGCGGCGGCGCGATCCGAACGACCGCCGCGCCTGGCGCATCTATCTCACCGATGCGGCAAAGCCGCTCATCGAGCGCCTCCGCGCAATCGGCAACGAAGTCACCGAGCAGGCGCTCGCCGGCATCGGTGAAGACGATCGGGAGCGGCTGACTGCGCTACTCGCCGCCATTCGAACCAACCTCGTCCAGGACGACCAACAAGAGACTGCCGCCAATGGCTGATGCCGATCCCCAGGTCCAACCCGCGGCTGCGGAGGAAACCACGCTGGAGCCGCGCCGCAGGCGGCGGTGGCTCCGCCCGCTGCTGCTGTTGGGAGTGCCGTTGCTCGCGCTCGGTGTGATCGGCTGGATTTGGGCGACATCCGGCGGGACCGTATCCACCGACAATGCGCAGGTAGCGCAGGACAAGGTGGCGGTGTCGACCGAAGTTGCGGGGCGGATCGTAGGGGTCGCGGTGCGCGAAAACCAAGCGGTGGCCGCGGGCGACCTGCTGTTCCGTATCGACCCCGAGCCCTATCGCATCGCCGTCGAGCAGGCGAACGCCGCGATCGCCGACGCGCAGGTCCAGATCGCGACGCTGCGGACGAGCTACGAGGGCACCGGCGCCGATATCGAAGCGGCACGCGACCAGCTTCAGGCGGCGCAGGAAGATTATGAGCGCCAGGCGCAGTTAATGGATCGCGGCTTCACCACCACGGCGCGGCTCCAGCAGGCCGAGCATGCGGTCGAGCAGGCGCGCGCCGCCGTGCAGCGGGCGCAGGCCGACGCCGCCGAGGCGCGGGCGCGGATCGCGACCGGTGCTGCCGTTCCGGGCGAGAACCCGGCGATCGCCGCCGCCCGCGCGCGACGGCGGGAGGCGCAGCTCCAGCTCACACGCACCGAGATTCGCGCACCGGTAGGCGGCGTCGTCTCGCAGGCCGACCGGCTGCAGGTGGGGCAGCAGCTGATGACCGGGCTGCCCGCACTCACGATCGTCTCCAACGGCCGCTCGTGGATCGAGGCGAACTTCAAGGAGACCGATCTCGATCACATGCGGGTCGGCCAGCCGGCGACGGTGCGGTTCGATGCCTATCCGGGGCTCGAGCTGCGCGGTCATGTGGCATCGATCGGCGCGGGCACCGGATCCGAGTTCTCGGTTCTTCCCGCCCAGAATGCCAATGGAAATTGGGTGAAGGTAACCCAGCGCGTTCCGGTTCGCATCGCCCTCGACGAGGAAAGCCCGCGCCCGCTGATCGCCGGCATCTCCGCCGACGTGACGGTGAACGTGCGCGACTGATCCGCCATGGCCAGTGCCAGCCCTGCCCGCGGCGCCGCTGCCGCAACCCCGCGTCCGCAACCGGGAGTCGCCGCGCTCCCGGTGCGGAACCGCGCGCTTCTGACGATCGGCGTCATGCTGGCGACGATCATGCAGATCCTCGACACGACGATCGCCAATGTCGCGCTGCCGCACATGCAGACAGCACTGGGAGCCACCGCCGACACGGTTACCTGGGTACTGACGAGCTATATCGTCGCGACCGCCATCGCGATCCCGATCACCGGCTGGCTTTCGGACCGGATCGGATCGCGGAACCTGTTCCTGATCTCGATCGCGGGATTCATCCTCTCCTCGGCGCTGTGCGGGATGGCGACCAGCCTGCCCGAGATGGTCGCGTTTCGCATCCTCCAGGGGATTTCCGCGGCCTTCATGAACCCGCTGAGCCAGACGGTGATGCTCGACATCAATCCGCCCGAGCGGCAGGCCAAGGCGATGGCGATCTGGGGCATGGGCATCATGATCGGCCCGATCCTCGGCCCGGTGCTCGGCGGCTGGCTGACCGACAATTACAACTGGCGCTGGGTCTTCTACGTCAACCTGCCGCTCGGCGTGCTGTGCTTCGCGATCCTGTGGGTGCTCCTCCCCTCGCGGCCAATCCGAAAGCGACAGTTCGACCTTTTCGGCTTCGCACTGCTGGCGGTAGGCATTTCGGCGCTCCAGCTGATGCTGGATCGGGGCCAGGGCGAGGACTGGTTCCAGTCGACCGAGATCTGGATCGAGACTCTGGTCGCGGGCATCGCGCTCTGGATGTTCGCGGTGCATCTCGCCACCGGTCGCAACCCGATGTTCGACCGCGAGCTGTGGAAGAACCGAAACCTCGTGGCGGCGATCGGATTCATGATGGTGATCGGCGTCGTGATGATGGCGACCATGGCGCTCCTGCCGCCGATGCTCCAGACGCTCTACGGCTATCCGGTGATGGACACCGGGCTGCTGCTGATGCCGCGCGGTTTCGGCGTGGTGCTGACGATGGCCGTGGCGGCGCAGCTCCAGAGCAGGGGAGTCGATCCGCGGCTGATGATCGGCGCCGGCCTCGCGATCGCCGCCTATTCGCTGTGGGACATGACGCGCTGGACGCTCGACATGGGATCGGAGCTCATCATCCTTTCCGGCTTCATTCAGGGGCTCGGGCTGGGGCTCGTGTTCATGCCGCTCAACGGCATGGCCTTCGCGACACTGCCGCCGCAGTTCCGCACCGAGGGATCGAGCCTGCTCAACCTCTCGCGCTCGATCGGCTCGTCGGTCGGCATCTCGCTGGTGACGACGATCCTGGTGCGCAGCGGGCAGACGAGCCATGCCGCGCTCGGCGAGCATGTGACCCCCGAAGCGCTCGGCACCTTCGACCCGACCCTGCTCCAGGCGCTCGGCGGCACCGGAGACACGGCACTGGCGATGCTGAATGCCGAAGTCACGCGGCAGGCGATGATGATCGCCTATCTGAACGACTTCTGGGCGATGATGCTGCTGACCGCCGCATCGGTGCCGCTGGTGATCTTCCTGCGCCGGCCGAAGGGGGCGGCGATGGCCGTCGATCCGGCGGCCGCCGGGCACTGACACTCAGCGCCGGACCCGCCCGGCGGCGAAAGGGCTGCAGGGGCTGCGGAACGACCGGAGAGATCGGTCCGCAGCGCCTCGATCCGATCAGGCCGCCTTCTGCAAGTGCCGCCGGCCGAGCAGCTCGGCGATCTGCACTGCGTTCAGCGCAGCGCCCTTGCGGAGATTGTCCGACACGCACCAGAGCGACAGGCCGTTGTCGACCGTGGGATCGTCGCGGACCCGGCTGACATAGGTCGCATATTCGCCGACGCACTCGACCGGCGTGACGTATCCGCCGTTCTCGCGCTTGTCGACGAGCATGACTCCCGGCGCCTCGCGCAGGATCTTCTGCGCCTGCTCGGCCGAAAGCTCGTCCTCGAACTCGATGTTGATCGCTTCCGAATGGCCGACGAACACCGGCACGCGCACGCAGGTGGCGGTCACCTTGATCTTCGGATCGAGGATCTTCTTGGTCTCGACCACCATCTTCCATTCTTCCTTGGTCGAACCGTCCTCGAGGAAGCTGTCGATGTGCGGGATCACGTTGAACGCGATCTGCTTGGTGAACTTCTCCGGCTCGGCGGTGTCGCCGACGAAGATGTTGCGGCTCTGGGTGAACAGCTCGTCCATCCCCGCCTTCCCGGCGCCGGAAACCGACTGATAGGTCGCGACCACCACGCGCTTGATCTTCGCCGCGTCGTGCAGCGGCTTGAGCGCGACCACCATCTGCGCAGTCGAGCAGTTGGGATTGGCGATGATGTTGCGCGCCTTGTAGCCGTCGATCGCCTCGGGGTTCACTTCGGGCACGATCAGCGGCACGTCCGGGTCCATGCGGTAGAGCGAGGCATTGTCGATCACCGTGCAACCCGCCGCGGCGAATTTGGGCGCATAGGTCTTGCTGCCGTCAGACCCGATCGCGAACAGCGCCATGTCCCAGCCGGTGGGATCGAAATGCTCGATGTTCTGGACCTTGAGCTTCTTGCCGGTCTCGCCGAACTCGACTTCGTCGCCCTGGCTGCGCGCGGAGGCGAGCACGGCGATCTCGTCGATCGGGAATTCCCGCTCGGCGAGGATGTTCAGCATTTCACGGCCGACGTTGCCCGTCGCGCCGGCGACCACGATGCGGTAGCCCATTCCGGTCCTTCCAATATTCGTTTTCCCCGCCCCCGGGGCGCGGATGCCCGCTACTTAAGTTGCGCGGGCCGGATTGAAAGAGAGATTTCCTTTCCCGCTCGCCAATCGGCGGCACCACCGGCGAGACTCTTGCCGCGAGGCGAAACCGCGGTTTTCCGTCGAAGGTCGCACTAAAGTCGCACCTCAACGCGCATGTGCGCCCCCGCGCGCATGCGAAGGCAGGATGCGACCGCCGAGCGGGGAACGATGCGGCTTTCTGGAACGGATGCGCGTGGCACAGGCTGTCCTCCATCGATCGGGGACTCCTCCGATATGCCAGGCGGGGGCTTGTAGGACAGCGAAAAAAGCGCGGAGCGGAACGGCACAGGGGCGTGCCGCCGCAAGCGAGCAGGGACGCGGATGCCGCGCCCCTGCCCTTGCCGGATCAATCGGCGATCACTCCTCGCCGTCGTCCGCGATGCTGCGATCGAGGAAGTCGAGGATGGTATTCCACAGATGGACGCTCACGCCCGGGCCGCCGACACGGTGAGTGTGGCCGGGATAGAGCATCAGTTCGAACGGCACGCCCGCCGCCTGCATCCGCGCCATCATCACGGTCGAATGGTCGAGCACGACATTGTCGTCGGCCATGCCGTGGATCAGCAGCAGCGGATCGGAGATGCGAGTCGCATTCTCGACCGTGTTCGAAGCGACATAGGCTTCGGGCACTTCGCGCGGATCGCCCATGTAGCGCTCGGTATAATGGGTGTCGTACAGCTCCCATTTGCTGACCGGCGCGCCCGACACGCCCGCGGCGAAGGTGCCGGGAGCTTCCTCGAGCATCTTGAGCGTCATATAGCCGCCATAGGACCAGCCATAGGTGGTGATCGCGTCGGGATCGACGAAATCGAGCGTCTTGAGATATTCGGCGCCGGCGATCTGATCCTCGACCTCGACCGTGCCCATCGCGCGGTAGATCGCGTCCTCGAATTCCTTGCCGCGATTGGCCGAGCCGCGATTGTCGATCTGGAACCAGATATAGCCGCGATCGACCAGATATTGCTGGAGCGTACCGCCCCAGGCGCGCGTGACCGTTTGTGCGCCCGGGCCGCCATAGTGCTGGAAGAAGACCGGATAGCGTTTGCCGGGCTCGAGCTCGGGGGTGATCATCTCCCAATGGAGCGTCTGCCCGCCGGGGCCGGTGATCGTGCCGAACCGCTTCCCGCGATGGCTGGGCAGATACGGATGATAGGGGTGCTCGGGATTGTCGACGTCATTCTCCTCGATCCAGCTCAGGCGCTGGCCCGAGGCATCGGCGAGATAGACCTGCTGCGGCTGCCCGGTGTTCGAGCGCGAGACGATGATCCGGCTGGCCGACTGGTCCATCGACGCCGAATTCCACCAGCCGGTTTCGGTGAGGCGAGTCACGGCGTTCGGCTGGGCGATATCGACCGTGTAGAGATGCCTTTCGAGCACGCCATCCTTGTTGGCGAGGAAATAGATGCGGCCCTGTTCCTCGTCGATGCCGGCGACATAGGCGACTTCCCAATCGCCGCTGGTGAGCTGGGTCCAGTTGCCGTCGCTCCAGCGATAGAGATGGCCGTGGCCGTCGCGTTCGGACCACCAGATCAGGCTGCCGTCGTCCATCGGGTGGAGCGCGTCGTGCAGATTGACCCAGCTGCGCGCGCCCGCCCGCTCGGTGAACAGGACGGTCGAGGCGCCGGTCTGCGGATCGACGCGCAGCACGTCGAGCTCGGTCTGGGCGCGGTTCTGGCGCTGAACGAGGAGCGCCGAGCCGTCGGGAGTCCAGTCGACCCGGGCGAGATAGATATCGGGGTTCGTGCCGAGATCGACCTTGACCCGACCCGAGCCGTCAGGGCGCATCACATAGAGTTCGACGAGGACATTGTCGGTGCCCGCCTTGGGATAGCGCTGATCATAGACGCGCGTGCCCTCGGCGCCGATCGCCGAGCGCGTGACGACTTCGACAGGGCTTTCGTCGAATCGCTGGACGGCGATCAGCCGATCGTTCGGCGACCACCAATAGCCGGTGCTGCGGCCCATTTCCTCCTGCGCGACGAACTCCGCCTCGCCGAAATGGATCATCCCGCCGCCGCCTTCGGTCACCTGGCGCTCGGCCCCGGTCGCCAGATCGACGACGACGAGATTCTGGTCGCGCACGAAGCTGACATAGCCGCCGTCGGGGCTGATGACCGGATTGAGCTCGCTCGCTTCGGTCTCGGTCAGGCGGCGGACGCTGCCGTCGAGCGCCGCGAGATAGAGATCGCCGTCAAGCGGGACGAGGATGTTCTGGCCGTCGGGCGCCCAATCATAGGCAACGATGCCCTTCACGCCGCCGATGCGGGCGCGCTCGCGCTGCATCCGCTCTTCCTCCGACAGCGCGGCGCCGGTGCCGACCCGCTCGGAATCGACCAGCATCCGCCAGTCGCCCGAGGCGGTGTCCATCGCCCACAGATCGTACCGCTCGCGCTCATCGGCGCGGTTGCGCAGCACGGTGACGAATTTTCCGTCCGGCGAGAGGCGCAGCGCACGCGGCGTCGAGCCCGCCAGATCGGGGCTGCCGAACACCCGCTCGAGCGTCAGCGCCGGGGGCGACGGGGCCTCCGGCTCATGCTGCGCCATGGCGGCGCCCCCCGATGCGAGCAACGCGAGCCCGACCGCCCATTTCAACATCCGTCCTCTCCGACAAAAGTTCGCCCGCGAACGCGGGGCAGAGCAGGGTTATGTCGGCGCGACGCGGCTCCGTAAAGGGTGCGGGCCGAGGGCTTTCGCCATACCGGCTTTTGCAGTTTCGCGACGGAACGCTATGGGGAGCCGGGGGTTCTCCCCGCGAGCGCGCACCCGCGCGGGTCACCCAGACCAACCCGAATCAGAAAAAAGCAGAGAGTCGCATCGCTATGTCCGTTCGTGTTTCCCTCCCGCTGCTCGCGGGAACGATCCTCGCCGCGTCGTTCGCACTGCCCGGCACCGCGCAGGCGCAGGCCTTCTATCTTCAGGAACAGTCGGCAAAGGCCGCCGGCCGCGCCTTTTCGGGCGAAGCCGCCGATCGCGGCGCCGCATCGCTGTGGTGGAACCCGGCCGCCAGCGCCGGCATCGCCTCGGCCGAAGCGACCGCCAGCGCCAGCCTGATCCTGCCCGCGGGCGAAGTGGTGAATACCGGCACGGTGATCGTGCGCCCCGGCCAGCCCCCCGCCCCTGTCGGCGGCATTCCGGTTTCGACCAATCCGATCGAGGACGGCCTGCTGCCGAGCGGTTCGATCGCGGTTCCGCTGAGCGATCGGTTCTCGGTCGGCCTGACCGTCGCCTCGCCGTTCAGCTTCACCACCGACTATTCGGACGACAGCTGGGCGCGCTACACCGCCGATCGCACGCGGCTGCGCACCTATGACATCCAGCCTTCGATCGCATTCGCCGCGACGCCGTGGCTGCGCGTGGGCGCGGCGCTGAACGTCGAATATGCCGAGGCCACGCTTTCGAACGCGCTGCCCAACCTTTCGGCAACGCTGCCCGACGGATCGCAGACGCTTCAGGGCGAAGGCTGGGATCTGGGCTGGACCGCGGGCGCGCAGGTCGACATCGGCCGGCTGACGATCGGCGGCGCCTATAAGTCGAAGGTCGAGCACACGCTGGAAGGCAGCATCACGACCAGCGGCCTGCTCGGCCCGCTCGCGGCGCAGAACGTCGAGATCGAAGGCGTCGAGGCGCGCTTCAGCACGCCGTGGCAGGCGATCGGCAGCGTCCGGCTGGCCGCGACCGACCGGCTGACGCTCAGCGCCCAGGTGATCCGCTATGGCTGGAGCGAGTTCGACGCGATCCGCCTCGGCGAACCGCTGAACACCGCGATCCCCGAGAACTACAAGGACAGCTGGAGCTTTGCCGGCGGCGTCGAGCTTGCGGCGAGCGAGGCGATCACGCTGCGCGCCGGAGTGCAGCACGCCGAAACGCCGACCCGCGACGGCGAGCGCGACGCGCGCGTGCCGGATTCGGATCGCTGGAACTTCGCGACCGGCGCCAGCATCGGCGTGAGCGAGCGCTTCACGCTCGATGTGGCCGCCAACTATGTCGCGTTCGACGACACGACGATCGACCGGACGACCGCCGCCTATCCGGGCACCGCGGTCCAGACGCCGATCCTGGTCGACGGCCGGCTGCGCGACGCCAATGCGGTGGTGCTCTCGCTGGGCGGGCGCTTCACCTTCTGATCCTGTGGGCGCAGCCGGATGGCTAACGGAATTTCACCGTAAGGTCAGACGTTTGCTTAACGTCGTTTGCCGGGAGCCGGCATCCGGCTGCGCCGTTCTTCCAGTATAGACTTGCTGGAGGAACCGATGTCGAAGATGCACGATACCGCCAAGCTGGACGATCTGATCGTCACCACGATCGACAGCGTCCGCGGCTATGAATATTCGGCCGAGCACGCCGAGGCCGGGCGCCACGCGACCTTCTTCGCCGAAATGGCCGAGGAGCGGCTCGCGGTGGTCGACCGGCTGCAACGTGCCAGCCATGCGCTGGGCGGGACACCCGCCGACTATGGATCGGTGGCCGGGACGGTGCACCGCCGGATCGAGGCGCTGCGGCGCGTGTTGGGCGGCGACGATGCGGCGCTGCTCTCGGAGATCGAGCGCGGCGAGGATTATCTCAAGGAAGAGTTCGAGCGCGCGCTGGACGATGCGCATGTCTCGGACGCCACGCGCGACATCATCCGCGACTGCTATGCCTCGGTACGGCGCGGGCATGATCGGGCCCGCGCGTTGCGCGAGATCGAGCGCGCGGCCTGAGCGGCCCTCCCGCCCGTCCAGACGCAAACGGGGCGCGGAAGCCTTTGCCTCCGCGCCCCGCCGTATCGGATCGGTCCGGGCTTATTCCGCCGCTTCGACGGTCTTGCTCGGGCGCGGATCGCGGCGCTCGGCGATACGCGCCGCCTTGCCGGTGCGGCCGCGCAGATAATAGAGCTTCGCGCGACGCACGACGCCGCGGCGCACTACCTCGATCGACTCGACGTTGGGCGAATAGAGCGGGAAGACGCGCTCGACACCCTCGCCAAAGCTGATCTTGCGGACAGTGAAGCTGGAGCCCATGCCCTTGTTGGCGCGGGCGATGCAGACGCCTTCGAAATTCTGGACGCGGGTGCGCTCGCCCTCGACCACCTTCACGCCGACGCGCAGCGTGTCGCCCGGGCGGAATTCCGGAATCGCCTTGGATTCGGTGAACTTCTTGATCTGCTCGGCTTCGATCGTCTGGATGAGGTTCATCTCATTTGGTCCCATTCCCGTGCCGCGCGCCAGAGGGAGGTCGGGCCCGAGCGCCCTCGTGGCGCTCCCAAAGGTCCGGCCTCCGTAGCCGTGTATCGCTCTCGGCGCTGGCGCGTCGCCATGCCTCGATCCTCGCATGATCCCCCGATCGCAGCACTTCGGGGATCGTGCGCCCTTCCCAGTCGACAGGTCGGGTATATTGCGGATATTCGAGCAGCCCCGTTTCGAAGCTCTCGTCCATGCCGCTTGAAGCCGCGCCCATTACTCCCGGAAGCAGGCGAATGCAAGCGTCGAGCAGCACCAGCGCCGCCATTTCGCCGCCCGACAGGATATAGTCGCCGATCGACACCTGCTCGACCTGGCGGCCCTCGAAAATCCGCTCGTCGAACCCTTCGAAGCGTCCGCAAAGAACCGTGACGCCGGGCCCCTCCGCCAGCGACCGGACCCGCGCCTGATCGAGCGGACGGCCGCGCGGGGTCATCGCGAGCACGGGGGCGTCCGGCTGCCGTTCGCGCGCGTGATCGACTGCCGCGGCGAGGACATCGGCACGCAGCACCATCCCCGCCCCGCCCCCCGCGGGCGTATCGTCGACCGAGCGGTGCCTGTCGGTGGCGAAGTCGCGGATCTGCACGGTATCGAGCGACCAGGCCCCCTCGCGCAGCGCGCGACCGGCGAGCGACGCCCCGAGCGGGCCGGGAAACATCTCCGGATAGAGCGTCAATACGGTCGCGGCGAAGGTCACGTCAGGTCCAGTCCTCGATGCGCAGCCCCGCCACGTTGCGGAAGTCGCGCAGATTGTGAGTCACCAGCGTGGCGCCGAGCGACAGCGCGTGCGCGGCGATCAGCCGGTCGAGCCGCCCGCGCGCCGCGCGCGCCGCCGGAAAGGCCCGCGCCGCAGCCGCATCGAACGCCAGCAGGGGCACGCTTTCGAGCAAGCGGTCGAGCGACGCAAGCGCCGCCTCGCCCCGCCGCGCACTGCCCTCCATCAGCTCGGCGAGGCTGATCGCCGAAACGGCGATGCTGCCGGCGGGGGCCCGCGCGATCCGCAGCGCCAGCCGCGCCGCGTCGCCGCGGAGCAGCCGGATGCAGATGTCGCTGTCGAGCAGATGGCGCGGCGCAGGTTCCATTCGCCCGCCGATAGCATCGGCCGAGGGAACCTGTCGCCCGCCACGCGCGCTACGCCACCGCATGGACGATTGCATCATCATCGGAGCGGGACCGGCGGGGCTGACGGCGGCGATCTATCTCGCGCGCTTCCATCTCGACATCCGCCTGTTCGATTGCGGGACCAGCCGCGCGGCGCTGATTCCGCAAACGCACAATCACGCCGGTTTCCCGCAGGGGATTTCGGGCACCGACCTGCTGGCGCGGATGCTGGAACAGGCGCAACGCTATGGCGCCGCGCGCGAGCTTGCCCGGGTGACGGCGGTTCAGCCGGAGGACGACGGCTTTCGAGTCGAAGTGGAGGGGCAGCGCTATCGCGCCCGATCGGTGCTGCTCGCGACCGGAGTCATCAACAACCGGCCGCCGGGCATGGCCGACGATCTGCATGCGCTGGCGCTCTCACGCGGCCTGCTGCGCTATTGCCCGATCTGCGACGGCTATGAAGCAACCGACCAGCGGATCGGCGTGATCGGCAGCGGCGGGCACGGCATGCGCGAGGCGATTTTCCTGCGCGGCTACAGCAAGGACGTGACGCTGATCGCGCCCGAGGCCGAGCATAACCTCGATTCCGAGTGCCAGGCGGCGCTCGACGCAGCGGGGGTCGCCCGTATCGACGGCCCCTGCGGCGGCTATGGCATCGAGGACGGGCGGATCGCGCTCGACACCGCCAGGGGCAGGATGACGTTCGACACGATGTATCCGGCGCTGGGATCGCGCATCCGATCCGAACTGGCGATCGCCGCCGGTGCGCGCGGCGACGACAGCGGCTGCCTCGAAGTCGACGATCACCAGCGCACGTCGATCCCCGGCCTCTTCGCGGCGGGCGATGTGGTGAAGGGCCTCGACCAGATCAGCCACGCGATGGGCGAAGGCGGCGTCGCAGCGACGACGATCCGCAACATGCTCGCGGAACAGCGGCCCTTGCGGCGCTGAGGAAGCCGTCAGTAGCGGTCGGCGTCGACGTCCTTCACGTCGTAGCTGAAGCTGTTCGGCGGATAGGGAAGCATCGAGGCGTTCCAGCGGTCCCAGGCACCGCGCAGCTCGGCCAGCCGCGAAGGTTCGTCGCCCGCACGATCAGCGCGCTCACGCGCGTCGGCGGCTAGATCGAACAGATGCTCTTCCGCGCCGAGGCGAACATATTTCCAGTTCCCGTCGCGCACTGCCGCCTGCTCGCCCGCACGGTGCCGCCAGAACAAGGTCCGCGCGACGATCGGCTCCGCACCTGCGAGCACCGGCATCAGGTTCATTCCGTCGGAAGGAAAGGCCGGATCGGGAGCACCGCCGACGGCCGCGAGCAGCGTCGGAAGGAAGTCCATCGAGATCATCACCTGATCCGAGAGGGTTCCCGGAGCGATCCGCCCTGGCCAGCGAACGATGAGGGGCACGCGCAGTCCACCTTCCAGCACTTCGCCCTTCACGCCGGTGAAGGGCCAGGTCTCGGAGAAGCGCTCGCCTCCATTGTCGCTGGTGAAGACCACGATCGTGTTCGAAGCGATTTCCGAGGCAGCAAGTGCCTCCAACACCCTGCCGATGTTGGCGTCCATGTTCATGATCATGCGGGAATAGGTTTCGAGATCGCCGTGATTGCGGTCGAGCGGGTCGTTCCATGCCGCCGCCGCTGCCGTGTCTCCGGGCCCCACCCAGGGGGCGTGGCCGGCGCTGAAGTGCAAGCTCAGGAAGAACGGCGCCGATCCGCCCGCGATCCAGCGCATCGCCTCCTCGGCGAGCGCATCGGTCAGATAGCCGTCCCAACCCGCGGGCGTGCCGTTGCGGGAGAGATCGTCGGGAAACTGCGAGGCAGGCGTGCCGCCCGACTGCTGGTAATAGTTGATCCCGCCGCCGGTATAGCCGAAAAAATGGTCGTAGCCGTAGTTGTTGGGGCCGGAAGTGGGCGTGGATCCGATGTGCCACTTTCCGATCAGCGCGGTGCGATAGCCGAGTCCTTTGAGCAGCGATGGCAGCGTCGGATGTCCCGGCGGCAGCATATCGAGCGGCGACGGCGTAGTGATCGGCTCCTCCAGGCCCACCGGAAGCCGCTGCTGATATCGGCCCGTGACGAGACCGATCCGCGTGGGCGAACAGACGCAGGAATTGGCATAGCCGTTGGTCAGTCGCACGCCGCCCGCAGCCAGCCCGTCGATGGCCGGGGTGAGATAGTCGCGGCGACCGTAGCAGCTGACGTCGGCGTAGCCGAGATCGTCGCCCATGATGAACAGGATGTTCGGCCGGGTCGCGGCCTGGGCTGGCGGAACGAGCGCGCCGTCGCCGCATGCGGCCAGCACGGGAAGCGCGCTCGCGAGCGTCAGGCCCGCCGCCCCACGAAGCACCTCTCGACGGTTCGCACCCTCGTCCACGGATCGGCTCCCCCCGAAGGATCTTACCCGCTCGAGACTATCCTGTCCTACGAGCTTCTACAAGGAAGCCGTTCGATCCTCTCTCGGGGATCGGGAGGCGGAAATCACTCGGCATACGCGTCGGACACGATCAGCCGCTCCACCGTCCATTCGGGCACCGCGGCGGGGATCATCGGCACCATGAAGCGTTTGCCGTCGGGCTTTTCGATCTCGAGCACGTCGCCGGCGCCGTAATTGTCGATCGCGACGACGCGGCCGATCGGCGTGCCGGCCTCGTCCTCGACGGGCAGGTCCAGCAGATCGACGTGATAATATTCGCCCTCTTCGAGCGGCGGCAGCGCCGAGCGGGGGACGGTCAATTCGGTCCCCCGCAGCGCCTCGGCGGCATTGCGGTCGGCGATCTCGACGAAGCGCGCGATGGCGCCGTTCGGCCCCTCGCGCAGCGATTTCAGCGTCAGTGCGCCGCCATTGAACTGCTTGTGGCGACCGATATCCTCGGCGAACACCTTCAGCCGAACCTCGCCGGTGATGCCGTGGGCGCCGATGACGGCCGCGAGCGTGACGGCTCGATCTTCGCTCCCGCGTGCGGGAGGCGTGGGGGGAGGATTTGCGTCAGCGGCCATCGCGAAACGCCATGCCCTCCCCCGATCCCTCCCGCAAGCGGGAGGAAGGTCTTCCTCAGCCTTCGGCCGGCTCCTGAGCGGACTCGCCGTCCTTCACCGTGCCTTCGTCGCCCGCGTCGCCATTGGGCGTCGCTTCGTTCGTGCCGGCTTCCTGCGCGTCCTCGGCAGGCGCTTCGGCGGCGGGAGCTTCCTCGGCGGGCGCAGGCGCAGCGGCGGCCTCGGCAGCGGCTTCCTCGGCCGCCTTCGCCTTCTCGGCACGCTCCTCGGCGCGCTCCTTGGCCTTCTCGCCCGGCTCGGCCTTGTTCGGGTTGTTGCGCGCGGCGCGCTCCTTGATGCCGGCGGCGTCGAGGAAACGGGCGACACGGTCGGTCGGCTGCGCGCCGACGCTCAGCCAATGCTTGGCGCGATCGCCATCGAGAACGACGCGCTTCTCGTCGTCCTTGGCGAGGAGCGGGTTATAGGTGCCGATCTTCTCGATGAAGCTGCCGTCGCGCGGGCTGCGCGCATCGGCGATCACGATCCGGTAATAGGGGCGCTTCTTCGATCCGCCCCGCGACAAACGCATGCTGACTGCCATGGTGTTCTTCTCTCTTCCGTCGCCCCCGCGGAGGCGGGAGCCTATCGCTCTTCCAACAATCGCCGCCCCTCAGTCGCGAGAGACATGGGCCCCTGCCTCCGCAGGGGCGACGAAACTCATTTCTTCTTCATCAGATTCTCGAAGCCGGGCGGCAGACCGGGCTGACCGCCGCCGGGAAGCCCGGGCAGGCCGCTGTCCATCTTGCCCATCATCTCGCCCATCTGCGCACCGCCCAGCGCGTTGCCGACGCCGCCCATGCCACCCTTGCCGAGCATCGCCATCAGCCCCTTGATGCCGCCCATCTTCTTGAGCTTCTTCATCGCGGTCTGCATTTCCTGATGCATCTTCAGGAGCTTGTTCACGTCCTGCACGGTCGTGCCGCTGCCCTTGGCGACGCGGATCTTGCGCTTGGCGTTGAGCAGTTCGGGCTTGGATCGCTCCTTGGGAGTCATCGAGCCGATCATCGCGTCCATCCGCAGCAGGATCCGCTCGTCGACCGCGCCGCTCGCCATCGCCGCCTGCGCCTTCTTCATGCCGGGCATCATGCCCGCCAGCGCACCGATCCCGCCCATGTTGCGCATCTGGGCAAGCTGGGCGCGCAGGTCGTTCATGTCGAACTTCCCCTTGGCCAGCCGCTCGGCCATGCGCTCGGCGTCTTCCTGCTCGATCGACGCCGCGGCCTTTTCGACCAGGCTGACGACATCGCCCATGCCGAGGATACGGCCGGCGACTCGCTTGGGATGGAAGGGCTCGATCGCATCGAGCTTCTCGCCCATGCCGGCGAACTTGATCGGCTTGCCGGTGACGGCGCGCATCGACAGCGCGGCGCCGCCCCGCGCATCGCCGTCCATCCGCGTGAGGATGACGCCGGTGAGCGGCACCTGCGCCAAGAAATTCTCGGCGACGTTGACTGCGTCCTGTCCGGTGAGCGAATCGACGACGAGCAGGATTTCCTGCGGCTGCGCGATGTCGGCAACCGCCTTCATCTCGTCCATCAGCGCCTGATCGACATGGAGTCGACCGGCAGTGTCGAGCATGACGACGTCATAGCCCTGGAGTTTCGCCGATTGGAGTGCGCGGCGCGCGATGTCGACCGGCTGCTGCCCCTGGACGATCGGCAGCGTGTTCACTTCGGTCTGCGTACCGAGGACGGCGAGCTGCTCCTGCGCGGCCGGGCGATTGACGTCGAGCGACGCCATCATCACCTTCTTGCCCTGCTTCTTCAGCAGCTTGGCGAGCTTGGCGGTGGTCGTCGTCTTGCCCGAGCCCTGAAGGCCGACGAGCATCACCACCGCGGGCGGGGTGACGTCGACATTGAGCTCGGCAGTGTCCTCGCCGAGCATCCCGACGAGCGCGTCGTGGACGATCTTGACGACCTGCTGCCCCGGCGTGACCGAGCGCAGGACATTCTGGCCGACCGCCTGTTCGGTCACCTTCTCGACGAACTGGCGCGCGACGGGGAGCGCGACATCGGCCTCGAGCAGCGCGATCCGCACTTCGCGCATCGCCGTCCGCACATCGGCTTCGGTCAGCGCGCCGCGGCCCCGCAGGCGCTCGAAAACGCCGCCCAGCCGATCGCTCAGAGACTCGAACATGCACTACTCCAATCCGCCGACCCCGAAACGCAAAACGCGCCGGCGGACGAAACCTCGTCGGCCGGCGTCACGCCCCGCAGGGCCGATCAGCGCACACGTTCCGGAAGAACGGTCGGCAGCCCCATAGCCGCACCGATGGCCAGGCGCAAGCCGCCAGCAGCTTAACCCGATCTATACGGTCGCGGGTCCAAACCCGTAAGCCATCAGTATCAGGGGGTATTCCCGGCAATGGCGCTGGATCTCGACGAGAACGTCCTCGACATCAAGGAACGGCGGCAGAGCGAGCTGCTGACGGGCGCGATCAGCGTTGCCGCGATCCTGCTGTTCGTGGGAACCGGCAGCCAGGTTCTCTCCACCACGCTCCAGCATTATTTCCAGGGCGGCGCGACGGCGGACCGCACGCTGGTGATCGCGCTGCTGCTCAACGTCGCGCTGATCCTGTTCGGATGGCGCCGCCATCAGGCACTTTCCGAGGAAGTGCGCATCCGCGCGGCGGCCGAGGAACGCGCCCAGCAGCTCGCCAGCCGCGATCCGCTGACCGGCTTCCTGAACCGCCGCAGCATGGCGGAGGAAGGCGCCGCGATGTTCGTGCGCGCCGGACGCCGGCGCAAGGCGATGGCGCTGCTCATCGTCGATCTCGACCATTTCAAGACCGTCAACGACATGCACGGCCACGCCGTGGGCGACGCGCTGCTGCGCGCGGTCGCCAGCGAAATCGCGCAGGCGATGCCGCCGATCGCACTCACCGCGCGGCTGGGCGGCGACGAATTCGCCTGCGGCTTCCTGTTCGATCCCGAGCAGCCCGACACGGTGGAGCGGATCGCCGAACGGCTGGTGAGCCGCATGGCGCAGCCGTTCGAGGCGGAAGGGCTGCGACTCCACATCAGCTGCTCGCTGGGCATCGCGCGTTCCGACTTCGACTGCGCCTCGATCGACGCGCTGATGCGCTCGGCCGACATCGCCATGTATGCGGCCAAGAAATCGGGCCGCAACCGCTATGCCTGGTTCGACCAGTCGATGGAACGCGAACTGCAGACGCGCAACGAACTGGAGTCAGGCCTCCGCACTGCGATCCCGCGGCAGGAGATCGTTCCCTATTTCGAGCAGCAGATCGATCTCACCACCGGCCGGCTCCACGGCTTCGAAGTGCTGGCGCGCTGGGAGCATCCGCAGCGCGGGCTGATCAGCCCCGAGCTGTTCATTCCGATCGCCGAGGAAACCGGCATGATCGCCGAGCTGTCGCTGTCGATCATGCGGCAGGCCTTCGCCGCGGCGCGCGACTGGGATCCCGCGCTCAGCATCTCGATCAACATCTCGCCCTGGCAGCTACGCGACGCATGGCTGGCGCAGAAGATCATCAAGGTGCTGACCGAAACCGGCTTCCCCGCCAACCGGCTGGAAGTGGAGATCACCGAAAGCTCGCTGTTCGACAATCTGGCGCTCGCCCAGTCGATCGTCGGCAGCCTGAAGAACCAGGGCGTGCGGCTGGCGCTCGACGATTTCGGCACCGGCTATTCGTCGCTGGCGCATCTGCGCGCACTGCCGTTCGACCGGATCAAGATCGACAAGAGCTTCATCATGTCGCTCAACGAGAGCGCCGATTCGGCGGCGATCGTCAATGCGATCGCGCGGCTGGGCGAGAGCCTGAACCTGCCGGTGACCGCCGAGGGCATCGAGGATGCTGCGATCGAGGAACGGCTGCGGGCGATCGGATGCTCGAAGGGCCAGGGCTGGCACTATGGCCGCCCGATGTCCGCAGCCGCCACGCGCCGACTGCTCGCCGAGCGCCGCCTGCTTCAGCAACCGCCGCAGGCCCGCAGCGGCGAACCGCCGCTCGACGCTACCAGCCAGCGTCTGGCTGGCTGAGATACTCGCGCTCGGCGGGGGTGCTCTCCCGCCCGAGCGCCGCATTGCGACTGGGGAAGCGACCGTAGCGTTCGATCACGTCGCGATGGTCATAGGCATAGTCCAGCGCCTCCTCCAGCTCGGTCTCGGCGAATTTCGCGACGCTCAGCTGCTGGAGCCTGATGTCCTCGGCATGCATCAACGGCATGTAGAGGAACTGGCGATGCGGATCGGGCATGCCGCGATCCCAGCCGCGGTTGATCGCATCGATCGCAAGCTCCCGCGCCAGCGGATCGGCGGCATAGGCCTCGGCATCGCCGCGGAACAGGTTGCGCGAAAACTGGTCGAGCACGATCACCGCCGCCAGCAGCGTCTCGGGATCGTCGCGCCAGCCGCGCGCGCCGGTTTCCAGCAGCTCTTCGCGCAGATCGGCGAAACGCTCGCGGATCGCCGCATCGACCGAATCGGATTTCGCGAAATGCTGTTCGGGCATCAGCACTTCGAACCAGAAGGCGAGCACGTCGCGCGCCTTCGCGTGGACACTGCGCTCCACCGTCTCTAGATCACCGCTCATGCCTGTATCCGAGCCTTTCCTGTCGTGAGCGTACCGCACGTCATTACGCTGGGCTGCAGACTCAACCTTGCCGAAAGCGAAACGATCCGTGCGCTGCTCGCGGACCGGAACGCGGTGGTGGTGAACAGCTGCGCCGTGACCGGCGAAGCGGTGCGCCGCACGCGCCAGGCGATCCGCCGGGCGCGGCGCGAACGGCCGGACGCCGAGCTGGTGGTGACGGGCTGCGCGGCACAGATCGATCCGCACGGTTTCGCCGCGATGGCAGAGGTCGACCGCGTGATCGGCAATGCCGACAAGCTCTCTCCCGCCGCCTGGCGATCGCCCGAACCGGTGGTGGCACGCGACGTGATGGCGCTGACCGAGACCGCGCCCCACCTCGCCGCCAGCTTTTCCGAGCACGCCCGCGCCTTCGTCGAAGTCCAGAACGGATGCGATCATCGCTGCACCTTCTGCACCATTCCCTATGGCCGCGGAAACAGCCGCTCGGTGCCGGCGGGCGCAGTGGTGGCGCGGATCGCCGCGCTGATCGAAGCGGGCCATCGCGAGATCGTGCTGACCGGAGTCGATCTCACCAGCTATGGCCCCGACCTGCCCGGCGCGCCAAGCCTGGGGCAGCTCGTCGAGCGGATCCTGACGCATACCCGGGTCGCACGACTGCGGCTTTCCTCGCTCGATTCGATCGAGATCGACGACCGGCTGTTCACGCTGCTGACGCAGGAGCCGCGCGTGATGCCGCACGTCCATCTTTCGCTGCAGGCGGGCGACGACATGATCCTCAAGCGCATGAAGCGGCGCCACGGCCGGGCGGACGCGATCCGGCTGGTCGAGCGGATGAAGGCAGCGCGGCCGGAGATCGCGATCGGCGCGGACCTGATCGCCGGCTTTCCCACCGAAACCGATGCGATGGCGGCGAACACCGCCGCGCTGATCGACGCATGCGACATCGTGCACGCGCACATCTTTCCCTACAGCCCGCGCGCGGGAACCCCCGCCGCGCGGATGCCGCAGGTGGCGCGCGACCGCGTGAAGGCCCGCGCGGCGGCGCTCCGCGAACGGGCGGCGGATCGGCGAACCAGATGGCTCGAAACGCTGATCGGCACGCGTCAGCAGGTGCTGGTGGAACGGCCCGGCGACCGCGGCCATGCAGGCAATTTCGCCGAGATGCGGCTCGCGGCGCCGCAGCCGGTCGGAACCATCGTATCCGCGCGCGTCACCGGCGTTGCCGATGGAATAGTGACCGCGACTCCCGACGAAGAGATTTCATGATGAGCACTCGATCTTCCTGGCACACCAAGCTGCTCGGCGGCTTTCGCAAGACATCCGACCGGCTGCTCGGCAACCTGGCCGGGCTGACCGCCGCGCGGCTCGACGAGGAGACGCTCGACGAGATCGAGGAAGCACTGATCGCTTCCGACCTTGGCCCGGCCACGGCAGCCCGTGTGCGCCAGCGGCTCGCCGAGGGCCAGTTCGAGCGCGGGCTGGAGGAGCTCGGCATCCGGCTGATCGTCGCCGAGGAAATCGCGAGGACGCTGGCGCCGGTCGCCAAGCGGCTCGAGATCGAAGCCTTTCCGCGGCCGCAGGTGATCCTGGTGATCGGCGTCAACGGATCGGGCAAGACGACCACGATCGCCAAGCTCGCCAACCTGTTCCTCGAGCAGGATTACCGCGTGATGCTGGCCGCGGGCGACACGTTTCGCGCCGCCGCGATCGGCCAGCTGCGCACCTGGGCCGAGCGCATCGGCGTACCGATCGTCTCCGGCGCGGAGGGCGGCGACGCTGCGGGAATCGTCTATGAGGCAGTGAAGCAGGCGACGCAGATCGGCACCGACGTGCTGATCGTCGACACCGCCGGGCGGCTTCAGAACAAGCGCGAGCTGATGGACGAGCTCGCCAAGATCCGCCGCGTGCTCGGCCGCCTCAATCCGGAGGCGCCACACGACGTGGTGCTCGTGCTCGACGCCACGACCGGCCAGAATGCGCTGTCGCAGATCGAAGTGTTCAAGGAAGTGGCGGGCGTCACCGGCCTCGTGATGACCAAGCTCGACGGCACGGCGCGCGGCGGCGTGCTGGTCGCCGCGGCGGAGAAATACGGGCTGCCGATCCATGCGATCGGCGTCGGCGAGAAGGTCGACGATCTGCGCCCGTTCGATCCGGAAGAGGTTGCGCGGATCATCGCCGGCGTGGAACAAGCGGTGAAGGGATAGCCCCCGCTCCCCTGCCGTCGCTCAGGCGCCGGAGCCAGGCATCAGCTCGACAGGGCGAGCTTCCGACAGGCGCCGCCCCAACGGATCGTTGAGAGACATGACACCCCCCACCAAGAACCCCGCTTCACCCGGCCTGCGCATGCTGATCGATTTCGGTCCGCTCGCGGTCTTTTTCCTCGTCAACAGCCTGTATCCGGGCGAATCGCAGCTCGACAAAGTGTTTGCGGCCACCGCCGCCTTCATGATCGCGATGGCCGGCGCGATGGCGCTCTCGCACTGGAAGAGCGGCCATATCTCGCCGATGCTGTGGGTTTCGGGTGCGCTGGTGCTCGTGTTCGGCAGCCTGACGCTCTATTTCCACAATGAAGTCTTCATCAAGGTGAAGCCGACGATCGTCTATGGGATGTTCGCCGCGGTCCTCGCCTTTGGACTGGCGACGCGCCGCCCGCTGCTGAAGACGCTGCTCGAACAGGCCTATCCAGGCCTTTCGGAGCGCGGCTGGAAGCTGCTGACGATCAACTGGACGATCTTCTTCGTGGTGATGGCGGGGCTGAACGAGCTCGTCTGGCGGACCCAGAGCTGGGACTTCTGGGTCGGCTTCAAGCTGTGGGGAGTGGTGCCGATGACGCTGATCTTCGCCATCGCAAACGTGCCGATGCTGATGAAGCACGGGCTGCAGGCAAGGCCGGAGGAAGCCCCGCTGCCGCCGGAGGGGTGAGCGACAGCGGAACCCCGGAGGGGCTGCGGACCGGCGCCCGCAGCGCGCCTTACATGTTCATGGTGCGCAGCGCCGCGATGTGCCGCTCGATAAGCGGTACGGCGCTGTTCGCCGCCTGGCGCAGCTCCATCGAATCGCCGCGTTCCGAATAGGTGCGGTGGAGCGTCAGCGCCATGTCGTGCGCTCGCCGCTGCTGCATCAGATAGGTGCGCTCGAACGCGGCACCGGTCATGCCGCGAAGCTCGTCCAGCATCTGCCGCTGCATCGGCATCAGCGTGGGAGCGGGCGGGTTCATGCCGGCCTGCCGCGCCGCGGCCATCACCGTATTCGTCGTCAGCGTGTGATGGTCGATCATCATCTGCGCGAACTCGCGAATCTGCGGATTCTGCGACTTCTGCAGCGCGAGGCGCGACGATTCGATCTCATAGAGATCACTCGCGCCCGCCATCGTGACATAGGGCATCGCCTCGGTGGGAGTCATATCGGACATGGGAGTGCCGGCGGGCATCTGCCCGTCATTCATTCCCATCATTCCGTTCGAAGTACATGCGGCGAGCGGCATCGCCGCCGCCGCGGCCAGAAGAGCAAGGCGTTTCATATTGGTCTCCGTTGTCGGTTGCTGAAAATCCAACTCGACGGCGAGATCATATGTTCCATTTTTCTCTTTCAGGTTCTTGATTTCACGGCCGTTATTTAAAGATGCCGTACTCTGGTACGTTCATTGTGGCTTCGCAACTACCCGCCTCTAGCCAGCGCTGAGCACATAGAATCGGAACGACCGCCCGCTCGGCGATGCCGAACGAACCTTGCTAATGCGACTAACTCTCATTACTGGCGCCGCAATCAAGAAATTCACGGGGAAAAGGGTCACCACATGAATCGCATCGTCTTTGCCGCACTCGCCTGCACCGCGCTGACCACGGTGCCCGCCGCGGCGCAGGAAGCGCGCGAGAGCAGCCCGGGCACGCGGAGCGAGATCGTCGTAATCGGCGCCGCCGAGGCGAGCGCGGGGACGAAGACCGACACACCCCTCGTCGAAACCCCGCAGCCGATCAGCATCGTTCCCGACGAGGTGTATCTGGCGCAGGGCGCGCTATCGGTTTCCGACACGCTCAACTATGTCGCCGGCGTTACGGCGAGCCCCTATGGCCCCGACAGCCGCGTCGACGGCGGCTTCATCCGCGGCATCGCCCCGCTGCAGTTCCGCGACGGGATGCGCGACCTGTACAGCTATTACGCCAGCATCCGCTCGGATCCGTACAACTTCTCGCGCGTCGAAGTGGTCCGCGGTCCGGCCTCGGTGCTGTTCGGCGCCGGATCGATCGGCGGACTGGTCAATCTGGTTTCCAAGGCGCCGCAGGAGACTCCTGCCGGCGAAGTCGCGGTGCGCTATGGCAGCTTCGACCGGTTCGAGGTGCTGGGCGACGTCACCGGCGCGTTGGCGCCCGGACTGTCGGCGCGGATGGTGGCGCGCGTGCGCGATGCGGGCACCCAGGTCGATTATGTCGAGGACGACCGGGTGATGCTCGCCCCGTCGCTGCGGATGGAGTTCGGCCCTGCGACCGAGCTGACGGTGCTGGGCCTCTATCAGGAGGACGATTCGGGTTCGACGTCGCAGTTCCTGCCCGCCGTGGGCACGATCCTGCCCAATCCGAACGGCCAGCTGCCCAACGACCGTTTCATCGGCAAGCCCGGCTGGGACCGCTATGACGGACGGCTGCTCGAAGGTACCGCGATCCTCGACCACCGCTTCAGCGAAGCGGCGCGGCTGAATCTGAAGGCGCGCATCATCGACAGCGACGTCACCTATTTCACCCACTATCCGAACAGCTATTCGCACCCGCGCAACCCCTATATCCAGCTCGACCCGACCGGTGCTCCGGTCCTCGATCCGGTCACCGGACAGCCGCTGCCGGACCCCGAGCAGCGCACGATCGGCCTCTATGCCGACGGCAGCTATGCCACGATGGATGTGTTCTCGACCGACAACAACGTCCAGTTCGACTTCACTACCGGATCGGCGGTCGCGCACACGCTGCTGGCGGGTGTCGACTACAGCTGGAACCGCGTGCGCAAGACCAGCGGCTTCGCGGTCGAGGCGATCGACATCTATGATCCGAACTACGATCTTCTGTCCGACTGGGACGGCGGCCTTCCCAATGCCGCCTTCGCCTCGACCACGGACACACGCGGCGAACAGCTCGGCTTCTATCTGCAGGATCAGGTGCGGCTGTGGGATCGCGTCTCGGTCGTGCTCGGCGCGCGCCATGACGATGTGCGCACCCGCGCGGTGGGCGGCGCGACCGAAAGCGACGATGCCTGGTCGTTCCGCGCCGGCATCATCGGCGAGCTGGTGCGCGGCGTCTCGCCCTTCTTCAGCTATACCGAAAGCTTCGAGCCGGTTTCGGGCACCACCAGCGACGGCAGCCCCTTCGTTCCCAAGCGCGGGCGCCAGTACGAGCTGGGCGTGAAGTTCCACCCCGATGCCGCGACGCTCGTCACCGTGACGGCGTTCGACATCCTCGAGAGCAATCGCCCGGTCAGCGATGACAGCACGCCCGATCCGCGCGACCAGATCCAGGCGGGCGAAGCCTTTTCGCGCGGCTTCGAGATCGAGGCGAGCCGCACCCTGCCCGGCGATTACACGCTCATCGCCGCCTACAGCTACAACGAGGCGGAGATCGAAGGCACGGGCCAGCAGCTCAACGACGTTCCCGAGCAGATCGCCTCGCTGTGGGGCACCAAGACGCTTCCGCTCGGCAGCGAAGCGTCGCTGCGGCTGGGCGCGGGCGTACGCCATGTCGGCGAGCACCGCTCCTACGGCCCCGCCTTCCCCGACGGGCTGGTAACGCCGTCCTACACGCTGGTCGACGCGCTGGCCGAGATCGACTGGCGCAACTGGCGCCTCTCGGTTAACGCGACAAACCTGTTTGACGAGCAATACTACGCCTCGTGCCTCGCGCGCGGCGACTGCTTCATCGGCGCCGAGCGCAACGTGTTCGCCACGCTGGGCTACCGGTTCTGATGGCGCCGCCCATGGCCCTCACCTGGCTGGCGATGGCGGCGGCGCTGGCGGCGGTCGCCCTGCTGCGGCTGGCGTGGCAGCGCCGCAGCCGCGGCCGCCCGCTCTCGGTCGCCGGATGGCTGCTGCTGCTGGCGAGCTGCGTGCTGGGGACCGTCGCCGACGGCGAATGGGGGCTGTGCCTGGTCGCTCTGGCGGCGATGGCGGGGGCTGCGGCGCTGCTGGCGCATGCGGCGCTCACCGCTCCGGCGGGCAAGGCGCCTCCGCCCGACCGGCGCGCGAATATCCTGCCGCCGACCGATGCGCCGGCGCGGATCGGACGGCGCCTGATCGTCTTCCTGCTCGTCGGGCCATTGGCGTTCGCGGTGTCGCTGGTGCTTGCGCTCGCCTCGCGGGTGCTGGCGCACTGGGCCGGCTGGCAGGAGGCGGACGGCATCGTACTGTCGCTGCTGGTGTTTCCGCTCTACTGGGCCTTGCTGGCCTGGCTGATGCTGATGGAAACCCACCAGGGGCGGCGCACCGCAATGCTGGCGGTGCCGGGACTGGCCGGCGGGCTGTTACTCTGGACGGGAGCAGGCATGTGAACGCACCGACCGCCGTGAAAGCCGACCCCGGCGTCGCGCAGCGCGCGCTTTCCGCGCATGCGACGATCGGATTGATCGTCAGCGCGCTCCTGTATCTCCTCTGCGTCACCGGCACGGTGATCGTCTTCAAGGAGGAGTGGCAGCGAGTCGAGCAGCCCGGCGCTCCGGAAATGGCGTCGATCTCCCCCGAAGCGGTGCAGGCCGGCATCCGCAACGTACTGGCGACCGAGGCCGGCAAGCCGACGACCACCCATCTCTACGTCCACCTTCCGGTGCCTGCGCTCCCCCGCACGACCGTGACGACCGACACTCAGGCGGTTCATCTGGCGGCCGACGGCAGCATCGTCGGGCCGGAGGAGAACGGCTGGGCGACTTTCCTCGAGGACATCCACTATCGGCTCACCATGCCGGGGCTGACCGGCTATGCCGTGGTCGGCGCATTTGGCACGATGATGCTGGCGCTGATCTTCTCGGGTGTCGCGGCGCATCCGCGGATCTTCCGCGACGCGTTTTATCTGCGCGCGCGCAATCGGACCGGCGTGGGCCTTTCGGACTGGCACAATCGGCTCGGCGTGTGGACGTTGCCCTTCGCTGTCGCCATCGCGCTGACCGGCGCGGTCCTAGGCCTTTCGGTCGTGTCGGGCTATGGCCTGGCGAGCGCCTTCTACGGCGGCGACATCGAGAAGGTCTATGGCCCGGTGTTCGGCGAGGAGCATCCCGCGGATGCCACCCCTGCCGCCTTGCCCGATGCCGCCGCGGCGCTGCGCGCCATGGCCACCGACCATCCCGAGGCGCATCCCTATTACGTCGTGCTCCACGATCCCGGCACCGCCGGCCAAGCGGTCCAGATCATCGCCGAGTACCCGAAGCGGCTGATCTTCGGCGAGTATTTCACGTTCGACGCCGCGGGCCGGCTGCACGGGACAGCCGGCCTCGCCGACGGCACCGTGGGGCAGCAGATCGCCGCGTCCAATTATCGGCTGCATTTCGGCAATTTCGGCGGGCTGCCGGTGAAGATCGCCTATGCGGTCTTCGGCATCGCGCTGTGCGTCGTCTGCGCGACCGGCGTGTCGATCTGGCTGGGCAAGCGCGCGCGGCGCGGGCATCGCGAGCCGCGCCTGCGTGCGGCGTGGGACGCAGTCGTCTGGGGCGTGCCGCTGGCGTTGACGCTCGCACTGCTCGCGCGGCTGCTGATCGGCAACGCTGCGCCGATGGCTGCGATCTTCTGGGGCCTGTCGGTCGCGCTGGTGTTCGCGGGCATCGTCTTCGGCGCCCGCTGGAGCACGGCCGGCCGCGACCTGGCGCGAGGCTTCTGGGGCAGCCTGGCGGCCACCATGGTAATCGCCACCGCCGGCGCGCTCTAAGCCGCGCGCCGCCACACCGCGTGCACGAAAAAGGGCGCCGAACCGATGGTCCGGCGCCCTCTTCGCGTCGGGTGCGCGCGCTTACTTCTTCGCGTCGGCGTAGCGCTTCGCCACCACGTCCCAATTCACCACGTCCCACCACGCCTTCAAATAGGCGCCGCGATCATTGCGATAGGTGATGTAATAGGCGTGCTCCCACACGTCGTTGCCCAGGATCGGCGTGCCCTTCACCTCGGCAACGTCCATCAGCGGATTGTCCTGGTTCGGCGTCGAGCAGATCTGCAGCTCGCCCTGCTGGTTCACGATCAGCCATGCCCAGCCCGAACCGAACTGACCCGCGCCAGCGGTGTTGAATTCCTCCTTCATCTTGTCGAACGAGCCGAACTTGGCGTCGATCGCCTGCGCCAGCTCGCCGCTGGGCGCACCGCCGCCGTTCGGGCCCATCGTCTTCCAGAAGAAGTCGTGGTTCCAATAGCCGCCGCCATTGTTGCGCAGCTTGGACGGCTTGCCCGACATGCTCGCCAGGATGTCCTCGATCGACTTGCCCTGCAGCGACGAATCCTCCTGCACCGCTTCGTTCAGCTTGGCGGTGTAGGCCGCGTGATGCTTGTCGTGGTGGAGCGTCATCGTCTCCTTGTCGATCGTCGGCTCCAGCGCGTCATAGCCATAGGGAAGCGGCGGCAGTTCGAAAGCCATGGGGGATCTCCTTTTCTCGGGTTCACCGCGCGAACGCAGTGGGCGGCATATGGGTCCGTAAAACTCGTTTCGCCAGCGTATTAGCCGCCGGTCTTCAACAGATCGTGGCGACGCAGTGCGTGGCGCAGCTGATCATAGGTAAGACCCAGCGCATCGGCGGTCGCCCGCTGGTTGTGCCGATGCTCGACCAGCGCGCGCGCGAGCAGTTCGCGCTCGAACCGGGCGACGCGCTCCTTGAAATCCAGCGGCTCGGCGGGATCGGGCGCCGATCCGGCCGGTGCAGCCTCGGGCGCTTCCTTCGGGGATGCCTCGGAATCTGCCCGAGCCACGGTGCGCGGCCGATAGGGAGAGGCGAAAGGATCGATCTCGATCGCATCGACCGGGCCCTCGCGCTCCCAGCGATAGACCGCGCGCTCGACTGCGTTGCGCAGCTCGCGCACATTGCCCGGCCAGCTGTGGCTGGCGAGCGCGTCGAGCGCATGCGGCCCGAACCCGGGCCAATCCTCCCATCCGATCTCCGCGGCCATCCGGCGCCCGAAGAAATCCGCGAGCACTACGATATCGCCGGCGCGCGCGCGCAGCGGCGGGAGCGTGACGACTTCGAAGGAAAGCCGGTCGAGCAGATCGGCGCGGAAGGTGCCCTGCTGGACTCGATCGGGCAGATGCTCGTTCGTCGCCGCCACGATGCGGACATCGACACGCAGCGGGCGCGACGAACCGATCCGCGTGATCTCGCCATATTCGACCGCGCGCAGCAGCCGATCCTGCGCCGCCATCGACAGTGTCCCGAGCTCGTCGAGGAACAGCGTGCCGCCGTCGGCTTCCTCGAACCGACCAGCGCGGGCCTTGGTGGCGCCAGTGAACGCGCCCGCTTCATGGCCGAACAGCTCGGCCTCGATCAGCGTTTCGGGAAGCGCGGCGCAGTTCATCACCACCAGCGGCTGATCCCAGCGGGGGCTGAGGCGGTGGAGTCGCTCGGCAACCAGTTCCTTGCCGGTGCCGCGTTCGCCGATCACGAGCACCGGCCGGTCGAGCGCGGCCGCGCGGCTGGCGCGTTCGAGCGCGTCGAGGAAGGCCGATGACTGGCCAATGACCTGTGCGGCGCGCTCCATGCCCACCTGTTGGCGCATCTTGCCAAAAGTTGGCAACAGAAAAATTGTCGCTCGGTCCATTCATCGGGCTGAAAGCTTGAAAATCCGCCATTTTAAAAATTGGCACGCTTCCTGCGAAGCATGAGGCAAGCCCGGAGCAACGGGCGCAACGACAAACCAAGCTTCAGGGAACGAGACATGACCACTCAGGGCACCGACATCCGCACCACCGCCGCAGCGGTCTTCTGCACCATCGCACTCAGCGCGATCTTCATGCTGGGTTCGGTCGGTCCGGCGATCGCCTGACGGGAAGCGGAACGCATTCCCGCTCACTTGCCCCGGTGAGCGGTTCCGCCGGGACGGGGCCCCCTAGCCCGTCCCGGCGGTCTCACAATTCGAAGGAGTTCAACTCAATGGGCATTTTTTCGCGAACCCGCGACATCATCGCCGCCAACGTCACCGACCTTCTCGACAAGGCCGAAGACCCGGCGAAGATGATCCGCATGATCATCCTCGAGATGGAAGAGACGCTGGTCGAGGTCCGCGCCTCCGCCGCGCGCACCATCGCCGATCAGAAGGAAATGCGGCGCCACATCGCGAAGCTCGACAAGCTCCAGGAGAGCTGGACCGAGAAGGCCGAGCTGGCACTGAGCAAGGGTCGCGAGGACCTCGCCAAGGCGGCGCTGGTCGAGAAGCAGAAGGCTGCCGACATGTGCGATCAGCTGACCGGCGAAATCGCCGTTCTCGACGAATCGCTCAAGGCGTCCGAGGCGGACATCCAGAAGCTGCAGAACAAGCTGCGCGAGGCGCGTGCCCGCCAGAACACGATCATGACGCGGCTGGAGAGCGCCAACAATCGCTATCGCCTGCGCGAGATGACCAATGGCGCCAAAGTGCACGACGCCTTCTCGCGTTTCGACATGCTCGAGCGTCGGGTCGACCTTGCCGAAGGCCGCGCCGATGCGGCGGGCATGGGTGGCGAGCCCAAGAGCCTGGAGGAAGAGATCGCCGAGTTGCGCTCTTCCGAGAAGGTCGATGCGGAGCTGGAAGCGCTCAAGGCGCGGATGAACAAGGGAAGCTGATCCGATGGATGAAGTTATCGTCCCACTCATGGTCGTGGGCATGCTCTTCATCGGGCTGCCCTGGGTAATCATGCACTATGTCACCAAGTGGAAGCAGTCGGCGAGCATCACCGGCGAAGACGAGAAGCTGCTCGACGATCTCCACTACACCGCCCGGCGCCTCGAGGACCGGCTCCAGACGATCGAACGCATCGTCGCCGCCGACAACCCCGACTTCCGCCCGGCACCGCCCGCCGCGGGCCCGTCCGAACCGGGGCCCTATGACTACACCAGGAGGAACTGAGATGTCCGTCAGCCGTACCCGCTTCTATCTCGACAAGCAGAATGCCAAATGGCTGGGCGTCTGTTCGGGCCTCGCGGACTATACCGGCATCGATCCGGTCTGGCTGCGGGTGGGCTTCGCGCTCTTCACCTTCATGACCTTCCCGGTCGGGCTGATCGCCTATCTGCTGATCGCATGGTTCGCTCCGGCGCGGCCAAAAGGCCTCTACGAGAATCCGGAGGACGCGAAATTCTGGCAGGGCGTGCGGAGCAATCCGCGCCGATCGACCCACGAGGTCCGCTCCAAGTTCCGGGACATCGACCGCCGGCTCGCCGACATCGAGATGTATTACACGAGCCGCAACACGCGCCTTTCGGACGAGATCGACAGCCTGCGCTGATCGGCGGACGAAGCCAAAGGGAGAAGAAACATGAGCTGGGGTGGCCCCGCCTTCATCCTCGCACTGGTCCTGGTTTCGACCATCGGCTGGGTCGCGACGAGCTGGATCCGCGCCCGCCACGGCTATCCGGTGGAAAACGAGTGGGGCGGCAGCAGCCATCGCACCGATCCGGAAGCCGAACGCAAGGTGGCGCTGCTCGCCCAGGAGAACGAGCGCCTCACCGGCCAGGTGAGCCGGCTGGAGGAACGGATCGCCGTGCTCGAGCGGATCGCCACCGATCCGGCAGAACGCACCGCTCGCGAGATCGAACGGCTGCGCGACACCAACGACTGACGGGAGAGCTTCAATGGACGGCCTGTACACGCTTGGCTTCTTCATGATCGTCGTCGGCATCCCCGTGATCTTCGGGATCGGCTACGCGACCTTCGAGAAGTGGCTCGACCACAAGGAAAAGATGGGCGAGCGGCTCGCCGCCGAGACCGCCGAGAAAGCCGCGCAATATGCCGCCCACGTCGAGCGGCTGGAGCAGCGGGTCCGCGTGCTCGAGCGCATCGCCACCGACCGCGGCGCCGATGTCGCCGCCGAAATCGAACGCCTGCGCGATCAGCCGCTCAACTGAGCGCGACCGCAGATCAAAGGGAAGAATCGCAATGTCCGCACTGATCATCTTCGTCGCCATCCTCGCGCTCATCACCGCGGTGGCATGCTACTTCACCGAACGGGTGGACCGCCCGATCCGCCGCGCCGAACGCCTCGCCGCACAGGCGAAGCGCGAAACCGAAGCCGCCTGAACTCAACACCGGGAGACGACCAATGGACCCGTTCGAAATGGTGGTCGCGATCATCATCGTCGTGACGATCGGCAAGGTGCTCCAGGCCCGCTTTCGGGCCTCGGAGCGGCGCTCGGAAGATCCGACGGAGAATATCGACGCGCTCCGCATGCGCGACGAGATCCGGACGCTGAAGGAGCGGATCGCCGTTCTGGAACGCGTGATCACCGACAATAATCGCAGCATCGAACTCGATCGCGAAATCGAGCGGCTGCGCGACAACAACCGCGTCTGACGGGAGGAGACGACGTGACTCAGGATCCCAATCTCTACATCACCCTGTCGCTGGCCGGTCTGGTTGCCGTCGCGATGGTCACGGCCGCGGGACTGGCCGGCTGGCGCGGCTGGCTGGCGCTGAAGCGGCAGGAACTCGGCGCGCGCTTCGGTGGGGATCGCGACGACAGCCCCGCCCCGGCCCCGTCCGCCGCATCGCGGATCGAAATCGCCGACCTGAAGGAGCGTATCCGCAAACTCGAGGCGATCGCCGCCGGAGTCGATCTCTGAAACACGTGCCCTCCCCCTCACGGGGAGGGCTGCCGGGCGGCTTGGACGGTTCACATCGCGCGCGCCGGCGCTATAGCGCCCCGATGGCCAGTCTAGCCGACATCCGCGACGAATATAGCTTCCTCGAAGCCGACGACCGCTACCGGCTGTTGATCGACCTTGGACGCGATCTCGAACCGATGCCCGAAGCGCTCAAGACCGACGCGACACTGGTTCGCGGCTGCTCCGCGGCGGTTTGGGTCTATCCGACGGTCCACGACGACGGCAGGCTCCATTTCCTCGCCGATTCGAATGCGGCGATCACCAAGGGGATCATCGCTCTGGTGCTGCTGACCGTGCAGGACCGCACGGCGGCGGAAATCATCGCCACCGACATCGAGCGCGAACTGGAGCCGTTCGACCTTCGCAATCAGCTCAGCTCGAACCGGACCCAGGGCATCCCCAACATGATCGCACTGATCCGCAGCACTGCCGAGCGCTATTCCGGCGACTGATCCAGCGCCCGGCCGCTCGCCCCTCGGATTTCCTGCCTCTCACCGGTCAGCCCCAGCGCTTCGGCCACTTCGTCGAGATCGGCGCCGGCGGGGACGAGGTTCCATACACTCGCCGTAGCGCCATTCACCACGGTTACGGCGTTCTTCGGACAGACGCCGAGGCACTTCACATCGAGTATCCCGACAGCGCTCTTTCGGCCCTTATTGAGCCCCAGATGCTTGCGAAGCGCCTTGGTGAGCGGAGTCTTGCCCTTGGGCCCGAAGCCGCCGCCGAGCTTCTTCGAGCATTTGGCGCAGACGAGTACGGCACCCGACCAGTTCGAACGAACCTGCGTCTTCAATCCGGGCGCCACTGCCGCCGTTCCTCGGCCGCCTTCAGCACGTCATAGGCAGTCTGCACCGCCTGAAAGCGCTTGGCGGCCTCCGGATCGTTCGGCTTCACATCGGGGTGGTTGGCCTTGGCCATACGGCGCCACGCGGCACGCACAGCCTCGAAATCGGCGTCAGCTTCGAGCTCGAGCACTTCGAGCGCGCGCATCTCGTCGCCCGAGCGGCTGCCGTCGCCTGGCCCCGCCCAGCCATAGTGATTCGCCTCGGCATAGCCCTTGTTGGTCCGTTTCTCGTCCGCTTCGCGCTGCGCAGCCTCCTCCGCGGAAAGCCCCTGAAAATAGTCCCAGTTGCGGTTGTATTCAGCGGCGTGGCGCTCGCAGAAATACCAGCGTTCGCGGCTGTTCGGCGCCTTGGGCGCGGGGCGATCGCCAGGTTCGTCACAGCCTTCGCGATCGCACACCTTGACCTGCTGCGCCTCGCGACTGCCGCCATAGCTGCGCCAGCGGGGAAAACCCCAGTCGTAGGATCGGGAAGAACGTACCACGCCGGCTAGATAAGGAGCCCCGCGCAGCTTGACCAGCGCTAGCGAATTTCGGGCGTGGCGAGGGTCGACAATCCCCCGTCGCTTGGGCAAGACGCGCACGGAATCCCTCCAAGGAGATCCTCGAAGGTGCTCAGCTGGTTACTCGGGCGTATGCGTTGCTTTTCCGGCAAACACGAACGGTCGCAGAAACATGCGGTGCGGCTGGATGGTGACGAACAATATACCAGCAAATGCGCCTATTGCGGAGTGCCGATGCGGCGGCTGGCAAAACGCAGGTGGATTGTCGACCGCCACGCCTGATCGGAAGAAACGGCCAGAGGGTCTGTAAGCCGGGTTCTGTCCACCGCATCGCTGCGGATGGGCGACCATTCCTCTAGCCCCGCAGTCGCCTGCGGAGTCCAGCAACCAACCCGGGCCGCGAGGCGGAACACCTCATGCGCGGCCCCTATTCGGTCTTGCTCCCGGTGGGGTTTGCCGTGCCGCTCCCGTTACCGGTCGCGCGGTGCGCTCTTACCGCACCCTTTCACCATGGCGAGGCCGAAGCCCGCGCCGTCTGCTCTCTGTGGCACTTTCCCTGGGGTTGCCCCCGGCGGGCGTTACCCGCCACCGTTGTTCCGTGGAGCCCGGACTTTCCTCGGGTGCCCTAAGGCACACGCGGCCGCCCGACCCTCTGGCCGAGCGCCGATGTAGCGCCTTCGCAGCATGCCGCAAGCGCCTTCCTGCGGTTCAGCCCTTCCGCCGCACTGCGGTGCCCCAGGCGTTCACTTCGACAGCAGCCGAATTGCCGCCGGGGCCGGCCGCAAGCGCCAGCCGGCGATAATCGCTGGCGACGCGCAGCACCTCGTCCGCACCCTGAACGCGCGCAGCGCGCTGCAACGCGGCGGTCGCCTCCTGCTCGGTTGGCAGCGTGACCGATGCGACCGCGTTGCCTTTCGCGTCGCGTCGCTCGATCCCCGCCAGTCGCACCCGTACGGGATTCATCACAACGGCATCGCCATAGAGTCGCAAGTCGATTTCCATAGCCAGTCCTCCGCTCGCCAGGATCGCGCGAAAGGCGTTGCGGGACGATTGCGAAACCAGGCTTACGACGCGCCAACCATCTAGTCGTCTCCCTGTGGTCGCGGCAGAAGCAGGGCGAGTAGAATCATCCTGCTCTCGGCATCGATCATCCCGTCGACCAGCTCGGGACGAAACCGGCGCTGGAATGCGACCACTGCCGCCTGCTGATCGCCGACGTCATAGCCGAACCGGTTGAGCGCCATCAGGAAGCCGCCATCGGTCCAGCCCGGATCGATCAGTCCGCGCGTGGGCCGCGGGAGCGCCAGCCGGAGCCGCGCGAGCTTACCCCAGGGAAACAGTTCGCCCGGATCCTGCTTGCGCGCGGGCGCGATGTCCGAATGGCCGACGATGTTGCCGCGCGTCACCGCGTGGCGTTGCTTGATCGCGTGCACCAGCTGGATCACCGAGGCGATCTGCTCGTCGGGGAACGGGGAGTAACCGAATTCGTGTCCGGGATTGACGATCTCGATCCCCACCGACGCGCTGTTGATGTCGGTCGTGCCGCGCCAGTAGGAGCGGCCGGCGTGCCACGCGCGCTTCTCCTCGTCGACCAGGCGCAGGATCGTGCCGTCCTCCGCGACCACATAGTGTGACGACACCTTGGCTTCGGGGTCGCGCAGCCGGGCGATCGCCGATTCAGCATCCTGCATGCCGGTGTAGTGCAGCACGATGATGCTGACCGGCAGTTGCCGCTCGTCGAAATTGGGCGACGGCGCTTCGATGATGTCAGGCAGGTCCTGCATGGCGCCGCTGTGCCGCGAAATCGACGCCGCGGCAATCGCTCGGTCAGGTCAGCCGGTGGCGGCGCAGGCCGCCGGGTCGGCGAGCCGGTAAAAGCCGCGGAACTGCTCGCTCGGGCGGAATTGGCCGGTCTGGCCGATCACCGTCTCGCCCGCTCCCAGCACGAGCAGCCCGCCGGGGCGGACGGCCCCGGCGAGCGTGTCGAACACGCGCGTGCGCAGCGACGGCGAGAAATAGAGGAGAACGTTGCGACACAGCACCAAGTCGAACTTGCCCGGCGGTGGCGGATCGGCCGCAAGATTGTGGCGACGGAATCGGATGCGGCGGACCAGTTCGGCTTTCGCGACCCATTCGCCCTCGCCGCCTTCGAACCATTCGATCATGCGCCGCACGGGCAGTCCCCGCTGGATCTCGAACTGCGAATAGCGACCGGCCCGGGCGCGGGCGAGCGCGCTGGGCGATACATCGCTGGCGAGGATCTCCGGCGCGAGCGCCCCCTCCGCCATTCCGCGTTCGGCGAGCAGCATTGCCAGCGACAGCGGCTCCTGGCCGGTCGCGCATGCGGCGGACCAGATGCGCAGTCGGCGATGCGGCACATCCGCTTGCAGCGATGTCAGTGCATCGGCGGCCGTCTCGAGCACGGCGGCATCGCGAAAGAAGGAGGTCTCCTGATTGAGCAGCGCATCGACGACTCGCTCCGCCAGCTTCGGCTCCGCTCGAGTGAGAAGCTTCGCCACGAGTGCGTCGGCCGACTCCAGTCCCTCGGCGCGCAGCATGGTCTTGAGCGCGGTCTCAATTCGCCAGACGCGGTTCGCCGTGATCTGTTGACCGGTGCGCTGTTCGAGCAGGCTCGCGATCAGATTCATCGCGCCGGCCGAGATCGTGCCGCTGGGCATCGGTCCCGTCATGCCGGCCGCCGACGGCTTGCAATCAGACGGCCGATCTCGTCCGGCGGGAGAATCGCACTGGCGCAGCCTGCATTGGCGACGCTACCGGGCATTCCCCAGACCGTCGAACTCTCCCGATCCTGCACCACCACGCTGCCGCCCGCCGCCGCGAGGCGGCGCGCGCCTTCGCTGCCGTCGCGGCCCATACCCGACAGGACGATGCCGAGCGTACGGTCGCCGAAGGTTTCCGCCAGCGAATCGAACATCGGATCGACGGAGGGCATGCACCCGCTCGCGACCTTCTCGTGCGAAAGGCGCACTGCCGCGCCTTCGGACATGCGTACGCAGCGCAGATGTGCGTCGCCGGGCGCGACGATGATCCGGCCGGGCCGGATCCGCATCGGATCGGTCGCGACTTCGCAGGGCCTGCTGGCGAGCACGGCAAGCTGAGTCGCGAAGTAGCTCATGAACGAGGCGGGAAGATGCTGGGTGACCAGGATCGGCACCTGAAAGGTCGGCGGGATCGCCCGCAGCACCTGGCTGAGCGCGTGGATGCCGCCGGTCGACGCACCGATCGCCACCACGTCGAAATGGTCCGGCACCGCTGCAGGTCGGAACTGGCCCGGAGCGGAGGCAGGAGCTTCGGCGGGAGCATCGAGCAGCCGGCTAAGCTTGTCCTCGAGCACCTCCGCGAATTTGCCCGCGAACGCGCCCACGCCCGGCTTCACGAGCGTGTCTGCCGCTCCGAGCGCCAGCGCCTGGATGGTCGCCGCACCGCCCTCATCGGCCGAGGAAGAGACGATCAGAACCTTGGCACCCTGGCCCGCCGCCAAGACATCGGGCAGCGCAGTGAGCCCGTCGATCCCCGGCATCTCGATATCGAGCAGGATCACATCGACGCGCTGCGACTTCAGGGATTCGAGCGCGCGGCGCACATCGCTGACCGCATCGGCGACAACGAATCGCCCGCTTGCCTCGACCATTCGGCCGAGCACCGATCGCGCGACCACCGAATCGTCGACGATCAGGACGCGGGGATGCTCCGGCGCAGACGGAGTCGCGCGATTCGCCTGACTCTTGATGCGCGACACGAGCGCGTCTCCTGCTCTTCGCTCAGGCGACGCCGACGATCTGGAGCTTGCTTTCGAGCGTCTCGCGATCGAACGGCTTCATGACATATTCGTCGGCCCCGGCCTCGATCGCCGCACGGATGTAGGCCATGCCGTTCTCGGTAGTGCAGAATACGACCTTCGGCCGCGTGGGAAGCCCCGAATCCTTGAGCGCGCGCAGGAAATCCATGCCGCTCATGACCGGCATGTTCCAGTCGAGCAGAATCACGTCGGGAGGAGTTGCCAGACAGCTATCGAGCGCCTCGCGACCGTCGCCGGCCTCGCGTACCTCGAAATCCAGCGTCTCCAGAATATGCCGTGCGACCTTCCGGATGACCTTCGAGTCGTCCACGACGAGGCAGCTCTTCATTGCGTTACGTTCCCCGGTCCTGCTTTGCGCCCGCATCCTTGTGCGGGAGAAGCCGTAAGCGCCACGTTAACTCGGCAAATCATTCTGCGGCAGCGACTTGCCCCGGCACGAGGCTTGCCAGGTCGATCACCAGGATGGGTTCGCCGTCACGTTCGATGATGCCGCGGCCCGCCGCGCGCCACGCCCGGTCAAGCGCCACGCCGCTTCCGAGCGGCAGCAGATCGAACGGCGCGATATCGTCGAGCGAATCGACGAGCAGCGCGTAATGCTGGGCTTCGACTCGCGTGATGACTGCGCGGCGAGCGTTGTCGCTGCTCGCATCGAGCCCGAGCGCGGCCTTGGTGTCGACCACAGTCACGACCCGGCTCCGCAGCGCTGCGAGCCCGCGCACGTTCGCGTCGGCGCGCGGCACCGCAGTGACTTCGCCGATATCGACCACGGATTCGACCTGATCGGCATCGATCGCCACCG
Source organism: Sphingosinithalassobacter sp. CS137 (assembly GCF_014334115.1). Taxonomy (NCBI): domain Bacteria; kingdom Pseudomonadati; phylum Pseudomonadota; class Alphaproteobacteria; order Sphingomonadales; family Sphingomonadaceae; genus Sphingosinithalassobacter; species Sphingosinithalassobacter sp. CS137. The sequence continues at coordinate 896,755 of NZ_CP060494.1, forward strand.
AGCGCCCGGCGATCTGGGCGACGAGATAAAGTTGCGGCATCAGCAGCCTCCCTTTGCCGAAAGACGCGCTTCGAGAGCGGAGAGCAGCCCCGCGCGGTCATACCGATAGATGCTGTCATCGTCGGCGCCTGCGGCCGCCCGGCGGCTGCGCAGGCGCAGCAGCGGAGCGCCGGTGACCGGCGGCGCTTCGGAATCGTCGGCGGAAAGAACGATCGCCGGCGCTTCGCCCTGCGTGTGGCCGAGCGCCACGCGGTACCCCGCCGCTTCGAGCAGCGGCCGAACGAAGGTGCCCATCCAGCCGGCTGCACCGCCGGTCAACAGACACAGCGGGAGCTCCCGGCCTTCGTCGCGGTCGAGATGTTCGGCGAAAAGCCAGTGCACGTCGAGCAGCTCGATCTGCTCGTCACCCAACAGCACGACACCCGCGACGGGACCCGGAGCGGTCGAGGGTGCCATCTCGTCCGGCAGCATCACGATATCGCATGCCTCGTCGATCGCGTAGGCGACTTCGTTGGCGCCGTCCTTGAGACGCAGCACGCCGAGCTTGTCACGATCGCCGAAAGTGCCCTGCGCGGCGAGCGGAAGCAGCCGTCCGTCGATCGCGAGACGCAGCCGCCCGGCCGTGCGGCGAATGCTGTCCACGGTCACTTGTTCGACGCGGTCGACAATGCCCAGCGGAACCGTGCGGCGCGCGCCATCCAGATCGACGAACAACAACGCCGGAAGGCCCGGCTGCTCGGTTTCGGTCGCTGCGGCTTCCTCGCTTTGAACCACGCCGAGGCCGCAATCGAGCCCCGCCGTGGCGGCTATTCCAGCTGGGTCGAGCAGCAGCATCGGCAGCCCGCTATCGGGCAGCGTCTGGCCGGCATAGAGCCCCGCTGCCATCACTGCGGGCGAAGCAGGCTTGATGACGAGTTCTTCATTGTCGATCACCGTATCGACCGAAAGCGCATAGCTCGCGGCGCCGAGGCTGACGATCGCTAGCATCCGCGCACCCGGTTCGGCGCGTGCCGCGAGCCCCAGCATCGCGCCGAGATCGACCATCGGCAGTCGCCTTTCGCGCACAGTGACGACGCGCGTGCCGCCGAGTATGTCGACTCGGATCGATGCGTTGCGCTCGCTCACGATCTCCTCGATGCTGGGCCGCGAAATCGCGAAGCGCTGATCGCCCACGCCCACGACGATCGCCGAGATGATCGAAAGCGTAAGGGGGACGTGAACCGCGATCCGCAGTCCCTTGCCGGGGGCATTGTCCAGATCGATTCGGCCGCCGATCTGCTCGATGCAGGCGCGCACCACGTCCATCCCGACGCCGCGGCCGGAAAACTCCGTCACTTCATCGCGGCTCGAGAGACCGGGCTCGAAGACCAGTTCGAGCCGCTGGCGCTCGGAAAGCTCCTGAAGTTCGCGTTGGCCGCGCGTGCCGTTTGCGATCAGTTTTCGCATGAGCCGATCGGTATCGATCCCGCGGCCGTCATCGAGAATCTCGACGATGATCTGATTGCCAGACTGCCGCGCCGACACAGTGAGCCGCCCGTTCTCGCTCTTGCCCGCCGCGCGGCGTTCGGCAGGCGATTCGATGCCATGATCGATCGAATTGCGCACCATATGGACGAGCGGATCGCGCATCAGCTCGATCATCTCGCGGTCGAGCTCGACGTCGGCGCCTTCGATCTGGAGCGTGACCGACTTGCCGAGCCCGGCCGCGGTATCGCGCACCATGCGCGGCAACGCCGAGAAAAGCGCGTCGATCTTCTGCATGCGCGTGCGCGTCACGGTATCGCGCAGCTCAGCGACGGTATGCGACATGCGCTCCAGCGCCGCTTCGATCTCCGGCTCGATTTCAGTCGCGCGCAGCCGGCGGGCAAGTTCGTTGCGGGCGAGCACCATGTCCGACATGCCGCTCATCATTCGGTCGAGCAGGTCGACGTTCAGCCGCACGCTGCGCGTCGGCGCCCGCTGTGGGACGGGGGCAGTCGCCGATGCGATCCGGTCCGATCCTTCGGCGAGCGCGGAGATCAGCAGATCCTCGCCCGAGTCGTCGAGGCTGCTGCCGGCGTCGATCGCCTCGACGATCTCGCCGATCCGATCGACCACCGCGAGCACTGCGTTGACGAGCCCGCGGTCGGGCGTGCGCTCGCCCGATCGGACCTGCGCCAGCACATCCTCGGCGGCATGGCTGAGCCGCCCGAGCCGCGGCAGATCGAGAAAGCCGCAGCTTCCCTTCACCGTGTGGACGAAGCGAAAGATCGCGTCGAGCCGCGCCCGGTCCCCCGGCGCCGCTTCCCAAGCGACGATTTCGCCGGAAAGTGCCTCCAGCGTCTCGCGCGTCTCGGCGATGAATTCCTGCAGTAGATCGTCCATGGGGCCCCGGTGGCAATGCGCACGGACATCCTGGGGCAGAAGTGGTTAAGGCGCGGTTAGCCGGATGGCTCCGCTTGCCTGGGTGCGGCATTTCGGATACTGGAATCCTGCTATGACCGCCACGACCCGCCTCTACCCGCAAGTCGGTAGCGTCTCCCGCGAGGGTTGACGGAACGGGTCGCTGCACCCGTTCGGGGTGTGGCTTGGCGACGACGGCAGAGGACCCACGGGTCCGGCAGACACCCTGAAAAGCGCAGCAACCGGCCGTTTGGGCCATGCGACAGGAGTGTCCGACGATGCAGTTTTCGACGCATGAGACGGGAGCCAATCCCCTCAAGCTGTGGGACAGCGCGGGTCCGTTCGAGGCCGGCGCGATGCAGCAGCTGCGCAACGTTGCGCAGCTTCCGTTCATCCACAGCCACATCGCGGGCATGCCGGACGTGCATTGGGGCATGGGCGCCACGGTCGGCTCGGTTATCGCCACGCGCGCGGCGATCGTGCCGGCGGCGGTGGGCGTGGACATCGGCTGCGGAATGATGGCGGTGCGCACCTCGCTGACCGCCGACCAGCTGCCCGACAGTCTGAGCGCGATCCGTGCCGAGATCGAACGCGCGGTGCCCAAAGGGATGGAAACGAACCAGAAGGCCAACCATGCCAAGGGCGGATGGGCGGCGACGCCCAATTCGGTGGCGCGGACCTGGTATGATCGGTTCGAGAGCCGCTGGCGCGCGATCCTCGCCAAGCATCCCAAGATCGACGGCAAGACCGGCGATCAGCTCGGCTCGATGGGCGGCGGCAATCACTTCATCGAGGTGTGCCTCGATGAGGCGGATCGCGTGTGGGTGATGCTCCATTCAGGCTCGCGCGGAACGGGAAACCGGATCGGCACCTATTTCATCAACGCCGCGAAGGAAGCGATCGCGAAGGAGACGCTCGACTTCCACTTGCCCGACAAGGATCTGGCGTTCCTCAGCGAAGGATCGCAACTGTTCGACGACTATATCGAGGCGATGCACTTCGCACAGGATTATGCGCTCGCCAACCGCGAGCTCATGATGGCGCGCACGCTCGACGCGCTGCGCAAGCACCTGCCGGCGTTCAAGACCGACAAGGCGGCGATCAACTGCCACCATAATTACGCCGTGCGCGAGACTCACTTCGGCGCGGACGTGTGGGTGACACGCAAGGGCGCGGTGCGTGCGCGCAAGGGCGATCTGGGTATCATCCCCGGATCGATGGGCACCGGCAGCTTCATCGTCGAGGGGCTGGGCAACGAACAGAGCTTCTGCAGCTGCTCGCACGGCGCGGGACGGACGATGTCGCGCGGCCAGGCCAAGCGATCGATCACGCTCGACCAGCATCGCGCGGCGGTGAAGGGAATCGAGTGCCGGGTCGACGAAGGCGTGCTCGACGAAAGCCCCGCCGCCTACAAGGACATTGGCGCGGTGATGGCGGCGCAGGAGGATCTGGTGACGATCCGGCACCGCTTGCGCCAGATCATCAACATCAAGGGTTGACGCCTCTCGGCGCGGCGCCTTCGGGTGCCGCGCCGGTCAGCCGACGCGGAATGCGGCGCCGAAGAGCAGCACTTCCGCGTCGGGCGGGCTCACCTGCAAGTCGCCCCCGCCCTGATCGACCAGTTCGTGCACCAGATAGGCCGCCGCCGCGCGCGGCGTGACCGGGACTTCATCGGACCCGCCGGTTAGCGCGACGCGCAGCTCGGGATCGAGCACGATGCGCGGCCCGTCGGCCCGGACGACGATCTCCACCTGCCCGTCGACGACTTCGGCGCCGATATCGAGCTGGCCGCCGCGGATCAGTGCATCGCCGCCGATCAGCGCGAGATTGAGCAGCACCTTGATGGCTTGTTTCGGCAATGTCGCATGCTCGATCAGCCAGCCGACCTTCACGCGATGGTTGTCACCGAACAGCCCCTCGATCGCGGCGTGCGCCTCGCGCGTATCGACCGTCTCGCCGAAACCGCCCGCTGCGCCGAATGCCAGCCGAAAGAACTTCAGTTTGTTCGCCGATGCCCGTGCGCTTTCGCCGAGAAGCTCGAGGCACCTCGCGCGCATTTCCGGATCATGCTCGTCTGCCAGCAGCTCCAACCCGTTGTTGAGCGCGCCGACGGGGCTCAACAGATCATGGCACAGGCGGGAACAGAGGAGACTCGCGAATTCGGTCGGGCTGATGTTCAAGGATGCGCTCCAGCTTGCATGATGCCTTTTGCAGCAGCGCCCCCGCCGGATCAAGCGAAGGTGGCGGAGGCACGATCACGCGATCGGATCGATCCCGATCGGATCAAACCCGCCCGTGCCGTTCGAGCGCCAGGCCGTCACGATCTCGCCCGCCACGATCAGCCATAGTTTTCCATCACCGGCCGCCATTTCCCTATCAGTGGCCGAAGGCTCGGCCGAGCCGTTCGGATGCGAATGCCAGTAGCCAGCTACTGCCTGTCCCCCACTCCGCTCGGCACGCAGCGCGACGAACAACGCGGCCGGATCGATTTCGAACCGGCTCTCGGGTGTTTCGGCAACATTTTCCGTCGCTTGCCAGCCGCTGATTTCCGCTGCAGCGCCGAACAGGAGCCCGCACGCCTCGCAGGGAGCGGCAGCCGCCGATTCCTGCCGGATTCCGTCCAGCACCGATCTTGAAATCCGGGTCCGCATTCCCATCTAGAATGACGAATGAACCGGGGGGTTTCCAGCATTGAGGCACAAATCGCGGAGGCGGCGGACGGCTGGCGCCTCGACCGCGCGCTCGCCGATGCGATCCCCACCCTTTCCCGCGAGCGGCTGAAGGCGCTGATCGCGTCCGGCCAGGTCCAGGGGCCCGAGGGGTTGGCGCGTGATCCGGCGCGCAAGGCGCTGGCGGGCAGTATCTTCACCGTGACGGTGCCCGAACCCGAACCGGCGCACAACGAAGCGCAGGATATCCCGCTGTCGGTTGCGTACGAAGACGAGCATCTGATCGTCGTCGACAAACCCGCCGGGCTCGTCGTGCACCCGGCTGCCGGAAATCTGGATGGTACGCTGGTGAACGCGCTGCTCCACCATTGCGCCGGGCAGCTTTCCGGCATTGGCGGGGTGGCACGGCCCGGGATCGTGCACCGGATCGACAAGGATACATCCGGGCTGATCGTGGCCGCCAAGACCGACCGGGCGCACGAGGGGCTGGCGAGGCAGTTCAAGGACCATTCAATCGACCGCCGCTATCTGGCGATCGTCGCGGGGCGGCTCAGCCCTTCGGAAGGCTCGGTGGACGCGCCGCTCGCGCGATCGCCATCGAACCGAAAGAAGGTTGCGATCGTTAGCAGTGGCAAGCGCGCCGTGACTCATTATCGGATGGTACGGCCGCTGCGCGAGGCGGCGCTCGTCGAGTGCCGGCTGGAAACCGGGCGGACGCACCAGGTGCGCGTCCATATGACCTCGCTGGGGCACCCGCTGCTTGGAGACCCGGTATATGGACGGACTCGACCGGCTCACCGCGGCATGCTGGAAACCTTGGGTTTCCGGCGCCAGGCGTTGCATGCGGCCGAGCTCGGGTTCATTCATCCGGTGAAAAGCCACGCTTTGGCGTTCCGAAGCGAAATGCCTGCGGACATGCAGGAACTGTTGGGTAAGCTTCTCGTATAAATTTCGGTGGCAGACTCGCATGGCAGAGCGCCCCCACCAACTTCGAAGGGAGACATGATCATGGCTAGCGGCAGCAACGTCCCCGCGACGATTCCCGCTCTCGGCGGTGAGGCGAGCCTCAATCGCTATCTTGCCGAGATCAAGAAATTCCCGATTCTGGCGCCCGAGCAGGAATATATGCTTGCCAAGCGCTTTCAGGAGCATGGCGATACCGAGGCAGCGGCGCAGCTCGTCACGTCGCACCTGCGACTCGTTGCGAAGATCGCGATGGGGTATCGCGGCTATGGCCTGCCCGTTTCGGAGCTGATCTCCGAGGGCAACATCGGCCTGATGCAGGGCGTGAAGAAGTTCGAGCCCGATCGCGGCTTCCGCCTCGCCACCTATGCGATGTGGTGGATTCGCGCCTCGATCCAGGAATTCATCCTGCGCTCGTGGAGCCTGGTGAAGATGGGCACCACCGCCGCCCAGAAGAAGCTGTTCTTCAACCTGCGCCGGATGAAGGCCAAGCTCGATGCGTTCGAGGACGGCGACCTGCGGCCCGAGGATGTCGCCAAGATCGCGACCGATCTTGGCGTCACCGAGGACGAGGTCATCTCGATGAACCGCCGCATGGCGATGGGCGGCGACACCTCGCTCAACGTGCCGATGCGCGAGGATTCGGAGAGCCAGTGGATGGACTGGCTCGCGGACGAGGAGCCGCTGCAAGACGAGCGCGTCGCCGAAACGCAGGAAGCCGACGTCCGCCACGAGATGCTGGTTGAGGCGATGGACGACCTCAATGACCGTGAGAAGCACATCCTGACCGAACGCCGGCTGACCGACGATCCCAAGACGCTGGAGGAACTGAGCCAGGTCTATGGCGTCAGCCGCGAACGCGTTCGCCAGATCGAGGTGCGCGCGTTCGAGAAGCTCCAGAAGGCGATGATGCGTCTCGCCGGCGAAAAGCGGCTGCTGCCTGCCGGCTGATCCAGAAGGCGACAGGCGCGCTGCGAAAGGCAATTGCCGCCGCTGCGCACCTGCGGCAGACGATCGGGCATGACCAGCGGCGGCGACGAGAGCGACCAGGATCGGCCGGGCGGGCCGAGCGATACTCCGGTGCAGATCGCCACGCCCGAAGGCTGGCCGGCCGGCGGCCGTGATGCGCCGAAGGTGCCGGTCCGCATGGGAGCGCCGCTCGGCGAGCGGCCGCTTCCGGACCTCCAGCCGCTCGGCGAGGAGGGCGCGACCGTACCTCCCCGAAAAGCACGATCTCGCAAGCGCAAGCCACTGCTCCGGCGCCTGCTGGTGGGTTTGGTCAAACTGATCGTGGCGCTGGTGCTGCTGTCGGTGCTGTGGGTCGCGGCCTATCGTTTCGTGCCGCCGCCGATCACGCTGACGATGATCGGCAATATGATCGAGGGCCATGGCGCCCGGCGCGACTGGGAGCCGCTGGAGCGAATCGATCCCGATATGGCTCGCGCAGTGATCGCCGGCGAGGATTCGCGGTTCTGCAGCCATGACGGCTTCGATTTCGAGGCGATCCGCCAAGCCTGGGAGCGCAATCGCCAGGGCGGGCGGATCCGGGGGGGCTCGACCATCAGCCAGCAGACCGCGAAGAACGTGTTCCTGTGGCAAGGCGGCGGCTATTTCCGCAAGGCACTGGAAGCCTATTTCACGGTCCTCATCGAAGCGATCTGGGGCAAGCGCCGGATCATGGAAGTCTATCTGAACGTGGCCGAGACCGGGATCGGCACCTTCGGCGTCGAGGCCGGGGCGCAGCGCTATTTCAGACACGGCGCCGACCGGCTGAGCCGGCAGGAAGCCGCCCAGATCGCGGCGGTGCTGCCGCTTCCCAAGAAGCGCGCCGGCATCGCCCCGACCGGCTTCACCCGGCGCTGGGGCAACACCATCCGCGCGGGGATCGGCACGATCGAGGCGCAGGGCCTCGACGCCTGCCTGCGCTAGCCGCCTCACGCCGAGCCAAGCGGCCCGGTCCCCGGAGAAGGGACCGGTTTGCCAGCCGCATCAGTTCGTCACGGTGTCGGCTGCGTCCTGTGCCGCATCGCCGACGCTCTGCGCGGCATCGCCGACGCTTTCCGCCGCACCGGTGATCGCCTCGGTCTGTGCCGCTTCCTGATTGCTCTGGTTGAGCAGGAAGATGGCGCCGACGACCACCAGGATCAGCACGGCGAGGCCGATCAGAAGACCGCCGCCGCTGCCGCGGCGCTCGATCACGGTGGTGTGCGTCTCGGCCGGGGCCGTCGCGGGCGCCGGTGCCGTGGTGGTGGTCGTGCGATCGTCCGTCATCTTGCTTCCTCCAACTGGACTGGCGCTCAGAACGGAGGAAGCGAAACGACGTTCCCGTTACGGAAAAACAACGAGCGGTTCAGCGCTCAGAAAGGCAGCTTGAACCCCGGCGGGAGCGGCAGTCCGCTGGTCATCTTCGACATCTGCTCGGCGCTCGCGGCATCCGCCTTGGCGCGCGCATCGTTGATCGCCGCCGCGACCAGATCCTCGAGCATCCCCTTCTCGGACGGCTGGAGCAGCGATTCGTCGATGTCGACGCCGATGATCCGGCCCTTGGCCGAAGCGCGGACCTTGACCATGCCGCCGCCCGATGCGCCTTCGACTTCGATCGTGTCGAGGCTTTCCTGCGCCTTTTGCAGCTCGTTCTGGACGTTCTGCGCCATCGCCATGATGTCTTCGAGATTCTTCATGCCTGTTTGCTCCTGGGTCGGTTCCAGCCGATCAGCTCGGCATCGGGAAAGGCTTCGAGCGCCGCCGCCACTACGGGCGAGCGCAATACGGCCTCACGCTCCGACGCTTCGCGCGCGGTCTGTATCTCGTGCAATGTAGGGGCTGTGGCGTCGTCGCGCAGTTGCAACTGCCAATGAACACCGGTGGTATCGCGCAGCGCCGCGCCGAGCTCGCGCACGAAATCGAACGGCAGCGCGCGCGCCGCGCCGAATTCCAGCTCGGGCGGCTCGAAGCGGACCGGGCGGAGATAGTCGCGGACCTGCTGCGCAAGCTGGAAGCGCCGGTGCTCCTCCAGATGCGCGGCAAGTTCGGCCATGTCGCGCGGCACCGCCGGAGCCGCGGGCGCCGGTGCGGAGGGAGCGGCAGCGGCAGGCGCCGCGCCACTGGCGATCTGACGCGCGAGATCGCCCGGATCGGGAAGCTGCGAGGCATGGATCACGCGCAGCAGCGCCATCTCGCACGCCTCGATCGGCATCGTCGCGCGGCCGACCTCGTCATGCCCCTTCAGCAGCAGCTGCCACAGGCGGTGGAGCGCGGGGAACGACAGGTCGACGCTCCACTCCTCGAGCATCGCGCGTTCCTCGGCCGGCTGCGCCGTGCTCGGATCGGTGCCGAGCTTGACCAGCGTGACGCCGTGAACCGTTTCCAGCAAGGTGCGCAGCACCGCCTGCGGGTCGACGCCGAGATCATATTGCGCCCGCAGCGCCCGTAATGCCCCCTGCCCGTCGCCGGCCAGCAGCAGGCCGAACAACTCGCGGATTGCCCCGCGATCGGACAGGCCGAGCATCGCGCGAATCGTTTCCGCCTTCACACCGCCGCCTTCGATATCGGCATGGGCGATCGCCTGATCGAGAATCGACAGGCCGTCGCGCGCCGATCCTTCGGCAGCGCGCGCGATCAGCGCCAGCGCCTCGGGCTCGGCCTCGACTCCCTCGGCATCGGCGACATGCGCGAAATGCGCGGCGAGCAATTCGGCCGGAATGCGGCGGAGATCGAACCGCTGGCAGCGCGAGAGCACCGTCACCGGCACCTTGTTCACCTCCGTGGTGGCGAACAGGAACTTCACATGGCCCGGCGGCTCCTCGAGCGTCTTCAAAAGCGCGTTGAACGCATTCTTCGAGAGCATGTGGACTTCGTCGATGATGTAGATCTTGTAGCGCGCGGAAACCGCCGAATAGCGCGACGCATCGATGATCTCGCGCACGTCGTCCACGCCGGTGTGGCTGGCGGCGTCCATCTCGATCACGTCGATGTGCCGCCCCTCGGCAATGGCGACGCACGGCTCGCACACGCCGCACGGATCGATCGTCGGCCCGCCCTGCCCGTCCGGCCCGATGCAGTTGAGCGCCTTGGCGACGAGCCGCGCGGTCGAGGTCTTGCCGACGCCGCGCACGCCGGTGAGCAGAAAGGCATGCGCCAGCCGGTCGCGCTTGATCGCATTGCCCAGCGTGGTGACCATCGCGTCCTGCCCGATCAGCTGGCTGAACGTCTGCGGCCGGTATTTGCGCGCCAGAACGCGATACGCCTCCGGCTTCACCGGCTGCGGGGGTTCTTCGAGGCCAAGCGAGGAATCGGTCATCGTGCCTGCCAATCTAGGCGCTGCGGGCGGGAATGTCGAAACCACGGATTTCCGCCGAAGGTCTCACTAAAGTCGCACCTCAGCGCGTGCGCGCGCCCCCGCGCGCGCGAAGGCGCGCGACGGGAGGCGGAGCGGCGCTGCCGAGAAGGGGTGATCTCCATTTGTTCCCGGTAGCACGGGCGGCGGGCTGTAGGACAGCGCAAACCCTCCGCCGCCCGGATCAGCGCTTCCGCAACCGCACGATCGCGGCGTCGAGCGCCTGAAGGAAGTTCGAGCGATCCGCCTTGCCGAACGGCGGCGGGCCGCCGATCTGGTCGCCGCCCGCGCGAAGATCGGCCATGATCGCGCGAGTCGCGATGGCGCTGCCGATCGAATCGGCGGTAAAGGGCTTGCCGCCGGGCGCCAGCACGGTCGCCCCCGCCTTGAGGCAGCGGTCGGCGAGCAGGATATCGGCAGTGACCACGATGTGCCCGGCGCCGGCGGCCTCGGCAATCCAGTCGTCGGCGGCGTCGAACGCATCGCTCACCACGACGCGCGTGATCAGCGGGTGATCGGGAACGCGCAGCCAGCCGTTGCTGACGATGGTGACGGGCACGTCATGCCGCCAGGCGACCTTGTAGATCTCGTCCTTCACCGGGCAGGCGTCGGCATCGACGAGAATCGCCAGCGTCACGACGGGCGCGCCTTATGCCCCCGTGGCCCACCCTTGGCTCCCCTGGCGCCCTTCGGACCGGCGCGGCCCTTCGGCCCGCCCGAACGAGCCTCGCGCGCGCGATGCGGGGCGGCGGCTCGCCGGCTTCCCTCCGGCCCGGGCCCGGCGCGCGCAACGTCGCGCGGGGCTTCGGACGGCTCGATATGCACGCTTTCCTCATCGCCCTCGGACTGGGCGGTGCGCGCAAGCGCGGCAGTGAACTTGCCGGCAATGGCGCGCGGCACCTGGAAATAGGTCTCGTTGGCAGCGATCCGGATCGCGCCCACTTCGTTGCGCGTGATGTGGCCGCGGCGGCACAGCAGCGGGAGGATCCAGCGCGGATCGGCATTCTGGCGGCGTCCGACGTCGGCGCGGAACCAGACCACATCCTCGAAGCCGGGGCGATGCCGCTCCTGCTGCGCGGCGCGGCGTGCCTCGGGCGTGTTCTCGATCATCTCCTCTGGCTGCGGCATCGCGGCGCGATGCGCGCGGACCAGCGCGGCGGCGATATCCTCGGGCGAGCGCTCGGCCATCAGCCGCTGGGCGAGCGCGCGATCCTCGTCGTCGAACTCGGCGGGCTGGAGCAGATCGGCGAGCAGCCGCTCGCGATCCTGCGCACGGATCGTCTCGGGAGTCGGCGCGTCGATCCACTCGGCCTGGATGCGAGCGCCGCGCAGCATCGATTCGACTCGCTTGCGGCGCGGATAGGGCACGATCAGCACCGCCGTGCCCTTGCGACCGGCGCGACCGGTGCGGCCCGAACGATGCTGCAGCGTCTCGGCATCGCGCGGGATCTCGACATGAATGACGAGGCTGAGGCTCGGCAAGTCGATCCCCCGCGCAGCGACGTCGGTGGCGACACAAACGCGCGCGCGGCGATCGCGCAGCGCCTGAAGCGCGTGGTTCCGCTCGGACTGCGAATGTTCGCCCGAAAGCGCGACCACGGCGAAGCCGCGATCCTGAAGCGTGGCGTGCAGCCGCCGGACATTGTCGCGCGTGGCGCAGAACAGGATCGCGGTTTCCGCCTCGTGGAAGCGCAGCAGGTTGATCGCGGCGGCTTCGATCTCCGCGGGGGAGACGGTGACCGCCTGAAAGGCGATGTCGCCGTGCCCGCGATCGTCGCCCGCGGTGGAGATACGCAACGCGTCACGCTGGTAGCGCCGGGCGAGCGCGACGATCGGCTTGGGCATCGTCGCGGAGAACAGCAGCGTGCGGCGATCGGCGGCGGTGGCATCGAGGATTTCCTCGAGATCCTCGCGGAAACCCATGTCGAGCATCTCGTCGGCTTCGTCGAGCACCACCGCGCCGAGCGCGGAGAGATCGAGCGCGCCGCGTTCGAGATGATCGCGCAGCCGCCCCGGCGTGCCGACGACGATATGGGCACCGCCGCGCAGCGCGCGCCGCTCCTTGGAGGCGTCCATGCCGCCGACGCAGGTGGCGATCCGGGCGTGCGCCTTGGCGAACAGCCATTGCAGCTCGCGGCTGACCTGAAGCGCGAGTTCGCGCGTGGGCGCGATGATGAGCGCGAGCGGCCGTTCGGCCGGCGCGTCGAACCGATCGAGCAGATCGCCGGCGAGCGCCAGACCGAAGGCGACGGTCTTGCCCGATCCGGTCTGCGCCGAAACGATCAGGTCGCGGCCGGCGGCATCGGGGGCCAGGACGGCGGCCTGCACCGCAGTCGGCTCGGCATAGCCGCGCTCGGCAAGCGCTTCGGCAAGGATCGGGGGGAGATTCGAAAAGGTCATGACGCTCGCGGATCGGCCGGGCCGCTGGAGCGGCGGGCGAGGAACAGGGGCATTGCGGAGCGGCCGTTGGTGCCGCGTGCAGCCGAGAGCGAACAAGCTCGCCTGAGACTGAGGTGGGAGCCGGAACGACCCGCAACGCGGTCGTTACGGCTGCTTCCTTCCGGACCTGACCGGGTTGGCGACAGTTACGTCCGCCCGACTCCCGGGCGCGAGATAGGCGCGCGCGCCGCGAAACGCAATGTCATGCGAACACCTGCACCACCGCGCGCGCGACATCGGCATGGGTGCGGTCGCGCTGCTCGGGGCTCGCATCGGGCGAATCGACGTAGCAGGCGATCAGGATCGGCGCGCGGTTCGGCGGCCAGGCGATGGCGACGTCGTTGGCGGCGCCGTTGCCGCTGGTGCCGGTCTTGTCGCCGGCGCGCCATTCGGGCGGGAAGCCGGCGCGCAGCCGGTTCAGCCCGGTGCGGCAGGCGGTCATCCAGTCTGCGAGACGTGCGCGAGAGCCAGGGGAAAGCATGTCGCCGAGCAGCAACCGCTCGGCCGTCACCAGCATCGCGGCGGGCGTGGTGGTATCGCGCGGATCGCCGGGCAGATTGGTGTTGAGATCGGGCTCCCAGCGGTCGAGCCGGCTCGCGGCGTCACCGGCATCGCGGAAGAAAGCGGTCATCGCCGCCGGTCCGCCGATCAGTCGCAGCAGCAGATTGGCCGCGACATTGTCGCTCACCGTCACCGCCGCTGCGCATAGTTCGGCGACGGTGAGCGTGCCCGCGGCGAGATTCGCCTCGATCACCGGCGCATAGGGAACGAGATCGTCGGCGCCGAAGCGGATCGGCGTGTCGAGCGAGAGCGCGCCGCGCTCGACCTCGCGCAGCACGGCGGCGGCGAGCGGCAGCTTGAAGGTGGAGCACATCGCGTAGCGGCCGTCGGCATCGAGTCCGATCCGCCTGCCGCTGCCGGTATCGAGCGCAGCCACGCCGAGGCGGCCGCCGGTCCGCTCGCGGATCGCGGCGAGCGGACCGGCTGCGGCAGCAGCGGTCGGGCGCGCGCATCCGGCCAGCGCGAGCAGCGCGGCGCGAACGATCAGATCGCGGCGGCCGATATGCACGGAGCGCACGGTCTCAGCGGCCCTGCATGTCGCGATGTTCGGGCGGCAAGTGAACGGTCAAGCCGTCGAGCTCGGGCGCGACTTCGATCTGGCAGGCGAGCCGGCTGGTGCGCGTGGCACCGAGCGCGAGATCGAGCATGTCCTCCTCCTCCTCGCTGGGCGGCGCGAGGCGATCGAAATCCTTCGCGTCGACGATGACGTGGCAGGTCGAGCAGGCCATCTGGCCCTCGCAGGTGCCCTCGAGCGGCTGGCCGACGTTCTGCGCGACCTCGAGCAGCCGCTCGCCATCGGGTGCGTCGACTTGCTGGACGCTGCCGTCGCGCGCGACGAAGCGGATGCGAGTCATGCCGCGACTTTCTGCGCGGCGGCGGCGGCGTCGATGCGGTCGAGCGCGGTCATCCATTCCTCTTGCGTGGTGTAGCGGCCGAAGCCGAGCCGGATGCTCGACCGCGCCTGCGCTTCAGAAAGGCCGATCGCGCGCAGCACATGGCTCGACCGGCCCGAGCCACTGGCACAGGCCGAGCCGGCGGAAAAGGCGATGTCGCGCAGGTCGGACATCAGCCGCGCGACGTCGAGCCCGTCGCGGCGGAGGTTGAGATTGCCGCGATAGCGCGCGGTGGCGGAGCCGTTGAGCCGCCACCCGGTCAGGCGATCGAGCGCATGGTCGAACAGGCGGCGGACATGGGCGTCGTCGTCCGCGCGCCGCTCGGCCATCAGCTTCGCCGCCGCGCCGAAACCGGCGCAGAGCGCGGGGCTGAGCGTGCCCGAGCGACCCGCCTTCTCCTGCCCGCCGCCGTGCAGCAGCGGCGCGAGCGCCACGCCGTCGCGGATCCACAGCGCACCGACCCCCTTCGGCCCGTGGATCTTGTGCGCCGACAGCGCGATCAGATCGGGGCCTTCGGGAATCGTCACGCGCCCATAGCCCTGCACCGCGTCGCACAGCATCAGCGCGCCGACTTCATGCGCCAGCCGCGCGAGTTCGCCGACCGGCTGGATCGTTCCGATCTCGTTGTTGACCAGCATGCACGCGATCAGCGCGGTGCCGGGGGCAATCGCCTCGCGCGCGGCGTCGAGATCGACGATACCGTCGCCATCGACCGGCAGCACCACCACCTCGCGCCCCTGCGCGCGCAGCGCCTCAACCGTGTCGAGCACGGCGGCATGCTCGGTCGCCTGAGTGACGATGCGGCCGGGCGCGGCGCCCTTCAGCGCCCAGTTGAGCGCCTCGGTCGCGCCGCTGGTGAAGGCGAGCGTGCCTCCCGGCGGCAGCAGCGCCGCCACCCGATCACGCGCCGCTTCGACGACGGCGGCGGCGGCGCGGCCGGGCGCGTGCGGCGAATGGGGATTGGCGTGCTGCGTCTCGAGCCAGGGCAGCATCGCCGCCAGCGCCTCGGGCGCGAGCGGCGTCGTCGCCTGATAGTCGAGATAGATCACGCGGCGCGATCCCGAACGTCGCGGGCGATCGCGCTCCAGGCCTGCGCGAAGCGATCGACGTCGGCGGCGGTGGTGCCGCGGCCGAAGCTGACGCGGATCACTTCACGCGCCGCCGCCTCGTCCCAGCCCATTGCGCTCAGCACATGGCTGGGCTTCACGCTGCCCGACGAACAGGCACTGCCCGAGGAAATCGCGATTCCCGCCATGTCGAAGCGGACGAGCTGCACCGCCGCGGCGACGCCGGACATGCGATAGCCGGCGATCGCAGGCGAGCGCGGCGCATCGCGCGCGACCGTCTCGCCCCCCGCCGCTTCGATCGCGCTGTCGAGGCGCGTGCGCAGCGCGGCCATCGCCGCGCGGTCCTCCGCCACCTCCAGCGCAGCCGCGAAGCCGAGTGCTCCCGGGAGATTCTCCGTCCCGCCGCGATAGCCCTTTTCCTGCCCGCCGCCGGGAGTGAGCGTGGCGAGATCGCGCACCAGCAGCGCCCCCATGCCGGGCGGGCCGCCGCGCTTGTGCGCCGAGACGGCGACGAAATCGGCATGGTCGGCGATCACGCCCTCGTCCCAGCCCGCCGGCATCTGCGCGGCATCGACCATCACCAGCCCACCGGCGGCGTGAACCAGCGCGGCGGCTTCGGCGACCGGCTGCAGCACGCCGGTTTCGTTGTTCGCCCATTGCAGCGTCAGCAGCACCGGTCCCTCGGCCTGCGCGAGCTCGGCTTCGAGCGCGGCGAGCACCAGCCGGCCATCGGCACCAACGGCAAGCTGCGGCGCCCCGCCCGAGGCGCGGCGCACCGCCGGATGCTCGATCGCGCTGATGAGACGCGTGGCGACCTTCGCACGTCCCTGCGCCAGCGCGACGGCCTCGCTCGCGCCGCTCGTCAGGATCGTTTCGTGCGACCAGCCATAGGCGGCGGCGATGCGACGGCGCGCGTCCTCCAGCGCGCTGCGCGCTGCGCGGCCCTCGGTGTAGGGCGAGGACGGATTCGCCCATGCCGCCAGCCCCTGCGCTACCGATTCGCGAGACTCGGTGAGCAGCGGGGTGGTGGCGGCATGATCGAGATAGAGACGGTCGGTGGCCAAGCGGCAACTCCAGGCATTTGCGCGGACGATGGTCGCGCCTATATAGCCCCAACCTCATCCCGCGCCACAGCGCCGCAGCCCAGCAGGTCCGCCTTGCCCGAAGTCATTTTTCCCGGCCCCGAAGGCCGCCTCGAAGGCCGTTTCGCCCCCGCTCCCAAGCCGCGCGCGCCGGTGGCGATGATCCTGCACCCGCACCCCTCGTCGGGCGGCACGATGAACAACCGCATCGTGCAGGAACTCTATAAGACGTTCCAGCGCCGCGGCTTCGCGACGCTGCGGTTCAACTTCCGCGGCGTGGGCAAGAGCCAGGGCACGTTCGACAATGGCGTCGGCGAGCTATCCGATGCGGCGAGCGCGCTCGACTGGGTGCAGAGCTTCCACCCCGAAGCATCGACCACCTGGGTCGCCGGCTTCAGCTTCGGTGCTTGGATCGGCATGCAGCTGCTGATGCGGCGCCCGGAGATCCGGGGCTTCATCTCGATCGCGCCGCCGGCGAACATGTACGACTTCACTTTCCTGGCGCCCTGCCCCAGCTCGGGCATCATCATCCAGGGCGAGAATGACGAAGTCGCGACCCCGGGCGCTACGCAGAAGCTGGTCGACAAGCTGCGCACCCAGAAGCACATCACCATTCATCACGACACCATCCCGGGCGCCAATCACTTCTTCCAGGACGAGATGGATCAGCTGATGGGCAGCGTCGACAACTATCTCGACATGCGGCTCGACCCGAACTCGCCGATCCGGTGACCGGCGCCGGGCTGGCGCTGACGGCGGCGACGTTGGGGCTCACCGGCGGCCTGTCGCTGCTCGCGGGCCGCACGCTTCGGTCGATGCCGGGCACGGTGCAGCCTGCCGCGCGACGCATGCTGCTCTGGTTCATCCCCGCCGTGGCGCTGCCGCTGATGCTGCTGCTCGCGCTGCTGGTGCCCGAGGGCAGCGAACGCGGGCTGAAGGGCATCGGCGCGATGGGCGGCACCTTCCTTCTGGTCCACCTGTTCCATCTTCGGCTGCTGCGGCGGATCGCGGCGCAACGCCCCCCGAGCCCGGCGAACCAGCCCTCAGGCTGACGCCGAGGCTAGACCACCCAGATCAGCACATTGCCGAGCACCACGGCGGCGCAGACCAGCATCAGCACGCCCTTGGTCCGGTCATGCTGCTTCGCGATCATCCAGCTGCCGCCCCCGGCAAGCGCGAAGACCGCCAGCACGGCAAGCGCCATTGTGGTGCTGGCGAGCGGGGAAAGTTCGCCGGTCATGCCGGATTCTCCTCGGCGCGTGCAGCGGTGCGCACGGGCTCGCCGCTCGACAGCACTGCACCATAGGCGGCGGGATCGACGTTGCCGCCAGAGAGGATCACCAGCATTCCCGCCTTCGGCTCCGCCTTGCCCGCGAGCAGCGCGGCGAGTGCGACGGCGCCGCCCGGTTCCACCACGACGCGCAGGTTGCGGGCAGCCCAGCGCTGCGCAGCGCGCACTTCGGCCTCGCTGACCGCCAACCCAGCGACTCCGCGATTCGCCAGAACGCCGAAGGTGAGCGGCGAAACCTCCTTCGTCTGGAGCGCGTCGCACGCAGTAGGCGGCGGGTTCGGGCCGACCGGCTCGATCCAGCCCGATTCGAGGCTGCGGCGCATGTCGTCCCAGCCTTCGGGTTCGACCACCGTCATTTCCGCATCGGGGAGCGCAAGCGCGAGCCCCGCCGCCAGACCGCCGCCACCACAGGGAGTGAGGATTTGCGCGGGCGCGCCGAGCCCCATCGCGCTCATCTGGGCGGCGGCTTCGATCCCGGCGCTCCCCTGCCCCTCGATCACCCAGGCATCGTCGAAGCTGGGAACGAGCGTGGCGCCGCGCGCATGGGCGAGATGCGCAGCGATTTTCTCGCGACTCTCGGTCGCGCGGTCATAGGCGACGATCTCCGCACCCAGCGCCAGCGTTGCCTCGCGCTTCACCGCGGGCGCGTCGGCGGGCATCACGATCACCGCGGGGATGCCGAGCCGCTTCGCCGCCCAGGCGACACCTTGCGCATGGTTGCCCGAGGAGAAGGCGACCACTCCCTTTTCGCGCGCCGCTTCGTCGAGCGCGGTCAGCCGGTGCCAGGCACCACGCAGCTTGAACGCGCCGATCGGTTGCAGGCACTCGGCCTTGAAAGCGATGATTTCGCCCCCAACTGGTGCGGTCAGCACCGGAGAAGGGGGCAGGATTGCCGCGACTTTCGCCGCAGCATCGCGCACGCCGGCGCGGGTCGGTTGTCGCACGATCGTCACGGTTCGCCCTCGCAATGAAACTCCGGCACCCTACACACTTTACATAGGGGAGTGGCGCCCCTATGTGGCGCATCCGCTGCCCCATGGGACTTCCAACCGCAAGGCAGCTTTTGTGTCGAACTACCCGTTGGAGGTCCCTTGAATTGGCCAAGCATCATCGCGCGCTGGGGCTAGCTACCGCCCGTATCGAAGCCGGTAGCGGCTACGACATCGCTGTGACGTGCCCGGTGGAGCCGGTCACGCTCGTCCGTCCGCATGCCGCGGCACGGGCAGCCCGATTCTTCGTCGAGAAGTTTCCGGGCCGGTCGATGTATGCCGTGAAGGCCAATCCCTCGCCCGAACTGATCGAGATCCTCTGGGACAACGGCATCACGCACTATGACGTGGCGTCGATCGGCGAAGTGCGAATGGTCGCGCGGACGCTTCCCGACGCCACCTTGTGCTTCATGCACCCGGTGAAGGCAGTCGAGGCGATCGAGGAAGCCTATTTCCAGCACGGCGTGCGCGTCTTCTCGCTCGATACGATGGAAGAGCTGGAGAAGATCGTCCGCGCCACGCGCGGCGCCGAGGATCTGACGCTCTGCGTGCGGCTGCGCGTCTCGTCGGACCTTTCCAAGCTGAGCCTCGCGGCGAAGTTCGGCGCGGGCCAGGGCGAGGCGAAGGAACTGCTCCAGGCGGCGCGCCAGGCAGCCGATTCGCTGGGCGTGTGCTTCCATGTCGGCAGCCAGGCGATGTCGCCCGACGCCTATGCGCAGGCGATGGAGCGCGTGCGCATCGCGATCGTCGAGGCATCGGTGCTGGTCGACGTCATCGACGTCGGCGGCGGTTTCCCGTCGAGCTATCCCGGCATGGAGCCCCCGCCGCTCGAGCGCTATTTCGAGACGATCCACCGCACCTTCGAGGATCTGCCGATCAGCTATTCGGCCGAACTGTGGGCCGAGCCGGGCCGCGCGCTGTGCGCCGAATACAGCTCGCTGATCGTCCGCGTCGAGAAGCGCCGCGGCGACGAGCTGTACATCAACGACGGCGCCTATGGCGCGCTGTTCGACGCGGCGCATATCGGCTGGCGCTTTCCGGTTCGGCTGCTGCGCGACGAGGAGTCGCGCGCGAAGGACATGGCGTTCAGCTTCTATGGCCCGACCTGCGACGATCTCGACCATATGGCGGGACCGTTCGATCTGCCGGCGGACATCCGCGCGGGCGACTATATCGAGATCGGCATGCTCGGGGCCTATGGCTCGGCGATGCGGACCGCGTTCAACGGCTTCGGCTCGGACGCGACGGTGATCGTCGGGGACGAACCGATGGAGTCGCTCTATGACGGCGCCTATGAGGAGCCGGCCGACAATGTGGTGCGCATCGGCGCACGCTGAGGGCCCAGGACGGGGCGGTTGGATGCGCAAGGCTTCGCAACCGCCCCGCTCTCTCCTATGCCGACGGCAATGGCGGATTCCCTTCCCCAGCTGACGCTTCGCACGTCCGATCGCGGCAACGGCGCCGTCTTCGATGCGTTTTTCGCAGGGTATGACCGTGCTTTCATCCTGCCTGACGAGAAGGAGGACGAAGCCGGGCTGCGCGCGTGCCTGGAACTGAACCACGGCGACGCACGCAAGACGATCGAGGCGCGGTACGGGCCGTTCGTCGAATGGGTAGCGCTGGCCGAGGTGAACGGAGCGCCGGTCGGCGGCGCGAACCTGCTGGCGACGCTCGTCCCGGACGGACGCGGCCGCATGCAGGCCACCGCCAACCTCAACTATGTCTACCTCCTGCCCGAGGCGCGCGGGCGCGGACTGCTGCGACCGCTGGTGGCGGCGGTCCGTGGCGCAGTGGCGGCGCGCTTTCGCGAGGGCGGGGCCCCCTTGCTCTTCCTCGAGCAGAACGATCCGTTCCGGATGACCGCCGAGGACTATGTGCGCGACAGCGAAGCCGCCGGGATCGACCAGGTCGACCGGCTGCGCATCTGGGCAAGGCTGGGCGCGCGGATCGTCGACTTCCCCTATGTTCAGCCGCCGCTCGCGCCCGACCGCGCGCCCGAGGACAGCTTGGTCTATGCCGTGCTCGGAGCGCCGGAGGATGCACTGTCGGCATGCGTTCTGGGCGGCCATCTACGCCGGTTCTTCGCCATTTCGGTGCTGAAGGGCGCCCCGATCGACACGGTAGCCGAGGTTTCGCGGCAGCTCACCGCCCTTGATGCCGACTGCCAACGCGGAGCATCGGTCGCACTGCTCGACCCGGCGCCCTTGCTCGAAGCGCTGCACGGCGTTCCTCCGCAGGACGGCTCCGGCGGGTTCCGCGAGCGACTCGTGGCGCTGGAACACCGGGGGGAGCGGCGCTAGGCTCCGCTCCGGGGGGCGAGGATGCAGCTTCAGAGACAATCCGCGGCGAGTGACGGTCGAACCTTTCGCGAAGTGCCGATCTTCGGCCAGCTGCGGGCAACGGCGTTCAGCTATGCCTTCGAACTGACGTTGGAAAAGGCGGCCGGCTGGCGCGTCGGGCGGCGCCGGACCGAGCCGGCGCGCACGGCCTTTCGCCTGCGCGACATCCAGGCGGCGCTGGCGCGCGAAACCGGCAGCGCCACCCATGCCTGCCTGGTCGAGCCGCTCCGCTCGTTCCTCGACGACGTGACGAACGGCGGCATCGGGAGCAACGGCCGACCGCTGATCTTCGCGGCGAGCGGAAGCGCGATCGACAGCGCCGAGCGGCGGCTGACGCTGATCCGGCCCGAATGCTGGCGCTACGAGTTCGAAGGCAAATGCACCGAGCTCCACGTCCCCGACGCGGCGCGACGAACAGCGCTGCGCCTGCAGGACGGTTTCTGCGTCTTCGAGAGCGGCCGGATCTTCTATGTGCTGACGCTCACTCAGCCGCTCGATCCGGTCGATTCGCTCGACGAATATGGCGTGCTCCAGCTCCAGCAGCTCGCGATCGAGCCGGAGCTTCGGATCGACGATGCCGAGTATCTCGGATTCGAGTGGGAGGCGGAAACCGGCCGTCCGCCCTTGTCGCTTCTCGCGCTGGCGGAACGGCGGTTGCAGCTGCTGGAAGCGGAGGCAGTGGAAGCCCCGAACGGAGTCGCCAGCATCCTGCGCCGGCACGGCCTGCTCCGCCCGCAGGACCGGCGCAGGCCGCTCGCGCCCGATGCGCTGCGCAGCCTGTGCGTCGCGATCGAGGATGAGCGGCTGCTCGACACCGCGCAGCGCGCCGAGCGACTGTTCGATGGCGATCGCGGCCAGGGATCGGGAACCAGCCTGATCGACGCCGAATGGGAGAAGGCGATCGCGGCGTCGCCGCCCGGGGCGCAGCCGCCGCATCGCGGTACGGACGACGATTTCGCGCGCAGTCTGCTCGTCTTCGCCGGCCTGGCGCAGGGGATTCCCGACTTTCCCTATCAGGACGAATCGGAAGTCCATGACTCGACGCGCGCGACCTACCGCTCGGTCGAATCAGCGATGTACGTGCATCCGTGCTTTCTGATGGAAGTCGCCAAGAGCTGGCGCACCTTCAATGCGAAGCGCCCGGAAATCGGCACCTGCCCCTATCTGCTGCTGAAATGGCTGGTGGCGACGCACGACGAGCTGATCGTATGCGACATGGAAGCGCAGCTCGACAGGATGCTCTACGACGCCGATCGGATCGCGGCACGATCCGAGCCGATGTCGGACGTGGCGCAAGTGCTCGACACCGCAATCCACTTCTTCGGGTCGGGCAACCGGATCATCGAACGCAATCTCGAGCGCCGGCTGACGCTGTTCCGCTGGGCATCGATCTATCGATCGGGCAATCTCTTTCGCTACCCGCGCGAGCGCGAGGCGCTGGCGGCGGTGCAGCAGTCGATGGGGACCGATGCGCGCTTCCAGCGCACCCATGAAACGGTCGATCGGATCGAGGCGCTGATCGAGGACGTATCCAATCTGAAGGGCAGCTATGGGCAGGCGCGGACCAACCGCATCCTGCTGGCGCTGGCGCTGCTGGGCGTGATCGGCGCCGCGAAGGACATCGGCGAGCTGATCTCGCCCGTGCGCTGGACCTCGATTGCGATCGGCGCGGGGCTGGCGGCGCTGCTGGTACTGCTGACGATCGGAGACCGCTTTGCGCGCAGGCGCTAGCTCAGCCGGTCCCGGAACGTTTCCCAGCCGAATTCGCGGACGATCTCCAGGCTGTCGTCGCGGCTGTCCCAGAGCGCGATCGACGGCAGCGGGACGCCGTTGAAGGTAGTCGTCTTCACCATCGAATAATGTGCCTGATCGAGGAAGGCGATCCGCTCGCCGGGCTCGGGCCGCGCGGCGAAACGGAAGTCGCCGAGAATGTCGCCGGCGAGACAGCTCGGTCCGCCGAGCCGGACCAGCACGCCGCCGTCGGCCGGTTCGCCCAGCAGCGCGGGACGATAGGGCGCCTCGATCACATCGGGCATGTGGCAGGTCGCTGAGATGTCGAGCACGCCGATCGGCATGCCGTTGTCGAACACGTCGACGAACTCGCCCACGAGCACGCCCGCATCGAGCGCGATCGCCTCGCCGGGTTCGAGGATCACGTCGCAGCCGGTCTCGGCGCGCACCTGCTTCAGAAAATCGACCAGATCGTCGCGCTGATAGTCAGCGCGGGTGATATGATGGCCGCCGCCGAAGTTGAGCCATTTGAGCTGCCCGAGATAGGGGGCGAGCCGCGGCTTCAGCGCTTCCCAGGTGCGGCGGAGCGGCGGGAAATCCTGCTCGCACAGGGCATGGATATGGATGCCGTCGATCCCCTCGAGATGCTCGGGGCGCAGCTGGTCGGCGGGATGACCGAGCCGCGAATGCGGCTGGGCGGGATCATATTTGGCGACTTCGCCTTCCGAGTGCATCGGATTGAGGCGCAGGCCGATGTCGAACGTCTCGCCACGCGCGCGCGCGGCGGCCGCCGCCTCGCGGAACCGCGCGGCCTGACCGGGCGAATTGAAGATGACGTGATCGGAGAGCGCGAACACCTCGTCCATCTCATCGGCCTTGTAGCCGGCGCAATAGGTGGCGACCTCGCCGCGGAAATAGGAGCGGCCGAGCCGCGCCTCCCACAGCCCGGAAGTCGCCACGCCGTCGAGATATTCGCCGACGAGATCGGCGAGCGACCACATCGAGAAAGCCTTGAGCGCCAGCAGGAGCTTGATGCCGGCACGATCGCGGACGTCGGCGAGCACCGCCAGGTTGCGTTCGATCGCCGCCCGATCGACCACGAAGCAGGGCGAGGGCACGCGATCGAGGTCGAGCCGGACGAAATCCCCCGCCCCACCCGACTTGGTGGTCATGGCGGGCGCATGGGTGCGGGAATCGGTCATCATCTTTCCTCCTCGGTACGGGGAGGGGAACCGCCGGCGAAGGCGGTGATGGAGGGGACGCTCCACCGAAGGAGGGACTCGCGCTCCTCCCCCTCCACCATGCCGTGCATGGTCGCCCTTCCCCTTGCGGGGGAGAGTCGATCGATCAGAACCGCAGAGGCTCGGGCAGTTCCTTCACCTGCCAGGGCAGGCCGTGATCGTTCAGCATGTCCATGAACGGATCGGGATCGAACTGTTCCATGTTGAACACGCCCTCGCCCTTCCAAGTGCCGTTCAGCATCAGCGCGGCGCCGATCATCGCCGGAACGCCGGTGGTGTAGCTCACCGCCTGGTTGCCGGTCTCCTCATACGCCTTTTCATGGTCGCAGATGTTGTAGACATAGACCGTCTTCTGCGCGCCGTCCTTCTCGCCGGTGGCGATGTCGCCGATGTTGGTCTTGCCCTTGGTCGTCGTGCCGAGAGTCGAGGGCTCGGGCAGCACCGCCTTCAGGAACTGGAGCGGCACGATCTCGCGGCCTTCGTAGAGGATCGGCTCGATCGAGGTCATGCCGACGTTCTGCAGCACCTTGAGATGCGTAAGATACTGCTCGCCGAAGGTCATCCAGAAGCGGATGCGCTTGATCTCGGGCAGATGCTTGGCGAGGCTTTCCAGCTCCTCATGGTACATGAGGTACATGTTCTTGGTGCCGACTTCGTCGAAGTTGAACACCTGACGCTTTTCGAGCGCGGGCGTTTCGACCCATTCGCCGTCCTGATAGTGGCGCGCCGGCGCCGTGATCTCGCGGATGTTGATCTCGGGATTGAAGTTGGTCGCGAAATGCTGGCCGTGATCGCCGCCGTTGCAGTCGAGGATGTCGAGCGTCTCGATCCGGTCGAGCAGATGCTTCCTGATGTACATGGCGAAAACGCTGGTGACGCCCGGATCGAAGCCCGAGCCGAGCAGCGCCATCAGCCCCGCCTGCTTGAAACGGTCGTGATAGTCCCATTGCCAGCTATACTGGAACTTCGCCTCGTCGCGCGGCTCGTAGTTCGCCGTGTCGAGATAGTGGACGCCGGTCTTGA
This sequence comes from Sphingosinithalassobacter sp. CS137, assembly GCF_014334115.1. NCBI lineage: Bacteria > Pseudomonadati > Pseudomonadota > Alphaproteobacteria > Sphingomonadales > Sphingomonadaceae > Sphingosinithalassobacter > Sphingosinithalassobacter sp. CS137. The sequence goes on from NZ_CP060494.1 coordinate 921,761, forward strand.
GGCAGGCCTCCATGATCGACAGATCCTGATAGGGCAGCGCCAGGTTGACGACGAGCGCCGGCTTCACCTTCTCGATCAGCGCCGCCGTCTGGTCGATGTCGTCGGCATCGACCTGCGCGGTGGCGATGTCGGCGCCGAAACGCTCCTTCACCGACTTTGCGATTTCGTCGCACTTGAACTGGCGACGGCTGGCGACGGTGATCTTGCCGAACAGATCGGGATTCTTGGCCATTTTGTGGACCGCGACCGAGGCGACGCCGCCCGCACCGATTACCAGAACGTCCTTCACGTGGGAGCTCTCCGAACTTGGGTGAGATTTGGCGAGCGCCATAGCCGAGCGCCCATGCGATGCAAAGCGCGGCACCGCGCCTTCGTTCCCCCGGCGCGCCGGCACTGTCGGGTAATCTGACAGTAACCATCCTCGGCTCGGACGCGTTAACCAGCGATGCGCCCGCTTTCGTGTGGAAACCGCGTTCTGGCACTGGTCCTGCGTGCTCCTTCCCGCGACAGCAGCGAAGGAGACGCAGATGCGCAAGCGCTTTATCATTGCCGCCGCAGTATTGGCAGCGATCCCGGGCACGGCCCTGGCGATGGACAAGGTTCCCGGCGGCCCCGGCGGCGGTGGCCATGGTGGCGGCGGCCACGGCAATCACGGCGGCGGGTCGCCGACGTCGGTGCCCGAGCCGGGCACGATCGTGCTGCTGGGCGGTGGCGTGGTCGCGATGGGCGTCGCGCGGCGGATGCGCCGCCGGCGCTGAGGTTCAGCCGAACAGCCGCGTCAGACTGCGTTCGAGCATCAGCAGCTGCCACAGCGTGCGGCCGTGCTCGGCGCGGCCCGCGCGGTGGTCGGCAGCGAGCGTGCCGACGACCTCCAGATCGAACCAGCCGCTGTCCTTGAGCATGCGCGACTGGGCGAGCCGCGCCGCTTCCTCGGCGAGCGCCTTTCGGAACCAGGCACTCACCGGCGTGACGAACCCCATTTTCGGCCGATAGAGGATCTCGTTCGGCAGATAGGGTTCGAGCACCTTCTTCATCAGCCACTTGCCCTGCCCCGACTTGATGCGGAGCGACGGCGGCAAGGTGGCAGCGAACTGCACGAGGCGGTGATCGAGCAGCGGCTCGCGCGCCTCGAGACTCACTGCCATGCTCGCGCGATCGACCTTGGTCAGGATGTCGCCGGGCAGCCAGTGTCGGATATCGGCATATTGCGCGCGATCGAGGCCGGTGCGCGCCGGCGCCTGGCGCATCGCCTCGACATAGCGCTGCTCGGCGCGGTGGCCGCCCAGCGCAGCCATCGCGCGTTCGGTGTAGAGCCGGCGGCGAAGCCCGGGGTGCGTGACGCCGACCGCCTTGGGATAGGCGAACTCGCCCCCCTCGGCGAGCGCGAGCAGCGTCGTCTTCGCGCGGAACGGGCGCGGCGCCCAATCGGCCTTGGGGTAGAGACGCCCCAGCGTGCCGAACACCGGCTCGCGAAAACGCTGCGGCAGCAGGTCGCGCACCCGCTCCTCGGCGGCGTGGAAACGGTAGCGCCGATAGCCGGCGAACGCTTCGTCCGCCCCGTCGCCCGATAGCGCCACCGTCACGCTTTCCCGCGCCAGCGCGCACACGCGATAGGTCGGCAGCGCCGAGGCGTCGGCGAACGGCTCGTCGAACGCGGCGACCAATGTGTCGATCAGCGCGAAATCGTCCGACGCGACCATGCGGCTGTGGTGGCGCGTGGCGAATCGCTCGGCGACGCGCTGCGCATACGCGGTCTCGTCATGATCGGCCTCGTCGAAGCCGATGGTGCAGGTCTTGACCGCGGCCTTGCTCGCCTCCGCCATCAGCGCGACCACCGCCGAACTGTCGACTCCGCCCGAGAGGAAGGCGCCCAGCGGCACGTCCGCCACCATCCGGCTACGCACCGCCGCGCGCATCCGGTCGATCAGCTCGGCCTCGAGATCGCGCGGCTTGCCGGTCGCGCGGTTCGAGAAGTCGACATCGAACCAGCGCACCGGCGCCGGCACGGGCTTGCCGCGCTCGAGCAGCAGGAAGTGCCCGGCCGGGAGCTTCTTCACGCCCGCAAGCAGCGACGCGTCATCGGGCACATAGCCGAGGCCCATGTAATCCTCGACGGCGCGGAAATCGGGGCTGCGGCGGAACAGCGGGTGCGCGAGCAGCCCCTTGAGCTCGGAGGCGAAGGCGACCGCGCCGTCGGACAATTCAGCATAGTGAAGCGGCTTCACTCCGAATCGGTCGCGCGCGAGGAAGAGGCTGCGGCGCTGCGCGTCGTAGAGCGCGAAGGCGAACATGCCGTTCAGCCGCTCGAGCAGATCGGGCCCCCACGCGCGCCAGCCGTGCAGCAGCACTTCGGTATCGCTGTGCGTCTCGAACCGGGCGCCCAGCGCCTCCAGCTCGGCACGCACTTCGCGGAAATTGTAGATCTCGCCGTTGAAGACAGTGACGAGCGACAGATCGGGCGTCGCCATCGGCTGCGCGCCGCTTTCCAGATCGATGATCGCGAGCCGGCGATGGCCGAGACCCACGCCGGGCGCAGTCCACACCCCCGCCCCGTCGGGTCCGCGATGGGCGAGCGCCGTCGTCATCGCATCCACGCGCGCCGGGTCGACCGGCTTGGGCGTGGCGGGATAATAGAGGCCGGCGATGCCGCACATCAGCGTTTCATCGCCTCAAGGACGGGACAGGAAGAGCACGCGCGCCTAATCGGCTCCGGACGCGCGATCCGCAAGCCCCTCGACCGGCCCGAGCGCGGCGAGGAAGCGTTCGATGGCGGGGCGCGTCTCGCCCTGCGCGCCCTCGGCGGAGACCAGCACCGCGACGCCCGCCTGCGAACCGCCAAGCAGCTTCGCCTTCAGCGTTTCGAGCTTCACTCGCGCGGCACTGCCGGTGAGCGCGTCGCCGACCCGATACCAAGTGACGGTCTCGCGCTCGATCGGGCCGGGGTGCGTCATGCGCAGCGCAGCGCCGCCGTCGAGCGGCGGCAGATCCTCGATGCGGACCCAGCGATCATTCTGGCGGATCGCGCCCTGGCCGAAGCCGACCAGTTCCTTGCCTTCGTACTGGCTGCCATAGACCGCCACCACCAGATCGACAGGCACGCCCGAGCCGTCACGATAGCGCGCATGCGCGAAGTGATCGGCGCCGGGATAATTCGGAGACCAGGGAGCGGATTGGCTGAGCGGCACCGGCTCCCAGCCAGGCACCGCGGGCAACGTCACCTGCGGCGGGAGCGTGGCCGCGCGCGCGGCGATCGCGCTGCTCCAGGCGAGGAACAGGCTCGCCATCGCCAGCACCAGCAGCCCTGCGACGGGCGCGTCGATGCGGCGCGCGGCCGGCGACGGGAAATCTGCAGGATCGAACCAGCGCGCATCGGGATCGCGATCGAACCAGCGCCAGCCGATCGCGAGCACGCCCGCCATCACCACACCGAAAAAGACCCAGCCATAGAGGATGTGATCGAACCCGGTCGCAGCCTCGACCGAAGTATGGAAAGCAGCGAAGATCGTGCCCCAGGCGCGCAGTCCGTTGGCGATCATCGGCACGGCCAGCGCCATGGCGAGGAAGGCGATCCGACGCGGCCAGGAAATATAGCAGACGTTCGCAACCAGCACGCCATAGGCGAGCATCGCGATCACGAACTTTGCGCCCGAACAGGCCTCGGCCACTTCGAAATAGCCATTGGGCGTGGTGATGAGCACGCCATCCACCGTCGCCGGGACTCCAGTGACGTGCAGCAGCGGCATCAGGATCGCGACGGTGAGATCCTGCAACGGCTTCTGGAGCGCCTCGCCGAAAGGCACGAGGAAAAGCATGTAGGCGAGCGGAAACAGCAGCGCACGCGCGACATGCGGGCCGAGCACCGTCACCACCGCGCCCTGCAGCATCAGCACCAGCCCGAGATGGCGGAACAGCGCGACACCCGCCGCATCGCCGAGCAGCCAGCCGAACCCGCCCGCGCCGACCAGCGCCAGCCCCGGCCACCAGCTCGCGGGCGCCAGCTGCGAAAGCCCGGCGCGGCGTTGCCACACCAGCCAGCCCACCACCGGCCCGACGAACAGGCAATGGCCGAAGGTGGTGTTGGTCCAGTAGATCGTCGCGAGATCGGCGACGTCACCGCGAAAAAGAAACAGCAGCACTGCCCAGGCACCGGCGAGCACGGCGCCATGGCGTTGCCAGCCGCGGCCGAAACGGACCTCGTCGGGCGTGAACTCCGACGCCGGATAGGCGAGCGTCACGCCGCCGACCGCCGCGGGGATCGAAGCGGCAGCCCCAGCACCTCATCGAGCGGGGCGAGCCGGGCTTCCCAGCTGTAGCGCTCCATCACCTGGCGCCGTGCGGCGGCGCCGAGCTCGGCGGCCTTGGCCCGATCGGAAAGCAGTTCGGTCACGGCTTCGGCGATTTCGCCCACCGTGGATCCGACGCGGATCGTGCCGCGATGATCGATTCCCTGCGCCGCGGCCGTGGAAGCGACCATCGGCCGCGCCATCGCCATCGCCTCCAGCACCTTGTTCTGCACGCCGCGCGCCAGCTTCAGCGGCGCCACCGTGACCGCGGCGGCGGCAAGCCAGCCGCGCACATCGGCGACTTCGCCGGTCACCATCACGCCGCGCTGCTTTGCCAGCGCCTTCACTGCCTCGGTGGGATTGCGCCCGACGATCGCGAATTGCGCATCGGGATGCGCGATGCGGATGTGCGGCAGCATCGTTTCGACGAACCAGGTCACCGCCTCGATGTTCGGGCGATAATCCATCTGGCCGGTGAAGACGATCAGCGATCCCATCGAATCGATGCGTTTGAACTGGGCGGCCGGATCGAAGAAATCGGTATCGATCCCGTTTTCGATCGCGTGCACCCGATCGGCGCCCGTCCGCTCGCGAAACAGCTGCGCCTCGGCCTCGCTGACGAAGAGATTGGCGTCGGCGCGTGCGGCGACGGCCTTTTCATGCTGGAGCAGCAGCCGCGATTCGCGCGCCAGCATCCAGCCCATCGGCCCCTTCGCCCCCTGCGCATAGGCAGCGAATTTGGCCGAATCCATGTCCACGAAGTCCATAATGACACGCTGGCGCGGCCGCGCCGGGAGATATTGCGCCATCTGGCTGGAGAAGACGAAGATGGTGTCGATCGCATGGCGCGCGAGGATATTGTCGACTGCCTGACGCAGCGGCTGGTTGTCGAACGCCGTCAACGACATCGGCCGGTGCGACATCAGCGCCTGCAGCCCCGCCGTCACCTGCGGCTTCGAGCGCCAGATGATCGAGCGGTTGCCGGTGTATTTCGCAAGACCGCCCTTGCGCTTCAGATCGGCGGGATCGTCGGCGAAGGCGATCAGATGGACGCGCTTCTTTTCCGACAGATGCTTGAGAATATGAAAGCCGCGGATCTTGTCCCCGCGATCGGGCGGGAAGGGAATCCGGTGCGCGAGGAACAGGATGTCGCCCATCACCCGAGGCCCTTCGAAATCCAGGGGCCGAGGCGATTGGCGATCGGAAGCGGCAGGCGCTGCCACGCCGCCACCTGCAGCCGGTAGCGTGGGTTCTGCGGATTGACGACGCGCGGCGCCGCGCCGTTGGCGGTGCGCGTGAAATAGGCGAGCGGCCGGGGATCAAAACCCCAGTTCTTCTTGAAGGCGGCGGCGCCCGTGCCGGTCTTGGATCGGCCGAAGTCGAAGCGACGGCACCCGCGCTCGCGGGCATGGCTCATCAGACCGAAATACATATGATCGTTCGCGCGCAGCGCGCGTGCGGCGGCCGTTCCGCCGCCCCAGTAAGGATAGACGGTTCCGTTCCAGTACAGGCTCAGAACGCTTGCCACTGCCACTCCCCGATGCCGAACGGTCAGCATATCCGCGGAATTGCCAAATTCCCGTAAAACCTCCGAAAAGAGCCTCCGGGGAAATACGGGGGTCCCCAAGTTGCGGACCGACTCGGCATAGACGGCATAGTGCGCCGCAGCGTCATCGACGTGACAGCCGACGGATATTTCGAGTTCCTTCTCGAACGAGCGGCGCACCTCGGCACGCTGCTTGCGCGGAACGGCCTTGAGCTCGGCCTCGTCATCCTCGGCAAGATCGCGGGTGAAGCCGCAATAGGTGGTCTCGTCCGCCATCCAGGCGCCGCCCGGATGCGCCCCGCCACGAAGCTCGACCGTCGGACAGCTCAGCCGGGCGGCCAGTTCCCATGCGGCTTCGGCGAGAGGAGCGACAGGCCCCGCTCCCTCGGCAAGAATGCCGCCGCCGACGCCGAAGCCCGCCGAGACGAGCGCGCGGCCGAACAGCGGCGAGTGAACTTCCGTGAGCGGCAGCACGCCGGCGACTTCGCCATTGGCACGCTGGGCGATCAGATAGTGCGCCTTCTGACCGCAGCCGCGCGCAACCGCCGTGCTCCAGGCAGGCAAGTGAAACGGCGTGCCCTCGGGATGATCGTGCACAAAGGCGCCGATCCGCGCCCGTTCGATCGGGTCGGCGAGGTCGGCGCTGCGCAACGCCAGCGGCCGCGAGAGCAGCGGCGCGTTCAAGCGCGCACCTCTGCGACGCCGTCGAGGACGCGATCGACTCGGTCCCAGCGGTGGGCCGCGATCAGCGCCGCCAGCTTGCCGCGCATCGCGCCAAGCCGGGCATAGTGCCGCAGGCGGGATTTGAACGGCGCGGAATCGACGCGCGGCTGGCCGGGATCGATCTCCCAGGGGTGGAAGTAGAAGACCGCGGGTGCGCCCTCCGCATTGGCCGCGCGGATCGCCCGGTCGGTGACGCTGGCCGGGAGCAGGCGAAAGAAGCCGCCGCCCGCCGTCACTTCGCGCCCCATGAACCGCGCGAGCGTGACCGGCAGCTCGATCAGACCCGAATCGTTCAGCGGGCGATAGGCGCGGCGCGGCGCATCGGGCATGCCGTAATGATCGTGCCGGAGCGGCGCGACGCTGGACGAATAGGCATAGCCCTCCTCGGCCAGCACGCGGTGCGCCCAGGGCGTGCGGCTATCGAACGAGAAGCTCGGGGCACGATAGCCAGAGATCTTCGCTCCCGTCGCGTCCTCCAGCGTCGCCCGGGCGCGAGCGAGATCGGCGCGGAACTGCTCGGGCCCCATGGTGAAGACGCGCTGATGGTCCCAGCCGTGGCTGGCGACTTCATGCCCCGCCTCGACGATCCGCCGCATCAGCGCGGGATAGCGGTCCGCCACCCAGCCGAGCGTGAAGAAGGTCGCGGATACGCCACCTTCGGCGAACAGCTCGAGCACTGCATCGGTGTTCCGCTCGACGCGGTGTTCGAGCACACTCCATTCCTCGCGCGCGATCACCGTTTCGAAGGCGCCGACCTGAAACCAGTCCTCGATATCGACCGAGAGGGCGTTGGCGACCATCGACCCGCCTCAGGCGGCCGTGTTGCGGAGCGCGGAGATGTCCGGCCGCTTCGCGCCGTCGCTTTCGACCCAATCGACCAGCAGCGTCAGCACGCGCCGCAGCGCCTCGTCCTGCCCCCGCAGCTGAGTCTCGAGGTCGGCGATGCGGCGAGCGAGCGTCGCGTTGTCGCCAGCGCCCGCTGCCTCTGGGCGCGGTTCCGCGTCCTTGACGGCCGGGGCGGATGCGGACGCGGGCTGCGCCACCGGCTCGGGCGGCGCGACCGGCGCAGGCCCCGACCGCGGATCGGCCGACAGCGGCGTGTCATGATCGAGATCGGCGATCACCGCGTCGAGTTCCGGACCACCGAACGTGTCGATCCGCTCGATCGCGCCATAGAGGAGCACGCGGCCGGCGAGTTGGTTCAGCCGGCGCGGACTGCCGCTCGACCAGCGGTACATCGCCGCGACGGCATCGTTGGTGAAGCGCGGCTTGCCGCGCCAGCCGACGATCGAAAGCCGATGGATCAGATAGGGCTCGACCTCGTCGGCCTCCATCCCGCTGAGATGGTGCATCGCGATCACGCGCTGGCGCAGCTGCTCCAGCCGCGGGTCCGAGAGAGTCGCGCGGAATTCCGGCTGGCCGAGCAGGAAAATCTGCAGCAACGGAAAGCCGCCGGCCTGAAAATTGGAGAGCATCCGCAGCTCTTCCAGGCTTTCGAGCGGCAGTGCCTGCGCCTCGTCCACCACCAGGAGGGTGCGCCGGCCCGTCCGGGCGACGCCGTGCAGCCCCTTCTCGATCGCGGCGAGCATCGCCGCCTTCGGTTGGCCGAGCAGATCGAGATCGAGCCCGGTGCCGACCATCAGCAGCAGATCCTCCGCCTGCACCTGCGTCGAGACGATCTTGATGACGTTGAGCCGTTCCTCGTCGATCTGGCCGAGGAGGTGCCCCATCAGCGTCGTCTTGCCCGCGCCGGGATCGCCGGTGACGACGACGAAGCCCTCCCCCTGCGAAAGACCATAGCCGAGATAGGCCATCGCCTTGCGGTGCGTGGCGGTATCGAACCAGAATTTCGGATCTGGTGTCAGCGCGAACGGCCGGCCGCTCAGTCCGTAGTGGTCATCGTACATCATCTCACTCCGCGGGAAGCCCCCCTCCCCGTTCAGAAACCGTAGCGCAGGCCCAGCAATGCCTGGGCGGCGACGCTGTTGTCCGCTTCCGCCGCCTGGCCGACACCATAGATGCCGAGCGCCGCAGTGGCGCCGAGGCGGCCGAAGCTGTGCGAATAAGCAGTATTCGCGCCCCAGCCGAACAGCCCCTCCGAACCCGGCAGGCCACTGTCGTAATAGTTCACGAAGAGATTGCCGCTCAGCTGGCCATAGGCGCCGACCTGCTGCCCCGCGAAGAATTGCGCGTAGAAAGTGTCGTCGCTCAGCCCGTTCACGCTGAACCCGGAGCCGACATCGGGCGCGATGAATTCGCGGTTCGAATAGCCCGCGCCCAGCCCCATCCGCAGCGGACCGCGATTGATCGCGAAGACCGCGTCGATGCCGCGCGCGCGATAGTTGGCGGTCGCGATCGACTGGAAGACGCCCGGCAGGCAGCCGCCCGCAGCCGAACCGGAAGTGCCGAACACGCATCCGTTGTAACCGCTGTTGAACGGATCGGAGATCGGGCGGAAGTCGGTCGGAAGCGATGCCAGGCCGTTGCGCAGTTGGCGGCCGAAACTCTGCACGCTGTCGTAGACGCCGACCTGGATCGCGCTCGCGCGGCCGAGCTGATAGCTCAGCGAACCCGTGTAGCTCCAGCTTCCGTAGCGCTTGCCGACGCGCGCCTCAAGCGAAGTACGCGTGCTGGGGCGCCAGATCACGCCGGCATCCCAGAAAATGCCGTCGATGTCATAGGCGATGCGGCGCGGCGAGGCGGGATCGGTGACCTGGCGGCCATTGCCGTCCGTCACGGGATTGCCCGAGGAGTCGCGCAGCGGATCGCGCTGGCTGATCTCGATCTCCTCATAGCCGACGCCGCCCACGACCGCGAGGCCGCGGCCGACCGGCAGCACTGCGTCGCCGCGCGCATAACGCCCCTCGTAGCGCTGATCGAGCTGGCCCGCCTCCTCGCGCTCCCAGGCGCCGCTGGCGGTGAGGCCGACCGGCAGGACCGCGCCCGCGCGAACGCCGACGCTGGCAGTCGCCAGATGCGACGTGGAATCATCGTAGAAGTCGATCGGCGGCTGGCCCGTCGGGGCGCCGGTCACCCCCGGCGCCTCCACGCGCGTATAGCCGAAGCGATAGCCGGCGTTGACGTTCGCCGGACCGACGCGCGTGGCGAGAGTCGGCCCCGCATAGCCCGAGTAGATCTGGCTGACGTTGCTCGTGTTGCCGATCAGGCTGCCGGGGACGTCGCCGCGGATGTCGGCGCGCGCGCGCGTGGCGACCGCACCGCCTTCGACGCTGAAGCCGGGCAGCACCATGGCGGCGGCGCGGGCGACGCCGGTATGCACCGAGCTGTCCGCCAGATCGTCCTCATAGGCGAAGCGATGCTCATAGTTGTACGAGACTGCCACCTGGACGCGGCGCGTCTGCACCGAAGCGTCGACACCGGCCGAGACGCGCGTGTAGGTGAGCACGTCATCGCCCGATAGATCGCCGGTGAGAACCTGCCCCACTTCGATATAGGGCGCGATGTCGGCGCGCCGCTGGCGATCCTGCGCCGCGGCCGGAAGCGCGAGCGTCGCCGCGGCGGCGAGCGCGATCGCCGAGCACGTCGTTCGCGCAGAGAAGGCACCGTTCGGCAGAGTCACTTCGCCGCCTCCCCGTAATAGGAGCCGAAGCGATAGCCGCTCGGCTGAAACGAAACGCCGTTCAGCACGAGCTGGATATGCTCGCAGGCGTCGACCATGGCGACGGCCTCGCGCAGATCGCCCTCATTGGTCTGGTCGGCGCGCACGACCAGCATCACCTGCCCGACGTGCAGCGCCAGCACCGAGGCGGGCGACGCCGCGAGCACCGGCGGCGAATCGAAGATGACGATGCGGCGCGAATTGGCCGCGGCGAGCGCGTCGAGCACGGCGCGGGCACGGTCGCTGGCGAGCAGTTCGGTGTCGTTCGCCGATTTCGTGCCGGCGGGCAGGATCGAAAGCTGCGGAATATCGGTATCGAGGATGCATTCCTCGACATCGGAGATGCTGCCCGAAAGCGCGTCGAGCAGGCCCGGACCCTCGTCCGCGCCGAGCCGCTTCAGGATATCGGGCTTGGCGAAATCGGCGTCGACGAGCAGGATTTCGAAGTCCTTCTCGGCCGCCATCGAGAGCGCCAGATTGATCGCGCAGAAGGTCTTGCCCTCGTTCTGCCGCGCCGAACAGACGAGCACCATGCGCGCGCGATCGGCGTCGGCACCGGCGACGGCCCGCGCGGTGAGCAGCAGCTGGCGCTTCACCAGCCGGAATTCCTCGGCGAGCGGCGTGACGGCGCTGCCGGGCACGATCATTCCCAGCTCGCTCAGCCGCTCGCGATCGATCGCGACGCGGCGGCGGCCCGGCGCGGCGGATCGGGGCGCCGGATGATCCGGTACGTCGCGGACTTCGGAGCCGCGGCGAATCGTCGGTCCTTCGGGAGCCTGCGCCTTCTCGAACGCAGGCTGTGGGGCCGGTGCCGGGGGAGCGGCGGGAGCCGGCGCGGGGACCGGAGCCGATCGCTCGCGCACTTCGACTGCGGGAGCGACGGGCACTCCGAAATGATAATGCTCCGCCGCTCGCTCGAGCAACGTTCCCTTGTAGCGGCGCGATGTGGAGTCGTTCATCTGCCCCTCCTCACGCGATCATGCCGCGCTGCACGAATTCCACGCCGACAAGGCCGACATAGGCGATCACCAGTGCGACGGTGCCGCCCGCGAAGAGCGTGAGCCGCTTGCGCCGCAGCGCGCGCTGCGCATCGGTGACGACTTCGCCGATCGCGCCGATCACCGGCATGCCGCTCGCCTTTTCCAGCCGCCGCGCGGTCGGGAAGGTCGTCTGCAAGCGGCCGAGCGCGAAGGCGGCGCCGACGCCCGCGCCGAGGCCGACGATCAGCACGGCGGTGAGCAACAGCGGGCGGTTGGGCGAAGTCGGCACGCGCGGCGCCGTGGGCGGATCAATCACGCTGAATTTCACCGCGTCGGTTTCGGTCTGCACCTGCGAGCGCAGCCGCACCTGTTCGCGGTCGGCGAGAAGCTGCTCATATTGCGCCCGGAGCACCTGATAATTGCGTTCGCTCGCCGATTGTTCGGTAGCCGCGCCGGGCTCGGCCTCGAGCCGCTCCTGCAGCTGCTCCAGATCGCCTTCGATCTGCGCCTTGCGCTGCGTGAGCGCCGCCACTTCCGCCTGGCGATCGGCCTGCATCGACTGGAGCCCGACGAGCGCGGGATTCACGGTCGATCCCCCGCCGCCATATACCGGCTCGCTGCGGGCTGCCGCACGTGCCGCCGAAAGCTGGCTCTGCAGCGCCACCACATCGGGATGATTGTCGGTCCAGCCGCGTGCCCGCGCTTCCGCGAGCTGGCCTTCGATCGCGGCGAGCCGCGCCCGGGCCGGGCCGGCGGTGGCGGTTCCACCGCCACCCGCGACGGTGCGCGGCGTGGCCGCGATCCGTGCATTGACCGAGTTGAGGCTGCTCTGCGCGGCGACGAGATCATTCTCGATCCGCGAGAGCTCGGTGCGCGCCGCCGACAGGCGCTCGGAAAGCGATCCGGTGCCCGGCAGCGATCCGAGGAACCGCTGCTCGAATTCGGCGCGCGCGGCCTCCGCTTCCTGAAGCTGGCGCTGGCGCTGCTCGAGCTGCTGGTCAAGGAAGCGCAGCGACTGGCTGGTCTCGTCGCGGTCGCTCGCCAGATTGTCCTCGACGAAGATGTCGATCATCTTCTGGACGATCGACTGGGCCAGCCGCGGATCGCCCGCCGTCGCCGAAATCTCGAACAGATTGTCCTGCTGGGCAGTGAGCTTGATCATTTTCTGGAGCGAGGCGACGCGATCCGCCACGTCGCGGTCGCTGGCGACCGTGTTGGCGAGTTCGGTGCCGCGCACGACCTTCTCCAGATTGACCGCAGACGTGAGCGTCTGACGCACGCGATCGATCTCGCGCTGCTGCTGGGCCACCTGATTGACGTTGGTCTGGTTGGGCAGGATCTGGCGCAGCTGGACGAAGACCCGTGCGCGCGATTCATAGACGTTGGGGATCTGCGACACGACGAGCCAGCCGAGCAGGCACACGCCCCAGGCGACCGCCAGCGCGATCCAGCGGCGCATCCAGATCGCGTGCAGCGCAGCGCGAAGCTCGTCGTAGAGACCTCCCATGCGCGGCTCCTCAGAACATGCTTTCTGGGATGATGATCACGTCGCCCGGTTCCAGGCGCACGTTGGCGGAAACATCCCCGTTCTTCAGGAGATCGGACAGGCGCAGGCTATATTCGCGCTGGCGGCCCGAGCTTGCGTCGAACCGCACCAGCCGCGCCCGGTTGCCCGAGGCGAATTCGGAAAGCCCGCCGACGGTAATCATCGCGTCGAGCAGCGTCATGTTCGCGCGATAGGGGATCGATGCCGGCCGCTCGGTGGCGCCGACGATCCGCACCTGCTGGCTGGAGGTGCCCGAGAAATTCTCGACGATCACCGATACGATCGGGTCGCGGATATATTCGCTGAGCGCGATCTTCATGTCGTCGGCCAGCATCGCCGGCGTCTTGCCGGCGGCGGGCATGTCGCTGATCAGCGGCGTGGTGATGCGGCCGTCGGGACGCACCTGAACCTTGGTCGAAAGCTCTGGATTGCGCCAAACGAACACCTGAAGCGAATCCATCGGGCCGATGATATATTCCTCGCCGGGCGCTTCACGGGTGCCGCCGAAGGTTGCCGGCGGCAGTTCGGGGCGGCTCGCGCCCATACAGCCGGCGAGCAGCAGCGCAGCCACAAGCGGCACCGCGAGAGTCTTGCCGAATCCGTACAAACCCATTTTCGAACCTCCCGCCACGCACGGCTACTCGCCGGCGACGTCTCGACCGGCCAATCCGCGCAGGAACGGTGAAGCTATGGGGGGCAAGAGGTAAAATTAGCGTTAGGAGTTTCTGCCATTCGCCAGCAGTTCGCGCGCAGGCGGATGGCCTAGGAACGCGCTTGGGCTCGCCGTCGCGCCATAGGCCCCGGCAAGGAACACCGCGACGAGATCGCCGACTTGCGCCTCCGGCAGTGCCGCTCGATCCGCCAGCCGATCGAGCGGCGTGCACAGCGGACCGACGACCGAGATCGTGCCCGCGGGCCTTGCCTGCATCCGCGCCGCCACTGCGACCGGATAGTTCCGGCGGACGACGGTCCCGAAATTGCCGGTCGCGGCGAGCTGGTGATGCAGCCCGCCATCCACCACATAGAAGGTTTCGCCGCCGCTCTCCTTCGTGTCGACGATGCGCGTCAGGTAAACGCCCGCCTCTCCCACCAGCCAGCGGCCGAGCTCGATCGCGAAGCGGCTGTCGTCCAGCCCCGGCGGGCGGCTTGCCAGCGCCTCACCGAGCGCCGCGCCGATCGCTTCGACATCGACGGGCGCATCGCCCGCGAAATAGGGGATGCCGAATCCGCCTCCCAGGTTGACGAGCGGCGGCACCCGGCCGACCCTTTGCGCCAGCGCGGCGGCGAGCTTCACCGTCTCGGCCTGTGCCTCGATGATCGCCGCGGTGTCGAGCGACTGCGACCCGCCGAAGATGTGGAAGCCCTGCCAGTCGGCATTTTCCGCGAGCAGGCGGCGGACGAGGTCGGGCACGCGCTGCGAATCGATGCCGAAGGGGGAAGCGCGGCCGCCCATGCGCATCCCCGATCCGCGCAGCTCAAAGTCCGGATTGACGCGCACCGCCACGCGGGGAGCGATACCCAGCCGCAAGCCGATCGCCAGCGCCCGATCCGCTTCGCCTTCGGACTCGAGATTGATCGTCGCGCCCGCGCGAAGCGCAGCCTCCAGCTCGGCGTCGCGCTTGCCGGGGCCGGCGAAGCTGATGTGCGCGGCGGGCTTCACCGCCAGCGCCTTCGCCAGCTCGCCCGCCGAAGCCACGTCGAGACCGCCGACCCGCGGCGCGATCGCTTCGAGAAGCGGCGCGAACGGATTGGCCTTGATCGCATAGTGGATCTCGACCTCGCCCGGCAGCGCGGCGCGCAGCCGCGCGATCCGCGCAGCGACAATGCCGAAATCATAGACGAAGAGCGGCGTGTCGCCTGCCTCGGACGCCCAATCCCCTGCCGTACGCCCGGCGATGGTGAGCACGTCCTGTCCGGCGAATTCGGGAGGGATCGGCCCCATCGGCTTCGCGCTCGTCATGCTCGTTCCCTTTCGCCGAGCGTCGCCTTCAGCATGGCGCGATCCAGCTTGCCGTTCGGATTGCGCGGCAGATCGGCACGCCAGACGAACTCGCGCGGCTGCTGGAAGCTAGGCAGGTCGCGGCGCAGCCGGGCGCGCAGTTCCTCCTCGCGCGTGGAGTCGCCGCGTACCACCACGACGACCGCCTGCCCCAGCCGATCGTCGGGCACGCCGAACGCCGCTGCCTCGGCCACTTCACCGCCGGCCAGCACCGCATCCTCGATCTCGGTCGGGCTGATGCGGTTTCCGGCGCTCTTGATCATCTCGTCGTCGCGGCCGACGAAGCGGAGCAACCCGTCGCTCCCTTCGACCACCGTGTCGCCGGACCAGACGGCCATGCCGTGGCTTTCGGCAAAGCCTGGCGCAGGCCGGAAACGCTGCGCGGTCCGCTCGGCGTCGCGCCAATATCCCTGTGCCACCAGCGGTCCCGCATGGACCAGCTCGCCCGGCTCGTCGGGGCCGGCGCGGCTGCCGTCGGGACGGACGACCAGGATCTCGGCGAACGGAATCGCGCGCCCGATCGAATCCGGGTGAGCGTCGATCAGCGACGGATCGAGATAGGTCGAACGGAACGCTTCGGTGAGGCCATACATCGCGTAGAGATCAGCCTGCGCGAACCGGCCGCGCAGCCCGCGCACCATGCGCGGAGTCAGCGCGCCGCCGGTATTGGTGAGCCGCCGCACGCGCCCCGCCGTCTCCTCGGGCCACTCGGCCTCGAGCAGTTGCACCCACAGCGGCGGCACGCCGGCGATGGTCGTGACGCGGTGGCGCTCCACCGCCTTCACGACGTCGCGCGGCGTGAGATAGTCGAGCGGCACGACACAGGCCCCCGCCGCCCAGCTGTTGAGCAGCTGATTCTGGCCATAGTCGAAACTGAGCGGCAGCACCGCGAGCTGGCGATCGTCGGGAGTGACCTTCAGATAATGCGCGACGCTGATCGCACCGAGCCAGAGGTTTGCGTGGCTGAGCATCACGCCCTTCGGGCGCCCGGTGGAACCCGAGGTATAGAGAATCGCCGCCAGATCGGTCGAATCGGCGGCCGAGGGCGGCAGCGCATCCCCCGCCTCCGCGAGTTCCTCCTCGGTGACGATGCGGCAACCCGGCGGGACGTCGCCCGGCTCGAGCGTGGCGATCCGGGCGGGCTGAGTCACGAGCAGCTCGGCCCCGCTGTCGGCGAGGATATGCGCCACCTGCGCACGTTTCAGAATCGGATTGATCGGGACATGCACCTGGCGCGCGCGCGGCACCGCCAGCGGCAACAGGCAGGCAGTGCGCGTCTTGGGAAGCCAGCTCGCCACGCGGCCGCCGAGGCCCGGCCCAAGCGCCGCCAGCACATGCGCCAGCCGCCCGACCCCCGCCTCGAGCTCGGCGTAGCTGAGCGTTCCCGTGCGATCCTCGAGCGCGGCCGCATCCGGACTGCCGCGCAGCGGCAGCGCGTCGATCGGATGCGGCACGGGATCGAGCGGGATCATCGCATCCCGCATAGCGCCACTGGCCGCTCCGCAGAAACCCCCTTGGTCTTGGCATCGCCGTCGACAGCCGCTAGCGACGCTGCACCAGCGAAGGAGACGGCGCGTGCTGCCCGAAAGAACGGTCGAGGTAGAGAACACGGTGCGTGCGGTGCTGCGCGACGTGCTTGGCCTGGCCCCCGCCCGCGCCGCGGCGTTCGATGCGGCCACGCCGCTGTTCGGCGCGCTGCCCGAACTCGATTCGCTGGCCGTTGCAGGTGTGCTCACCGAGCTCGAGGATCGGCTCGGCATCCTGATCGAAGACGACGAAGTCGATGGCGAGATGCTGGAGACGTTCGGCGCGCTCACTCATTTCGCGGCGGCCAAGGCATTGAAATGATCGACGGGTACGACTGGGCCGGCGGGCGCGAGGCGATGCTGCGCTTCGGCCCGGTCGACGCTCCGGTCGTGATCCTGGCACTGCCGCTGTTCGAGGAAGCGAACCGCACCCGCGGCTTTTCCGTGACTCTGCTACGCGCACTCGGCGAGCACGGCATCGGCGGCGCGCTGCCCGATCTGCCCGGCACCGGCGAAAGCCCGATGCCGACCGAGGAAGCGACCATTCAGGGTTGGCGCGCCGCCTTCGCCGCGGCGGCTGCGTCGATCGACGCGCCCTCGATCCATGCGGCGGCGATCCGCGGCGGCGCACTGCTCGACCGGGACGCGGCAGTGGCGAGCCGCTGGCAATTCGCCCCTGCCGCAGGCGATGCACTGGTCCGCGAGCTGCTGCGTGCACAGCGAGTCGCCGAACCCGATTCGGCAGTTACGCTGGATCTCGCCAATCCAGCCGACGACGGCCCGCCGGTGACGCTGGCAGGCAATCGCATTGCCCGGGGGCTGCTGCGCGAACTCCACGTCGCCGAACGGAGCCGCGAAGCGCCGCTCCGAGTGGTGCGGCTGGAGAGCGATCCGGCCGTCGCCGATGCGCGCGTGCCCGGCGTGCCACTCTGGCGGCGTGCGGAACCGGACAACGACCCCGCGCTCGCGGCGGTGCTCGCGCGCGATCTCGCGGAGTGGGTGCGGCAATGCGGCGGCTGATCGCGTTTCCCTGCGCCGGCGAGACTCTCGTCGGCACGTTGGACCTTGCCGAGGGCCCCGAGGGCCTGTTGATCGTTTCCGGCGGCAACGAAGTGCGGATGGGCGCACATCGCGGCATGGCGCTCCTCGCGGGGCGCGTGGCGGCCGAGCTGGGCGTTTCCGTCTTTCGATTCGACCGGCGGGGAATCGGCGATTCAAGCGGCGAGAATCGGGGGTTCGACAGCAGCCGCGACGACATCGCAGCGGCGGTGCGCGCCTTTCGCGATGCCGTGCCAGGGCTCCAGCGGCTGACCGGACTCGGCAATTGCGACGCAGCGAGCGCGCTTGCGCTGTTCCACGAACATACCGGCTTCGATGCACTGATCCTCGCGAACCCGTGGACGATCGAGGCGGTCGACGATCTGCCGCCTGCCGCGGCGATCCGCGCGCGCTATGCCGCCAAGCTTAGGGATCCGCGCGAATGGCTGCGGCTGGTACGCGGCGGCGTGGACATCCGGAAGCTGGCCCGCGGCCTGGCCAAGGCTTCCGCCACCCCTGCCCCCGCCGCACCAGCCAGGCTGGCGGCGCGGCTCGCCGGTGCGCTCGATGCCTCGCCGGTACCGGTCACGATCCTGCTTGCTGCAGGCGACAATACGGCGATCGCCTTTCGGGACGAGTGGAAGGCGCCGATGTTCGATCGGGTCCGTACACGCGCCGCCCTGCACGGCCGCGATACCGACAGCCACAGCTTCGCGCGCGAGGGCGACAAGCAATGGCTGTTCGAGCGCGTGCGCGAAGCGCTCGGCTGAGCGCTCCACGCAACGATCAGCGCGTCATTCCGCCGCGCGGGCGACGTTCTCAAAATCGGCTTCTGCCAGGAAACGCTCGGCATCGAGCGCAGCCATGCAGCCGGTGCCCGCCGCCGTCACTGCCTGGCGATAATGCTTGTCCATCACGTCGCCGCAGGCAAACACGCCGGGTACGTTGGTCTTCGTGGTGCCCGGAGTGACGATGACATAGCCGTCGTCGTCCAGCGCGACATGGCCGCGGAACAGCTCGGTCGCCGGATGGTGACCGATCGCGACGAACCCGCCCTCGACGTCGAGCCGAGAAAGCTCGCCGGTCTGCGTGTCCTTCAGCTGCAGCGCGACCAGCCCGGCCGGATCGCCCTCCCCCACGAAACGCTCGACCTGCTTGTTCCAGAGCACCGTGATCTTCTCGTTCGCGAACAGCCGATCCTGCAGGATCTTTTCGGCGCGCAGCGAATCGCGGCGGTGGATCAGCGTCACGTCATGGCTGTGATTGGTGAGGTACAGCGCCTCCTCGACCGCAGTGTTGCCGCCGCCGATCACCGCCACCTTCTTGCCGCGATAGAAGAAGCCGTCGCAGGTGGCGCAGGCACTGACGCCCTTGCCCTTCAGCAGCTCCTCGCTCTCCAGTCCCAGCCACTTGGCCTGGGCGCCGGTGGCGATCACCAGCACGTCGCCGACGTAAACGGTGCCGCCGTCGCCGACGAGCCGGAACGGCCGTTGGCTGAGGTCGACGTCGACGATCGTGTCCCACATCATCTGTGCGCCGACATGCTCGGCCTGCGCCTGCATCTCCTCCATCAGCCAGGGACCCTGGATGACGTCGCGAAAGCCGGGATAATTCTCGACATCGGTGGTGGTCGTAAGCTGGCCGCCCGGCTGAATTCCCTGGACGACGATCGGCGCCATGCCCGCGCGCGCGCCATAGATGGCCGCCGACAGACCGGCAGGGCCGGAGCCGAGGATGAGCATGCGCGTGGAGTGGGTTGCAGTCATGGGTCCGTCCGATGTTGGCGATGCCGCATCTAGGGGAACGGCACCGCCATGCGCAACATGGGGCGTGCCGGTGATGCGGCAATGGACGGAGCGGATATTATTGCTGTGGCGCCGCCAAGCCGGGCTTGCTTGCGACGCAGCGACCGATCAGAGCACCGCCCAGGCGAGCGCCACCCAGACCAGCAGCGACGCGCAGACGGCAAGGCCCAGCAAGAGCGGCGCGGCCACGTGCGGCATGTCGCTGGGCTCTGCAAAATGCGCGGGCACGTCAGAAAGCTTCCGCATGGTGCCATCTCCTTCCGCCGATCGTCTCATGCAATCCTTGTAGAAGGTTTTACGACGCACGCCTTCTCCGGAGAGGTGCGTATTTCGATGCGAGGACGAGTATCGGCGGGGAATGGTGGTAGCGGAGGAGGGACTTGAACCCCCGACACGCGGATTATGATTCCGCTGCTCTAACCAACTGAGCTACTCCGCCATCCCGCCAGGCGCAAAGGCGTTCCCGTGCGCGGAGCGCGCCACATAGGTCCGGCCCGTGCGGCGGTCAAGCGAACATATGACGTGAATAGGCCTCCCAGGGTCCGTCACGATACATCCAGCTCGCCAGCCCAGCGATCGCGAGCGGTCGCGGCGTGAAACCGGCGCTCAATTCGGTGAACAGCGCCCGCGCCATTCGCGGCTCCACCTTGTTCTGGATCGTCACGTGCGGCCGCCACCCCGCCTGATCCTGCGGCACCAGCATGCCGGTGAATGCCTCCGACAGCGCGTCGCGAATCTGCTCGAGCTCGGGCGATTCGATGCGGAAGGCCACTCCGCCGCCAAGGTTCAGCAGCCCCGCCAGCATCGCACGCGGTGCAGCCACGCCGCGCGTTTCGGCCGCGAGGCGCCGTTTGAGCTCCCCGCCGAGCTCGGGCGCAAGATGGTGGAAGAGCGTGCAATGCGCCGGCACCAGGTTGCGCTCGGGCGGGAAGTGCCGCCGCCGCAGCCCGTCCAGAAAGGCGAAATCCTCGCCGCCGAACAGCGCCGTCACGATGAGCGGCGCCGTGCGGCTCAAATCTCGACCTGACTGCCCAGTTCGACCACCCGATTGGTGGGAAGGCGGAAGAACTCCATCGCGCTTTCGGCGTTGCGGAGCATCCAGGCGAACACCTTCTCGCGCCACACCATCATCCCCGGCTTGGCGGAAGGCAGCAGAGTCTGGCGGGCGAGGAAGAAGCTCGTTTCCATCATCCGGAACTCGTCGCCGCAAGTATGCACCTTCTTCAGCGCCGCGGGCACGTCGGCATCCTGCATGAAGCCGAAGCGGATCACCATGCGGTGGAAGCCCTTGCCGAGATCGTCGATCCGGACGCGATTCTCCTCGGCGACGAACGGCTCGTCGAGGATCTTCACGGTGAGCAGCACCACGCGCTCGTGCAGCACCTTGTTGTGCTTGAGGTTGTGGAGCAGCGCGTGCGGCACGCCTTCGGGCGTCGAGGTCATGAACACGGCAGTGCCGGGCACGCGAGTCGCCGAATTGGCGGCGCTCTCGATGAAGATCTTGATCGGCATCGCGCTCTCGCGCAGCCGCGCCATCATCAGTTTGCGCCCCTTGGACCAGGTGGTGAGCAGACCGAAGATCACCACGCCCACCAGCAGCGGGAACCAGCCGCCATCGGGCACCTTCGTCAGATTCGCGGCGAAATAGGCGCCATCGACGATGAAGAAGAGCGCGAGCAGCGGGATCGCGTAGCGCTTCTTCCACTTCCACAGGAAGAACAGCACGACCGCGAGCAGGCAGGTGTCGATCAGCATCGCGCCGGTGACGGCGATGCCATAGGCGGCGGTGAGGTTCGACGAGCTCTGGAAAGTGAGGACGAGCAGAATCACCATTACCATCAGCAGCCAGTTGATGAGCGGGATGTAGATCTGTCCCGCCGCCGCGGCGCTGGTATGATCGATCCGCAGCCGAGGAATGAAGCCAAGCTGGATCGCCTGCTGCGTCACGGAGAAGGCGCCGGAGATCACTGCCTGCGAAGCGATGATCGCGGCCGCCGTCGCGACGAGCACCAGCGGCAACTGCAGCTGCTGCGGCGCAAGCAGGTAGAAAGGATTTTCGAGCGCGAGAACGCCGTCGCGGATCAGCAGCGCGCCCTGTCCCAGATAGTTCGCCATCAGCGCCGGCAGGACGAACCACAGCCACGAGATGCGGATCGGCCGGCGACCGAAATGGCCCATGTCGGCATAGAGCGCCTCGGCACCGGTGACGGCGAGCACGACCGATCCCAGCGCCAGAAACGCCGCAAGCGGATCGTCGACGAAGAACATCACGGCATAGTGCGGCGAGAACGCCCACAGCACCTGCGGCGTCTGTACGACGCTGATCAGCCCGAGCGTGGCGATGGTGAGGAAGTAGAACATCATCACCGGCCCGAAGAAGGCGCCGACGCGCGCCGTTCCGGTCCGCTGGATCGAAAACAGGCCGACCAGGATCACTACCGCCAGCGGCACCACCCAATGCTCGAACGGCGGAGCGGCGACCGCCAGCCCCTCGACCGCGCCGAGGACGGAGACCGCCGGAGTGATCATGCTGTCGCCATAGAACAGCGCAGTCGCGAACACGCCGAGCATCACGATGCCCGCCGCCCAGCGACGCTCGCCCGAGCGGCTGGAAATCAGCGCCAGCAGCGCCAGGCTGCCGCCTTCGCCCTTGTTATCGGCGCGCATGATGATCGTGACGTATTTGAGCGTCACCACGATCATCATCGACCAGAACATCAGGCTGATGACGCCCATGATGTGCGGCGTATCGAGCGCGAGCGGATGATGCCCCGCAAAGGTTTCGCGGAACGCATAGAGCGGGCTGGTACCGATATCGCCGAAGACGACGCCGACCGCGCCGACGGCGAGCTTCCACAGCGCCTGCTGGTGTGCATGGCCGCTATGCTGATCGGGCAGGATCTCGGGCGCCGCGTCGGGCGCGCCGTCTTGCTCGGTCACGGGTGCAGCGATCGGGCCGGTGTGAAATGCGACTTGGTCATGCGACCGGTTCTTTTCGTCTCGGGACGCGGGCCGTTAGCACGCGCACCATGCACTCGCAACAAGCGGAGAAACACGGTGGATTCACGGCTGCTGGCCGAACAGCGCATCGGCTTCGGCCCGGGTCGGCACCGATCGTAGTACAAAGCTGCTGTTGATCGTCACCACGCCGGGCAGCCGGCCGAGGTGTTCGCGGTGGAGCCGCTCGTAATCGTCCAGATCGCGGCAGACGATCTTGAGCCGATAATCCTGCCCGCCCGAAACGAGCGCGCATTCGACGATTCCGTCGATCTGGGCAACCGCACGTTCGAATCGGGCGAGGTCTTCCTCGACCTGGGTTCCGAGGGTGATGTCGACCAGCGCGGTGACGCGGAAGCCGAGTCGGCGGTGGCCAAGCCGCGCCGCATAGCCGAGGATATGCCCCGACGCCTCCAGCGCCTGGATTCGCCGCGTGCACGCCGATTGCGACAACCCCACCTGGGCGGCGACTTGCGTGACCGGCGCGCGCGCGTCACGGGCAAGCAGCTTCAGGATTTCGCTGTCAATAGCGTCAATCTGCATGAAATCCCCTTCTCTCCGGCGATGGGCAGGGCTTCCATGTGCCGCAGTGCAGCCACGCGCGCAACTTTGCAGGGACTCGCGGCGCGGATCACGGCTAAGCTGCGGGCACAGCAAGGAGAGGTTCGAACATGCGCGTCGGTGTGCCCAAGGAGATCAAGAACCACGAATATCGCGTCGGCCTGACGCCGCCCTCGGTCGCGGAGCTCGTTGCGGCGGGGCATGAGGTGATCGTCGAGACGACCGCCGGCGGCGGGATCGATTTCGAGGATCAGGATTATGTCGACGCAGGCGCGCGAATCGTGCCGACCGCGGCGGACGTCTTCGCCCAGGCCGACATGATCGTGAAGGTGAAGGAGCCGCAGCCGCAGGAGATCGCGATGATCGAATCGCGGCACACGCTGTTCACCTACCTCCACCTCGCCGCCGATCGCCCGCAGACCGAGGGGCTGGTGAAGTCCGGCGCCACCTGCATCGCCTATGAAACGGTGACCGGCGCACGCGGCGGCCTGCCGCTGCTCAAGCCGATGAGCGAAGTCGCCGGGCGCATGTCGGTGCAGGTCGGCGCGCATTATCTGGAGAAGGAACAGGGCGGTCGCGGCGTTCTGCTGGGCGGCGTGCCCGGCGTGGCGCCCGCGCGCGTGGCGATCCTGGGCGGCGGCGTCGCCGGCGTGAACGCGGCGCAGATGGCGGTCGGCATGCGCGCCGACGTGACCATCTACGACATCAACAACGACCGCCTCGCCGAGCTCGACATGTTCTTTTCGAGCCAGATCAAGACCGCCTATGCCAGCAAGGCGGCGATCGAGGCGGCGGTCGCCAAGGCGCATCTGGTGATCGGCGCGGTGCTGGTGCCGGGCGCGGCGGCTCCCAAGCTGGTGACGCGCGAGATGCTCAAGACGATGAAGCGCGGCAGCGTGCTGGTCGATATCGCCATCGATCAGGGCGGATGTTTCGAAACGTCGAAGGCGACCACGCACGACGATCCGGTCTATGAGATCGACGGCGTGACGCATTATTGCGTCGCGAACATGCCCGGTGCAGTCGCGCGTACCTCCGCTTTCGCGCTCAACAACGCGACGTTGCCCTTCGTGCTGGCGATTGCCAACAAGGGCGCGGCGCGGGCGATGGCCGAGGACGGCCACCTCGCCAATGGCCTGAACGTCTCAGACGGCAAGATCCGCCACGCCGCAGTCGCCGAGGCGTTCGGCATGGAATATGAGGCCTGGAACGGAACACACTGAGAACATTGCGCGTTCGGCCATCGACGACATTCTGAAGAGGAACGACGATGGCCGACGGCAATCCCAAGGCGGAGCCCTTCTCGAACGCCGAGAAGGATCCCGAGGACTGGACCACCGGCGACGAGCCGATGACGGGCGCCCAGGCCTCCTATCTCAAGACACTGAGCGAAGAGGCCGGCGAACCGTTCGACGAGACGCTGTCGAAGGCGGAGGCATCGAAGCGGATCGATGCGCTGCAGGAAAAGACCGGGCGTGGCTCGGACGGCTGAGGTCGGGTTCGCTGTTAGCGCGCCTGCGGCGACTCTGCCGTGGGTGCCTCGACCTGCGTGGATTGCTCGAGGAAGCGATCGAGCAGGAAAAGCCGCATCACCAGATCGTTGCGATAGCTGGCATCTTCGGGGGTGAGTTCCACTGCGCGCGCCCACCAGCGCCGTGCACCGGCAAAGTCGCCCGCCCGGACATGGGCGAGCCCGCGATAGAAGGGCGGTCCCGGATGCTCTGGCCACAGTTCGATCGCGCGGTCGAACGCCAGCTCGGCCGGAGGAGAGACATTGTTGCCGTCGCGCTGCGCCAGCGCGAGTCCCAACCCCGCCCAGAGCGAACCGTCCTGCGGCGCGGTCCGCACGGCACCGAGCATCACCGCGGCGGCGTTGTCGTAGTTGCCGCGCCGAGTCATCGCGTCGGCCGCGACGAAATAGCCCCGCGCGAAGGTCGCCTGGCCGTACATCGCGTTGCGCAGTGCGACGAGGTCGGGCTCGACGATGCCGGGCCTGCTGCCTGCATCTTCGACCGTGCTGCCGGCCAGGCCGGGGCTTCCCTGCCAGGCGTAGCCTGCCGCGCCGAGCATCAGCGCCGTCGCCGCGAAGGTCCACAGCCGCCGCGGATAGCCGGCGAGCCACAGGACGACCGCCGCCAGCAGCGCGACCAGCGCGAGTGCAATCCAACCGATCATGACCGGCGCCTCCTGAAACTCCGCCGCGCGATCAGCACGCCCAGCGCCAGCAATGCCAGCGGTGTGAGCCAGAGCGGCGCTGTCGCCCAGCTCCACGGGGGATCATAGGTCACATAATCGCCGTAGCGCGCGATCAGCCATTCGCGGACGTCGTCGGGCGATTCGCCGGCCGCGATCCGCTCGCGCACCAGCCCGCGCATGTCGCCCGCCATTTCGGCGTCGCTGTCGGCGATCGACTGGCCCTGGCAGACGAGGCAGCGGAGCTCGTTCATCAGCGCCTTTGCCTGCGCCTCCTGCCGCGGATCGGAAAGCTGGCGATAGGCAAATTCGGCCTGAGTGTTCGTCTGTGCCGTCGCTGGCGCTATCGCAGCCGCAAGCGCCGCCAGCGGCCCAAGCGTGCGGAAAAGGATGCCGGGCGCCGTCATTCCGCTTTCCGCAGTGCTTCGAGCAGCTCGGGCACGTCCTCGGCGCGAATGTCGCCGATATGCTGCGCCACGATCGTGCCGTTGCCGTCCACGACGAAAGTCTCGGGCACGCCCGACGATCCGAGTGCAAGCTGGATCTCACTCGTCGAGGCGTCGCCGATCGCCGTGTAGGGATCCCCGTTGCGCGCCAGGAAGCCGCGCATCGCCTCGGCCGTGTCGCGCACGGCGATGCCCTGGATCTCGACGCCCGCTTGCTTGAGCGCCATCAGCTGCGGCGCCTCGGCGATGCACGGCGCGCACCAACTGGCGAAGATGTTGAGCAGCCGGGGCTTGCCGTCCGCAAATTGCGCGGACGAGACCCCCGGCCGGCCTTCGAGCAACGGCTCGAGCGCGAATTCCGGCAGCGGCTGCCCCACCATCCGCGATGCCACCGCCCGATCGGCAGGCGACAACAGCCCGCTCCAGACGAGAGCGAGCAATGCCACGAATGCCGCCAGCGGCAGCCAGAGCAAGACGCGCTTCATTCCGGCTCCCCGTCCCGTTCGCGGCGCCAGTCGCGGCGCACCCGGCCGAGCAGCGACAGCGCGCCGCCCAGCGCGATCAGGCCGCCGCCGGCCCAGATCAGCGTGACGAACGGCTTCCACCACAGCCGCAACTGCCAGCGCCCCTGCTCCGCCGATCCGCCGAGCACGCCATAGAGCTGCCCATTCCACAAGGTCGCGATCGAGGCCTCGCTGGTGGTCGTCACCGGCGCGGAAAAGAAGCGCTGCTGCGGCGTCAGCTGGAAGAGCACGTCGCCGCCGCGGTCGACGTTCAGCCGTGCCTCGATCGCCGACCAATTCTCGCCGAGTGCAGGACGCACTTCCATCAGCCGCACGCGGAACGGCCCGACCTCAACCGCGTCGCCGACCCGCACCGCCGCCAGGCGCTCCTGCGTGAACGCGGTGTCGCTGGCCATGCCCGCGATCGCGACCGCCACGCCGAGGTGGCCGATCACCATGCCCCAGGTGAAGAGCGGCGTGCGCCGCAGGTTGCGCTTCCACAGGGGTGCGACGCTCGCCACCGCAAGCCCCGCCGCCAGCGCAATGCCGAGCAGCGGCATGATCCCGGTTGCCGGAGCCGTCAGCAGCACGGCCGCCAGCGCCAGGACGGCCGCGGCGATCGCCGGCAGCATCCGCCGCGCGAGCGCACGCGAACTGTCGCGCCGCCAGCGCAGCAGCGGCCCCGCCGCGGTCGCTGCGACCAGCGCCAGAGCGATCGGCCCGGCGGTCTTGTTGAAGAAGGGCGGTCCGACCGAAAGCTGCTCCCCCAGCGCCTGGGCGACGAGCGGATAGAGCGTGCCGATCAGCACGATGCCGAGGATCACCGAAAGCAGGAGGTTGTTGAGGATCAGCGCGCCCTCGCGGCTCACCGGCTCGAAGGTGGCGCCCGCCTTCACGGTGCCGATCCGAGCCCCGAACAGCGCGAGCGCGCCGCCGATGTACAGCGCCAGCAGCACCAGGATGAACGTGCCGCGCTCAGGATCGACCGCAAAGGCGTGCACGCTCGTCAGGATGCCCGAACGGACCAGGAAGGTGCCGATCATCGACATCGAGAAGGCGACCACCGCCAGCATCACCGTCCAGGCACGCAGTCCGTCGCGAGTCGCCAGCACCGTCACCGAATGGAGCAGCGCAGTCGCCGCGAGCCAGGGCATCAGCGAAGCGTTCTCGACCGGATCCCAGAACCACCAGCCGCCCCAGCCGAGCTCGTAATAGGCCCAGTAGCTGCCGGCGGTGATGCCGATGGTGAGGAAGATCCAGGCCGCCAGCACCCAGGGCCGCATCGCCCGCGCGAACGCCGGCCCCACGTCGCGAGTCACCAGCGCTCCGACCGCGAAGGAAAAGGCGACCGACAGCCCGACATAGCCGAAGTAGAGCGTGGGCGGATGAAAGGCGAGGCCGGGATCCTGCAGCAAGGGATTGAGCCCCAGCCCCTGCGGCGCCGCCGGGTCGAGCCGTGCGAACGGATTGGAGGCCCAGAGCAGGAACGCATAGAAGCCGAGTGCGATCAGCGCCTGTGCGCCCAGCGTGGCGGCCAGCGTGCGCGCCTCCAGCCGCCGCTCGATCAGGCCGATCGCCGCCCCGGCAAGGCCGAGCACCGTCACCCACAACAGCATCGAGCCTTCGTGATTTCCCCAGGCGCCTGCGATCTTGTAGAGCAGCGGCTTGGCCGAGTGGCTATTCATCGCGACCAGCAGCACCGACATGTCGGACCGCACGAACAGCGCGATCAGGATCAGGAAAGCGAGCAGCCCGAGCAGCCCCTGCACGATCGCCACCCGGCGAGTCGCGAGGAGGAAGAGCCCGCCCATATCGCCGCCCTGACGCGAGGAGACGACGCCCGCCCAGGCCAGTGCGAACTGGAGCAGCCCCACGGCCGCGGCGAGCCAGAGGGCGGCGAGCCCCGCTTCGGCGATCATTGCTCGATCGCGTCCATCTTGCCGGCCAGTTCGGGCGGCATGTAGCGCTCGTCATGCTTGGCGAGGAGATTGTCGGCGGCGAAGCTTCCGTCCGCCAGGAACCGGCCCTCGGCAACGACGCCCGATCCTTCGCGAAAGAGGTCGGGCGCAACGCCGGTGAACGCCACCGGCACCTGCGCCACGCCATCGGTGACGACGAAGCGGATCGAGACGCCGTCGGACTGGCGCTCGATCGATCCGTCCTCGACCATTCCGCCCAGCCGCACCGCGCGGTCGGTAGGCGGCGCCTTGGCCGCGACGTCGGCGGGCGCATAAAAAAAGGCGGCTTCGTCGCGCAACGCCGAGAGCGCGAGTCCGCTCGCCCCGCCCACCGCGCATAGCGCGAGCAGCCCGAGCACGAGCCGCTGATGCTTCGCCTTCATGGCCGTTTCCTCAACGATTCGGCGGCCGCTTCGGCACGGCGCATCGCGCGCCAGCTGAGCAGCGCGAGCAGCGCGGCGCCGCCGATAGTGACTGCATAGGCGGCGATGACGAAGGGCCAGGGGTTCATCCGCGCGCCATCCGCTTCATTCGAGCCTCTACTTTCGCCTGCGCCAGCATGGCGCGCATCCGCATCAGCACCACGCCGCCGAAGAACAGACTGAATCCCGCCAGGGTGAACCAGAGCGGCCACAGCATCGAATCGTCGATGGTGGTGCGCGTCAGGCCGATGCTCTGCCCCTGGTGCAGCGTGTTCCACCACACCACCGAATAGCGGATGATCGGCAGCAGCACCGTGCCGGCAATGCCGAACAGCGCGGGAACCCGTCCGTCGCCGCCGCGCTCGGCATCGGCGCGCGCGAGCGCGATATAGGCGAGATACACGAAGAACAGCAGCAGCATGCTGGTGAGCCGCCCGTCCCATTCCCACCAGGTGCCCCAGGTCGGGCGGCCCCAGATCGATCCGGTCGCGAGACAGATCGCCGCGAACAGCGCGCCCGCAGGCGCGATCGCCCGCCCCGCCACCGCCGCCAGCGGATGCCGCCAGACGAGATAGACGAGGCTCGCGATCGCGATGCCGCTCCACCCGCCCATCGCCAGCCACGCCGCCGGCACATGGATGTAGAGAATGCGCACCGTCTCGCCCTGGAGATAATCGGCCGGCGTTTGCGTGAGCCCTGCCCAGCCGCCGAACAGCGCAAGCGCCACCCCCGCCCAGAACAGGATGGGCGTCAGCGGTCGCGCGAGCTTCAGAAAGCGCGTTGGATTGGCGAGTGCGTGGATCACGATACTGGGCGCCCAATAGCCGGGTTCGTCACCGGAATCCATGTCGGGGGTTTTGCGGATCGACGATCGGCGCAAAATCGCGCGACGGCGCCCCCCGGGGCGCCGACGATGGGGCGTTCACCTTCTTGAGTGACGGTCTCGAAAGGTCGCTCGCCGATGCTGCGCATCCAGCTGCGGGGCGCAAAAAAAGACCATGTCCGAACATCTTCCGATCGAGCGGCGGCACGACGCGCGGTTTGCGCTAAAGGCCGCGGTGTCGATGCGCCTGCCCGGCGAACCGCGCACTCCGGGCCGGCTGCTCGATATTTCGCGGACCGGTTGCCGGCTGATGACTCACCGGCCGCTCGCGACCGGCACCGGCTTCTGGCTGATGGTCGGCAACCTCGAACCTCGCTTCTGCCACATCGTCTGGGCCCATGAGCGGTTCGCGGGTGCGCGCTTCGCCGTCGAGCTGGAGGCGCCGGCGCTCAAGCGGCTCACCGAAGAGTTCAGCCCGCTCAGCGAGCGCGATGCCGCCGAACTGCAAGCGCTGTCGGCGAAATGCAGCGAGCTCGCCCGTTCGGCGACCGGAGGCAGCGCGGCCGATCATCTCGCGACGTTGGCGGACGATTGCGAGGCGGAGGCGATCGCCTTCGCCGCCGCGCGGCAGCGCGAGCGAGTCGAGGAGCTGTTGAAGCGGCTTTCGGTCGCCGGCGACTGACACCGCAAGCCGGTCAACCGGCTCCGGCCACGGGTCAGCCCCGGCCGATGATCCGCTGCGCGATCCGGTCGGCGACTTCGCTCTCGGAATCGCCGGTGCGCTCGCTCTCGTCCCACACTTCGGTCAGCCGCTCGGGAATGCGGGCGATCCGCGCCTCGACCTCCGCCCGGTTCCCCTGCCCCAGATATTCGAGGCCGACATTGATGATGCCGCCCGCGTTGATGACATAGTCGGGCGCGTAGAGGATGCCGCGCGCGTGGAGCCGGCGTCCGTCGACGCGAGTCGCGAGCTGATTGTTCGCGCCGCCCGCGACGACCTGGCACTGGAGCGCCGCGATCGAGCTTTCGGTCAGCACCGCGCCGAGCGCGTTCGGGCTGACGATATCGGCCTTCATCGTAAGGATTGCGTCCGCCGCCGCGGTTTCCGCCCCCAGCTCTGCAGCGAGCGCCGCCGCCTTCTCCGAATTCACGTCGGCGATCGTCAGCTTCGCGCCGTCCTTCGCGAGCAGCCGTGCGAGCCCGCCGCCGACGCTGCCGACGCCCTGAATCGCCACATGCACGCCCTCCATCGTCGAAACGCCCAGCGCACGCTGCGCAGCCGCCTTGACGCCCAGATAGACGCCCATCGCCGTGAATGGGCCCGGATCGCCGCCCGCGCTGCCCGCCTCGACCGGAAGGCCCGAGACGTGCCGCGTCATCGTCGCGATCACCTTCATCCGCGCTTCGGACATGCCGACGTCTTCGGCGGTCACATAGCGGCCGCAGAGCG
This sequence comes from Sphingosinithalassobacter sp. CS137, assembly GCF_014334115.1. Taxonomy (NCBI): domain Bacteria; kingdom Pseudomonadati; phylum Pseudomonadota; class Alphaproteobacteria; order Sphingomonadales; family Sphingomonadaceae; genus Sphingosinithalassobacter; species Sphingosinithalassobacter sp. CS137. The sequence continues at coordinate 952,179 of NZ_CP060494.1, forward strand.
ATTCGACGGCGCGGCCGAACGCCTCGAGCTGCGTGTTCGTGATCTCGCCGCCGGCCTTGTCGGCCAGTACCACGCCCTTGCCGCCGCCCATCGGCAGCCCGGCCATCGCATTCTTGTAGCTCATCCCGCGCGAGAGCCGCAGCGCATCGGTGATCGCCGCGGCGCTGTCGGCATAGTGCCAATAGCGCACGCCGCCCGCCGCCGGCCCCAGCGTCGTCGAGTGCACCGCGATCACGGCGCGCAGGCCCGATGCGGGATCCGTAAAGAGGTGCAGGCCCTCATGATCGTCGAAGTCGGGGAAACCCCAGTCGGTGGTCACGCTATACGGTCCGGGCTGATGCAGAGAAAATGGGGCGACCGACGGGACTTGAACCCGCAACTTCCGGCATCACAAGCCGGCGCTCTGACCAATTGAACTACGGTCGCCGTGGAGGATGCGCGCTTAGCGGGCGCATGGCCGAGGCGTCAAGCGCGTCTCCCGCGCTGATGTGGGGATGCGCCGTGTCGACATCAACAGATCGGCACGAGCGCCTCGCCGCGCGAGATGCGGACTGCCTCGTCAGGTGTCGTCACCCCTTCGCGGACCAGCGCCCGCGCCGCCGATCCGAGATTCGGCGCGTTGAGGAAGGCATGGCGCGACAGGATCGCCGCGTCGCCGCCATCCTGAATCAGCCGGCGCAGCGGCGGATCGGCCTCGATTGCCTCGAACACGCCGGTGAGACCGGAATAGCCGGTTCCCTCGCAACACGCGCAGCCCACCGCCGAATAGACGATTGCACCTGGGTCGAAGCCCAGGAGCGCGGAGGTCGAGCCCTGAGCCTGCACCGGCTCGCGGCAGGCGTCGCACAGGCGCCGCACCAGCCGCTGCGCCAGCACGATCGTGAGCGCCGAGGCGAGCGGAAACGGTTCGCCGGTGCTGGCGCGCAGCGCCAGTATCGCCTCCACTGCGTCGCCGCTTGCGACGCTCGCCACCACGAGCCGTCCAGCCAGCGCCGCCTGCACGGCCACCAGAACCGATGCGCGATCGTCGAGATTCTCGACCACCACCACGTCCGGATCCTGCGGAAGCAGCGCCCGCAGCCGCCCGGCAGTGTCTCCGGCCGCCGCGATCTGACTGACCCCCTCGAGGGCGGGTGCGAAATTTTCCTCGATCGCAACGACGTCGCGGGCGCTCCGGTCCAGGCTCTGCAGCATTGCGCGCAAGGTGGTGCTTCGGCCCGAACCTGCCGGTCCGCTCACGATCACCAGGCCCGCGCGGCGATCCAGCGCAGCGGCGATCCGTCCCGCCTGCGCCGGCGGCATGCCGAGCGCAACCAATGGCCTGCCGCGGGCATTCGCCCCGGCGCCCTCGAGCCGCAGGACGATGCGCTCTCCGGTGCGGACGCGAAGCGCCGTGACGGCCGCCTCCGGCAGGTCGGATCGTGCCGAGCAACAAATGCGGCCCCGTCGGGTGCCGTTCAAATCGGGCTCGAACCTCGCCATCATGTCGAGGTCGCGGACCAGCGCATCGCCTTCGGCCGGCCCAAGCCGGAGCACTTCGACGAGAAGGCCAGACGCACGCACGCGCACCGCCAGCGCATCCTCCTGCGGCTCCAGATGAACATGCGTGGCGCCGCGCCGCGCAGCATCGGCCAGCAGCGCGACGAGCAAGCCCTCAGCCTCGGCCATTCCCGCTGAGGCACAGTTCAGCGGCGCGAACTGCGGCATCGCGCCCGAAGGAGCGTCGAGCCATGTGTCGGCGCGCTCGGGCGCCTCGGCTTCCCCTTGCATCGCGTTCCCCTTTTCACCGCTCGAATCCGCGCGATGTGACCCTTGTCTTACGAGGAGGCTACAACCGTGTGACAAAAACGATGCGGCGGACACGGGTAGCTTCGGACGGCAGGATTTGGCAGAATCACGCCATGCTCGAAACAGCCGCAGCGCCCGATTCCGCGACACGCCCCAACTTCGGCTCGGGCTATCCGCAGGAGCCGGTCGTCGCCCATCTGACCGCACGACCTGGCGTGCAGCGCGTTCCGAATCCGAAACTGACTCTGTTCATCGCCAAGCGCTTCCTGGATGCCCGGCTGTGCGCCGAGATCATGCGCCAGATCGACGCGCAGCGCCGCCCCTCGACCATCTCCGATCCGAACGGCGACGACCGCTTTCGCACCAGCGAAACCTGCGATCTCGATTCCGGCGACCCGCACGTCGGCGAAGTTGAACGCCGTATCCTGGAATTCATCAGGCTCGACGGCGCGCATGGCGAACCGATCCAGGGCCAGCGCTATGCGGTCGGCCAGGAGTTCAAGGCGCACACCGACTATTTCGAGCCGGCTGGCGTCGATTTCGAACGTTTCTGCAGCGTTGCGGGCCAGCGCACCTGGACCGTGATGCTCTATCTCAACGAGCCCGATGCCGGGGGCGCCACGCGCTTCAAGGCAATCGACAAAACGGTGCAGCCGGAAACGGGCAAGCTGCTCGCCTGGAACAATCTGCGGCCGAACGGTACGCCGAATCCCTCGACTCTCCACCACGCGATGAAGGTGCGCGCGGGCACGAAATACGTGATCACCAAGTGGTTTCGCGAGCGCCCCTGGTCCTGAGCGCCCGAAGCGCCGCGGCGTCCGTTCCGCCCGGAGTTAAAAAGAAAGGGCCCCGGACATGCGTCCGGAGCCCCCCTCCCCCTCTTGGTACCGTCGCTCAGAAGGTCGTGCTGACTCCAAGCGAGAAGACGCGGCCGAGCCGATAGGTGTTCGTCTCCACCCGTCCGGCGTCGCCGAAATCCTGGAACTCCTCAAAGTCCTCGCCGGTCAGGTTGCGCGCCTCGAACTTGATCTCGAACGAGCCGCCCAGCACTTCAAAGCCCTGGCGCGCAACGAGATCGAGCCGAAGCCCGGGGCGCTCCGTCACCGGCGGCAACGACCCGCCACCGTTCTGCACGCCGCGGGCGACGATGCGGTCGCTCGCATAGTTGAAGAGCAGCGTCAGCTGCGACAGCGTGTCGGTATCCTCGATGCCGACCTGCACGTTCACCAGATGCTCGGACTGGCCGACGAGCGGCAGGCCCGAAGCGAACACCTGGCTCGCCGGAACGAAGTTGGCGGGCGTGATCGGATCGCGCACCTGCCCGTCGGTCAGCACTTCGGACTGGCTGTAGGTGTAGTTACCGATCAGCAGCAGGCGACGCGAGGCGAAGAAATCGCCCACGAAGTCGAGCGGAACATATTTCTGCAACTCGAACTCGACGCCATAGAGTTCGGCCCGCGGCGCATTGGTGAAGTTGGTTTGAAGGCCGCTGCTCCCCGGCAGGAAGTAGGTGACCGTCTCGATCGGGTTTTCGATATCCTTGTAGAAACCGGCCACCAGAACGCGCTCGTTGTTTCCGAAATACCATTCGTAGCGGGCTTCGAGGTTCCAGATCTCCGTGTCGACCAGGAAGGGGTTGCCATAGAAGGTGCGGCTGGAGTCGAAGTCCGAATAGAGCTGCGGCGCAAGCTCGCGAAACTGCGGCCGGGCGATCGTCTTCGAACCGTGCAGGCGCAGCTGCATGTCTTCCATGAAGTTCCAGGTGATGGTGCTCGCGGGCAGCCAATAGTCGTTCTCGAGAAGCGACGCCGGCTGGTTGTCCGACGGCCGCACCTGCTGCTCGGCCGATTCGTAGCGCACGCCCACCTGGGCGCGCAGCGCGTCCCACAGTTCGGTCTCAGCCTGGACATAGGCGCCGTGGATCCGCAGCATCGCATCATAGGACCGCGCACCGAGCGAGGTCGACAGCGGCCGCAGGATGATGTCGTTCTGGAAGATACTGGTGTCGGAGATCAGCGCATCGGGCCGCTGCTGCGAAGCGAGGAAGCCGAGGCCACCACCGCCCTCGACTGCATAGTCGAATTCGTAGCGATAGGAGTCGCGCGCGGTGTCGGTGTAGGCATAGCCCGCCGAGAAGGTGATCGGCGTGTCCAGCAGCCACTCATAGGCCAGATCGACGCCGCCGGCCCACACGTCCTCGTTGAGATCGCTAAACACGATCGTCGCGCCCGACGGGTTGTTGCCGAGACCGTTGACGAAATCGTCGACGGCGCTGCTGTAGACGTAGGTGAAGGTGCGCTCATAGGGCGAGCTGCGCTGCGTGTTGGCATAGGCGCCGCGCACGTCCACATCGAATTCGCCGAAGTCGAATTCGCCGACCAGCTGGCCAGTGTAGAGCTGGCGCTCAAACCAGTTGGTGTTCTGCACGTTCAGCAGATTGTTGTTCTCATTCTCGCCCTGACCGAGACGGGTCTGCTTCAGCGTGTCGTGGATGTAGAGATTTGTCGCGCGGATGCGGTGGTCGCCGAACTCGAGGCCGAAGCCCAGCAGACCGTTGACCAGCGCGCGGTGGTCGGTTGTCACCCGCCGGAAATCGCTGCCCAGCGTGGCGATGTCGTCGATCGCCACCTGCTGGATCGCATCGCGCGTGCGCCAGCTGTTGCTGATGCCGGCGCCGGCGATGATGCCGAACTCGGCGTCGCCGCCCATCGGAACCGTCGTACCGAAGCTCGCTTCGCCGGAAAAGTTCGGCGGGATGTGCCACTGCGCCTGGACGAGGGTGGTCTCGGCATTCGTGAGCTGGGCAACCTGCGCCGACTCGATCGGAGTCTGGTTCTCACCGGCTCGGATGACGAACTGCGGAACGTCGCGCTCGCCTGAATCGAAGCCGGTCCAGTCGTAGGAGCCGCCGTCGTGGACATAGCCGAGTTCGCTCGTGGTCACCGTGTCGAAGCCGACCGAAGCTCCGATCTGGAAGAACGTCTCGTCGGGAGTCGCGCGGGTCGTCAGATTGATGACGCCGCCACCGAACTCGCCCGGATAGTTGGCGGAGAAGCTCTTCTGCACCAGCGATGAAGCGATGACGTTCGTGGGGAAGATGTCGAGCGGAACGACTCGGCGCAGCGGCTCGGGGCTCGGCAGCGGCAGACCGTTCAGCAGCGAAAGCGAATAGCGGTCGCCAAGACCGCGGACATAGACGAAGCCGTTGCCGACGACGCTCAGGCCGGTCACGCGCTGCAGCGCGCCAGCGATGTCGCCTTCGCCCGTGCGGGCAATGTCGGCGGCGGAAAGCACCGAAACCACCTGTGGCGTGGCGCGCACGACGCTCGGAATGTTGCCGCGCACGACAATGTCGCCGATGTCGCTCGCGCCGGGCGCGGAGATTTCAAGTTCCTCCGCGGGGGCTTCCTGCTCCGGCACGTTCTGCTGGGGCGCGGGATCGACGACGGCACCGGACGGAGGCGCTGCAGGCGCAGGCGCTCCCGACGACTGCGCCAGTGCGGCAGGCGCGACCAGGCACGAGGAGAGGAACAGAAGGCTTCCGAAGGCGAGCTGGTTTTTCATCGGGCTATCCGGTTCGTTTGAGAAAAGGACGGAAAGGGGAAGCGAGCGCGAGGCCCGCCTCCCCCGAATTCCAGTCCCGCCTTAGGTGGACGGCACGGCCGTGCAGTTGCCGCTCGCCGCACCGAAGTTCGCGCGGTTGGAGTTGCAGGTCCAACCCTGGAACCACGTGTCACCCGAGCCGCTGACGGCACCGATGTAGCTGGTGTTGACGAGGAAGCCGTTGTTACCCGGGAGCGTCGAGGCATTCGTCGGGGTAACGCCGGTGGCGCCGCTACCCGGGAAGAAGCCGTTCTGAACGCCGTTGGTACCGCCAGCCACGTTGTTCGCGCTGCTGCCGGCAGTGAGCAGGGCCTCTGCATCGCTTGCCGTGATCGTCACAGCCGAAGCTCCCGAACCACGCGTTCCGGCGATCGCGAACGGCGAGCACTGGAAGAACATCGAGTTGAAGGTCGGCGGACCGGCATCCTGCAGGCCGGCATCGGCCGGACGGACCGTCGACCGGTCAGAGGTGTCGGCGAGCAGCTGGATGCAGGCCTGGGGGCTGACGACGATACCGTTCACGAACGCCGTGTCGGCGCCGCCGCGGAGGCGGATCGCGGCGCCCGGACCAGCCGACGAGCCATAGTGGATCGCCGTGAAGTTCGCGAGGCGGCCATAGGTGCGCGGCAGGCGATCGTTGTTGCCGTTCGAGTCGATCTCGAGGGCATAGGCGTCGTCGTTCGCCGCAGCGATCGTCTGCGCCTGGATCAGCAGCGCGAACTGCACGAAACCGCGCCAGCCCGAGTCATAGTCGAGGCTGTCATCGTCGGCGCCGGTGATCACCAGGTGACGCAGGTTCGACGTGCCGCCGAAGATCTCGATGCCGTCGTCCGAGCTGTTGTGGACCTGAACATGGTCGATCACGGTGCCCGAGCCGGCGCCCGCGAGCGTCAGGCCCTGCAGCTCGTTGCCCGAGATGCCGCCGATGACGGTGCCCGAGTAGCGGATCTGGACGTACTGGAACACGCCCGAGCTGTCGCCCTGCGCGTTACCGCCATAGAGCGCGTTGCCGGTACCCTCGACGGTGGCTTCGCAGGTCGTGCTGGTGCCGCCCGCATCGTTGCCGGTGGCGCAGTCGGCGATCGGCGCGCGGCCGGCCAGGATGACGCCGCCCCACAGGCCCTCGGTTTCGTCGGTGACGTTGCCGGTCAGGTTTTCCTGCGCAGTGAAGATGATCGGCCGTGCCGCAGTGCCCTGGGCATTGATGGTCGAGCCGCGGTTGACGATCAGATAGTCGGGATCGGTGAGCGTGGTGTTCGCGAAGATCACGGCGCCCGGCTCGATCGTCAGGTTACCGGACTGGCCGGCGGTGCCCGTGGTGCCGCGGTCGATACCCACGTTGACGCGGCCGTTCAGCTCATAGGCGACGCCCGCTGCCGCCGGCAGCGTCGTGTTGGTCACCAGCGCCGGAATACGGCAGACGCGGAAGTTGCCGATCGTGCCGGCGTCGGTGAGTGCCTGGCCCGTGTTGGTCGGGCAGGCTGCGGCCGGACCGGTGGTGGGGGTCGGCGTGGGCGTGGGCGTCGGCGACGGCGCGGGCGCCGGAGCAGGCGTCGGGGCCGGGACGATCACCACGCCTTCGCCGGGCGAGGCGACGCTGGTCGCGCCGTCGCACGCCGAAAGGGCGGCGCCTGCGCAGCTGGTCATCAGAATAAGGCTGAGGCGTTTGAAGCTGGCCATAAATTCTCCGTATCCGGGTCGGTGCCGAGTGGCGGTTTCGCGTGCGATCGGATCGACTCGGTGAACCCCCTGTCGACCTCAGTCGCGGCCCCTACGGATGCGGCGTGACCGCTGGATGCGGTTTTCGAGACTGCTTCGTTGCGTTTTCGCGACGAATTTGTGACGAACGTGACGCGCGCGTGACAGATGCGCCGCCGTGCGTTGCCGCGCCCGCAGCGATCCGGCGATTTCACGGACCTATGGCGTGCCCCGCGGCAGCGCCCCGGGAGCGTTGCACATGCGCAACAGCAAGTAGGAAAGCGTCGCGGTTGGGTCGGCCAGAGGTCATTGGATCACCCGCCCGTCGCGGGGAACAGCACGCGCTGCATGCGCACGCGGGTCAGCGCGATCGGTACTACGGGCCTACAGCGCAAACGAAAACGCCCGCCGGAGGATGTCCGGCGGGCGTTTCGAAGATGGTGGGCGCGGCAAGGATTGAACTTGCGACCCCTGCGGTGTGAACACAGTGCTCTACCACTGAGCTACGCGCCCTAACCTGTCGCGCGGAAGGCCTTGACCATGCGCGCGGGAGGCGAGCCTCTAGAGAAGCGCCAGGTGCTTGTCCAGCCCCGGCGCAACTCGATCAGTTCACCGAATCCTTCAGGCCCTTGCCGGCCTTGAACTTGGGCTGGTTCGACGCCTTGATCGTCATTTCCTCGCCGGTACGGGGATTACGGCCGGTCGAAGCCTTGCGCTTGCTGACGGAGAAAGTGCCGAAGCCGACCAGACGAACTTCGTCGCCCTTCTTCAGCGCCCCGGAAATCGCGTCGAACACCGCCTCGACGGCCTTGCTCGCATCGCCCTTGCTGAGGCCCGACGTGTCGGCAACCTGCCCGATCAGCTCTTGCTTGTTCATACCTGGGAGTCCCCTGTTGCGTTCGTTTCTAATAAATGAGTCGCGGCATCAGCCGGTGACGCAATAAGGACGTTCGAGTTCGCACTGTCAAAGGATTTCCGCGGTTTTCCGTCGGAAATTTAAGGCCTCTTGCCGCTCCCTCAATGCGGAAGCGGCTCACCGATGCCCTGAACGACCGTCGGCGGATGCGCCGCGAGCTCATCGGCGTCGCTCCAGTCGATCGGAGCGAGCGTCTCGGTGAGTGCCAGGCGCAGCACTTCGTCGACATGGCTGACCGGCACAATCTTGAGCCCCTCCCGGATGTTCGCCGGAATTTCAACGAGATCCTTCTCGTTCTCGGCCGGGATCAGCACGGTCTCGATGCCGCCGCGCAGCGCCGCCAGCAGCTTTTCCTTCAGCCCGCCGATCGGCAGCACGCGGCCGCGCAGCGTTACTTCACCGGTCATCGCGATCTCGCGGCGCACCGGCACGCCGGTGAGCGTCGAAACGATCGACGTTACCAGCCCGATGCCCGCCGAAGGGCCGTCCTTGGGCACCGCACCTTCGGGGAGATGGACGTGGACGTCCTTGCGGTGGAACAGGCTGGGCTTGATGCCATAGGTGGGGGCGCGCGCCTTCACGAAGCTGAACGCCGCGTCGACCGATTCCTTCATCACGTCGCCCAGCTTGCCGGTCGTCTTGATGTTGCCCTTGCCGGGTACGGTGACGCTTTCGATCGTCAGCAGCTCGCCGCCCACTTCCGTCCAGGCCAGGCCAGTAACGGCGCCGATCTGATGCTCTTCCTCGGAAAGCCCGAACCGATATTTCCGCACGCCCGCGAACTCGTGCAGATTCTCGGGCGTGACGACGACGCTTTCCGCCTTTCCTTCGAGGATGCGGCGCAGCGCCTTGCGCGCGAGCTTCGCGATCTCGCGCTCGAGCGTGCGGACGCCCGCCTCACGGGTGTAGTAGCGGATCAGGTCGCGCAGCCCTTCCTGCGTCAGCTCGAACTCGCCATCCTTCAGCCCGTGCGCCTCGACCTGCTTGGCCAGCAGGTGGCGCTCGGCGATCTCGACTTTCTCGTCCTCGGTATAGCCCTCGAGCCGGATGATCTCCATGCGGTCGAGCAGCGGCTGCGGCAGGTTGAGCGTGTTCGCGGTGGTCACGAACATCACGTCCGAGAGATCGATGTCGATCTCGAGATAATGGTCGTTAAACTTGTTGTTCTGCTCGGGATCGAGCACCTCGAGCAGCGCCGAGGCGGGGTCGCCGCGGAAATCCTGACCGAGCTTGTCGATCTCGTCGAGGAGGAACAGCGGATTGCCCGTGCCGGCCTTGCGCAGATTGGTGACGATCTTGCCCGGCAGCGAGCCGATATAGGTGCGGCGGTGGCCGCGGATCTCGGCCTCGTCGCGCACGCCGCCCAGCGACTGGCGCACGAATTCGCGGCCGGTCGCCTTCGCGATCGACTTGCCGAGGCTCGTCTTGCCCACGCCGGGAGGCCCGACGAGGCACAGAATGGGCCCCTTCAGCTTGTTGGTACGCGCCTGGACCGCGAGATACTCGATGATCCGGTCCTTGACCTTCTCGAGCCCATAGTGATCCGCGTCGAGCACTTCCTCGGCCTCGACCAGATCCCTCTTGAGCTTCGACTTCTTGCCCCAGGGCAGCCCCAGCAGCACGTCCAGGTAATTGCGCACCACGGTCGCTTCGGCGCTCATCGGCGCCATGGTCTTGAGCTTCTTGAGCTCCGCCTGCGCCTTGGTGCGGGCTTCCTTGGAAAGCTTGAGCGTGGCGATCTTGTTGGTCAGCTCGGCGATCTCGTCGCCGTCGCCTTCCTCGCCCTCATTGCCCAGCTCGCGCTGGATCGCCTTGAGCTGCTCGTTGAGGTAATATTCGCGCTGGGTCTTTTCCATCTGCCGCTTCACGCGGCTGCGGATCTTCTTCTCCACCTGGAGCACGCCCAGCTCGCCTTCCATGAAGGCGAACACCATCTCCAGCCGCTTCTGCGGATCCTGCTCGACCAGCAGCGCCTGCTTGTCGGACACCTTCACTGCGATGTTCGCCGCGACGGCATCGGCGAGCCGCGACGCATCCTCCAGCTCGGCGAGCTGCACGGCGGTCTCGGCCGGCAGCTTGCGGTTGAGCTTGGCGTAATTTTCGAACTGGTCGATCACCGAGCGCATCAGCGCCTGCACTTCGGCGCCCTCGACCGCGACCTCTTCGACCGGACTCACCTCCGCGACGAGATATCCCTCGCGCTCCTCGACGCCGTCGAGCGATCCGCGCTCCTTGCCCGCCACCAGCACGCGAACCGTGCCGTCGGGCAGCTTCAGCAACTGGAGCACCTCGGCCGAAACCCCGGTGTCGTACAGATCCTCGCGCCCCGGATCGTCCTCGGCCGGGTCGAGCTGCGCGACCAGGAATATCTCCTTGTCATCGGCCATTGCCGCTTCGAGCGCGGCGACCGACTTGTCGCGGCCGACAAACAGCGGCACGATCATGTGCGGAAAGACGACGATATCGCGCAGGGGCAGGACGGGATAGGATTGCTTCATGGATACTCCGACACCGCCCGAGGGGGGCGGCCTACCCTCACTATATGGGAGTTCCGTCGAAGGCATCAATCGCGCGGCAGATTTCGTGTCGCGGCGGGCGCTGCTCGGCGCCGGTCTCACGCTGCCGATGGCCGCGCATGCGGTGCCCCGATCCCGGCAGGAAGGCACCTTGCTCGAGCGGGCGATCGCTGCCCGCGGCGGGCGGGCGCTGATCGAACGGGTGCGGGCGATCGCCTGGACCGGCACCTATGGCCATGTGACCGAGAGAGGCCTCACTACCATCGCCGTCCGAACGTCGATCGAGCCGTTCGGACGGATCGAGATCAAAGAGAGTTACGAGGGTGAGGCGGAGGTCCTCCACACCATCATCGGCCCCGCAGGCGGCACGGCGGGAGACGGGCGGCGTGAGCCACGGACGCTGAGCGAACAGAAGGTCGCGGCCATTCGTGCGGAATATGGCTTCTATGGCTATCTTTTGCTCGGCCGAAGCGAGACGAGCATCGTCGGCGACCGCCTCCATTCCGAAAAGCCTGGATTTCCGCCGATCGACTTCGAAGTCGCGCCGTCCGGCACAGTGATCGCAGGCTATTATGCCGCGGGCGTGGGCTACGGCGGCGGGCCGCGCCTGCTGCGCTACGCACTCGAAGGCGAAATCGTCGACCACGGGCTCCGCTGGCCGCGCCGGATCACTGCATCAAACGAGCGGGGGCAGATGGACCACCAGCTCACCCTGGACACGCTGAGCATCACGCTCGGATGACATCTTCTGGAGAATGACCATTCGTACCGATCTCTTCCGCCGCACCGCATCCGCCGCGCTGCTGCTGCTGCTCGCCAGCACCGCGCCGGCCGCCTACGCCGCCGATCCGGGCCAGCCGCCGCTGACCGAACAGACCGCGCGTTCCGGCGCGCCGCTCGACCCGGCACAGGAAAAGCTGCGGTTCGATTCGGCCGACCTGTCGTTCGAAGTCTTTCCGGAGCGCGAATCGATCGCCGGTGTGGCGAAGCTGCGCTTCACCGCCACCGATCCGCTCGAGACGCTCGTCGTCGACCTCGATCCCAACCTGCCGGTGTCGGCGATCTCGATCGACGGCACGCCGCTTCCTGAGAGCGCATGGGAGAACCCCGAAGGTCGGCTGTCGATCCGGCTCCCCGCGACCATCCCCGCCGGCCGCGCGTTCGAAGCGACGATCGCCTATGCCGGAACGCCGCACGTCGCGGTGCGCGCGCCCTGGGAAGGCGGCTTCGTCTGGTCGCAGACGCCCGAGGGCAAGCCCTGGGTGGCGACCGCATTCCAGATGCAGGGCTGCGACCTCCTGTGGCCATGCATCGACTATCCGACCTACGAGCCTGATTTCGTCGATCTGCACATCACTGTGCCGGAAGGGCTGAGCGCTCCGGCGAACGGCGTTTTCCGCGGAGTCGAGCGGCTCGCGGACGGGCGCTCGACCTGGAGCTGGCACGCCACCGATCCGACGATCTATGGCATCACGCTGAACGTCGCGCCTTATGAAGAGATTTCGGGCACCTATGCCAGCCGCTTCGGCAACAGCATTCCGATGCATTTCTGGCACCTGCCCGGCCGCGACGAGCGGGCCCGCGAACTGTTCGCCGAGTTCGCACCTACGCTCGACTTCTTCGAAAGCGTGATCGGCCCCTATCCCTTCGCCGACCAGAAGCTGGGCGTCGTCGAAACGCCACATCTCGGCATGGAGCATCAGACGATCAACGCCTATGGCAACGAGTACAAGAAGACGCCCGACGGCTTCGACGAGCTGTTTCAGCATGAATTCGCGCATGAGTGGTTCGCGAACCAGCTGACCGCGGCGAATTGGGACGATTTCTGGCTGCACGAAGGCTTCGGCAGCTACATGCAGCCGCTCTACGGCCAGTGGCGGGAGGGTGACGGCCGCTATCTCTCGATGATGCTGGCGCTGCGCAACGGCATCCGGAACCAGCATCCGATCGTGTCGGGCGAGCCGCAGGACGCAGGCCATGTCTATCGCGGCGACAGCGGGCCAAGCGGCGACATCTACAGCAAAGGCGCCTGGGTGCTCCACACGCTGCGCAACCTGATCGGCGACGAGGCCTTTTTCGATGCCGTGCGCCTGGCGGTATACGGCCGTACCGATCCGCGGCCCGGCAATTTCGAGCCGCTCTATCGCACGACGCCCGAATTCATCGGCTTCGTGAACCAGGAAGCGGGCCGCGACCTGCAATGGTTCTTCGACGTGTACCTCTATGAGGCCGCTCTGCCCGAGCTCGAGCAGAGCCGCGAAAACGGCCGCTTGAACCTGCGTTGGAAGACGCCGAACGACCGCCCCTTCCCGCTGCCGGTCGAAGTCCGCATCGGCGATCGGGTCGAAACAGTCGTGATGGAGGGCAATCGCGGCAGCATCGCCGTGCCCGAAGACGCGCATGTCGTGATCGACCCGATGTCGAAGATCCTGATGCAGTCGGACAGCGTCGACGCCTATCAGCAGTATCTCCTCCGCCGGATGCGGGGAGGCGGGCACTGATGCGCGGCAGGATCGGCACCGCATGGCTCGCGGCGGCGGTGCTGGCGGTTCCCGCTGCGGCGCAGGAGGCGGAAGTGCCGGCGCCACGCCCCGGGGAGCCGCCGATCTCGGCGCAGACGCAACGCTCGGGCGGCGTCCGTCCAGCTGAACAGGCAGGGCTGCGGCTGAAGCACGCCGATCTGGCGCTCGAGCTATTCCCAGACGCACAGCGGATCGCCGGCGCGGCCACGCTCAGGCTCACGAGCGAGCGGCCGGTTTCGCGGCTGCTCATCGATCTCGACACCAACCTGCCGGTATCGGCGGTGTCGATCGACGGCCGTCCGCTCGCCGCCGGAAGCTGGAGCAATGCCGAGGGACAGCTTTCGATCCCGCTCCGCCGGCCGCTCGCCTCCGGGCGGGAAGTCACCGCGCGCATCGCCTATGCGGGCACGCCGCACGTCGCGGTACGGGCACCTTGGGACGACGGCATCGTCTGGGCGCGAACGCCGTCGGGTGCGCCCTGGGTCGGCACCACCTCGGAGGGCTTCGGCTGCGACCTCTACTGGCCCTGCCTCGATTTCCCCCGCGGCGAGGCCGAGGCGGTCGACCTCCACATCACCGTTCCGGAAGGGCTGAAGGCGCCCGCCAACGGCACGCTCCAGGGCGTCGAGACTCTGGCCGACGGCCGCACGACCTGGCACTGGCGATCGCGCAGCCCCAACCCTTATTCGCTGGCGCTCAACGTCGCGCCCTATGCCGAGATCGGAGCGGAGTATCACAGCCGCTTCGGCAACAGCTTCCCGATCCGCTTCTGGCACCTGCCCGAGCATGCGGCGCAGGCCCGGCGGCTGTTCGACGCCGAGTTCGCGCCGACCATCGACTTCTTCGAAGCCGTGGTCGGCCCCTACCCCTGGAGCGACGAGAAGCTGGGCGTGGTCGAGACGCCGTATCTCGGCATGGAGCATCAGACGATCAACGCCTATGGCAACGGCTATCGCGCCACACCGCATGGCTTCGACGATCTGTTCCAGCACGAGCTGGCGCACGAGTGGTTCGGCAATCAGGTGACCGCCGCCAACTGGGACGATTACTGGATCCACGAAGGCTATGCCGCTTACATGCAGCCGCTCTACGGCCGCTGGCGCGAGGGCGACGCGCGCTATGCGGTGATGATGGACGAGCTGCGCCGCGGCATCGCGAACCGCGCCCCGATCGTCTCGGGCGAAGTGCGGACCGAGGAAGAGGTCTATCGCGAGGAGACCGGAGGCCCGGGTGGCGACATCTACAGCAAGGCCGCCTGGGTGCTCCACACGCTGCGCCACACCATCGGCGACAATGCGTTCTGGGAAGCCACGCGCCGGCTGGTCTACGGCCGCCCTGATCCGCAGCCCGGCAATTTCGCGCCGCGCTTCGGCTCGACCGAGGACTATGTCGCGATCGTCGATCAGGTGACGGGCACCGACTATGGCTGGTTCTTCGACGTCTATCTGCGTCAGGCCGAACTGCCCGAGCTGATTTCCGAACGGCGCGGCGACCGACTGCTGCTCAAATGGCGCGCTCCGGCAAACCTGCCCTTCCCGCTTCCGGTCGAGGTGCAGATCGATGACCGGATCGAGCGGCTGGCGATGACCGGCGGCAGCGGCAGCATCGCCGTGCCGGAAGGCGCTCATGTGGTGATCGATCCGCACGCGAAGCTCTTGCGCCACTCTCCGGCGCTCGAGCGGCTGCGGCAGCAGCGGCAGGCAGGAGGGCAATGATGATGCCGAAGCGCTTCCTAGTCCGGCTCGCGCTTGCGGCCGGCTTCGCCTCGACCCTCGCCGTTCCGGCGGCAGCGCAGCAGGTGCGCGAGATTTCGGCGCCGCCCGGCCCCTGGTCCCCGCCTGGCGTGGACGTTCAATTTCCCGAAGCGGCCGGCGAATATCGTCGCGGGACCGTGCGGGCATATGGGGCGGACGATTGGAGCGTCAGCTATGTGCGCCGCGATGCAAACGGACTGGCCAGCCTGGTGAGCGTCTATCTCTATGTGCCGCATGGCCGTTGCGCCGCCGAGTTCGAAGGCGCCGTCGCGGCGCTTCGGAACGGCCAGCAGGACGCACGGGAAGTCTGGCGTTCCAAGGCGCCTGCGCCGGGCGGAGCGCCCGCGGACGCGGCCGATCACGCCCGCTTCACGATGAAGGCGACGGTGGGAGGCACGCCGACGCCCGTTGTCTCCGACGTGTATGTCTATTGCCCGCAGGGCTCGCGCTGGGCGATCAAATATCGCGCGACCTGGCCTGCCGCCAACGACGAATCGTCTGCCGGGCAAGCCGTGCTCGGCGCGATCGACTGGTCGGGCCTCCGCGCCGATTAGCGCGGCTGCGCCACTTCGATCCGGAACAGCTTCGGCGGGATCGGCATCAGCCAGGCGAGGCTCGCAGCGAATCCCACCTGCCACGGCAGGTGCACGCATTCGAGCCACAGCACCAGATCGTTCGGAGCCATCGTCCGCAGCGCGTTTGTCCAGCGCAATCCCCAGGCCATGCCGTAGGCGCCGACCGTGCCGAGCAGCAGCGTCGCGAACGCCGCCTTCCAGACGCTGGCCCGCCGCCGCGGCACCAGCGCCAGGAACGGCAGCACCGCGAAGCTAAGCGTCGCGCCGGTGACGCCGCCGACGGCGCCAGCGAACAGGTTTCGCGCGAACTCGCGTCCATCGGGGAAAGGTCGGAAATGCTCGACCGCCCAGGCCCAGGCGACATAGCTGGCGGCGGCATGCGCCAGCGGCACCAGCAGCAGGAAATAAACCAGCCGGCGCAGACGGCCGTTGCGCTTCAGCCGCGCCAGCACGAACGGCAGCCCGAACAGCGGCGTCAGCTGCACGCTGGGACCCAGTACCGGCGTGATCGCCAGCTGCGGGTCCGCCCGCACCGCGAAGGGAAGTGCCGCGGCATAGACCAGCGCCCCCAGCAGCAGCCACAGGAACGCGCCGCCGAAGTCGCCGCGATAGTCCGGCCATCGAGAGGGCGGCGTCAGCGGCGGTTCGGAGAGGCGGGCGGGCGCAGTCACGGAGCGCATCGTGCCGCGGCTTTGTGGCGGGAGAGTGGACGCCGCGCGGTCAGCTCGCCACCAGCAGCGCCAGCGAAGGCATGGCGTTGTTGAGCGCATGGATCGCCGCCGCGACTGCAATTCCGGTCCAATAGCCCGAGCGGCTGCGCCAGTGCAGAAATGCGATCGAGAAGATGAGGAACCCCCACCAGATCACCAGCCCCCACCCCGGTGCCTGGAGACTGTGGACCACGCCCCAGCCGATCGCACTGGCCACGGCGGCAACGCCCGGCGCGGTGAAGCGGGTGAGCACGAGCAGCGGCACGCTCATCAGCAGCGTTTCGACCACCGGGGCGAAGACGACCAGCGTGAAGAACAGCGCGAGCCGTTCGGCAGTGCCGACCGGCATCGCGATCTCGGGCCCCGCCTGGATCGGCAGGAGCAACGCCACCCCGGCGCCGAGCACCATATGCCCGACGATCGCCAGCAGCGCGGCGAGCAGCACATAGACCGCCGCCGGCATGCGGGCCGAAAAGAGAAAGGCCGGGAGCAGCGGCAGATACCGCGACTCGCCGGCCGTTTCCTGGTCCATCGGAGGTCAGCCGCGCGTCAGGCCGCGCCGCCCGCCTTTTCCTTCTTGGTATAGACGCGGACCGGCTCCTTGCGGCCCTCGACCACGTCCTTGTCGATCATCACTTCGTCGACCGCGTCCATCGACGGCAGGTCGAACATGGTGTCGAGCAATATGCCCTCGAGGATCGAGCGCAGCCCGCGCGCGCCGGTCTTGCGCTCGATCGCCTTCTTGGCGACCGCGACCAGCGCGTCGTCGTTGAAGCCGAGCTTCACCGATTCCATGTCGAACAGCTTCTGATACTGTTTCACCAGCGCGTTCTTCGGTTCGGTGAGGATCTTCACCAGCGCCTCGTTGTCGAGGTCCTCGAGCGTCGCGATCACAGGCAGACGGCCGACAAATTCGGGAATCAGGCCGAACTTGAGCAGATCCTCGGGCTCGACCTGGCGCAGCGTTTCGCCGGTGCGACGCTCCTCGGGAGCGGCGACATAGGCGCCGAAGCCGATCGACTTGCCCTGCAGGCGATCGCCGATGATCTTCTCGAGACCCGAGAAGGCGCCGCCGCAGATGAACAGGATGTTGGTCGTATCGACCTGGAGAAACTCCTGCTGCGGATGCTTGCGGCCGCCCTGCGGCGGAACGCTCGCGGTGGTGCCTTCCATCAGCTTGAGCAGCGCCTGCTGCACGCCCTCGCCCGACACGTCGCGGGTAATCGACGGATTTTCGGCCTTGCGGCTGATCTTGTCGATCTCGTCGATATAGACGATCCCGCGCTGCGCCCGCTCGACATTATAGTCCGACGCCTGGAGCAGCTTGAGGATGATGTTCTCGACATCCTCGCCGACGTAGCCGGCTTCGGTAAGCGTCGTGGCGTCCGCCATGGTGAACGGCACGTCCAGGATGCGCGCCAGCGTCTGCGCGAGCAGCGTCTTGCCGCAGCCGGTGGGGCCGACGAGCAGGATGTTGCTCTTCGCCAGCTCGACATCGGCGCCCTTGGCGCCATGGTTGAGCCGCTTGTAGTGATTGTGCACCGCGACCGAAAGCACGCGCTTGGCCTGCTTCTGCCCGATCACATAATCGTCGAGCACGTCGCAGATTTCCTGCGGCGTCGGCACGCCGCCGTCCTTCTTCGAGACCAGCGCGGACTTGGTCTCCTCACGGATGATGTCGTTGCAGAGCTCGACGCACTCGTCGCAGATGAACACGGTCGGTCCCGCGATCAGCTTGCGGACCTCGTGCTGGCTCTTGCCGCAGAACGAGCAATAGAGCGTGCTCTTCGAATCACCGCCGTGGAGATTAGGCATTCATTCCATCCTTGGCGCCACAGGGACGCGCTAAATCACCCGCCATCCTACACGCGGGGTACCATCCGGCAATCCAAAATCGGGCGCGGTTCGTCCCGCTTTCGGGGGGCGCTGCCGGCCGCGCCCACCCTCCGATAAAAACTAGAGAAAAAGCGTTAAGTTGCCGCTGACGGAGCATCTTCCGCCGGAGTCGGGCGCTTTTCATACACTTCATCGACGATGCCGAAGGCCTTCGCCTCGTCCGCCTGAAGGAAGGTATCGCGATCCATCGCCTTCTCGATCTTCTCCAGCGGCTGGCCGGTGTATTTCGCGTACAGCTCGTTCATCCGCTGGCGGATGCGCAGGATTTCCTTGGCCTGGATCTCGATATCCGACGCCATGCCCTGTGCGCCGCCCGACGGCTGGTGAACCATGATCCGCGCGTTGGTGAGCGCGACTCGCAGGCCGGGCTCGCCCGAAGCGAGCAGGAACGACCCCATCGACGCCGCCTGGCCGATGCAGACCGTGCCGACGCGCGGGCGGATGTACTGCATGGTATCGTGGATCGCCATGCCGGCAGTCACCACGCCGCCCGGCGAGTTGATGTACATCCAGATGTCCTTCTTCGGGTTCTCGGACTCGAGGAAGAGCAGCTGGGCAGTGATGAGCGAGGCCATGTGATCCTCGACCGGACCGGTCACGAACACGATGCGCTCGCGCAGCAGGCGCGAATAGATGTCGAAGCTGCGTTCGCCGCGGCTCGACTGTTCGATGACGATGGGAACGAGAGCGCCGGTCACGGGATCGACGGTCATCTGGCCATTCAGGGGGTGCATTTGGGAATGTCTCGTTTGTTGCTTTTTGCCCGTCCCTTACATCGGCGCTGCGAACGGGGGGCGCAAGGGGGGGCCGCCGCCAAAGAGGGTTGCCGGGCGGAAGCGCGGAAAACCGTCGAAGGTCGCACTAAAGTCGCACCTCAACGCGCACACGCGCCCCTGCGCGCGGAGCCCTCCGCCAGGGAGTGGCGAGGCGCGCGCGTAGAGTGGGGCCGAGACCATAAGCGGGAATATGGCGCACAACGCCCCTGTAGGACAGCGACTTTTTCGAGAGCGGCCGCCTTGAGACTTCACAAGCACGCCTTTCGCACTTGAGAAGATCGAACCACCAGCCGGGTTTCAAATCGATTGCAGCCGATTGCCGCTACGGAAAGCAGATCGCGGCAAAGTTGATTATGCATAAAAAAAAACAGCTTTTATGAGCAATTCTATGTTATGGCTGCTTATCGCCGGCAGACCGAAGCGCGCCGACGACTGAGGGATATTATGTGCTCCCGCGCCACTTCGAGACGGGAGTAAATATTTGCTTAGTCATCCTGTTCTGGAACGCATGGTTCGCAAGATCGAGCGGCGTGCGGTTCTCGACGAGCTCGACAGGAAGGCTCTTGGTTCGCTGAGTTTCAGGAGGAAGCTTTTCGAGGCCGGCGACTATATTGTCCGGGAAGGCGCCCGCACCACCGAAAGCACGCTGATCCTCGAGGGTTTCGCATTCCGGCAAAAGCTGACCCAGGACGGCGCGCGCCAGATCGTGAGCTTTCACGTGCCCGGTGACTTCATCGACCTTGAGGGGTCGCTTCTCAAGGTCGCCGATCACAATGTGCAGACGCTGACCCGCTGCGAAGTCGCCGCGATCCCGATCCGAGAGATCGTCGCATTGATCGAAGCGCATCCGCGCGTGGGACGCGCCCTGTGGATCGATACGCTGATCGACGCCTCGATCTATCGCGAATGGATGATGAACGTGGGCCGGCGCCCCGCCAAGAAGAGGCTTGCCCATCTGCTCTGCGAGTTCGCCAAGCGCCTGAAGCTGGCTGGCCTGGGCGATGAGGAGGGCTACACCCTTCCGATGACCCAGGAACAGCTCGCCGATGCGGCCGGCCTTACCTCGGTTCACGTCAATCGCAGCCTCAGGGCGCTGGAGGAGGAAGGATTGATCGTGCGCGATCGGAAGTTCGTCAGAATCCCCGACTGGGAGCGACTGCGCGCCGAATCCGGGTTCAGCGAGCTTTATCTGCATCTGGATCAGGCCAGCTAGCCGGAGCGAAACGGCGCCCTTCCACCAGGACGGTCCGCACAGTAACCGAATGCGCGGCAGCGGAAGCGCGCCCGCCTAGCGGCCTTCCACCACAGCCAGCACCCCCGGCACCGCCAGATAGGCCAGCCGCCGCATCTCGCGCCGGCCGCGGACGACCGTGTCGAGGATGAGGCCGGTGAACAGATTGAGAAACGCCAGCAGCATCAGTCCGGTGGCAAGGATCGCTGTCGGAAAGCGCGGGACGAGCCCGGTCTCGACATAGGTGAGCACGAGCGGAGCCGCGAGCCCGATCGCCAGCAGCGCCAGCGCCGCCGCGAGCAGCCCGAAGAACAGCATCGGCCGCTCGATCCGGTAGAGAGTGACGATCGTGCGCAGGATGCGCAGCCCGTCGCGCCAGGTGCTGAGCTTTGATTCCGATCCTTCGAGCCGCGCGAAATAGGGCGTTTCGATCTCGCCCACCGGCATCTTGAGCTCGAGCGCGTGGACGCTCATCTCGGTTTCGATTTCGAACCCGGCGGAGAGCACCGGAAAGCTCTTGGCGAAACGGCGCGAGAAGACGCGATAGCCGGAGAAGATATCGGTGAAACTGCGTCCGAACAGCCGCGCGAGGATGCCGGTCATCATCCGGTTGCCGAGCACATGGCCGCGGCGATAGGCCTCCGCCGCTTCGTGGACGCGGGCGCCGACGACCATGTCGAGCCCCTCGCCGAGCAGCCTGGCGACCATCGCGGGTGCCGAGGCGGCGTCATAGGTCGCATCGCCATCGGCCATGACGTAGATGTCCGCATCGACATCGGCGAACATGCGGCGGACAACATTGCCCTTGCCCTGCATCCGTTCGGTGCGGACGATCGCGCCGGCGGCGCGGGCGACCTCGACGGTGCGGTCGCGGCTGTTGTTGTCGAAGACATAGATTGCCGCCTGCGGAAGAGCGGCGCGGAAGCCGGCGATCGTCTGGCCGATCGCCGCTTCCTCATTGTAGCAGGGCAGCAGCACTGCGATGCGCGGGCCTGGACCGGTCATTGCTCCCCCTCGCCCCGAGCCCGTTTGGGCTGAGCCGATCGCGAACCTGCCCTTCCTTGCGGCGCGGCGCCAGAGGAAGAGCGGATCGCGCCCGGCTCAGGGCAAACGGAACTGCCCTATCAGCCCTCGCCCTCGCCCTTCTTCTTGGCGGGAGCCTTCTTCGCCGCGGGCTTCCTGGCGGGCTTTTCCTCGCCCTCAGCCGCGGCCGGCGCCTTCTTGGTGGCGGCCTTCTTCTTCGGCTCCTCGGCCTTCGCTACATCGGCATCGGCCGGAGTCTCCGGAGCCTCGGCGTCCTTGGCGGGAGTCTTCTTCGTCGCGGCCTTCTTCTTGGGCTCGGCCTCGACCAGCTCGGCGTCGCCGTCCGCCTCGGAAGCCTGCGCCTTCTTGGCGGCGGGCTTCTTCTTGGCGGGCTTGTGGTCGTGATCCTGATCGCAGTCCGGCCCGTGGACGTGCGGCACCGCGCCTTCCTCGGATTCGATCGCCGCCTCGAGCTCCTCGCGCGTCACTTCGCGCTCGGTCACTTCGGCCTTCTCGAACAGGAAGTCGACGACCTTGTCCTCGAACAGCGGCGCGCGCAGCTGGGCGGCAGCCATCGGCTCCTGACGGACATAGTTGATGAACTTCTCGCGGTCCTCGGGGCGATACTGCTGCGCGGCCTGGGCGATCAGCCGGTTCATTTCCTGCTGGCTGACCTCGACGCCGTTCGCGTTGCCGATCTCCGACAGCAGCAGGCCGAGGCGCACGCGCCGCTCGGCGATGGCACGGTAATCGTCGCGCTCGGATTCGAGCTCGGCCTTGGCGGCTTCGGGGTCTTCCTCATGCCCGGCTTCGTGCTGGAGCTGGTTCCAGATCTGCTCGAACTCGGCCTCGACCATCGACGGCGGCACCGGGAAGTCGTGCCCGGCGGCGAGCTGATCGAGCAGCTTGCGCTTCATATAGGTGCGGGTGAGGCCGCCATGCTCCTGCTCGATCTGGCCCTTGATGAGCCCGCGGAGCTGCTCGAGGCTCTCGAGCCCCAGGTTCTTGGCGAACGCGTCGTCGATCTTGATCTCGCCCGAGACCTTCACTGCCTTGATCGTGAGATCGAAGGTGGCGGGCTTTCCGGCCAGCGTGTCGACGCCGTAATCCTCGGGGAAGGTGACTTCGATCGTCTTCTCGTCGCCGGCCTTCACGCCGACGATCTGGTCCTCGAAACCGGGGATCAGGCGGCCGCTGCCGATCTCAATCGACATGTCCTCGCCGGTGCCGCCTTCGAACGGCTCGCCATCGACCTTGCCGACGAAATCCATGACGACCAGGTCGCCTTCCTTCGCCTTGCGGGTCTTGGGCGCGTCTTCCCACTGCTTCTGCTGGCTGGCGATCTGCTCGATCTGCGTGTCGATCGCCGATTCGTCAGCGGAGACGATCAGCCGCTCAAGCGTGATGCCCTCGATCGACGGAGTCGGCACGTCCGGGAGCACTTCGAGCTCGACGGTCACTTCGGCGTCCTTGCCGGCCTCATAGCCGTCGCCGAGGCGGATCGACGGCGCCATCGCCGGGCGCAGCTGATTGTCGGCGATCAGCTTCTGCACGCCTTCCTGAATCGAGCTGTTGAGCGCATCCTGCGCCAGCGCCTCGCCATGCATCTTGCGGATCAGATTCGCCGGCACCTTGCCGGGACGGAAGCCGGGCATGCGCACCTGCGGCGCCACTTTCTTCACCTCGGCATCGACCTTTCCGTCGATGTCCTTTGCGGTGATCGTCAGCGTATAGGCGCGCTTGAGGCCCTCGTTCAACGTCTCGACAGTCTGCATTCTCAGGCTTTCTTCAGGAATCTCAAGGGATGGAGTCCGCACTTGCATTGCGCGGCGGCCTGGTGCGGGCGAAGGGACTCGAACCCCCACATCTTGCGATACTGGAACCTAAATCCAGCGCGTCTACCAGTTCCGCCACGCCCGCAGGGGACACCGCCGGTCGGCGGGGTCTATAGCAGCCAGGTGTCACGGAGCAAGCCGCGACGCAACTGCGATGCCTTGGGCGCGTTGGATCGGGGAAGCAAGGAGACCCGAACGCATGCCAGTCGAGCCCCCGATCCCCCCGGAGACGCCCGCCGAGCCCGAGCCGGCGGAGCCGACGCACGCCCCGCCCGAGACGCCGGCGCAGCCTGCCCAGCCCGGCCGACCCGACGCACCCGGCCCCGAAGTCACGCCGCCGACGCCCGATATCGACGTGCCCGCCCCCAATCCAGGCGGCGATCCGGGTCCGGGCATCGCGCCCGGCCAGCCGATCGCCTGAACCGAAAAGGAGAACCCACTATGTCCAACCCGATCAAGGGCCCCGAACGCACCGACGACGACAGCCGCAGCGACCTTAAGCAAGCGGTCGAGAGCCGCTCCGACGCGGCCGATGCCGCAAACGGCGGCGACGACGGATCGCCGCTCGAGCCCACCGGCGTCGACGACGGGGTGAGCGGTACCGCCGGCGTCGTGAAGAACCAGGACAAGACGCAGCAATAGCCTGCGCCGCCCCAAGGGCGCGGTGCCCGAAACGACGAAAGGCCGCCCCCTTGCGGGAGCGGCCTTTCCATTGTCATCCGAAGGCGGCCTCGTCAGGCGCCGCGCAACTCCGTCGCGGAGGTCGCGCTCACCCGATGTGCCGCCAGCGGCATGTGACAATGAGACATTCGACCACCTCCTTTCGCTTGTTGAACCAGACGCCGATATGGGGCTCCGGCAGCTAAGTTCAAGAAACACAAGAACTTGGCTCAGGCATACGTGTTCCTCGCCCAGCCGGCGACGCCGCTCCGACGCGGTGCCGGTCAGGGCTGGAGGCGATGTGCGCGCCGGATCGTGACCGCCGCCTCGGGCACCTGCCCCTTGAATGCGCCGCGCACCGTCTTGTCGGGCGAGACCGGCGCATCGAAGATCGCGAGCACCACGTCCATCCCCTCGACCACCCGGCCGAAGGCGGCGTTGCCCAGCGGCTCATATTCGCGATCGGGATCGGCGTCGAAAGTGGGGCGCTGATCGCCAAGCATAATGAGGAACTCGCCGCGCGCAGTGCCGGGATCGAGTCGCGCGATCGAAAGCGTGCCGTCGAAATGCGACAGCCCGGTCTCGCTGGTCGGCTCGTGCGCGATCGGCGGCAGGATGCGGCTGCCCTCGCCGTTCACACCGAACTGCACGAAGCCGAATCGATCCTGCACCTTCACGACGCGATAGAAGCGCGTCCCGTCGAGCTTGCCGCGATCGACATAGCGCAGAAAATTGTTCGCGGTGACCGGCGCCCTGTCGGTCTCGACCGCCACCACGATCCGCCCGGCCGATGTATCCAGCGCGACGCGGGGCGCATCGGCCGAAAGCGGCGGCGGCGCCTCGGCGGCCTCCTGTGCCAGCGCCGGCGCGGCAAGCAGCGCCAGCACCGGGGCGCAGAGTTTCCAGAATCGCGGCATCATCACTCCTCCAGCTTTCCGGCCGAGCGAAGCAGACGCAGCGGCGCGAGGCAACCGAAGCGGAAGCAGCCCGCGTGCTTCATTCGGTGCGGGGCGGCGCGACCGACGCCCGGTGGATCAGCGTCGACGGGAAGAGCGACGGCTCTTCCACGGCATCGTCGCCGAAAAAGTCGGTCAACAGCTTCAGCGCCGCCGAACGCGCCATCGAGATGATCGGCCAGTGCACCGTCGTCATCGGCGGCCAGATATGCGCGGCGATCGCAGTATCGTCGAAGCCGATGATCGAGAGGTCGTCGGGGATCGTGATCCCGCGCTTGCGCGCCGCGTGCAGCACTCCCGCCGCCATTTCGTCGTTCGAGGCGAAGATCGCAGTAGGACGCGGCGACAGATCGAGCAGCCGGTCGGCGGCGGCGAGCCCCGTTTCGAAGGTGTAATTGCCGTCGGCGATCAGGCTGCGCGGCAGCTTGATTCCCGCCTGCTCGAGCGCGACCTCGAACCCGCGCCGCCGCTCGCGCGCCGAGCGGAAGCCGTGCGGCCCGGCGATCAGCCCGATGCGCCGATGGCCGAGCGAGATCAGATAGCCAACCGCCTCCGCCACCACATCGCAATCGTTCGAGGCGACGGTGTGCTCGGGCGTGTCGAGCGCAGTCGATCCCATGCGCACATAGCGGCAGCCGATTTCGCGGCAGAGCTCGGCCAGCATCTCGTTTTCGGAAACCGGGGGCAGGATCAACACGCCATAGAGCCGCTGGCGCTCGAGGAAGTTGCGGACATCGGCGAGCATGGTCGACGATCCGCGGTCGATCGGCCGCACGATCAGTTCGAATTCGGTGCCCCGAAGCGCCTCCAGAATGCCCGCCTGCACGTTCATCACCATCTGGGCGTTGGGATTGTCGTGCAGCAGGCCGACAAGGAAATTGCGCCGCAGCGCCAGCGCGCGCGCCTGAGAATTCGGGACATAGCCGAGATCGGCGATCACGGCCTCGACCTTCGCGCGCGTCTCCGAATTGAGCAGCGGCGAGCGATTGATCACGCGGCTGACGGTCTTCTTCGAAACGCCCGCGATCCGCGCCACGTCGTTGATCGTCGGCTTACCCTCGCGCATCATCCAGCGGCTATAAGGCCATCCTGGGTCAAACGGAAAGCCCGTCCGTGCGCAACCCGCTGCCTAAGCGATTGCGCCGGCCGAAAACGGCGATATGCTGTCATGGTAACCGGTAGCATAAAAGCCGGACGGTACAGGAGAGGACCATGCGATTTTTCCCGGCGGCCGCCGCACTGGCGTTCGCGCTCGCGGTGGCGACATCCCCCGTTCACGCGCAGACCAGCGCCTTTCCCGGTGCGGTCGGCCCCGCGGCGAGCACGCCCGGGGGACGCGGCGGTCGGATCGTCCGCGTCACCAATCTCGAGGCAAGCGGGCCAGGTTCGCTGCGTTCCGCCCTGGAGGAACAGGGACCTCGCATCATCGTGTTCGAAGTCGGAGGCGTCATCGACCTCGGCCGATCGACGCTCGAAATCCGCGAGCCCTATGTCACCGTCGCCGGCCAGACGGCGCCGTCGCCGGGCATCACCCTCATCCGGGGCGGGATCGATATCCGCACCCATGACGTGATCCTGCGCCACCTGCGCGTCTTCACCGGCGCCGACGGCCAGCCGCGGCGCAGCGGGTGGGAAGCCGACGCGCTCTCCACCGTCGCCGCGCACGACGTGCTGATCGATCACAATAGCTTCCTCTGGGCAGTCGACGAGAATATGTCGGCATCCGGCCCGCGCTTCACCGGCGACACGGTGGAGGAATGGCGCGCGGGCACCAGCCGCAACGTGACCTTCTCCTACAATCTGGCGGCGGAGGGACTTGCCGATTCGAGCCATCCGAAGGGCGAGCACAGCAAAGGCTCGCTGATCCACGACAATGTCACCGGCATCGTCTTCTATCGCAACATCTGGGCACATAATGTCGAGCGATCGCCGCTGCTCAAGGGCGGGTCGCAGGCGCTGATGGTCAACAATCTGATCTACAATCCGCAGCATCGCGCGGTGCATTACAATCTGATGGACCTCGAATGGGCCGGCCACGACTTCGTCACCGGCGAGTTGACCGCAATCGGCAATGCGCTGCGCGGCGGCAACGACACCAACGAGGGACTGCCGTTCCTGATGCTGGGGGGTGAAGGCGACCTCGCCTATTTCGGCCGCGACAACATCGCCGTCGATCGCCATGGAGACGCTCTGCCGATGTTCGGCCGCTACACCACCGGTCGTGCGCGGCTGATAGAGGCCGAGCGCCCGCTGATGCCGCTGGACGGCATCGAGGTGCTGCCGGCCGATCTGGTCGAACGGCATGTCCTGTCGCACGGCGGGGCGCGCCCCTGGGACCGCAGCGCCGAGGAAACCCGCATCCTCTTCTTCATCGCGGAGGGCCGGGGCGACGTGATCGACGACGAAAGCGAAGTCAGCACCTATCCCTCGGTCGCCGAACCGACGCGCGCGCCCTTCGTCGAGGCCGAGTGGAACCTCGACACGATGGAACCGCGCTCGGGCCGCTATCCGGGTCAGACCGCGCCGATGCCGCAGGAGCATCTCACCGCCCGCGACCGGGAAATGCGGGAGGATCGGCGATGATCGCGGCCGCGCTGCTGCTCGCCGCGGCGCTGGTCGCGCAGGACGCGCCGCCGATGGTCGTCGTTCACGAGGACGAGACGATCCGCCACGAGCCACCCCCGCACGGGGCAATCGGCATGAGCACTGCCTATCGCATCAGCGATCATGCGCCCCAGCCGCGCACGATGGAGTTCCGCAAGCGCGTGCTGCATCCCGGCGCGGCGATCGGGCTTCACCCGATCGCGCACGACGAAGTCTATTACGTCGTCTCAGGCGCAGGCGACGTCACTTCGGACGGAGTCACCCAACGCGTGACCGGCGGCATGGCGGCCTATCTCTACGAAGGCGCGACGGTGGGCATTCGCCAGCTCGGCGCAGAGCCGCTGGTGCTGATCATCGCCTACCCCGTCGCGCGGGAATAACGGGAACTCTCAATACGGCGTGGCGAACCAGATCACGTGGCGCGGCCCCTTGCCGTTCGATCGCGCGCGCACCGCCACTTCATCGACCGCGAAGCCCGCCGCCTTCAGCCGCCGCACGAAGGAGGGATCGGGCGCCGCCGACCAGATCGCCAGCACCCCGCCGGGTCGCAGCGCCGCCTTTGCCGCCGCCAGCCCGGCGTGCGAATAGAGCCGGTCGTTTGCCGCACGGACCAGCCCGTCGGGGCCATTGTCGACGTCGAGCAGGATCGCGTCATAGCTGCGTCGCCCTGCGCCGATCACATGCGCCACGTCGCGCTCGATCACGGTGACGCGCGGATCGTCGAGGCACCCGTCGGTCAGCGCCGCCATCGGGCCGCGCGCCCATTCGAGAATCTCCGGCACCAGCTCGGCCACCGTCAGCCGCGCCTCGCTCCCCAGTGCCGCCAGCGCCGCGCGCAGCGTGAAGCCCATTCCATAGCCGCCGATCAGCAGGTGCGGCGCCGCCCGTCCGCGCAGCCGCGCGCAGGTCATCGTCGCCAGCGCCTCCTCGGAGCCGGACATGCGGCTGTTCATCAGTTCGTTGCGATCGAGCAGGATCATGAAATCCTCGCCGCGACGGCAAAGCCGCAGCGGTTCGCCGCCCGGCACCTGCGCAGTCGCGAGTTTCTCCATCGGTTTCATTCGTACAGCGCTCCCGGGCGAATCGGCCCGCCTGTTGCCCAGCCGGGCGGGCGGGCACAAGCGGCACGATGGAGAGACGGCCGACCCGCGCGGCCCGTTCCGCTCGTTTCGTTCGCGATACCGAGGAACCCTCTGATATCCTCGCGGTTCTACAGGGTGGCGGGCGAAGGCCGAGCGCTCCGCCCGCGCGAGCAACCATGGTGGAGGGGGACTATCTCGCTAGCTGTCGCCTATTGCGGACCTGCTCCCGTTCCCGCTGCCCTGCTGGCGCGCTGGAATGACGACCCCTGGCTGATCGCGGTGCTTGGCGCACTGGCGCTGCTCGTCGCCGCCAGGGCCACTCCGCACCAGCGGCTGCCGCTGGGCGCGGCGCTCGCGGTGCTCGTCGTCGCCTTCGTCTCGCCGCTCTGCGCGCTCAGCAGCGCGCTGTTCTCCGCCCGCGCCGTCCATCACGTGCTGCTCGTGGCGGTTGCCGCGCCTTTGGCTGCCGCCGCCCTCCGCGCCGCGCGCGCGCAGGGAGCCGCCCTGCCCTTCGCGCTGGCGACCGCGACGCTCTGGCTGTGGCACGCGCCGCAGCTTTACACCGAGGCGCTGCAAAGCGTCGCGCTGTACTGGCTGATGCAGCTTTCGCTGCTTGGCACCGCTTTCTGGTTCTGGCGCGCAGTCTTCTCTGCCGGGGCAAGCCTGCCGATGGCGTTGTTTACCGTCGCCGCCGCGATCGGCCAGATGGGGCTGCTCGGCGCACTGCTCACCTTCGCCCCGGAGCCGCTCTATCCGCACCATTTCGCGGCGCCGCTCGCCTATGGCCTTTCGCCGTTGCAGGACCAGCAGCTCGCCGGGCTGATCATGTGGGTGCCGGCGATGCTGCCCTATACGATCGCCGCGGCGTGGATCGCCCGGCGCGCGTGGAAGGGCGGATTTCCTGCCGCCGCGCGATGATGCTGGCGATCGCCATCGTGAAGGGGCTGCACATCGCGGGCGTGCTGCTATGGGGTGCCGGGTTGCTCGCGCTGCCGCTGATGCTGGCCGAGCATGACCGCTGCGACGATCAGAACGAATATGCCCGCGTCCGCCGCTTCACCCATTATGGCTACACCCACCTGCTGACTCCGGCCGCGGTGATCGCCGTCGCGGCGGGGACCGCGCTGATCTTCCTGCGCGGCGTGTTCGTGCCCTGGATGTTCGCCAAGCTGGTTCTGGTCGGCGTGCTGGTCGCGCTTCATGCCTGGATCGGCAACACGGTGGTGCGGATGGGCGAGGAGAACAACCGCAGCCAGCCACCGCCCACGCCGCTGCTGGTCGCCTTCGCAGCGATGCTGCTCACCAGCATCGTGCTGCTGGTGCTCGCCAAGCCCGACATTCGCGAGGACGTATTGCCCGATCTGCTGCGCACGCCGCAGCAGCGTCAGCTTCCAGTGCCGGACGTACCGACGTGATAATCGAACACCAGCTTGCCGCCATGCCATCCCGCAAAGCCGGCGAAAATGGCCGAGAGCGTGGAGAGCATCAGGCCATAGGGCAGCAACGCCTCCTCATAGCCGTAGAGCCGATAGCCCCAGTTGGCACCGAGCACCGCGAGCAAGGTCATCGCGACGATGAAATGCGTCCAGCTCGCCGCCCGGGCGCGGATGCCGGGCACGCTCAGCAGCTCGATCGTGCCCGAAAGCCCGGCGAGCAGCCCCATCAGAAACGCCATGCCCGCGCCCCAGAGCGCCGCGCGCGCCCAGAACAACTCTCCGGTCCACCAGTAGAAGAGGTCGGCACCCAGTGCGCAGCCGGTGAGCCCGATCGGAAAGGAGACCAGCATCGCATGCACGGGGTGGCCGGCAAGCGCGACTCGCGACTCGGCGCGGTCGAACCGCGGGTTGCTGCTGATCGGATCGGTCAGCTGGTCTTCGCGTTGTTCGGCACTCGGCATGCTGCTCCCCCTGGGCGACTGGTTCGTGGAGGCATAACGCCCGCCGCGGCGATTCTTTCAACCGGCTGCTCCGGCCCGCTTTCCGCGCTCGATCCGGCGGGGCCGGCGGCGGAGACGATCGGAACGATCTGGTGGGTCATGCTGGCCGGCGCAGCCGCCATCTTCGGACTGGTGATGGTGCTGCTCGCGCTCGCCTTCAGGCGCCGGCAGCGGCGGCCGGTTTCGCCGCGCCTGTGGATCGTCGGGGGTGGCCTCGTCTTCTCGTCGGCGATTCTTGCGGCGCTGCTGTTCTACGGCCTCGTCGCGGGCGAGCGGCTGCTGCCGCGCGACGACCCCCGGCTCGTGCGGGTCGAAGCGGAGAGCAGCCGCTGGCGCTGGACCTTCCGACACGAGACCGAAGCAAGCGCGCCGATCGAGATGCAGGACGTTCTGCACATTCCCGCGGGGCGGCCCGTGGACGTGGTGCTCACCACGCGCGACGTTATCCATGCTTTCTGGGTGCCGCGGCTGGCGGGAAAGATGGACGCGATCCCGGGGCATCGCAACGTGCTGCGCATCGAAGCCGACGAACCCGGCGTCTATCCCGGCGTGTGCGCCGAATATTGCGGCATCGGACACGCCCGCCACAATTTCCGCGTGATCGCGCATGATGCCGAAGGATGGGCACGGTTCCAGGCGGGAGGCGGCGCATGAAGGCGCTGCGGCTGCATCGCGCGTTCGAGGAGATCTGGAGCACGCCGCGCGGCTGGCGCGGCTCGCTCTCCACCGTCAACCACAGCACGCTCGGCATCCGCCTGATGCTGACGGCTTTCGCCTTCTTCCTGATCGGCGGCGTGCTGGCGATGCTGATCCGCGCGCAGCTCGCCACGCCCGGAAGCGCGTTCGTCGGTCCCGAAGTCTACAACCAGCTGTTCACGATGCACGGCAGCATCATGATGTTCCTGTTCGCGATCCCGATGTTCGAGGGGTTTGCGATCTATATGCTGCCCAAGCTGCTCGGCACGCGCGACTTCGCCTTTCCGCGCCTCACCGCCTATGGCTGGTGGTGCTATCTGTTCGGCGGATCGCTGCTGCTCCTGTCGATGCTGCTCGGGGTGGCGCCCGACGCGGGCTGGTTCCTGTACACGCCGCTCTCGTCCAAGCCCTGGTCGCCCGGCATCAATTCCGATTTCTGGCTGCTCGGCATCACCTTCGTCGAAATTTCGGCGATCGTGACCGCGATCGACATCGTCGTGACGATCCTGAAGCTGCGCGCGCCGGGCATGTCGCTCGACAAGATGCCGCTGTTCGCCTGGTACATGCTGGTGACGGCGATGATGATGCTGATCGGCTTTCCGCCGCTGATCCTGGGATCGGTGCTGCTGGAGCTCGAGCGCGCGTTCGGCTGGCCGTTCTTCGACGCCGGTCGCGGCGGGGATTCGCTGCTGTGGCAGCACCTGTTCTGGCTGTTCGGCCATCCCGAGGTCTATATCATCTTCCTGCCCGCAGCCGGCGTCGTCTCGACCATCCTGCCGGTGATGGCGCGCACGAAGATCCTCGGCTATGGCTGGATCGTCGCGGCGGTGATCGCGCTCGGCTTCCTCAGCTTCGGGCTGTGGGTCCACCACATGTTCACGGTGGGCATCCCGCACATGGCGCTCGCCTTCTTCTCGGCGGCCTCGACACTGGTGGCGATCCCGACGGGGGTCCAGATCTTCGCCTGGCTCGGCACGCTCTGGGCCGGACGGCCGCAGATGCGGATGCCGATGCTGTATCTGATCGGCTTCTTCGTTGTCTTCGTGATGGGCGGGCTGACCGGCGTCATGGTCGCGGTCGTGCCCTTCGACTGGCAGGCGCACGACAGCGCCTTCGTGACCGCGCACCTCCACTATGTCCTCGTCGGCGGCTTCGTCTTTCCGATGCTGGCGGCGGCCTATTACTGGCTCGCGCATTTCACCGGGAGGCAGCGGCAATATCGGCTGGGCGTCACGGCCTTCTGGCTGATCTTCGTCGGGTTCAATCTCACTTTCTTCCTGATGCACATCGTCGGGCTGCTCGGGCAGGCACGCCGCATCGAGACCTACCCGGCCGACATCGGCTGGACCGGCTACAACTTCCTGTCCTCGGTCGGTAGCTTCGTACTGGCGTTCGGAATCGCGCTGTTCGTGATCGATTTGTCGCTGCAGTTCTTCCACGCTCCGCGCACCCGCCGGAATCCGTGGAACGCCGGCACGCTCGAATGGGCGATGCTGCTCCCGCCGCCCAGCTACAACATCGCCAGCATTCCCCGGGTCGACGACCGCGACCCGCTCGAGGGCCGCCCGGACCTCGCAGTCGAGCTCGCGCGCGGGGACGGCTATCTCGGCGAACCGCGCAACGGCTGGCGTGAGACGATGGCCGTGGAGACCGCGAGCGGCCGGATCGACCATGTCGTCGTGCTGCCGGGCAACACGCTGCTTCCGATCGTCACCGCCGCCGTCACCGGGGCCTTTTTCGTCGCGATGCTGCTCAAGCTCTACTGGCTCGCGCCGCTGCCGCTGGCCGCGCTGGGGGTGCTCGGCTGGCGCTGGGCGTGGGTGCTGGGGCGCAAACAGGATTTCGGGCGCCTGCCGATCGGCAAGGGCGAAACCGCGCCGCTCCATAGCGAGGCGCAGGATCCGCCGGGATGGTGGGGCAGCGTGTTCCTGCTGGCGGCCGACGCCACCTTCTTCGGATCGCTGCTGTTCGGCTATGCCTATCTCTGGACGGTAGCGCCCGACTGGCCGCCGCCGCGGCTGATCGACGGTACCTGGATCGACCCGGCGCTCGGGATCCTCGGTGCGGCGCTCGCCGGCTGGGGGGCGCGCTCGGCATATGTGCGGCTCCGCCGCGATAGAGCCGCAGCTTCGCCATTGCCGATCGCGGGGCTTTCGCTCGTGCTGCTGGCGCTGCTGACGACGCTCTTGTTCCGCGCACTGCCGCCGACCGAACACGCCTATAACGCCGTGGTGGCGGTGCTGCTCGGCTATGCCCTTTTCCACGTCGCGCTCGCGCTGCTCGGCGAGAGCTTCGCACTGCTGCGCGCCCGCGCGGGCTATCATTCGCAGCGCCGCAGCGCCGAGCGCCGGATCGCCGGGCTATGGACCGGCTATGGCGCCGGCACGGGCATGGTGCTGCTGCTGACCATACACATTCCGGGGTTGCTGGCATGATCGCGCTGCTCCGCGCCGTTTCCGGCCTGATCGTCTGGGCTGTCGCCTTTTCGGCGCTCTACGGCCTTCAGGGCCTCGTCTGCGCAGCGGGCTGGCAGGCGACCGGGCTCGGCCCGCTCAGCCTCGGGCGCGCGATGCTGGTCCTGCTGTGGCTCGGCTTTCTGGCGCTGCTCGCCTGGATGAGCTGGCGCTTCGCACACGGCAGGCGGGACTTTCTGGGGCTGCTGGCAATCGGGCTCGCGCTGGTCGGACTTGTAGCGACTGCCTACACCGGTGCGCCTGTGCTCGCCGGTTCGATCTGCCTCTGATGCCAGCACGCGCCGTCAGCCGCGTACCAGCTCCCACAGCTGCTGGCCGCACAGCGCGACGAACAGCAAGGCGGCGATGGCCAGCACACCGTTGCTCAGCCAGCCGCTGCGCCCCTCGACCGGCATGTCGCGCCGGTTGAGCAGCAACAGCAGCGTCACCGCCAGGAATGGCATGAAGAAGGCGCCGAACGCACCATAGAGGATGACGAGGAAGAAGGGCCGGTCGAGGAACAACAGCGCCATCGGCGGGAAGGTGAGCCAGAGCAGATAGGCACGGAACGGCAGGCTGCCCTCGCCTTCGGCGGACGATGCCGTGCCGCGTGAGTGGGCGACGAAATCGGCGAACATCAGGCTCACCCCGTGCCACACGCCCAGCAGCGAGGAAAAGGCGCTGGCGGCGAAGCCCAGCAGAAAGACTATGGCGATCGGGCGCCCGAACCGCTCGGCGAGGATATCGCCCAGATCAAGCAGCCCGCGATCTCCCGAGGAAAGCGCGACCTGCGCCCCGTACAGCAGCTCGGCACCGACGATCAGCATCGCGATCACGAACAGGCCGGTGACGATATAGGCGACGTGATTGTCGAGCCGCATCACGCCCATCCACGCGGGGCCGCGCCAGCCCTTGGCATCGACCCAATAGCCATAGGCGGCGGTGGTGATCGTGCCGCCGACGCCGCCGATCAGCGCCAGCGTGTAGAAAAGCGATCCCTGCGGCACGCGGGGCGCGAGGCCGGCGATCACTTCTGGCAAGCGCGGCGCGACCAGGATGGCGAGCCCGATCATCACGACGAACATCACCGCGACGAGCAGCTTCATCGCGGCTTCGAACACCAGATAGCGGTTGAACCAGACGAACAGAAAGCCGGTGAGCCCGGCGACAACCGCCCAGCCCCAGAGCGGCAGCACCGGGAACAGCGCGGCGAGCGGCAGCGCCGTCGCACTCATCGCCGTGGCGCCGTAGATGAATCCCCAGACGAGGACATAGGCGCCGAAATACCAGCCGGTCCATCGCCCCAGCGACCGCCAGCCCTGAAACAACGTGCTGCCGGTGGCGAGATGATAGCGCGCCGCCCCTTCCGCCAGCGCGATCTTGACCACGCACCCGATCACCGCCGCCCACAGCAGCGCGTAGCCGAAGCGCGAGCCCGCGATCAGCGTGGCGACGAGATCGCCCGCACCCACTCCGGTGGCAGCGGCGACGATACCGGGGCCGATGTAGCGCCAGCGGGCGGCGGTAGGCGTGTTGGGATCGCGCATGCGATCCGGGTAGCCGAAACCACGCCGCGCGTCGCGGCCTAGCTATGCGGGCGGCTGGAGGCGCGGCGCGGCCGGGCAGCACGGCCGCGCCGATCCTTTCAGCAGATGCCGCGACGCCGGCTTGCGCCCGTCGCGCCGGGGCTGCGCATGGCCGTTGTGATTCCAGAAGGTTATGGTAATATTTCAATAACTTCCCACACTGCATTCTGTCGCAGCGCCAGTCTCCATCTCCGTCGTCGAGGCCATATGGACGTGAACCAGAATGACAGCGCACACGCGAGACTCGCCGAGGCTCGTCGGCAGGTACGCGTGCTGACGAGCGGCGTGTTCGGCATGCAGGGCGATCCCGAACTCTCCCAGATCGTCGAACAGGCCGCGAAGACGACCGACTTTCCATTCGCCGCGGTGTCCATCGTGGATCGGTCGCGGCTGTGGCTCGCGGTCGCCTATGGCTTCGACCCGCGAGAATTTCCTCGGCCGAACAGCTTCTGCGACGCGGCGATCCAGGTTCCGGGCTTTGCCCCGCTGTGCGTCTCCGACGCGTGGTGCGAGCCACGCTTCAAATTCGCTCCCGCGGTGATCGAAATGAACGTGCGCGCCTATTATGCGGTGCCGCTGGTCACCAGCGACGGTTTCGCCCTCGGCACGCTCTGCCTGTTGGACCAGAAGCCGCGGACGGTGGACGCGACGGCGCTGGGGCTGATGACGGCACTTGCAAGCAGCGCCACCGCAGCGATCGATCGCGAACGCAATGCCGTGGCGCACGCCCGATACGCGATCAATGAGCTTTCCACGCGCATCCGCTTCGCCGTTGCCGACGAAGACGATGCGATGGTGGAACTGCTCGACGAGGAGCTTCGCAAGATGGAAGCGAAGCTGCAACCGAGCTGGCAGGCGCAGGCCAGGTAGGCAGTCGATCGGTCGGGGCGGGAGAGCAGCGGCGAAGGCGACGCGCCGGAAGAGCCCCGATCTGGGGGATGACGTGCGGCCGCCTATTCCTCGTCGATCTCGACGATAGTCCGACGCTGTTCGACTTCGGCCTCGAACTTCTCGGACGAGCGCTCCCGCTTGAGATGTACCTCCTCGACCAGCACCAGTTCGCGCACGACCCTGATCCGCTCCTCTACCACGGGCAGCACGGTGGTTCCGCCTTCTTCCCGGATGTCGGGAATCTCGGTGACCACCCTGCCCACCTTGTGCCGCTCGACCGACACAGTCTCACGGCTCAGGGATTCACTCAGCTTCACGGTTTCGGATACGGGCCGCGTGCGCACGGTAACTGTGCTTCCGGCGATCACGCGCTTTTCGATCCGCGCGCGCTCCTCGACGACCGGGATGATCTCTTCCTCGACCACGGCGCCTTCGCCCGTGCTCGTCTGCTTGTCCTTCATGGCGAACCAGATCCTTCCTTTGCAGCCGCGCCCGGTGCTCCGGACACAAGAACGGGGCCGTCCGCGCAGTGCGACCGGCCCCGCCATCAGGTCGTCAGACCCACACTCAGGTCCGGTCGTCGTGCCGGCGGGTACTCTTCTCCACGTCGACATCGGTCTTGCGCACCGTCTCGGTGACACGGTCGACCTTATCCTCGGCAGTCTTGCGAACGACGACCTCGTCGGTGACGACCGCATCCTTCGCGACGACGGCCTCCTCGTCGCGTTCGGTCATCGAGACGGTTCGATCACCCTCGTTCAGCAGAGCCTCGGCCCGTTCGGAACTGACCCGCTCGTTCACCGGGCGCTTCTCGACGCTCACGCTCTCGTCGCGCAGGTGGACATCTTCGCTCACCGTCTCGGCATGAACGCCTTTGTGTACGGTGATGACGTCGCCGCCGCTGGCCACACGCTTGCCGATCGCGACACGCTCTTCGACGACCGGAATGCGCTCTTCCTCGACGACCGCGGCCGAACCATATTGATTGTCCCGAGCGGCGAAGGCGCGCGCCGCTTCGCCATAAACCACGACATTGTCATGAATTTCGAGCGGCTCGACGGCGCAGCAGCGCCCGTCTTCAAGGCGCACCGCCACCACGCGATCATGGTCTGGGCCGACCAGCAGATCGTCGATCACACCAAACTTGCGACCTTCAGGACTGACCAAGGGGTAGCCGCGAATATCCTGCGACTTGTGTTCGAGCTTGTAGTTGGAAAGACTGTCAAGCTTTTCGTAGCGGCGATCATGTCTCATGTTTAGTTCCTCAATTCATTTTGGGGCTGGGCAGGCTATTCTCAGTTGCGCTCCACGATCTCCAGCGAGTCCGCAAAGATGTAGCTGGACATGCCCGAGGGGACGGTTGCATCGACACCGTCCGGCAGCGGCTGGCTCGCAGCCATCACGCGGCCTTGCAGCGCAATCGTCTGGCCCGGATTGATGTCGTACTCGCCTTCGGTCGCGTCGCCCGGCGTGGGTTCCTGATTGAATACGACAAAGGCCTGACGCCCCTGCGATTCACCCATGAACGACATGTCGCCGGTCAGCTCGGTCACGCGGAAATCGTTCAGGTCGACTTGCTGCCCGACGACGAAGGGCTGAACGGCGGCAGTCGTATTGACCTGCTCGACCGCTACGTCTTCGGCGACATAGGGAGTGGCCTCTTCGTCACTGCCGAGCAGCCACCACAGCAGCAATCCGATCAGCAACACAGCCAGCAGGATCCACACCCAACCGGGGATTCCTGATTTCTTCTCAACGGGGATCTCAGCCATCGACTTTCGCTCCTTTGGAATTTTCCGTGGGATAAAAGTCGAAAGGATAGCGACGGCTTTGGTTCCGGAGTTCACGCAAACTAAAATGCGCGATCTAAGTAGTTGCCCTCCAGCGATCTACTTGAAAGCAGTGGTTCCGTTATGGGAACGCACGGATTTGACAGCCGCAACGCCCGCAGATCAACATCCCATTACTCGTTCCGCAGGTGAAACGGGCAAGCAACAACCGCAAATCAGTTGTTCGGGTGCATGCGACGCTTATGCCACGCCGGGATCAATGCGCTTTCCATGCGCGCCGACCATCGAAAGCATAGTATTCCGTCGCCAGCGGATTCGATCCTGACTCCCGGAGGCGACTCGCCATTGTTTCAGTATTTGCCATAGTTGCGCCGGTCGCATCTGATTCGCATACCGGCAAAATAGTGCCGCCGGATGCGATTGGTCACGGAAACGCGATGGGAGGCACCATGAAGAATCTGATACCGCTTTGCTCGGCCCTAGCATTGGCCGGCTGCGCTACGGTTGCACCGCTGCCGCCGGCTGCAATTGGATTTGAAGGCAACTATGTTTCGGTCCGCGACTATCTTCTCCGCAGCGAACCATTGCAGTTCGATCGTACACAGGCCTTCGTCATCCTGGACGATGACGACCGCGGCCGGAACATGAAGATCTGCCGCGCCTTCGAACGCCTGGTGAGCGCCGAGGATGCCGCCCAGATCATGCCCGAGCATGTTCCGGTCGAGACTCACTGGATGCTGAACGCGACACAGGTGCCGTCCGGCGACCTCGACGCGAAATGCGGGGCGATGATCGACCAGT
The DNA here is from genome assembly GCF_014334115.1 of Sphingosinithalassobacter sp. CS137. Taxonomy (NCBI): domain Bacteria; kingdom Pseudomonadati; phylum Pseudomonadota; class Alphaproteobacteria; order Sphingomonadales; family Sphingomonadaceae; genus Sphingosinithalassobacter; species Sphingosinithalassobacter sp. CS137. The sequence continues at coordinate 990,477 of NZ_CP060494.1, forward strand.
TCGATCGCACACGGGCGAACGCTCTGCTCACCAAATACGGTCTCGAACGCAGTACTGCCTATCTGCTCGCGCTCGACGGGCAGGACCGGGCATTCTACCTCGATATCGACAGCGGTAGTCAGGCGCAGCTCGATGCGGCGATGGCAGAGTGGTTCAGCGCCGCCGCAAAGTCCCCGGATTCCGAGGGAGAGAAGTTGCAGGACATCGCCACCCAGATTGCATCACGCCTCTGCGCCACCAGCGTGCTGAACTGGCTGCCGAACTGGGCGGGTCAGGTCATTGGCCTGATCTGGCGTGACGGCGAGTGCCAGGCGCCGGCAACCGCCCGCCAGACCTGATGCAAACCATCCTGTCGGAGGCGGGCGCAACGTGCAGTCCGCCTCCGGCAAATGCTCTGCCTACCCCAGCGCCTTCTTCAGCAGCTCGTTGACGACCGCCGGGTTCGCCTTGCCGCCCATCGCCTTCATCGTCTGGCCGACGAAGAAGCCGAACAACTTGTCCTTGCCGCCGCGATAGTCGGCGACCTTGTCCGGGTTGGCGTCGAGCACCTTGGCGATCTCGGCCTCGATCGCGCCGGTGTCGCTGGTCTGCTTCATCCCGCGATCTTCGACGATCTTGGCCGGGGCGTCGCCGGTTTCGAGCATGATCTCGAACACCTGCTTGCCCAGCGTGTTCGAAATCGTGCCGTCGGCGATCAGGCCGAGCAGCTCAGCACCCTGTTCGGGGCTGACGGGGCTTTCGTCGATGCTCTTGCCGAGGCGGTTGAGCGCGCCGAACAGGTCGGAGATCAACCAGTTGGAGGCCGCGCGCGCGACTTCGGGCTCGCCCTTCTTCTGGATGCGCGCGCTTTCGGCGAGCAGCGCCTCGAACCAGCGCGCGGTGTCCGCATCCGCCGTCAGCACCGCGGCGTTGTAGGCGCTCAGCCCCATCTCGCTCTCGTAGCGGCGGCGCTTGGCGTCGGGCAGCTCGGGCAGGCTCGCGCGGCATTCCTCAAGGAACGCGTCGTCCAGCTCGAGCGGCAGCAGGTCGGGATCGGGGAAGTAGCGATAGTCGTGCGCATCTTCCTTCGAGCGCATCGACCGCGTCTCGCCCTTGTCGGGATCGAACAGGCGCGTTTCCTGAACGATCTTGCCGCCGCTTTCGAGCACTTCGACCTGGCGGCGCGCTTCGCTTTCGATCGCCTGCATGACGAAGCGGACCGAGTTGACGTTCTTCGTCTCGGTGCGCGTGCCGAATTCGGCGCCGGGCTTGCGCACGCTGACGTTGACGTCGGCACGCATCGATCCCTGGTCCATATTGCCATCGCAGCTGCCGACATAGCGCAGGATCGAGCGCAGCTTGGACAGATACGCCCCCGCCTCGACCGGCGAGCGCATGTCGGGACGGCTGACGATCTCCATCAGCGCGACGCCCGAGCGGTTGAGATCGACATAGGAGCGCGTGGGATGCTGATCGTGCATCAGCTTGCCCGCGTCCTGCTCGACATGGATGCGCTCGATCCCGATCGTCTTGGTGGGCGATTCCGGGTCCTTCTCGTCGAGCTGCACGTCGATCGCGCCTTCGCCGACGATCGGGTGATAGAGCTGGCTGATCTGATAGCCCTGCGGCAGATCGGCGTAGAAGTAGTTCTTGCGGTCGAACCGACTGTATTTGTTGATCGCCGCGCCCAGCGCCATGCCGGTGCGCACCGCCTGGCGGATGCACTCGCGGTTGGGCACGGGCAGCATTCCCGGCATCGCGGCGTCGACCAGCGACACCTGCGTGTTCGGCTCTGCGCCGAATGCGGTCGAGGCGCCCGAGAAGAGCTTGGCGTGCGAGGTGACCTGGGCATGGACCTCGAGGCCGATCACGACCTCCCATTCGCCGGTGTCGCCATGGATGCGGTAGGGTGCGGTTACGTCAGCCATTGTCGGTCTCGGGTGTGATGAGCGTGAGGTCGGGAAAGTAGGTTGCAAAACGCGCTCTGTCGCGGGTGAGCAACGTGGCGGTCAGCGCCGTTGCATGGCCCCCGATCAGAAAATCCGCAAGCATCGCCGTTCGGGCCCCTCCCGCGCGGCGATATTCCAGATGCGCGCGACCGGCGTGGAACGCCGAATCGCCGTCGATCTCCAGCGTCTCGACGCCCAGGCTGGCAAAGAACGAATCCTGCATCTCGCGCGATTCGAACTGGCGCGCGGTTTCGGCGCGAACGATGCAGTTCACCACCAGTCGCGCACCGACGGCATCGACGATCCGGTCCTCTGCCCAGCGGCGCCACCGGCCCTCAGGTTCGACCAGATCGATGACGATATTGCTGTCGAGAAAGATCATCGCTTGCGTATAATCGGCACCGGCTCGCGGACCGCAGCCATATAGTCGTCGCTGGTCATGTCGATGAGCGGCAACGCGAATTTGCGCGCCTCCGCCAGCCGGGCACGCATCGCACTGCGCCTTGCCTCGGTATCGCGCTCGTCGCTCTCGCCCTTGCGCAGATAGACGCGTGCGCCGTCACGCTCGAACGCCACGGCATCCCCGGGCTTTAGGCCCAGCGCATCGCGCACGTCCTTGGGGATGGTCACCTGACCCTTGACGGTGAGGTTACGCTGTTCGGTCATCGCCCGGTATTACCATCCAGCGGTAATACCTGTCTACCACCAAGCCTCCGGCCGCGCGGTGAACCCCGCACGCTGCTCGATTGCGAGGCCCGCATTCAGCACGCCCTGCTCGTCCAGAGGCTTGCCGATGATCTGGAGGCCGAGCGGCAGCCCCTGCTTGTCGAGCCCGCCCGGCACGCTCATCGCGGGCAGCCCGGCGAGGCTGCTCGGCACGGTGAACACGTCGTTCAAGTACATCGCCAGCGGATCGGCCGATTTCTCGCCCAGCGCGAAGGCGGCGCTCGGCGCGGTCGGCGTCAGCAGATAGTCGCACTGCATCCAGCCATTCTCGAAATCGCGCGCGATCAGCGTACGCACCTTCTGCGCCTGGGTGTAATAGGCGTCGTAGAAGCCCGCAGAGAGGACATAGGTGCCGATGAGGATGCGGCGCTTCACTTCGTCGCCGAAGCCGGCGGCGCGCGTGACGGCGTACATTTCCTGCAGGTTCGCGCCCTCGGGCAGCTCGCGCAGCCCGTAGCGCACGCCATCGTAGCGCGCGAGGTTCGACGAGGCCTCGGCCGGGGCGATGATGTAATAGGCCGGCAGCGCGTATTTGGTGTGCGGCAGGCTGACCTCGACGATCTCGGCCCCCGCGTCCTTCATCCAGTCGATACCCTGCTGCCACAGCGCATCGATCTCGGACGGCATGTTCTCGACGCGATATTCCTTCGGAATGCCGATGCGCTTGCCCTTGAGGTCGGCGTTCAGCCCGGCTTCCCACTGCGGCACCGGCAGGTCGAGCGAAGTCGCGTCCTTGGGGTCGAACCCGGACATCGCCTCGAGCAGGATCGCGCAGTCGCGCACGTCGCGTGCCATCGGCCCCGCCTGATCCAGCGACGAGGCGAAGGCCACCACGCCCCAGCGCGAGCAGCGGCCATAGGTGGGCTTGATCCCCGCGATGCCGACGAATGCCGCCGGCTGGCGGATCGAGCCGCCGGTGTCGGTGCCGGTCGCCCCCGGGCAGAGCCGCGCCGCGATCGCCGCCGCGCTGCCGCCCGAGGAACCGCCGGGGGCGAGCGGCGCATTGTCGCCGCCGCCGCGCCGCCAGGGCGAAATGACGTTGCCGAAATAGCTCGTCTCGTTCGACGATCCCATCGCGAACTGATCGAGGTTGAGCTTGCCCAGCATCCCCGCGCCGGCATCCCACAGATGCTGGCTGACGGTGGATTCATAAGGCGGCACGAAGCCCTCGAGAATGTGGCTTGCCGCCGTGGTCTGCACCCCCTTGGTGCAGAACAGGTCCTTCATCCCGATCGGCACGCCGGCAAGCGGCTTGAGCGTCTCGCCCGCGGCGCGCGCGGCGTCGGCGGCCCTGGCGGCGTCGAGCGCATGCTCGGGCGTTTCGACGATGAAGGCGTTGAGCGATTTCGCCTCGGCGACCGCAGCGGTGAACGCCTCCGCGATTTCGACCGCGGAGAAGCTGCCGTCGCGCACCCCGTCGCGGATCGCGGCGATACCCAGATCGGTAAGCTCGGTCATTCGACCACCTTCGGCACGGTGAAGAAGCCATGCTCGCCCTGCGGCGCGTTCGCGAGCACCGCGTCGCGGCGATCACCGTCGGTCACCACGTCGGCGCGCAGGCGCAGCGTGTTGGCAATGACGGCGGTCGTCGGCTCGACGGCGGAGGTATCCACCTCGCCCAGCTGCTCGACCCAGCCGAGGATGTTGTTCAGCTCCGGAGTCAGCCGCTCGGCCTCCTCGTCGGTGATGGCGATGCGCGCGAGGCTGGCCACCTTGCGCACGGTGTTCTGATCGACGGACATGCCCGCGCGGCTAGCACCCCGCGCGCGCCCCGCGCAATTCTATTCGAACGCCTTGCCCACCGGCTGGCCGCCGACGAAAAGCTGGCGGCGTGTCACGGTGCGCACCTCGATGTCACCGCGCGCATAGCCCTGCGCACGTGCCGCCTGGGCCGCGGGGCTCGCGTCCGTCGCATCGGCGGGGTTCGTCACCTGCCAGTTCCCCTCGCGCAAGGCGAAGTGGCGCGGTGCCGCGCAATCCGCAAGCGGCGCTATGCTGTGGAGGCGGGACTTCACCGGGCTCGCCTCAGCGCGTTCCGGTTCGGGACGCGCGTAGCAGGACTCGAGCAGGACCATCGCACGTTCGGCTCCCGCCTCGTACAGCAGCGTGCAGCGTTGCTCCGTGTTCCGTCCACAGGCATCCCAGCCGGCAAGTGCCTCCGCCAATCCCTCCGGCAGCGGCACTTCGCGCGGCAGGATCCGGATTCGCGATTCGATCGATTGCGCCGCCAGCTCGGCTGCCTGATCCTCGGCGAAAAGCCAGCGATTGTCCGATTCCAGCGCCGCCTGCGCCCGCTCGCGGGCCTCAGCGGGACCCTGGGCAGCGATCCGCTCCAGCGCGGCACGTCCCGGCCGGCCGAAATCATAGGCGAGCGCCGCCCAGTCGAACTTCTCCGGCGGAATCGCTCCCGCTTCGAGCCGCGCAATCTGGTCGCGCGTGGCGAGCAGGTTGAAGCTCACGAGCGGAGTCGCGAGCAGCAGCGCAAGCGCGCATACGCCGAGTGCCAGCCGGAGATTCGCCGGGCGCAGATGGCCCGCCCAGCCTCCGCGCCCGCGCACCAGCGCCGACAGATAGGCGAGGCCATAGGCGGTCGCGATCGCCACGAACGTGACTGCCCACAGCCGCTCGGGCGTGAGGCCATATTGGCCGATGCGCAGCCCGGTCGCGATCGCGGCGAGCACCGCCAGCGGCAGCATCGCCACTCCCAGTGCCATCGCGCCCCAGCGCAACGGTCGCGCACGCGACTCTTCCTCGGGCGCGTTGCCGATCACGGCATTCACCAGCACCAGCGCGCCGATCACGCAGGTGAGCAGGATCGCCGTCGGCACCCGCGTCGCGTCCCACAGCGCGCCCAGGCCAGTGAACGGCAGCGCGGCGAGAAACAGGAGCAGGCCGATCCCAAGGACCGGCGCGAGCACCGCCAGCACCGTCGCGACCACGCGCTGGAGGAGATGCACCGTCCGGTCGCTCTCGCGCAGGACGCCGAGTGCGGTTCCGAACGCCAGCCCGACCAGCGCGCGCCAGACGATCGCCTCGCCGGTCAGGTCGCCGATCCATTCGATGCCGATCAGCCGGAAGAGCTGATCGAGGAGGAGCAGGAGCAGGAAGACGACGCCGACGAAAGCCCAGGCGGCGCACCACAGCACTACATTGGTCCAGGCGTGATCGTGCACCGACGCATAGGGAAAGCGCCAGCCGCCCGAGTCGCGTGCCGCCTGAAACAGCGGCGCCGCGATCGCGACTGCAAGCGCCAGGCTGATCATCCGCCACGCCTCACCCGCTTCCCAGCCGGTCGGCGCGCCGTTCCACCACGTCACCAGCGCCGCGACCACCGCCGTCGCGAATGCGAACAGCAGCGCGGCGATCCAGGACCGCCGCTCCAGCGTGAATCCGATCAGCCCGGCGAAACCGACGATGAAGACCGTGGCGGCAGCTTCGATCCGGCCAATGCCCGGCTCCGGTGCATCGCCGAGCACGAGATGGCACAGAATTCCAGCGACCAGTCCGATCGCCGCCAGGATCAGCGGCCGGGCGGGCCAATCGCGTTCATCCCGTATCGGAGTCGAATCGTCCATGTTCGCGCGTCCTCCCCAATCGTGGCATCGGGCCGGAGCGTGTCTCGGTCAATCATGGTTGCGCTGCCAGCAATCGGCGGGCACGGGAACGAAGTTGCACCCGCATCGGTTTTTGTTGCATTGCACAATGGAGAGTGCCGGTTGGCCCGGAAGTTCCTCTACGGGATAGCGATCCTGATCATGCTCGCACTCGCCGCCGCCTTCACCTACCGCTATTGGGGCATGCAGATCATGCGCCAGGCAATGGTGCCGAGCGCCGAATTCACGCCGCTGCCGGAGGCGCCGCCCAGCGCCTATGCGCGCGCCGAGATGTGGATCGCGCGGCCCGACAAGCCGGGCAATCCCGCGCTCTGGACCCCCGAGGGCTTCCAGCCCGCCGGCGATCCGGCGGCAGCCGTGTTCTTCCTGCATCCGACGTCGTTCCTCGACCGCAGCCGCTGGAATGCGCCGCTCGACGATGCCCGGGCCAACAATTATGCCGAGATCTTCCTGCGCGGACAGGCAAGCGCCTTCAACGAAGTGGGCGCGATCTGGGCTCCGCGCTATCGCCAGGCGACCTTCGGCGCGTTCCTGACGAGCAAGCAGCAGGCGCAGCAGGCGCTCGACTTCGCCTATCGCGACGTGCTCGCCGCCTTCGAGCAGTTCCTCGACGAGGCGGGCGAACGGCCGATCGTCCTCGCCGGGCACAGCCAGGGCGCGCTGCACCTCTCCCGGCTGCTGGCGGAGCGAATCGCGGGCACGCCGCTCGCCGACCGCATCGTCGCGGCCTATGTCGTCGGCTGGCCGGTTTCGGCCACTGCCGATCTTCCGGCGATGGGGCTTCCGGCCTGCGAAGGGCCGGACCAGGCAGGGTGCATCCTTTCGTGGCAGAGCTTTTCGGAGCCGGCGGACCCCTCGCTGATCTTCGACACCTTCGACGCGACGACCGGTTTCACCGGCGCCTCGCGGGCGGGCACGCCGCTGGTGTGCACCAATCCCGTCACCGGGCGCGCCGGCGACAGCGCGCCCGCGCAAGCCAATCTGGGCACGTTGATCCCCGATTCGCGGCTCGCCAACGCGACCATGGTTCCCGGGCGGATTCCCGCGCGCTGCGACGGGCGCGGCATCCTGTTGATCGGCAGCGACGTGCCGGAAATGGGCCCCTATGTGCTCCAGCCGGGCAACAATTATCACGTCTATGACTATAGCCTCTTCTGGGCGAACATCCGCGCGGATGCGGCGCGGCGGCTGGCCGCGTTCGGCGCCTAGCCGCGATCCAGCGCGATCATGGCCGCCTTTGCCCCCACCACGCATGCTTCGGCCTTTCGCGCCGCGCTTCCCGGCGGGGGGCGGCTGCTGGGGCTGGACCTCGGCACCAAGACGATCGGCACCGCCCTGTGCGACGCGGGGTGGAGCTTCGCCAGCCCGGCCCCGCTCATCCGCCGGGCGAAGTTCAGCAAGGACAAGGCGGCGCTTGGCGAACTGATCGGCAAGCAGGCGGTGCAAGGCATCGTCCTGGGCCTGCCGCTCAATCTCGACGGAAGCGAGAGCCCGCGCTCGCAATCGACTCGTGCCTTTGCGCGAAACCTCGCCGAGCTCGAATTGCCGATCCTGTTGTGGGACGAGCGCTGGTCCACCGTCGCCGCCGAGCGCACGCTGATCGAACAGGACGCCAGCCGCGCCAGACGCGCCGAACGGATCGACTCGGTCGCTGCGGCGATCATCCTGCAAGCGGCGATCGATGCACTTGTGCAGTTATGAAGAAATGAGGCTTCCGCTCGATCGAACAGCCTGAAAGACTATTGCCGATCGCATCCTTGTACAAGCTTGTCTTTGCGCGCCCTAACGGGGAAAGATTCGACGACTGCCATCGGTGGTCACCGAGGCGCAAGGGGGGAAGCACATGCGGATCAGGGGAATTCTCGTCGCGGTGGCGGGCATTGCGCTCGTCGCGGCCGGACAGGCTCAGGCACAGCGCTATCGCTGGCATCACGCGGGCAACAACGCCGTAGGCTATGGCGTGCCCCGTACCGACGATCGCGCGCTGCTCGTCTCGTGCGACGAGATGGGCAAGGTATCGATCGTCGGCCCGTGGGAAACGCGCATGTCGCGCCCGATGAGCCGAGTGACGGTGTGGACCGACATCGGCGGGCGGCGCAGCAGCTATTTCGGCGATAGCATGGAGGGCGGCAACGGCTGGCAGTTTCACATCACGCCGCGCCATAACGACAAGCTGTTGCAAGCGCTGGTAAACGGCGAACGCATCAAGATCGGCGAAATGTTCAACATGACCCATGTGGACGCGCGCGGCGGCGAGCGGATGCTGGCGGACGTGATCGCACGCTGCTCGCCCGGGGGTCGCCTTGCCTGGACACCCACTGCGGGGCCCGCGCCGATGCCCGAGCCCAAGCGCGGCTATCCGCGCCGCCCGGGCCGCCCCCGCTGGGCGCAGAACGAACCGCAGCGGCCCGAGCCGACGCAGGGCGGCGTCGACTATGTCTGGTACCAGGAACCGGGCACGAACAATGTGAGCTACGGCTTTCCCCAAACCGACGACCGACTGATGCGCGCCCAATGCGTTGCGCCCGGCACGGTGCAGTTCACCATGCCCGCGCTCGGCGATGCACGCCCCGGCGACCGCTTCACCATCCTGATGGGAATGGAGGGTTTGGAGGAATATCCGGCGCGCGTCGTCGAGACCGGCAACGGGTTCGAGATGGCGGTGCGGCTGGATTGGGAAGACGTATTCTTCTCCCGACTCGGGCCGCAGGACGTCATCACCATCCGCCGCGGCGAGGACGTGATGGAAGTGCCGGTGGGCCGCGCGCACCAGATGCTTCCCGGGCTGGCATACGACTGCCGCCGCTGAACACGAATACCGGGCTTGGAACGGCGGCGGCGACCAGCCATTGAGGCTGCATGATCGCCGCCGTCCTTCCCGTTCGCGCCTTGCTCGTCGCGATCCTGATGCTGATGGCCGGCGGCGGCTTTCTGGCGACCGAGCTGAGCATCCGGCTGGAAACGGGCGGCAGCCGCGCACTGATGATCGGCGCGGTCGGCATGTCCTATTTCGCCGGACTGACGACCGGATCGCTGCTGATCGCGCGGCTGATCGAGCGGGTGGGACATATCCGGACCTTCGCGGCGGTCGCGTCGCTGTTCGCGGCGACGACGCTCGCCTTCGCGCTGTTGCCGGGCGGCCTCGCGTGGATGCCGCTGCGCTTCGTCAACGGATTCTGCGCGGCAGGCGTGTTCATCTGCCTCGAGAGCTGGCTGAACGAGCGGGCCGAGCCATCGAGCCGCGGATCGATGCTCGCCGGCTATATGATCGCACTCTATTCGGGCCAGGCGATCGGACAGATGCTGCTGACGCTGGACCTGGGCGCGGAGTCGCCGGCCCTCCCCTTCGTGCTGGCGGCGATGCTCATCACCCTCGCCGCGGTCCCGGTGGCGCTGACCCGCATGCCCGCGCCGACGCTCACAAAGGCACGGCCGCTGCCGATTTCGGCGCTGTACGCGGTGTCCCCGCTGGGCGTGGTGGGAACGGTCGCGACGGGCCTGATGTTCGGATCCTTCTATGCATTGGGCGCGGTCTATGTGCTGCGCCAGGGAGCCGATATCGCCCAGGCCGCCTGGTTCATGACCGCAGTGATCCTGGGCGGAGTCGCGCTGCAATGGCCGCTCGGCAAGCTGTCGGACCGGTTCGACCGGCGCAAAGTGATCGTCGCGCTCTATGGCAGCACGGTCCTGACGAGCCTCGCGCTCGGCTTCGGCGGCGGGATCGAGGGGCTGCTGCTGCCGCTCGGCGCCGCATTCGGCGGGCTGGGCTTCGCGCTGTATCCGATGTGCGTCGCGCATACGAACGACCATCTCCAGCCCGAGCAACGGGTGAGCGCCAGCGGCGGGCTGGTGCTCCTCTATTCGATGGGGGCCGCAGTCGGGCCCTTCGCGGCGGGCGGCGCGATGCAGCTTCTGGGCCCCGAGGGGCTGTTCGGCTTCATCGCGCTGTGCGCGGCCGGAACCTCCGGCTTCGGAGTCTGGCGCCAGTGGCATGCCGCTCCCGTTCCCGCCGAAGACCAGCAGCGGTTCCGGATGCTGCCGCGCACCACTCCGATGGTCGCGACGCTGGACCGGGCCGGCGACGAGGAGCGCGCGGCCTGACCATGCTTGCCATGACACCGGGGCACGGCTAGGCGGCAGCTTTAATGCAAGCTTCGGATCATCGCCCCGGCGCCGTGCTTTCCGGCAGCGACGCCTTTCCGCACCGTCATCTGACGGGAATCGCGGGACTTCAGCCGCACGAGATCATGTTCCTGCTCGACGAGGCGGAACAATGGGTGGAGGCGAACCGCACTCGGGCGAAGAGCGACCACCGCCTCGACGGTCTCACCCAGATCAATGCCTTTTTCGAGAATTCGACTCGTACGCTGCTGAGCTTCGAGATCGCGGGCAAGCGGCTTGGCGCCGATGTCGTCAACATGCACGCCGCGCAATCGAGCGTGAAGAAGGGCGAGACGCTGATCGACACGGCTGTCACGCTGAACGCGATGCGCGCCGACGTGATCGTCATCCGCCACGGCAGCTCGGGCGCGGTTCAGCTCATCTCTTCGAAGGTCGACTGCCCGGTGCTGAACGCCGGTGACGGCTGGCACGAGCACCCTACCCAGGCGCTGCTCGACGCACTCACGATCCGCCGGCGGCGCGGGAGCATCGCGGGACAGCGCGTAGTGATCTGTGGCGACCTGCTCCACAGCCGGGTCGCGCGGTCGAACATTCTGGCGCTGACCGCGCTGGCCGCCGAGGTCCGGGTGGTCGCACCCTCGACGCTGATGCCTCCCGCGATCGAGAAGATGGGCGTCACGCCCTTCATCGATTTCGATGCGGCTCTGGAGGGCGCCGATGTCGTCATGATGCTGCGTGTCCAGAACGAGCGCATGTCGGGTGGCTTCATCCCCTCCACTCGGGAGTATCACATGCGCTACGGCCTCACTCCGGAGCGGCTTGAACGCGCGCGTCCCGATGCGCTGGTGATGCACCCGGGGCCGATGAACCGGGGAGTCGAGATCGATTCGAGCGTTGCCGACGATCCCACGCGCTCGGCGATCACCGAGCAGGTGTCGATGGGCGTGGCGGTGCGCATGGCCTGCCTCGACGTGCTGACGCGGCGCGCACGCGGCATCGAGGGCTGGGCATGATCCGCGCCTTCACGAACGGGCGGCTGATCTGTCCGCGAGACGGCGTCCGAACCGGCACGCTGATCGTCGACGGCGACACCATCTCGGCAGCGCAGGAGATCCCCGAGGGCGCCGAGGTGATCGACCTCAAGGGCAAGCTGCTCGCGCCGGCGATCGTCGATCTCGGCGCCTTCGCGATGGACAAGGCGGCGTGCCGAGCGGGGGGGATCGTGCGGCTGGCGCTGATGCCCGATCAATCGCCGGTGCTCGACGCCCCCGGAATCGTCCAGCGGGCCAGCGCGATGGGCAAGCCCGAGTTGTGGGTCCATCCGATCGCGGCGGCGACTCGCGGGTTGGAAGGCACGGATCTGGCCGAAATGGCGATCACCGCCGAAGCCGGCGCGCGGGCGGTCGCGACCGGCCGCAGCTGGATCGCCGACAGCCGGCTGATGCGCAAAATACTGGGCTATGCGCGCGGGTGTGGCCTTACCGTGATCGCCCATGCCGAGGATGGCGGGCTGACGCGGGGCGCCGTCGCCACCGAGGGAGAGACCGCGACTCGGCTCGGGCTTCCCGCGGCGCCGGCGATGGCCGAGGCGCTGGCGATCACGCGCGACCTGATGCTGGCCGAGGAAACCGGCGCGCGCATCCACTTCCGTCAGGTCACCACCGCCGCCGGCTTTGACCTGGTTCGCGCGGCAAAGGCGCGGGGCGTCCGCGTGACGTGCGGCATCACGCCGGCGCATCTGCTGCTGTCAGACATTGCAATGACCGACTTCCGCACCTTCGCGCATCTTTCGCCGCCGCTGCGCGACGAGCAGGACCGACGCGCGGCGCTGGACGCCGTCGTGGACGGAACGATCGATGTGCTATGTTCGGGGCATGACCCGCGCGGGCCGGAGGAAAAGCGCCTGCCCTTCGCCGATTCGGCGCCGGGCATGGCAGGCGCGGAAACTTTGCTCGCGCTGTCGCTTCAGCTGGTGCGCGACGCTATCGTCCCGTTCGAACGCCTGTTCGCGATGCTCGCAGCCAATCCGGCCGAGGTGCTGGGGCTGGAAACCGGACTGCTGGAGCCGGGAATGCCGGCCGATCTGATCGTGATCGACCCGGACTCGCCGTGGCGGATCAGTGCCGAGTCGCTGGTTGCCAAGGCGGGCAACACGCCGTTCGACGGCCTGCCGGTGCAGGGCCAGGTACTGCGCGTATTCAAGGGCGGCGCGGAAATCCTCTGAACGCCGCCCTGCGCTTTACTCAGCGCGAAGCGACCTGCGTATCGCTGCGCACCCAGCTCGCCACCTGGTCACCGGCATGGGCGCGAACGAAGCACGCGCCGCCCGACGACTTGATCTGGCGGCACATCGCCTCGGCTTCGGCGCGCGCGAAGCCGCCGACCGACAGCCGATAGAAGCTGCCGCGGCGATTCGAAACCTGCATTCCCGAAGGCTCCGCCCCGCCGAGCACCGAGTAGCGGCCGGAAGCCTGCCGCCAGGCAGTGCGCGCGGCGCCGGCGTTTCGGAACGCGCCAAGCTGGACGTAGTAATTGCCGCTCGCCCGCGCGGACACCGCTGCGGCAGAGGTCTGCCGAGCGGGAGCGGGAGCCGAAGCCGGCTGCTGTGTGGCCGCGAGCGCGACATCGCGGCGCGGTGAGGAAGGAAGCGCCTGCACGATCTCTTCGCGCGGGCCGAACACCACGCGCTGGCCGCCGCTGCTTGGATGCGACGCCAGCACCTGCTCGTCGCGGCCAAGAATCTCCGGCGATACGCCGAGATCCTGGGCGATCTCGACCGCCTGCTCGGGAACCCGCGGCATATAGGCATCGATCGGATCGACCGTCTGCGACACCGCCGCCACTTGAGTCATGCTCTGCGCAAGCGCAAGCTGCTGCGGCTGACCGGCATCCTCGATGGCGCGGACGCCGAGCAGCGTCGCGACCTGATCATAGGCGTTGGTCGGGCGCGCGAAGCTGGCCCAGTCCATGATTCGCTGGTCGAGCTGGTCGGGCGGCACATCCACCGCCGCGATTGCCTTTGCTTCCTGCCAGCGGCCGGCGAGCGCCAGGCTGAGTGCGAGATTCTGGCGCGTCTTGGCATCGGCCTCCGGGCCGCGGGCGGCAGGAGTGAGGATCTCGACCGCAGTGACCGGATCTCCGGCAAGCGCGAAGGCAAGCCCGCGATCGCCGTCGGGGATCGTCGCCGAATGCGCCTCGAGCGTCGTCCGCGCCTCCGCCCACTGGCCCTGCGCGATCTCGGCGAGCGCGAGGTTCAGCGCGACGCGGCCGTTCGCCGGATCGAGCGAAAGCGCATCGGTGAGTGCCTGTCCGGCCGACACGAAGCGGCCGGCCATCAGATAGGACTGGCCGAGCAGCGCGCGATATTCGGGGTTGCGCGGATCATATTGAACCGCAGCCTCGGCGTGGCGGACCGCGCGATCGGCCTTGCCGTCGGCGAGGTCCTCGCGCGCCTCGCGCGCTTCGCCGGCGGCGCGGCGCGCGTCTGCGGTCTGCGAAGGCGTGGCGGCGGTGGCGAGCATGGCGCTGCCCGAAATCACTGCGCTTCCCAGTGCGAGGGCCGAAAGCCCGTACAGAATGCTGCGGCTTTTCATCATCGTTCCTTTCGTCAGCGGCCGTCGCTCGAGCCGAGCTGGCGGACCAGCTCCTCGACGCCGGGCTGCGTCTCGAGGAAGGCGTCGAGCGCCTCGGTAACCAGTTGCTGCGCCGAACGGTTGGAGACCGCCGATGCGAGGCGCAGTCGCAGGTGGCGGTCGGAATCGAGGCGCAAGGTGAAGGCGGTACGGCTCTTCTTGCGGCGCACCTCACGCTGGACGCGCGCGAGCGTGCCCGGTGTCAGCCGGGCCGAATCCGGTGCGGCCGTGGGTTCGGGTGCGGACGGAGAAATCGCCAGTTCGCGGTCGAGCGCCTCGCGCTGGCGCAGCACCGGCGGCTTCTGTGATGCCACAGGCTCCGGCGCAGGCTCCGGTACAGTATCCTCGCCCATGTCGTTCCAGCCGAGATCCTCGGCAGCGTTGGGGCCGAGCCCGACAAAGCCTTGCGGACGCATCGCCGGGCGCGCCTGTCCCTTCCGGGCAAGCAATCCCGACGAGAGCGACGCCGCCGACTTGGGAGTGCCGAACATCGCCACCGCCCTCAGCTCACCACACGGCGGCCAAAGCCGCCCGCAGGTCGGGCAGCCGCGAAACCAGGCGCCGCAGCCGGCGCATTGAAGACGGTGCGCCGGAAATTCTTCTCGAGCCGATCGGAGACATAGGTCCACAGCGCCTCGACCTCGCGCGACGACTTGCTGTTGGAATCGATCTCCATGACCGTGCGGCCGTCGATCATCGACGAAGCGAAATCGGTGCGATGATGGATCGTCACCGGCGCGACCGTGCCGTGCTGCGACAGCGCGACGGCCGCTTCCGACGTGATCCGCGCCTTGGGGGTGGCGGCGTTGACGACGAACACGAGCGGCTTGCCCGCGCGATCGCACAGATCGACGGTCGCGCCGACGGCACGCAGATCGTGCGGGCTGGGCCGGGTGGGGATCACGATCAGCTCGGCGACGGCGATCACGCTCTGGATCGCCATGGTGATGGCGGGCGGCGTATCGATCACCGCCAGCTTGAAGCCCTGCTGCCGCAACACTTCGAGGTCCGACGCAAGCCGTGCCACGGTCGTCTGGGCAAAGGCGGGAAACTCGGTTTCGCGCTCGTTCCACCAGTCGGAAAGCGAGCCCTGCGGATCGATGTCGATCAGCACCACCGGGCCGCACCCCGCCCGCTGCGCCTGCACCGCCAGGTGCCCGCTGAGCGTGGTCTTGCCGGACCCGCCCTTCTGCGATGCCATCGCCAGAACGCGCATGAACCCCTCGAAATCCCCGTAATCCAGCCTGCCGATTGCCACGGCGAGGGATAAGAACGGGTTAACAGGGCCGTGCCGGGACACTTCCGCGTCCAGCGACCATTAAGGAATTCTTTCACAAAGCCTGGTTAACTGCCATTATCCATAAGGCGCGAAGATACGGGAATGGGAATGAAGTCAGTCTGGATCGCCGCGGCTGCGAGCGCCGCTGCCCTGATCGCGCCTGCCGTCGCGCAGGTGGCCGAAGATCCCGTGCGCGAAGGCGTCGAAGCCTGGTCGCGCGGCGACTATTGGGCTGCGGTGGAAAAGTGGCGGGCCCCGGCGGTGGCCGGAAATCCCGATGCGCAGTTCAATCTGGGCCAAGCCTACAAGCTCGGCCGCGGCGTCGATGCCGATCTGGCCGCGGCGGAGGATTGGTATCGCCGGGCGGCGCTGCAGGGGCACCCGCAGGCGGAGGACAATTACGGCCTCGCTCTCTTCCAGAACGGCAAGCGCGGCGAGGCCGTGCAGTGGCTTCAGCGTTCGGCCAGCCGCGGCGAGCCACGCGCGCAGTTCGTGCTGGGCACCATGTATTTCAACGGCGACGAAGTCGAGCGCGACTGGGTGCGCGCCTATGCGCTGATCGTCCGCTCCTCGCAGGCGGGACTGCCGCAGGCGAACCAGGCACTGGCGCAGATGGACCGCTATATCTCGCTTCAGGAGCGGCAGGAGGGTCTCGCGCTTGCCCGCCGCTACGAGGAAGAGGCCGGGCGGCCTGAGTTCCCGACCGAATTTGCCGGACCCGTATCGCCTCCTGCGCGCGGATCGGTGCAGCCGGTGCAGGTGCCGCCCTCGTCGGCTGCGAACCGCCCCTCCTCGCCCGCTCCGGATCAGCTCGCCCAGCGGCCGGAGCCGGTGCCGATTCAGGCGCCGCCCCCGCCCGCCCCGCCGCAACCGGCGATCCGCGACGGCGGCTGGCGCATCCAGCTCGGCGCGTTCAGCCAGCCGGGGAATGCCCGCGCGATGTGGAGCAATGTCTCCGGCCTCTCGGCGCTTTCCGGCCGTCAGCCCTATTATGTCCGCTCGGGCAGGCTGACGAAGCTGCTCATCGGACCCTATGCCAGCCGCGCCGATGCGAACCGCGGCTGCGCGGCGATGCGCAGCGCCGGCCGCGACTGTCTGGTGGTGGCGCCCTGACGGCGGCCGAGGTCTGAGTCAGTCGACCCAATCGGCGCGCGCAATTCCCTGCGCATAGAGGAGCGCCGTCAGATCGGCGTGGTCGATCCGCGCACCCGCCGCCGCCGCGACGACCGGCTTCGCCCGATAGGCGACGCCCAGCCCCGCCTCACGGATCATCGACAGGTCGTTGGCGCCGTCGCCGACCGCCAGCGTCGCCTCGACGGGCAACGCGCATTCGGCGCGTGCCTCCAGCAGGGTGCGCTGCTTGGTGCCGCTGTCGACGATCGGCTTGGCCACGGTGCCTGTCAGCCGCGCCTCGGCAATCTCCAGACGATTGGCAATGACTCGCTCGAAGCCCAGCGCCGCGCCGACCGGTTCGGCAAAGCGCGTGAAGCCGCCCGAAACGAGAATGGTCAGCGCGCCGCGCGCGCGCATCGTCTTCACCAGCGTCTCGGCGCCAGGCGAGTGCTTCACCCGCTCGGCGAGGCAGCGGTCGATCGCCGATTCCTCGAGATTCTCGAGCAGTGCCACGCGCGCATCGAGCGCTTCGGCGAAGTCGAGCTCGCCGCGCATCGCGCGCTCGGTGACTTCGGCGATCTGCGGCTTGATGCCGGCATAATCCGCCAGCTCGTCGATGCACTCGACCGTGATCATCGTCGAATCCATGTCGGCGACCAGCAGCTTCTTCTCGCGGTGCGCGGCCGGCTGGACGACCGCGTCGGTGCCTGCGATCACGCCTTCGAGCGCAGCCCGCGCCGCCGCGGGGTCCGCGGCGAACGCCAGGTCAGCCGCCTTCTCCGCCTCCAGCCAGACCGTCTCGCGGGGGTCGCAGCCCGCGACCGCCAGACGGTCAGACGCTGCGGAAATGTCGCCTGCGTTCAGGCGATCGGCTGCTATCAGCGTGGCGATGTACACTGTCGTTCGATCTCCGCTCGTGTCGCTCCGCCGCGCTCGCCCTCAGTCGCCGCGCCCTGCTGCTGCGAAGCGCCAGGCCCGCCCGGGAGGAAACTGATGCAGGAAGCGAAGCCGCCCGTCGCGCTCATCGCAGGGCCGACGGCCAGCGGCAAGTCGGCGCTTGCACTCGCCCTTGCGGAAGCGCGCGACGGCACCATCATCAACGCCGATTCGGCGCAGGTCTATGCCGACCTGCGCGTGCTTTCCGCCCGCCCTTCGCCCGAGGAGGAGGCACGAGCGCCGCACCGGCTGTTCGGCCATGTCGATGGGGCGGACTCCTGCTCCGCGCCACGCTGGGCCGCCGATGCCCGCGCGGCGATCGCAGAAGCGCATCGGGCCGGGCGGCTGCCGATCCTGGTCGGCGGAACCGGGCTCTATCTGCGCACCTTGCTCGACGGGATCGCGCCCGTGCCCGAGATCGATCCTGAGGTCCGCGCCGAGGTGCGCGCACTGCCGGTCGCGGAGGCGCATGCGGCGCTTGGCGAGAGCGATCCCGAGGCAGCGGCCCGGCTGAGGCCGAGCGATACGACCCGCGTTGCTCGCGCGCTCGAGGTCGTCCGGTCGACCGGGCGCCCGCTGGCGGCATGGCAAGCCGAGCGCACCGGCGGAATCGGCGATCGCGTCCGCCTGATGCCGCTGATCCTGCTGCCGGATCGCGACTGGCTCACTAAGCGCATCGACGCCCGGTTCGAAACGATGCTGGAGAGCGGCGCCGCCGAGGAGGTCGGCACCCTGCTCGCCCGCAGCGACATCGGCGAGAACGCTCCCGTTCGGCGCGCGATCGGCGTGCGCGAGATCGGCGACTGGCTCGCCGGACAGAGTACGCGCGAGACGGCCGTCGCCCGCGCGCAGGCCGCAAGCCGGCAATATGCCAAGCGGCAGTACACCTGGTTCCGCCGCCAACCACCGCCCGAATGGCCCCGCACCGCCGAGACAGATATGAACACAAATCTGCTACAATTTGAAATCTAATTACGCAAACCGCGCTTGACCTGTAGCTTTTGTGCGATTAGCAGCCCTGCTCCGGCAATGCTATTGCGCATGCGAAGGAGGGAATGGTCGTGACCGAGAAGAGCGGAGCGGACATACTGATCGAGACGCTCGAGGCGCTCGGTGTGGATGTCGTGTTCGGCTATCCCGGCGGCGCGGTCCTGCCGATCTACGACGCGCTGTTCGAGCACCAGTCGATCCGGCACATCCTCGTTCGCCACGAACAGGCAGCGACGCACGCCGCAGAGGGCTATGCGCGCGCCACCGGCAAGCCGGGCGTGGTGCTCGTCACATCCGGGCCCGGCGCGACCAATGCCGTCACGGGCATCACCGATGCACTGATGGATTCGATTCCGATGGTGGTCATCACCGGCCAGGTGCCCACCGGCCTGATCGGCACCGATGCGTTCCAGGAAGCGGATACGATCGGCATCACCCGCCACTGCACCAAGCATAATTATCTGGTGAAGGATCCGGCGAAGCTCGCCGCGACCGTGCGCGAGGCGTTTCACATCGCCACCAGCGGTCGCCCCGGCCCCGTCGTCGTCGACATCCCCAAGAATGTTCAGGTGGCGACCGCGCCCCATGCCGCACCCGATCCGGCGGCGCCGGTCGCACGCGCCACCTATCGCCCGCAGACCAAGCCCGACCCCGCGCTGATCGACACCGCGATCGAGATGCTCGCGGCGGCCGAGCGTCCGATCCTCTACACCGGCGGCGGGATCATCAATTCGGGTCCCGAGGCCTCGCGGCTGCTGCGCGCCTTCGCCGATGCGACCGGCGCGCCCGTCACTTCGACGCTGATGGGGCTCGGCGCCTTCCCGGCGACGTCGGAGCAGTGGCTGGGCATGCTTGGCATGCACGGCACCTACGAAGCCAATATGGCGATGAACCGGGCCGACCTGATCGTCGCGATCGGCGCGCGGTTCGACGATCGGGTGACGGGGCGGCTCGACGCATTCAGCCCGGAATCGAAGAAGATCCACATCGATATCGACCGATCGAGCGTGAACAAGAACGTGCGCGTCGACTTGCCGATCATCGGCGACGCCGGCGTCGCGATCGCCGACCTGCTCGAACGCTGGCACGCGCGAAAGGCCGCAGCGCCCGACCTCGCCGAATGGTGGCGACGCATCCAGGGTTGGCGCGCCACCCGCTGCCTCGACTTCGACGAGCCCGAAGGCGCGATCATGCCACAGCGTGCGATCCGGGCGCTGTGGGAAGCGACGCGCGACCGCGCCCCGATCATCACCACTGAAGTCGGCCAGCACCAGATGTGGGCCGCGCAGCACTTCGGCTTCGAGGCGCCCAACAAATGGCTCACTTCGGGCGGGCTCGGCACGATGGGCTATGGCCTTCCCGCTGCGATCGGTGCGCAGCTGGGCCATCCCGATGCGCTGGTGATCGACATCGCCGGCGAGGCGAGCATTCAGATGAACATCCAGGAGCTGGCGACCGCCACGCAATATCGGCTGCCGGTGAAGATCTTCATCCTCAACAACGAGTTCATGGGGATGGTGCGTCAGTGGCAGGAACTCACCTATTCGAGCCGCTATTCGGAAAGCTACAGCGACGCGCTGCCCGATTTCGTGAAGCTGGCCGAGGCCTATGGCTGGAAGGGGCTGCGCATCGAGGGGCGGCAGGAACTGGAGCCGGGCATCGCCGAGATGCTGGCGCATGACGGCCCTGTGCTGGTCGATTGCCGGGTGGCGAAGCTCGCGAACTGTTTCCCGATGATCCCGTCGGGCGCGGCGCATACCGAGATGCTGCTCCAGGCTGCCGAGGTTTCGGGCACAATGGACGACGAAGCGAAGGCGCTGGTGTGATGACTGAGCGACCCTCCTTTCCCTTCGTCCCGAGCGCAGGCTCTGCTGAGCGAGGCCGAGGCATCGAGGGACGTGCCACCAGTGCACAGCCAGCGTGTCTCGACTTCGCTCGACATGAATGGATCTTCTGAGGCCTGCATGCACATCACCGAAGAAACCCGCGAGCGGCACACGCTCGCCGTGATCGTCGACAACGAGCCGGGCATCCTTGCGCGGATCGCGGGTCTGTTCACGGCGCGCGGCTACAATATCGAATCGCTGACGGTGACCGACATCAGCGACGATGACCTGGTCAGCCGCATCACCATCGTCACCTCTGCCTCGGCGCATGTGATGGAACAGATCATCGCCCAGCTCGAGCGGCTGGTGCCGGTGCACAAGGTGACCGACCTCACCACCCACGGCCCGCACGTCGAGCGCGAGCTGGCGCTGGTGAAGGTGGCGGGCACCGGCGATCACCGGATCGAGGCGCTGCGGCTGGCCGAAGTGTATCGCGCCCATGTCGTCGATGCGACGATCGGCAGCTTCGTATTCGAACTGACCGGCGGATCGGAGAAGATCGACGCCTTCGTCGCGCTGATGAAGGAAGTGGGGCTGGTCGAAGTCGCACGGACCGGCGTCGTCGCCATCTCGCGCGGAAGCGAGGCAGCCTGAATTTCGCACGCGGCGCGAACGTGTCTCGACTTCGCTCGGCACGAATGGCTTGTTGAGCCGCACCATTTCCGTTCGTCCCGAGCGAAGTCGAGGGACGTTTCACGAAGGGGACCGAAGAATGCGTGTCTATTACGATCGCGACGCCGATCTGAACCTGATCACCGGCAAGAAGATCGCGATCATCGGCTATGGCAGTCAGGGCCATGCCCACGCCCAGAACCTGCGCGATTCGGGTGTGAAGGAGGTCGCCATCGCGCTGCGCGAAGGATCGGCGACGCGCAAGAAGGCCGAAGCCGCCGGCTTCAAGGTGCTGACCAACCGCGAAGCCGCCGAATGGGCCGACATCATCATGATGGTCGCCCCCGACGAGCATCAGGCCGCGATCTATTCCGAGGATCTGCACGCCAACATGAAGCAGGGTGCCGCCCTCGCCTTCGCCCACGGGCTCAACGTGCACTTCGGGCTGATCGAGCCGCGCGGCGACCTCGACGTCATCATGATCGCGCCGAAGGGCCCCGGGCACACGGTGCGTTCCGAATATGTCCGCGGCGGCGGCGTGCCATGCCTGATCGCAGTCGCGCAGGACAGCTCGGGCAATGCGCACGACATCGCGCTCGCCTATGCCAGCGGCGTCGGCGGCGGCCGATCGGGTGTGATCGAGACGAATTTCAAGGAAGAGTGCGAAACCGACCTGTTCGGTGAGCAGGTGGTGCTGTGCGGCGGCCTCACGAACCTCATCATGGGCGGGTTCGAGACGCTGGTCGAGGCGGGCTATGCCCCCGAGATGGCCTATTTCGAGTGTCTTC
This sequence comes from Sphingosinithalassobacter sp. CS137, assembly GCF_014334115.1. NCBI lineage: Bacteria > Pseudomonadati > Pseudomonadota > Alphaproteobacteria > Sphingomonadales > Sphingomonadaceae > Sphingosinithalassobacter > Sphingosinithalassobacter sp. CS137. Next base: position 1,012,103 of record NZ_CP060494.1, read on the forward strand.
ACGAAGTGAAGCTGATCGTCGACCTGCTCTATGAGGGCGGCATCGCCAACATGCGCTATTCGATCTCCAACACCGCCGAATATGGCGACTATCACACCGGCCCGCGGATCATCACCGACGAAACCAAGGCGGAGATGAAGCGCGTGCTGGACGACATTCAGCGCGGCAAGTTCGTCGGGCGCTTCATCGCCGACAATCGCGCGGGCAATCCGGAGATGAAGGCGGCGCGCAAGCTCCAGGCCGAGCATCCGATCGAGAAGGTCGGCGCCGAACTGCGGGCGATGATGCCCTGGATCGGCGCGGGCAAGCTGGTGGACAAGGAGAAGAACTGACGCCGGCGTTCGCCGGAAACGCAGCGTTGCGCATCGGGGATTTGACGCCCCTGCCTCGCTTGAGGGACAAGGCACCTCCCCAACAGGAGGAGTTTCCCCGATGCGCCTCGTTTTCGCCAGTATCGCCCTGGTCGCGGCCGCGCCGCTGATCGCCGCTCCCGCCGTGCAGGACATGCCCGGCTCGCACGACGTCTCCGCTGTCGAGGGCGGCAGCTATGAAGTCGACGGCAACCACAGCTACGTCACCTGGACCGTCAATCACATGGGCTTCACGCCGCTGACCGGCCAGATCGGCGGAACCAGCGGCACGCTGATGCTCGATCCAGCCAATCCCGAAGCGGCGCAGGTCGACGTGACGTTCGATCTCACTGCGATCTCGCACCCGGTCGACGCCTTCGTGCGCCACCTCAAGAGCGACGATTTCTTCGCGGTGGAACAGCACCCCACTGCCCGCTTCGTTTCGACCGAAGTCGATGTGAACGGCACGCAGGCGACCATCACCGGCAATCTGACGATCAAGGGGATCACGCGGCCGGTCACACTGGAGGCGGAGTTCTTCGGCGCCGGAGTCAATCCGATGAGCGAGAAGCGCAACATCGGCTTCACCGGCACGACGACGATCAACCGCAGCGACTTCGGCCTCGGCTATGCCACGCCGGTCGTTTCGGACGAGGTGAAGCTCGCGATCGACGCCGCTTTCGTGAAATCCTGACCGGCGCCGTTCCGCACAAGAAAAAGGCCGGGAGCAGCGCTGCTCCCGGCCATTTCTTTGGCTGTCGTGCGTGCGGCGATCAGAAGCCGAAGCGCGCCCGGACGCCGTAGAAGCGCGGCGTACCCGGATAGCCCGCATAGGTCCCGGTCTGCTCGGGAACGGCGAAGCCGGTGATGTGGTAATATTCGTTGGTCAGATTCTCGACGTAGAATTCGCCGCGGATCTTGCCGTCGTCGGTCTGGAGCCCGATCCGGGCGCTTACCAGCGGATAGCCTTCGTTGCGCACCAGACCGCGATCCGGATTGATCGGATCGCGACCCGCGATCTCGACCGCGCTCTGATAGCGCATGTCGACATGGAACAGGCCGTTCAGACGGTTGGTGATCGGCGGGGTCCAGCTGAGCGCCGCGTTGACGACATTCTGCGGCTGGTTCTGGATCTGCCGCCCTTCGAGCCCCGCCAGCGGAGTGCCGGTGAAATCGTTGCTCGAGTCGTACTGCGCATCGAGATAGGTGTAGCCGAAGCGCACCACGAGTTCCTGGATCGGCTGGATGATCGCTTCGGCCTCGATGCCCTTCGACGTCGAGGAATCGATGTTCTGGACGACGAAATTCGAGCCGCTGAAGACCAGCGACTGGAGATCGTTGTACTTGGCGTAGAAACCGGCGACGTTCAGCGTGAAGCTGTTGCTGAAGCTTGTCTTGATGCCGATCTCGTAGGAATCGACCGTTTCGGCGCCGAATTCGAGGTCGCTGCCCTGCGGGCCGTCGCCGCCGAGAAGCACCGTGTCGAACGCCGCCTGATCGAGGTTGTAGCCGCCCGACTTGTAGCCGCGGTCGTAGCTCGCATAGGCAAGCACGCGCGGCGAGAATTCATAGGCGAGCTTCACCGTGCCGGTGATCTCGTTCTCTTCACGGTCGTGGCTGTAGTCGCCGTTGAATTCGGTGTTCAGCGCCGGATTGCAGCTCAGCAGGAAGAAGTTGGCGAACAACTCCGGATTCGCAGCCTGGATCGCCTGGCGATAGGCGACCGCGCGCGGGTCCTGGCTGTAGAAGAAGCCGCACGTCGCCGTATTGTTGTTGATGCTGGCGTCGAGCTTCTTGCTCTCATGGTTCCAACGCGCGCCGAGCGTCAGCGAAAGCTGATCGGTGACGTTGATGATGTTATGCGTGAACAGCGCGATCGCGTCGGTCTTCACGCGGAAGTCGTCGTTATTGTTCCCCTGCCCGGCAGTGAAGCCCGCGAGCGGCGTGTTCAGATAGTTGAACAGCGGCGACCCGGGAGGCGCTGCGGCCTGCAGCGCGGGGCTGCCGGCATAGAGAACCTGGCCGAAGAGCGGTATCGACCCCGCAGGCAGCGGAGCGAGGCCGCGCAGCGCCGCAACGACCTGCGGGAAGCTGGGCACTGCGTAGCTGCCATAGAATTGCGCCGGGATGCCGATGCCGCCGGCCGACGGCGGTGCGCCCAGAATGCCTGCGAACAGCGTATCGACATAGGCATTGGCATCGTTTCCGACGCGCACCGTGTCGCGCAGTTCGAGCGTCTCGTTGAGATAAAAGCCGCCGACCAGCCAGTCGAGCACGCCGCCGAACGCGGAGCCCTGCAGCCGCACTTCCTGAGTGAAGTCGGTCAGATCGACGCGGTAGTCGTCACGATAGGCGCGGTCGATGCCCGAGAAATCGATGTCTTGGTCACGCAGCGCGCGCCAGTCGCGATAGGCAGTGATCGAGGTCAGCGAGACGTCGCCGATATCGACGTTGAACTCGCCCGACACGCCCCAGTCGCGCACCCGCTCCGAATAGTCGCGGTTCGGCGAAATCGCCTGGATGCGGTCCGACGGCGGGCCGGTATAGATACCGACCAGCCCCTGCGCCGCCGCAACCGCATTGATCGCCGGCACCGTCCGTCCGGCCACCACGTTCACGGCGCCGCAGCAGACTTCGTCGGTCTCGGCATAATCGGCGATCAGCCGGAAAGTCATCGTACCCGTATCGAGCAGCGCCTGTCCGCGGACATTCCAGCGATCGATATTGTTGATGCGACGATCGGTGTTCGCGTCCTCGATATAGCCGTCACGCTGGCGATAGCCGCCGTCGAAGCGGAGCGCGATCGCCTCCGTCACCGGACCGGTGACTGCGCCTTCGACTTGCCAAGCATCGTAATTGCCGTAGCTGCCTTCGATATAGCCGCCGAACTCATATTCCGGCTGAGCAGTGAAGATGCTGAGCGCACCTGCCGAGGTGTTGCGGCCGAACAGCGTTCCCTGCGGACCGCGCAGCACCTCGACTCGCTCCAGCTCGGGAAGCTCGGCGAGCGCCACGCCCGCGCGCGAGCGGAACACGCCGTCGATGAACACGCCGACCGCCGGCTCGAAGCCCGGATTGTCGCCGCCGGTGCCGATCCCGCGAATCGAAAGCGAGGTGCCGGTCGCGGCCGACTGGCCCGTGGTCGCCTGAAGGCTGGGGGCAAGCTGCTCGAGACCGCGGATGTCCTCGACGCCCGCATTTTCCAGCAGTTCGCCGCCGACGGCGGTGATCGCCACCGGAACGTCCTGCACCGTCTCGTTGCGGCGCGTCGCGGTCACGACGATGTCGTTGGCGCCCTGATACTCCTGGATCACAGGAGCGGCTTCAGTCGTGGTTGCGTCCTGCGCGAAGGCAGGCGAGGTGACCAGCACCGACAGCGCGGTCGCGGCGAGCAGTTCGACTCTCTTCATGGAAACGCATCCCTCCCCTGGTGCCCGGCGATAGTCTTGCCGTGACGTTGCTTTTCTCTGTGTGCCAACTAACGCTGCATTTTCGAAGCCGTCAACGGGAATGAATGGCGGAACCCTGCGGCTTTGCGCCATTTGGTTCCAAGGCGATACACGATAGCCACAGCGCTTCACCCGCGATGCTCGGGTGCCGTAGCGTCAAGCGGATAAGGAGGTTTTTGCGGATGCACGACGATCACGACGGACCGGAAGACGGCGACATCGTTTCGGCGATGCCGAAGATTCCCGTGCCCGACGAAGTCGCCGATGCGATCCGGACGCTGATCCGCTGGGCCGGCGACGATCCCGAGCGCGAGGGGCTGCTCGATACGCCCAAGCGCGTCGCGCGCGCCTGGAAGGAATATTGCCAGGGCTATGGCGAGGATCCGGCGCACCATCTCAGCCGCGTGTTCGAGGAAGTGGGCGGCTATGACGAGATCGTTCTGCTCAACGGAATTCCCTTCCAGTCGCATTGCGAGCACCATATGGCTCCGATCGTCGGCAAGGCGTCGATCGCCTATCTCCCGCGCGACCATGTCGTCGGCATTTCGAAGCTGGCGCGCGTGCTCCACGGCTATGCCCGCCGGCTCCAGGTCCAGGAGCGGCTCACCGCCGAAGTCGCCGACTGCATTTGGCAGCATCTCAATCCCGTCGGGGTCGCAGTGGTGATCGAGGCGACTCATGCTTGTATGACCGCGCGCGGCGTGCGTACGCCCGGCGTCGGCATGGTGACGAGCCGGATGATGGGCGTCTTCCGCGAAGACGCGCGCAGCCGCGAGGAAGTGCTCAAGCTGATGGGCTATTGAGAGCGGCGATGCCGGAAACCGTGCTCGTCACCGGCGCCTCGCGCCGCATCGGCGCGGCGATCGCGCGCCATCTCGGCCGGGCCGGTTGGTCGGTCGCGATCCATCACCACGGCTCGCCCGATGAAGCAGGTGCCGTCGCCGCCGAGATCCGCGCGGCCGGCGGCCGGGCGACCACCCTGGCGGGCGAGCTTGAGGACCCCGCCACCCCGGCAGCGCTGGTGGAAGGCGCCCGCGCGGCGTTCGAGATGCCGCTTCGCGCGCTGGTCAACAATGCGTCGCTGTTCAGCTGGGACAGCCATCGCCTCGCCGACTATGCGCTGCTCGACACGCATATGCGCGTGAACCTGGGCGCGCCCGTCGCGCTGGCCGCCGCGCTCGCCGCGCAGACCGACCTCGACGAGGGGGCGGTGGTGAACCTGCTCGACCAGAAGGTCGGCAACCTCAATCCGGATTTCTTCACCTACAGCTGCTCGAAAGTGGCGCTCGCTGGCGCGACAGAGATGCTTGCGCAGGCGCTCGCGCCGCGCATCCGCGTCAACGCCGTGTCCCCGGGCCTCACTCTTCCCAGCCTCGATCAGAGCGAGGAGGAGTTCGCGCAGACCTGCGGCGAGAATCTGTTGCGCCGCCGGGTCGCGCTCGACGACATCGCCGCCACCGTCGCGCACCTCCTGTCGGCGCGCAGCATCACCGGCCAGAACGTCTATGTCGATTGCGGCCAGCATCTGGTACGCGCCGACGGTGACGTGATGTTCACGACGCGCGAGCGGCCCGATGCCTGACATGGCTCCGGCACCCGCCCCCGGCCGCTACGTCACCATCCTCGAGGGGCTCGAAGTGACGATGGGCCTCGGCATCCATGCGCATGAGCGCGCGGCGCCGCAGCGCGTGCTGCTATCGGTCTGGCTGAGCTGCGACTATGGCGCGCGCCCGGACGACCGGATCAACGCGGTGGTCGACTATGATTTCCTGCGCGAGGGCATCCACCGGCTCGTCGCGAAAGGCCATATCGAACTTCAGGAAACGCTCTGCGAGGAAGTCGCCGAGCTGGCATTCGGCGATCCGCGAGTCACCGAGGTACGGGTGCGCTCGATGAAACCCGACGTGTATCCGGATGCCGCGGTCGGCTGCGAAATCGTGCGCGGCCGCTGACTCAGAACCAGAAGCTGATCGCCACGCAGGCCGTCAGACCGACGACAACGTTCATCGGCAGCCCGATCTTGAGGAAGTCGGTGAACCGATAGTTGGTCGCGCCATAGACGAGCGTATTCGTCTGATAACCGATCGGCGTTGCGAAGCTTGCGCTGGCGCCGAACATCACCGCGACGATCATCTCGCGGGGATCGACGCCCAGCGCTTCGGCAAGACCGATCACGATCGGAGTCATGATCACTGCGACGGCGTTGTTGGTCACCGTTTCGGTCAGCAGGCTGGTGAGCGCATAGACGCCGATCAGCAGCATCAGCGGCGAGGCGTTGGCGAGCAGCGGCTCCACCCATGAAACGAGCAGCTCCACCGTGCCGGCATTCTGGAGCCCCAGCCCGAACGCCAGCATCCCGAAGATCAGCACGAGCGTGTTGCCGTCGATCGCTCCCCACGCCTCCTCCGGCTCGACGCAGCGCGTCACCAGCACGACCGCCACCCCGGCCAGCGCCAGCGCCTCGATCGGAAAACCGAACAGTGCTGCGAAGCCGACGACACCGGCGAGCGTGAGGATCGCGATCGGCGCCTTGCTGCGCTTGAACGCACGCGCAGGCGCTTGCGTGACCTGCGCGAGATTGGTGTTGCGCTGAAGTGCCGTCGCGGCGTCGGCGCCGGCGGCGATGAGCAGCCGGTCGCCCGCGCGCACACGTACTTCGGCAAGATCGGGGCCGGCCACGTGCCGCGGGCGCGCAAGGCCGAGCACGCGCAGTTTCAGCCGCGAGAGGAACGGAATCTCCGCCAGCCGCCGCCCGATGATCGGATGCGAGGGCGATACGACCGCCTCGATCAGCTGGGCATCCGGGTCGCGCATCGGGCCGGCCATGGTGATCCCGCCCCCCACGCCGGTGAGGCCCACCCGGAAATCGTTCGATTCGGCGAGCGATGCGAGTTCGGCCGGGCTCGCCGCCACGACCAGCTGGTCGCCCGGCTGCAGCACCATCGCCTCGAAATCCTTGCGATAGAGCGTCAGCCCGCGCTGCATGGCCAGCACTCGGATGCCCTGCCGCCGCTCCAGTGCGCTTTCGTCGATCCGCTCGCCGACGAAGGCGCTGTCCGCATTCAGCACGAGGTGCGAGAGATAGCTGTCGCTCTCGCCCTGTTCCGCCAGCGGCAGCGCCTCGCGGTCGGGCAAGAGCAGCGGTCCGGCGATCGCCAGGAACACGGTTCCGGCCAATGCGACCACCAGCCCCACCCCGGTTATCTCGAACACACCGAACGCGGGCTGCCCCTGACCCGCAGCGACACCCGCGACCAGCAGGTTGGTCGACGTTCCGATCAGCGTCAGCGTGCCGCCGAGGATCGAGACGTAGGAAAGCGGGATCAGCAATCGCGTCGCCGAAATGCGCAGCAGCCGTGCGAGCCGCTTGATGATCGGGATCATCACGATCACCACCGGCGTGTTGTTCATGAACGCCGACGCCACCATCGTACCGAGGCCGATCTCACCCAGGGCGAGGCGCGGCCGACGCTGGGTGCGGCGAATGACCCAGCCGGAAACCTCCTCGAGCGTGCCGGTCCGCAGCAGCGCGCCGGAGATCACGAACATTGCCGCGATGGTGATCGGCGCCGGATTGCCGAACACGCGCAGCAGTTCCTCGGCGTCGAGAAATCCGAGCGCCATCATCGCCACGCCGCCCGCGACCGCCAGCACGACCGGGGGCAAGCGTTCGAGCGCGAACAGCACAAAAAGCCCAAACAGCAGGATCAGGCCGATGACGTCGCCATGGCCCTCGATCAGCGGGGCAAAGGGATTACTCATTCACACGATCGTCCGCGCCGAGCCCGGCCCCGCGCCATTGCGGGAACTTGATCCTTAGCGGCATCGCCGCACGATCGCGAGCAGTACCGAAGGCGCGGGAACATGAGGCTGCGTTGGGGCTATCACTCCGCGCCTGCGCGGTTGGCCGCGCTCAGCACCGCTCGGACGCTGGCGGTCGCGACGTCGGCATCCAGCCCCACGCCGAACACCGTCCGGCCATCGGGCGTGCGGCACTCGACATAGGCCGCAGCCTGGGCATCGGCGCCGGTGCCGATCGCATGTTCGCTGTAATCGACCACGTCGAGCGCGGGGCCGGTCGAACTCTCCAGCGCCGCGATCACGCCCGAGATCAGGCCGTTGCCACGGCCGCTGATCGACTTCTCTGCGCCGTCCACCTGCACCCGGCCGACGAACACCCGCGCTCCGGGCGCGCCATGCTCCTCATAGTCGAGCAATGCGAAGCGATCGCGCTCTCCCGGCAGATAGACGGCGTCGAACAAGGCGCCGATATCGGCCGCGTTGAGCTCGCGGCTGGTCTCATCGGCGAGGCGCTGGACGTGGCGGCTGAAATCGGCCTGCATCCGCTTGGGCAGCTTCAGCCCGCGGTCCTGCTCGAGCACCCAGGCAACGCCGCCCTTCCCGCTCTGCGAGTTCACTCGGATCACCGCTTCGTAGCTGCGGCCGAGATCCGCGGGATCGATCGGCAGATAGGGGACGTCCCAATGCGTGTCGTTGCGCGCCGCCTGGGCTGCGAAGCCCTTCTTGATCGCGTCCTGATGACTGCCGGAAAAGGCAGTGAAGACGAGATCGCCGGCATAGGGATGCCGCGGATGGACCGGCAGCGCGTTGCAATATTCGACGGTGCGGATCACGTCGTCGATGTTCGAGAAATCGAGCTTCGGATCGATCCCCTGGGTGTAGAGATTGAGCCCCAGCGTCACCAGATCGACATTGCCGGTGCGCTCGCCGTTGCCGAACAGGCAACCTTCCACTCGATCGGCGCCCGCGAGCAGCCCCAACTCCGACGCGGCGACGCCGGTGCCGCGATCATTGTGGGTGTGCAGGCTGATGACAACGCTCTCGCGGTTCGGCACGTTGCGGCAGAACCATTCGACCTGATCGGCATAGACGTTCGGCATCGCCGCTTCGACGGTGGCGGGCAGATTGAGGATCAGCGGCTTCTCCGGCGTAGGCCGCAGGATCTCCATCACCGCCGCGCAGACCTCGACCGAGAAATCGAGCTCGGCAGTCGAGAAGGTCTCGGGGCTATACTCGAAATGCCAGTCGGTGCCGGGCTGCTTCGCCGCCTCGTCGCGCAGCACCTTGGCGCCCGCGACCGCGATCTCGCGCACTTCGTCGCGCCCCATGTTGAAAACGATGCGCCGCCATGCCGGCGAGACAGCATTATAGAGGTGAACGATCGCGCGCGGCGCGCCGCGCAGGCTTTCGAAGCTGCGCTCGATCAAATCGCGGCGCGATTGCGTCAGCACCTGCACCGTCACGTCATCGGGAATCCGGCCCGAGCGGACGAGGCCCGAGATGAAGTCGAATTCGGTCTGTCCTGCCGAGGGGAAGCCTACTTCGATCTCCTTGAGGCCCACCTTCACCAGCAAGTCGAAGAAGCGAGTCTTCTTCTCCCCGTCCATCGGATCGATCAGCGCCTGATTGCCGTCGCGCAAATCGGTGGAGAGCCAGCGCGGCGCATGCGTGACGGTGCGGCTCGGCCACTGACGATCGGGCAAGTCGATCTGCGGAAAGGGACGGTATTTGGAGGAAGGATCGCGCAACATGAGAACACCTCTGACAGGGCGGGTCCGCGCGAACTCTGCCGCGACGAACGGGTCACTCTGGGTCGAATTTGCCCTTAGAGGCGCACGGCAAGCGGACACGCCCCTAAGGGCGGATAAGTCGTAGCGTCCGGAGGTGCGCGATGCTCATGGAGCGAACATGCCCAAGCGCGAAGGCGTTGTCCACAGCCAAACGCCCGTCAGGTTGCGCCGGACCGAGCACTCGTTTCACGTCAATCGCGCCATAATGGATGGTGGCAGGTGAAAAGAAAGGGAAGTTCAGGATGTTGCAGCTCGTGTACGTCAGCAGCGCCCGGCCCACAGGCGGCGCGGTGAACGCTGCCGCGATCCTCAACGCATCGCGCCGCAACAACCGCCGCGACGGCATCACCGGGCTGCTCTATTCCGACGGCCGACGGTTTCTCCAGGCGCTCGAAGGCCCCGAGGACGCGGTGCAGCAGACGTTCGAGCGGATCCAGGGGGATTCCCGCCATCGCGCAATCGTCGTCCTCTCCCGCCGCCACATCGAGGCACGCGAATTCGGCGCGTGGGATATGGCGCATCTCGACGAAGCGGCCGAGACCGACTCGTTCATGCGCCGCATCTCGAAGCTCGCGGCCGGCGCGTCACCGGATGTCCGGGCGACGTTCGAAGGCTTTGCCGAGGTGCGCCGGCAGGCGTGAGCTTCGCTGCGGATCGCCCGCTCCTGCTCGCCCGGCGGCCACCTGGCCGGAGCCGATCGCCTTCAGGGCGTCGGCGTGGCAGCGGCTGCGTTGTCTGGAGTGGCAACGATCTCCGCCACCGGTGGTGGATCGGAATAGTTCGTACCGGTGGTTCCACCGTCGCCGCCGCATCCCGCGAGCAATATCAACACCGACACCGCCACTGCGCGCATCGCCGCTCCTCCCTCACCCCAATCGCGGCACGCTAGCATGAGCGCAGCGAGTGCGACAGGCTAGCGACCATAGATGCGATCGAGCACCGCGGCGACCCGGACCAGTTCCTGTGCAGTCGGATCGAACCGCTCGCCCGCCACCAGCCGCTGCGCCCAATCGACCGCAGCGCGTCCGCCCCAGGCATCCGGCGGCGACGCAAGCATCTCCCGCGCGGTGCCACGGAAATGCTCGGCAGTGAAATCGTAGAAGGAGCCGTTCACGTTGCGCAGCGCCGCGCCGCCTTCGGTGCCGTGGAAGTCGGCGGCGATCACGGCGTCCTGCCCGGCATCGAGCCGCCACGAACAGGCAAGCCGCACCGAGGCGCCACCTGCGAGCGTGAGCTGCGCAACGGCATAATCCTCGACACGCGCGTCGCCGGGCTTCAGCGGATCGCCTTTCGCATAGAGCCGGGAAGAGACCTCCGACACATCCTCGCCGAACAGCCACAGCGCGAGATCGACCAGATGAACACCTAGGTCCATCACGCAGCCACCACCGGATTGCGCCGCGTCATAGAACCAGGGTTTGTCGGGCCCATAGGCGTTGTGGAACACCAAATCGGCTGCGTAGAGCCGCCCCAGATCGCCGCCGCGCACCAGTTCGGCGATACGGCGCATCCCCTCGGTGTAGCGATAGGAGAAGTCGACGGCGAGCAGCCGGTCGGCGGTCCGCGCCGCCTCCACTACCGCCTTCGCCTCCCCTGCCGTCCGGCCGAGCGGCTTCTGGCAGAACACCGCGAGGCCGCGCTCCAGCGCCGCGATCGACTGATCCGCATGGAGCGCGCTGGGTGTCGCAATGGCGATGCCGTCCGGCTCGAGCGCCAGCAGCGCGGCGAGACCGTCGACCACCTGGGCGTGGGGCGCGAGCTGCGCCGCCTGCTGTGCCATTTCCGGCGAGGGATCGGCGATGCCGATCGCCTCGATCGCCGCGCTTTCCAGCATCGCCTCCATGCGATGCCGCCCGATCCAGCCGGTGCCGAGGAATCCGATCCGAGGCTTCATGCGTAGGTCACCAGCGCCTTGACGAAGCCATCCGGCTTATCCCGTGTCGCGTCGAGCGCCTGATCGAGTTGATCGAGCCGAAAGCGGTGGGTGTAGAGCGGCGTCGGATCGAGACGGCCGCTGGCCACGGCATCGACCGCTTCGCGGATGCCCTGGAGCGACACCTCGGGATCGCGCTCGTGCGCGTTCACCACGTCGATTCCCTTCCAGTTCCACATCTGCATGTTCACCTGACGCGGCCCGTCCTGATGATAGCCGGCGACGATCAGCTTCCCGCCGAAGCCGACCAGTTCGCCCGAAAGGTCGAGCGGCCATTGCTTGCCGACGCATTCGATCACGCGCTCGCACAGCGCCTCGCCCGTTAGTTCCTTCACCCGTTCGATGATCGCCCAATGATCGTCCATCACGATCGTCTCGGCGGCGCCATAGTGGCGCGCGAGATCGAGCGACGATTGCCGCCGCGAGATGGCGATCACGCGCGCGCCGGCCTCGCTCGCCAGCCGCGTGAGCACCGCCCCCAGAAATCCGATGCCGACGATCGCCACCGTCTGGCCCGCGCGAATGTCGCTGCGACGAAAGATATTGAACGCGCATCCCAGCGGCTCGCCGGGAAACGGCTGATCCGCCAGCTCGGGCGGCAGCTTCACCACTGCGTCGGCCTTCGCAATGTCGCGTTCGGCGAAGCTGCGGAACGACAGCGCGGCGACCCGGTCACCGACGGCGAGAACCGTCACGCCCTCACCCACCGCTTCGACGACACCCCAGCCTTCATGGCCGAGATCGCCCGGCTCGGTCGGAAAACGCATCCACTCGGGCCCCTCCCAGGGAGTGAGATTGGATGCGCATACCCCGCAGCCTTCGAGCCGCAGCCGCACCTCTCCTGCACGCGGCTCGGGAACGGGCACGGTCTCGATCTTCAATTCCTGCGGCCCGGTGAGAACGGCCGCTTGCATGTCATTCATGGAGTTCCCCCTTCGCCGAGCCGAACACAGCACGAGGCGAAGCGTTCCGTGCCCGCAACCATTTCCGGCGCAGGCGATTGGACTCCCGGAAACCAAGGAGTTCGGCATGGCAGACAAATTCCACGCGGGGGACCGCGTGACGTGGAACGCGCACGGCGGCACCGCGCATGGCGAGGTCGTCCGCAAGCAGACGAGTGACACGAAAATCAAGGGCCATCAGGTGCGTGCATCCGAGGAAGATCCGCAGTACATCGTCGAGAGCGACAACGGCGGACGAGCCTCACACAAGCCGTCGGCGCTCGAACCGGAATAGGAGAAGAATATGGCGGAGACGAAAGCAAAGGGCGGAGCGCGTGGTGGAATCGCGAAGCCAGTGACTCCCTCGCCCGAACTGGCCGCGGTCGTGGGCTCGGGACCGCTGCCGCGCAGCGAGATCGTCAGCAAGATGTGGGACTATATCAAGAAGAACGACCTTCAGAATCCCGAGAACAAGCGGGAAATCCTCGCCGACGACAAGCTGAAGCCCATCTTCGGCAAGGACAAGGTCACGATGTTCGAGATGAACAAGCACATCAGCAATCACGTGAAGTGATCGCTCCCGCCGCGGCGGACGGGCTTGCATTATACGGGGCGAGTCTCGCATGAGGCTCGCCCCGGCGTCTCATGACGCGGATGCGCTTTCCCAAACCAGTCTGCCTTCGCAGCGCCTGATAGCGGGTTTACTCGTCCCTCGGCGCGATCCCCATGGTCAGCACTCAGCCGATCTGGGCCCTGTGCGCAGCTTCGTCGCCTTCCTCCTCAGACGGAGAAAGGGCTAGTCGGGTACGGATGTCTCCCGGTTTAAGGCGCAGCGCCCCTGGCCTCAGGCACTCCCCGCAATGAACGCTTCGACCGCCTCATAGGCAGCGTCATCGGTCATCTGCTCGGGCGGATGCTTGCAGAAATAGGCGGCCGCAGGCGTCACCGGTCCTGCCATGCCGCGGTCGCGCGCGACCTTGGCACAGCGGATCATGTCGATCGCGACGCCGGCCGAATTGGGGCTGTCCTCGACGGAGAGGCGCAACTCCAGGTTCATCGGTACGCCGCCGAACATCTGTCCCTCCATGCGCAGGAAGCAGACCTTGTTGTCGTTCTGCCACGGCACGTAGTCGCTGGGGCCGATGTGGATATTCTCGTCCTCGAGCCGCGCCGCCGTCACCGATTGCACCGCCTCGGTCTTGGAGACCTTCTTCGACGCCAGCCGCTTGCGATTGGCCATGTTGAGGAAGTCGGTATTGCCGCCGGTGTTGAGCTGGTACGTCCGCTCCAGCTTCACGCCGCGCTTCTTGAACAGATCGGTGAGAACGCGGTGGACGATGGTCGCGCCGATCTGCGCCTTGATGTCGTCGCCGATGATCGGGACGCCCGCCTTTTCGAAGCGCCTTGCCCATTCGGGGTTGCTGGCAATGAACACGGGGATGTTGTTGACGAACGCCACGCCCGCCTCGAGCGCGCACTCGGCGTAGAATTCGGTCGCCTCCTGGCTGCCGACCGGCAGATAGTTCATCAGCACGTCCGCGCCGCTCTCGCGCAGCACTTCGACCACTTCTTCGCGGCTCGGCTCCGGCGCGTCCGCCAACAGGAAGGTGCGCTCGTCGACGAACTCCGCCATGTGATCGGCGACCCCGTCAAGCACGCGCCCCATCCGCACCTTTGCCCCGGTCGGCTTCACTCGATCACAGAAGACGGTGGTGCAGTTGGGCTTGGCGAAGATCGCGTCGGACACGTCCTTGCCCACCTTGCGGCGGTCGACGTCCCATGCGGCGACGACGCTGATGTCGGACGGTCGATAGCCGCCCAGTTCCCAATGCATCAGGCCGATCAAGTCGTTCGATCCCGCGCGATAATGCTCGATTCCCTGAACGAGGCTCGACGCGCAGTTGCCGACGCCGACGAGCGCGACGTTGATCGAACGAGGCGTGGGGGACAGCATCAGACGCTCCTCGCTACCATGGCTTTCGAATTCCTGTCGTTTCTCAGGACGAACGGAACCGGCGCAGCTATGTTCCTCATGCTAGCGCGGCCTTCGTCGCCGCCTTCGCCGGTGCGTAGCGATCGATCATCCAGGCGCAGAAGTCGGCGAACTGCTGCGGGTCCTGAGCGCAGCTGGTGTGGTGCGCCTCGACACCGAGGTGCTCGGGCGTGAAGCAGAAGGTGACCAACAGCTCGAAATCGGCGAGCGCTTCCATCTGCCGGTCGAACCAGTCGATCGCCCCGTCGCGGAAACTGTCGGCCCAGCTGAGCCCGGTCCGCAGCTTCTTCACGCCCAGGTCCTTCATCACCCGCACCGCATCGTCGAGCCGCGGATCCTGGAAATGGAACCACTGCATCAGCCCCATGCGGTCGGCGTATTTCGCATAATGATCGAGCGCGGGCTTCGGCGTGCCGTCCTCGCGGATCAGGCCCATGTAGAAATGGCGGTAGTAGCTCGAACCTTCCGCTTCGCGGTGGCGGGTCTCGGCGCCCCAGCTCTGCGGCAGGTCGAAGAGCGAATACCAATAGACGTTGGGAATCCGGTCGAGCAGCAGCTCGGCGGTCTTGTCGATCCCGAACACCTGCACTTCCTCGGCACCGAACGAGCCGACGCCAACTTCGGTCGCCCAGATCGGCTTGTCGGGCACGACCGCCTCGATCTCGGCGATCTTGTCGGGCCAGGCGTGGATCGGCCACAGGTTCCAGTCGAGCGGAAAGCCGTGCACCGCCACCACATCGACGGCATCGAGCGCGCCGTGATCGCGCATCCGGTTCACCCAGTGCGGATCGATCGGCGACATGCCGCCCAACACGCGCTGCACATCGGGGTTGATCTCCGCGATCGCGCCGCCCGCCCGGATCACGGTGTCCGCATAGATCGACCAGTCGGGATCGAGCTCGGGATTCCAGTGCGACTTGTTGTTCGGCTCGTTCCAGATCATCGCGGCTTCGATCATGCGCGCTCCCCCCTTGCTGGATAGACTGCCGCCGGCCCGTGCTCGGAATAGGGCACGCTCGCCACGCGGCAGAGATAGACTTCGGGCTCCGGCTGCGCCTCGATCGCGAAGCCCGCAGCGCGCAGCATCGCCTGGCTGCACGCGGCGTTGGGCGCCCACCAGTTGGTCCAGTCGTGCGCAAACTCGCGCTCGATGAAATGCATCTTCGGATAGGCCGGATTGTCGAAATAGTCCGGCGGCTCTGTGGTGCCCGGCTTGTGGAACGGATGGTCCTCGGGAACCTGCAGCACGGCCTCCGTCCCCTGCTGCATCGTCTGGAACAGCATCAGATCGCCCGCGACATGCTCGCGGACCAGATCGAGGGCCAGCAGCGGATGGCGCAGGTGGTAGAGAACGCCCATGAACACCACGAGATCGAATTTCTCGCCGAGCGCGGCGACGTCATACACGTCGAGCTTGGCGAACTCGATACCGTCGAAACCCAGCGCCTCGCTCGCCAGCCGCGCCTGCGCCAGATAGCGCTCGTCGCTGTCGATCCCAACCACCCGATCGGCGCCGCGGCGCTTCATCTCCACCGAATAGAAGCCGGCGTTGCAGCCGATGTCGAGCACCGTCTTGCCTGAAAGATCGTCGGGGAGCGCACCGGCGAAGCGCTTGAACTTGAAGCTGGGATAATCGCCGAGGAAATGGTCCGGCGCGGTCTGCACGCCGCCGCCAAGGTCGATGTTGTGAAACCAGGGCGCGAGCTCCGCCACGCGCTCGCGCAGGTCCTTCGCCGCTACTGCTGTCGCCATCATGCCACCTGTTCGTTGAGGCTCAACACCCGCCCCCCCCAGTCGCCGACGGCGACGCGGCTCACCGAGGCGGGGTCGATGTCGAAGGAATGGATGCGGTCAAGCGAGAGGCCGAGCCAATGCGCCACAGCCGCCCGAATGATGTCGCAGTGGGTAACCATCGCCACCGCGCCGTCCGGATGCGCCGCAGCAGCCTGCTCGGCATGCGCGACGACGCGGGCCTGCGCCTCGGCCATGGCCTCGCCGCCCGGGCAGCGCGCTTCGCTGCGCCGGGCGTTCCAGTGCTGCCACTTGGGATCGTCTTCGAGATCGGCGAACGCCTTGCCGGTCCATGCGCCGAAATCGATTTCGTCGAGCGCGGTATAGACCTGCACATTCTCGCCTCCGCGCGCCTCGCGGATAGCATCGGCGGTTTCGCGCGCGCGCTGGACCGGGCTCGAATGAAGTGCGGCGAACGGCCGGTCGGTCAGCCTGGCGCCGAGCGCCCGGCCCTGCCCCCTCCCCGCATCGGTGAGCGGAATGGCCGGCTGCCTGCCGCTCAGGGTGTTGCCGATATGTCCATGTGCCGCGTGCCTGATGAAATAGATCGTCGCCGTCACGCGGTCCAAGCCCCTCACGAAAATTCCCGCAGGATTCGGGATCGTTACGGACCCAAACCCGTTGGGGCGAATGGGGTTCCGGTTCCGATCAAAATTTGTGGAGCCGTTCGGGAACTCAGATGAAGAAGAGGCATTGAAGGGAGTCCGGAGTTGAAGCTGAACGGCAAGTGAGGATCGATGCTGCCGAACAATGAACATGCAGAAGAGTGCAGCTTTTCTCGAATGGGACTAGTTGGTGGGGGCGCCGAACTGTGACGGAATCAATACTCATTACCGGCGGAGCCGGCTTTATCGGCAGCTTCGTTTGCGAAGAGCTGCTGCGTCGCGGCAACCGCGTGCGGGTGCTGGATTCGCTGATTCCCCAGGTACACGGCGATGTCGAACGTCCGCCCCTGCTCCCCCAGGGTGCCGAGCTGATCCGCGGTGACGTGCGCGATGGCGATGCAGTCGCGCGCGCGCTGAAGGGCATCGACAGCGTAGTCCATCTCGCCGCCGAAGTCGGCGTGGGTCAATCGATGTACGAAGTCGAGCGCTACACTTCGGTCAATGACGTCGGCACCGCCGTCCTGTTCGAGCGGCTGATCGACAATCCCGTGCGCCGCGTGGTCACGGCATCCTCCATGTCGATCTATGGCGAGGGCCTGTACGAGAATGCCGACGGCGAACCCGTGCAGGATGCCGAACGCAAGACGCTGAAGGATGGCCAGGCGAACTGGGAGCCGCTCGACGAGCAGGGACGGCCGCTCACGCCGGTCGCCACGCCCGAGTGGAAGCGGCCCAATCTCGCGTCGATCTATGCGCTCAACAAATATGTGCAGGAGCGCACGACCCACATCATGGCAAAGCCCTATGGCATCGAGGGCGTGTGCCTGCGGCTGTTCAATGTCTATGGGCCCGGCCAGGCGCTTTCCAACCCCTATACCGGCGTACTCGCCATTTTCGCGTCGCGGCTGCTCAACGGTCAGCAGCCGATGATCTTCGAGGACGGCGAGCAGCGGCGCGACTTCGTGCACGTCACCGATGTCGCCCGTGCCTTCTCCGATGCGCTCGAGCTGCCTCAGGCAGTGGGCGAGACGTTCAACATCGGTTCCGGGCAGGACCGCTCGGTCACGGAAGTCGCCAATGCACTGGCGGAGGCGATGGGCAAGAACGACATCGAGCCCGAGATCGTCGGCAAGGGCCGCATCGGCGATATCCGGCACTGCTTCTGCGACACGTCCAAGGCCGCTGATGCGATCGGCTTCCGAGCGCGCAAGGATTTCGGCGAAGGCCTCGCCGAACTCGCGGAATGGGTTGCCGAGCAGACCGCGGAAGATCGCGTGAGCGAGGCGCGCGCCGAGCTGGAAAAGCGTGGGCTCGTCGCATGACCGCCGATACTCGCCCTGTCCTCATCACCGGCGGCGCCGGCTTCATCGGCGCGAACCTCGCCGATCGGCTGGCGGGCGACGGCCATGCGGTACTCGTTTACGACGCGCTCAGCCGCCCCGGCGTGGAGCGCAATCTCGCGTGGCTGCGCGCGCGCCACGGCGATCGCATCCGCGACGTGACCGCCGACATCCGCGACGCCGACCGCCTGACGCTGGCGGCCCGCGAAGCAAAAGCAGTGTTCCACCTCGCGGCACAGGTGGCGGTGACCACGAGCCTCGCCGACCCACGCGAAGATTTCGAAGTCAACATCGCCGGCACGTTCAACTTGCTCGAGGCGCTGCGCGGCTCGCGCACGCCGCTGGTCTTCGCCTCGACCAATAAAGTCTATGGCGACCTTGCCGACATGGAATTCGAGAGCCGCGACGGCGCATGGCTACCCGCGGATGCCGCGGTCCGCACCCATGGCATCTCCGAGACCCGCCCGCTCGATTTCCACACGCCCTATGGCTGCTCGAAGGGCGCGGCGGACCAATATGTACTCGATTACGCGCGCAGCTTCGGGGTGCCGGCCGCGGTGCTGCGGATGAGCTGCATCTATGGCCAGCGCCAGATGGGTACCGAGGATCAGGGTTGGGTAGCCCATTTCCTGATCCGTGCGCTCGAGGGGCGTTCGGTGACGCTCTATGGCGACGGGCGGCAGGTGCGTGACGTGCTCGACGTTCGCGATGCAGTCGATGCCTATGTCCGCGCCTGGGAGAATATCGATCGGGTCGCGGGACGCGCGTTCAACCTCGGCGGCGGGCCCGACAATGCAGTAAGCCTGCGCCAGGTGATCGCCGAGATCGGTGCGCTGCTCGGCCGCGAGGTGGCCGTCGACTTTGCCGACTGGCGCGCGGGGGACCAGCGCTGGTTCGTCGCCGACACGCGGGCTGCGGAAGCCGCGCTCGGCCTTCAGCCGAAACGCTCCTGGCGCGAAGGCATTGCCGCGCTGGCGCAGTGGCTCGCCGAAGAGCGTGGCATTTCCCTTGGCCGACCTGCCGAGCCGGAGCCGCGCGTTCAGGCGGTGGCGACATGAGGAGCGGAGGCCGGATGCGCATCCTGATGACCGCCGATGCCGTCGGCGGCGTGTGGCAATATGCCACCGATCTGGCGGCTGCGCTCACGCCGCATGGCGCGCAGACCGTGCTTGCCGTGCTTGGCCCCGAGCCTTCCCCCGCGCAGCGCGCGGAGGCCGAGGCGATCCGCGGTCTCGAACTCGTCGAAACGGGCCTTCCGCTCGACTGGATGTGCGATTCGGCAGCTCCGGTGCGCGCGGCTGGCAAGGCGGTGGCAGCGCTTGCCCGCGAGAAGCACGTCGATCTGGTCCATCTCAACTCGCCTGCGCTTGGCGCCGACACCTGGTTCGGGCTGCCGGTGGTGGCAGTGAATCACGGCTGCCTCTCCACTTGGTGGGAAGCGGCGCGCAGCGAACCGCTGGCGCCGAACTATCGGTGGCACCGCGCCTTGATGCGGCGTGGCCTCACGTCCGCCGACATTACCGTCGCGCCCAGCGCCGCCTATGCCGCGACCATCGCGCGCCACTATCGCCTGCCGGACACGCCGGTGGTCGTCCACAACGGGCGACGGCCGTTGCCGCTGCCGCCACAGTCCGGCGAGGCGCCGGCCGATTTCGCCTTCACCGCGGGGCGGCTGTGGGATGATGTGAAGAACGCCCGCACGCTCGATCGCGCCGCCGCACTTCTGACGGTTCCGCTCCGCGCCGCCGGATCGACTCGGGGTCCGCACGGCGAGGAGCCGTCGCTGGAACATCTCGACCGGATGGGCCGGATCGATACCGCCGAACTCGCCGGGACGCTTGCCCAGCGCCCCATCTTCGTCAGCGCGGCTACATTCGAGCCGTTCGGTCTCGCCGTGCTCGAGGCAGCGGCGGCAGGCTGTCCGCTGGTGCTTTCGGACATCCCGACCTTCCGTGAGCTGTGGGACGGTGCCGCACGCTTCGTCGCTCCGCATGATGCGGCGGGCTTCGCCGAATCGATCAAGGCGCTGCGCGACGACCCGCTCGCGCGCCGACAGCTCGGCCAGGCTGCACGCAAGCGCTCGGCCCAGTACACGCCCGCCGCCATGGCTGCCGGCATGGCGCGGCTCTACTCGGGATTCCTGCCGGACGAAGGGCAAGGGAGAGCCGCTGCGTGAGGATCGTCTACTTCACGCACTCCTTGCGCAGCTGCTGGAACCACGGAAACGCACATTTTCTGCGCGGCGTGCTCCGCGAGTTGATCGCAGCCGGGCACGAGGTCCGTGCATTCGAGCCCGAGGCGAACTGGAGCCTCGCGCATCTGCTCGAGGATCATGGCGCGTCCGGACTCGATGCGTTTCGTCGTGCCTATCCCGATCTCGCGTCGATCCCCTATGCCTCCGGCGATCCGATCGAGCCCATGGTCGAGGGCGCCGATCTGGTGATCGTCCATGAATGGAACGAGCCGGCGCTGGTCGCCCGGCTCGGCCGACTGCGCGCGCGCGGCGGCCGCTTCCTCCTGCTGTTCCACGACACGCATCATCGCGCGGTGAGCGCGCCGGAGGAAATGCGCAGTTACGAGCTCGACGCCTATGACGGCGTGCTGGCGTTCGGCGAGACCCTCTCCGAAGTCTATCGCGACTGGGGTTGGCGCGACCGGGTATGGACTTGGCATGAAGCGGCCGACACCCGCCACTTCCACCTCCCCGCCGAGCCGCAGGATCGCGAGGGGCTGGTATGGATCGGCAACTGGGGCGACGGCGAACGGACCGAAGAGCTGGAACGCTTCCTCTTCCGCCCCGCCCGCGACGCCGGGCTTCCGCTCGACGTCCATGGGGTTCGCTATCCCGACAGCGCGAAGGCGACGCTGCGAGTCTTCGGCGCGCGCTACCATGGATGGGCACCGAACGCCGAAGTGCCGCGCCTGTTCGCGCGGCATCTGGCAACGGTGCACGTGCCGCGCCGATATTACACCACCATCCTGCCCGGCATTCCCACGATCCGCGTGTTCGAGGCACTCGCCTGCGGCATCCCGCTCGTCTCGGCGCCCTGGGACGACAGCGAGCATCTCTTCCGCCCCGGCGAGGATTATCTGGTGGCGGCCGACGAAAGCGCGATGCGGCGCCATCTCGTCGCGCTGCGCGACGATCCTGCGCTGCGGCAATCCCTTGCCGCCAAGGGGCTCGAGACCATTCGCGCCCGCCACACATGCGCGCACCGCGCCGACGAGCTGCTCGCCATCGCCGCGAGCCTGCGCGCCCAGCCTGCGGAGCATTGCGCATGAAAATCGCCTTCTACGGATCGAGCCTGTTGTCGAGCTACTGGAACGGAGCGGCGACCTATTATCGCGGGATGCTGAAGGCGCTCGCGGCGCACGGCCACGACATCCACTTCTACGAGCCCGACGCGTTCGACCGCCAGGCGCACCGCGACATCGAGCCGCCGGACTATGCCGCCGTAACGGTCTATCCGGCGGACGAGGACGGGCTTCGGTCAGTGCTGGCGGACGCCGCCCACGCCGATGTGGTCGTGAAGGCGAGCGGCGTCGGCGTGTTCGACACCGAGCTGCTGCAAGGCGTGCTGCGCCATGCCCGGCCCGACGCGACACGCATCTATTGGGACGTCGATGCCGCGGCCACGCTCGACGAGATTCGCAGTGCGCCCGATCACCCATTGCGAAACGCGCTGCCCGATTATGATCTGGTGCTCACCTATGGCGGCGGCGCGCCCGTCGTCGACGCCTATACCGGCTTCGGTGCCCGCGCCTGCGTGCCGATCTACAATGCGCTCGACCCGGAGACGCATCATCCGGTCCCACAGGATTCGCGCTTCGAGGCTGATCTCGCATTCCTCGCCAACCGGCTGCCCGACCGCGAGGCGCGTGTGGAGGAGTTCTTCCTGCGTGCCGCCGCCGCGCTGCCCGATCGCACTTTCCTGATCGGCGGCAACGGCTGGCACGACAAGACCATGCCCGGCAATGTCCGCCCGATCGGCCATGTCGGCACGCGCGACCACAATGCGTTCAACTGCACCCCCACGGCCGTGCTGAATGTTGCGCGCGATTCGATGGCGAACATCGGCTTTTCGCCTGCGACGCGCGTGTTCGAAGCCGCGGGCGCGGCCGCCTGTCTCATCACCGACGCCTGGGAGGGGATCGAGCAGTTCCTGGTACCCGACGAGGAAGTGCTGGTCGCCCGCGACGGGCAGGACGTCGCCGATCACATCGCAGCGCTCACGCCGGAACGCGCCGAGGCTATTGGGCAGGCAGCGCTGCGGCGCGTGCTCGCCGAACACACCTACGCCCTGCGCGGCGAACAGCTCGACTCGATCCTCAAGGCCGAGCGCGCCAAGGCGCGGGAGGCGGTGTGACATGAACCTCGTCGTACTCGGCCTCTCGCTCAGCTCGTCCTGGGGCAATGGTCATGCCACGACCTTCCGCGCGCTGCTGAAGGCATTCGCGGCACGCGGACACGACATCCTGTTTCTGGAGAGGGATGTTCCCTGGTATCGCGACCACCGCGACCTGCCGGACCCGAGCTTCTGTCAGCTCCGCTATTATGACGATCTCCACGATCTCGCCCGCTGGAGGAGTCGGATTGCCGCCGCCGACGCCGTCATCGTCGGTTCCTATGTTCCCGAAGGCGTTGCGGTCGCCCGGCTGGTGCAGGACTGGGCGCAAGGCCCGGTCGCCTTCTACGACATCGATACGCCGGTGACGCTGGCGAAGCTCGCGCGCGGCGACTTCGAATATCTCTCGCCCGAGGTGATCCCCGACTACGACGTCTATCTTTCGTTCACCGGCGGGCCGACGCTCGATCGGATCGAACGCGACTATGGTTCGCCGGCCGCACGGCCGCTCTACTGTTCGGTCGATCCCGAAGCCTATCCGCCGCTCGATGTGCCCAAGCGCTGGGATCTCTCCTATCTCGGCACCTACAGCCCCGATCGGCAGCCCACGCTCGAGAAGCTGCTGATCGAACCGGCGCGACGCTGCCCCGAGCGGCGCTTCGCGGTCGCGGGACCGCAGTATCCCGAAGACATCGACTGGCCGGAGAACGTCGAGCGGATCGATCATCTGCCGCCTGCCGACCACCCTGAATTCTACGGCGCGTCGCGCTTCACGCTGAACGTGACGCGCGCCGACATGATCGCCGCCGGCTGGTCGCCTTCGGTGCGCATCTTCGAAGCCTCGGCGTGCGGAGTGCCGATCCTCTCGGATCACTGGGAAGGCATCGAGACGCTGCTGGAGCCGGGGAGCGAATTGCTGCTCGCCGCCGGAGCGGACGACGTGCTCGCCGCGCTCGCACGCGACGCGCGCGAAATCGGCGGGAAGGCGCGTGAGCGCGTGCTGGCGGAGCATAGCGCGGCCCATCGTGCCGCCGAGCTGGAGCATCATCTCGGCGATGCGGGACGAAAGAGCACCTTCGCCGGAGCAGCGGCTGCAACTGCCTAAGGTCTTGAGAGTTGTTGTTTTGCAATCGTCACAAGGCGTTCGCGAGACGTTATTCGAGGAGTAGATGATGCGTAATGGAAAGGAATCGCTGGTCCTGGTCGCAGGTGGCGCCGGGTTCATCGGCTCGCATCTCTGCCAGGCGCTGGTCGATCGAGGCCATTCCGTCGTCTGCCTCGACAATCTGCAGACCGCGCGCCCCTCGAACTTGCGCGCGCTGGAGCGGCTGCCCGGTTTCGAGTTCATCGAGCACGACGTGGTGCAGCCCCTGCCCGCCTCCGTTCGCGAGCGCACCGATCGCTTCACCCAAATCTACAATCTCGCCTGCGCCGCCTCGCCGCCGCAGTATCAGGCGGACCCGGAGCACACGATGCTGACCAATGTGGTCGGCACCGATCATCTGCTGAAGCTGGCGGAAGCCGCGGGCGCCCGCTTCCTGCTCACGTCGACCAGCGAAGTCTATGGCGATCCCGAGATGCACCCGCAGCGCGAAAGCTATCGCGGCTTCGTCAGCTGCACCGGCCCGCGCGCCTGCTACGATGAAGGCAAGCGCGCGGCGGAGACGCTGACCTTCGACTATGCCCGCATGGGCCGCGCCGAAGTGCGCGTCGCGCGTATCTTCAACACCTATGGCCCGCACATGCACCCGGATGACGGGCGCGTCGTTTCCAACCTCATCTGTCAGGCGCTCTCCGGCCGCGAGATCACCATCTATGGCGATGGCAGCCAGACGCGCAGCTTCTGCTACGTCTCCGATCTCGTCGACGGGCTGCTGCGCCTAATGGACAGCGAATCTGACGGGATGGAGCCGGTCAACCTCGGCAATCCCAACGAGCTGACGGTGAACGAACTGCTCGGCCACATCCTGAAGCTCACCGGGTCCGACGCCCCCGTCGTGCACAAGCCGCTGCCGAAGGACGATCCGCGGCGGCGCCGTCCCGACATCGGCCGGGCAAAAGCGAGGCTGGGCTGGGAGCCGCGGGTGCCCCTCGCCGAAGGGCTGGAAAAGACCGTCGCCTGGTTCGCCGAGGAACTCGACGCTCCGGTTCGGACCGGGCGCGGCCGGCGCCAATGGACCGACATGCCGGCAGTCGCGGCGAGCGCCGTCTGACCGCCGACTTCCCGCCGGTACGCGCGTCACCCGATCCCACAGATCTGCGGAGAATGGCGACTCAACCGAACCGTGCCTTGGGCGCTCGTGCCGATCGCCACAAGCCGTGCCGCCAGCCGGTCATCGCCTCCGGCTGGCGATCGCGCGCTCGAAGCAAATGCTTAGATGCACGCTTCGAACGCATCCAGGAGACGCCTCCCAAGCGCGCTTGAATCGAACTCGACCCGGATGTTCTTCTCGGAACGATCGCTGCCCCCCTCGTCCTCATAGTTCGCCGACGGAGACAGCGTGACGACCCCATCCTCAAGGTCGATTCCGACCGCTTTCGCGCCCCGCGCGAGTGCCCTCCAGTCTTTCGCGCCGACCGCATCGAGCATCGGCTTCTGCACCAGCGGCCACTCGTCGCGCTTCGGATATGGCACGCCCTGCGTCGAGACTTCGAGCGCCGCGCGAAGATGCTCGGTCATCGCTTCGATGTCGCCATAGTCGCTGACGAATACCGGGCCGTAGGATATCCAGACGACATTGTCCGTTCCGGCAAACGCCTGCGTATAGACCTTGCCGTTCTTTAGCAGTGCACACGCACTTTTCATTTCTCTACCTCCCTGACGATGACGATCCGGACCTGTACAGGGCGCGGCAGTGATGCCGCATATTCGCTAACTTGCTCGAACACCCTTTGCTGGAGAGCGTTCGCAGCATGCGGAACGGCCAGTTCGAGAACCCGGTGTCCGATCATTTCTTCCCACAGCCGAAGACCACCCCACCCCCGCTCGCGAGTACCGCTGTAGCGGGAAATCTTGTCCACATAGCCGGTGAGCGTGCCTCGAAATCGGTCGGCAGCACGATGCGAAGCCGCATCCAAGTCGATACTTTTGATGCTTGTGATTTCCCGATTGATGATCCGATCCACGACCGGAAAGTTGACCGTCACATTATGGCCCAGGGCCTTTTCGATAGCCTCCCCGCGGAGCGTGGGCGCGAGCAGCCACGGGTTCGCCATCTCTACCGGGATGACCGCCTCGGCCTGCGCCGCGCTGGAAACCCGCGACGCTGCTGCCTGCGGTCCGATCGCCAGTCCGATGTTGGCCAACACCGTGCCCGAAGCGTAGCCAATATCGTGCGGCGACGCAGTTGCCACCGACGCAATCGCGCGGTTCAAGTGAACGTAGGTAGGGGTGTCCTCCGCTTTGATCGTCGCATCGATCGTTCCGGCGATGCCGCTTCCAAGCGCCCCGACGGTCGCGATCGGACTGGTCGTCAGCAATGTGTAAGTGCCGGTGACGGCACCTTCCGCAACGTCGTACACTCCTTCGGCGACGCCGGTCGCAAAATCGGCCAACGGGTTCGGCGGATCGGCGGGCGAAGGCGCGAGCGCTTCCTGCTGGCGTCGATGCCAGTCTTCGATCAGCGCGCGGTTTGCGGAGGTGTCGCCATGCAGCGCGAGAAGCCGATCCCGCTCCGCATCAGCTTCCTCCCGGCTTCCAACACGCGGAAGGATCTCGCGCAATTCGATGGTCGGAGCATCCTGGCGAACGCGGGGAGCTGCGCCACCGGCACTCCGAGCAAAATATCGGCCCTGACCGGCAAAGGTGAACCTGCCTGTTCTCGCGTCGTGCCATGGATTGAACTTGCACTCGCGTCCGTGCGTGTCGACCGGACCTACGGCACGCCCCGTCCGCAACCAGGCGCGAAACGCCGCCCTGCGTTGCTCCGTCGAAATCTGCATGCTCTGCCCCCGACTCGCTCAAGGACGAGAACATTTGAGCAACATTTTCCAACAAGTCAATCGCCGTGGGAGCGGGCGAGCGTCGGTTGGGGCATTCCGCTCGATAGGGCTCGATAGGCGTGGTGTCCCGGAGAGGATTCGAACCTCCGACCTCCAGATTAGGAATCTGCTGCTCTATCCTGCTGAGCTACCGGGACACGGGCCGCTGGGTAGGATGCGGCATCGGGATGGTCAATCTGCGCCATCAGTCGCGCGGGCGGCGCGTCAGGCGGATTCCGCGCACCTCCGGCCCCGCGCCTTCGGGGAATTCCAGAGTCAGGATCGAATCGAACAACTTCAGATCGCCGTCGGCAAAGCGCCAGACGCGGCCGGCATAGGGCTCGTCGCCGACGATCTCGGGCCGACCATACCAGAAGTTGATCGTGTCCAGCAGTCCCGCCTCCGTCTCGTCGATCTGAAAGTCGATCGAAGTGATCCGGCCGTGCTGCACATGCGCCACGCCGCGCGTGATCGCGCGCATGTGGAAGCCGTCGTCGCGGACCTTGCACTCCGCATAGCCGCGCGGATCGTTCCGTTCGCCGGTGCAGTCATAGGCGATTGCCGCAAACCCCTGCTCCCATTCGGGATCCAGCCGAGTGAGCGAAAGCCCCCGACGCGCCGCACGGGCCGAGTCGAACTCGCGCCGGTAGCGGACCTGCTCGGCCTCCAGCTCACGTGGGCTGACAGCATATTGAAGCGTCAGCGATGCGGTGCCGGTGGTGAGATAGAGGCAGGCGATCGTGATGCTGCGCGCATCGAGCGGGTCCTCCTGCGGTTCGACCAAGCGGACGCGCGACTCGTGGCCGGCATTCTGGCGCTGCTCGATCAGCCCGGGAAACCGCAGCAGTGCGATCTCGGCAAGCGTCTGCAGATCGCGATCACAGGCGCGTCGGTTCAACTGCCCGTCCGGGAAGCTCGGGTGCGGATGGTCGTACCAGCCATCGCCTTCGATCCGGGTGACGACATCGCCGTTTTCGGGATCGATGCGCACCCGGTCCACCGGCCCACCCGGCCGGCGGATCAACGCGTTCCGATCCAACCGTGCGATCCGCTCATACCCGCTGGAGTGCAATGCCGCCGCAGGCCGCCCGAGCAAGGCATCATAGGCCCCGCGGATGAGGTGATCCGGCTCCGCCTCTTGCGCGTCCTGCGCGATCAGCTGCGACGAGACGATCACTGCCGCCGCCGCAACGGCCCACTTCAAACCCCGCACGGTGTATCCCCCCTGCGGCCATAGCAGCCGGAAGCGCATGTTTCACCGCGGAACGACGTACGTCAATTGCGCGCTTGGGGAGGGACCACCGGAAAGGGGAGCGGCGCGACGGGAACACCGTCGTCGATCAGCTGCTTCGCCTGTTCGAGCGTCGCCTGGCCGTGGATCGGGGCCTCGGCCTCTTCGCCGGCGTGCATCGCGCGCGCACGCTTTGCGAAGCTCTTGCCCACCCACTGCGATGTCTCGAGCGCCTTGGCCTGCGCCTGCGCCAACACCTGCAGCGCCGCCTTGATTGCATCGGGAGACGGAAGTGCCTCGGCGGCGGGGGTCGAGTCGAGACGCGCGGCAGGAGCATCGGCCTTGCGATTTCCTTTCGCCGCCACGTTCGGTGCCATCACCGCTTTCTCGATCGCAGGATCGCCGCACATCGGGCATTGCACGAGCCCGCCCGCTCGCTGTTCCTCGAAGGCGCGGCTCGAGCCGAACCAGGCTTCGAACACATGGCCCTGGCCGCACTTCAAGTCGAAGACGATCACAACGCCTCCACCCCCGGAATCGGCCGGCGATGGCTGAGCACGGGGATACGGCTGCGCGCAGCCTCGACACGCGCGGGATCGATCTCGGCATAGCCAAGGCCTGGCGCCTCGCCCATGTCGAGCAGCAGTTCGCCCCAGGGGTCGACCACCAGCGAATGGCCATATGTAGCGCGCCCGTCCGCATGCTCGCCGGTTTGCGCCGCGGCGACCACGAACGCGCCCGCCTCAATCGCTCGCGCGCGCAGCAGCACATGCCAGTGCGCCTGCCCGGTTGGCCGAGTGAAGGCGGCCGGCAGCGCGAACAGTGTCGCGCCCGCATCGCTCAGCGCACGGAACAGGTCCGGGAAGCGGAGATCGTAGCAAATCGCAAGGCCAAGGCGGCCGAGCGGCGTCTCCACCGTCACCGCGCGCTCGCCACCGGCATAGGTCGCCGATTCGCGCCAG
Source organism: Sphingosinithalassobacter sp. CS137 (assembly GCF_014334115.1). Taxonomy (NCBI): domain Bacteria; kingdom Pseudomonadati; phylum Pseudomonadota; class Alphaproteobacteria; order Sphingomonadales; family Sphingomonadaceae; genus Sphingosinithalassobacter; species Sphingosinithalassobacter sp. CS137. The sequence continues at coordinate 1,040,616 of NZ_CP060494.1, forward strand.
CTCTCTCCGGTCGGCAAGTCGACGTCGAACAGATGCATCTTGTCGTAGCGCGCCCGGATCGCGCCCGAGCCGTCGATCACAAGGCTCCGGTTGGCGAGCTTGCCGTCGTCGCGCAGCAGCGCGAGCGAACCGAGGTGCACCCAAAGCCCGTGCTTCGCCGCCGCTTCGCGCACCGCGGCCAGGACGCGATCATCCTCCTCGCGCGCCACTACCTCCGCGGCGCGCTTGCGGTCCCGATCGAGCAATCCGCACATCTCCGGCGCAAACAGCATCGCCGCGCCCTCGCCCGCCGCATCGGCAATCGCCTGAGTGATCGTGCGGCCATTCGCGGCGGGATCGATCCCGCTCGTCATCTGGAGCAGCGCAGCGCGCATCATCGGCCGAGGAGGGGATCCAGTCCGCCCCCGCGATCCAGCGCGGCAAGGTCGTCCGATCCGCCGATGTGGCGATCGTCGATGAAGACCTGCGGCACGGTGGTCCGGCCGTTGGCGCGCTGGATCATCTCCTTGCGCTTCTCGCCGCCCAGCGTGATGTCATATTCCTGATAGGCCGCGCCCTTGCCGTCGAGCAGGTGCTTCGCACGATAGCAATAGGGGCAGAATGCCTTGGTGTAGATTTCAACTTTCGCCATGTCTCTCCGACCTGTGATGCAGGGCGCCGCTTGTCAATCGGCCGCTTCGGTTTCGAGAACGCGCGCCCAGCACAGAAGGATCACTCGCGTCGCCCCGCCGCGTTTGAGAATGCGGGCGCACGCGTTGCCGGTGGCGCCGCTCGTGTGCACGTCGTCGATCAACACGACGGTGCGGCCGGCCAGCTGCTGGCGGGCGCCGGGGGCAAGCGCGAAGGCGCCTGCGACTGCCGTGGCGCGCTGGCGCGGCGAAAGGCCGCGAAGCACGGGTGTCGCCTTCGCGCGGCGCAGCAGGTTCTGCGTCGCCGGCACTCCGCTGCGCCGCGCCAGCGCCGCGGCGATCAGCCCTGACTGGTTGTAGCCGCGCGACCAAAGCCGCCAGCGGTGAAGCGGCACCGGGACCAGCAGTTCGGCGTCGGCCGGCATGAGCCGCAGCATCGCCGTCGCCATCGTTTCGGCGCATGCCATGCGCCCGCCATATTTCAGCTTCAGCGCCACCGTTCGCGCGACGTCGCCGTAGGCGACGGCGGCGCGCACACCGTCGTGTGGCGGGGCCGATGCGAGGCACGCTCCGCACAGCGCATCCGGTCCGCGCTCGAATTCGAACGGCAGATGGCAGCCCGCGCACCAGGGAGGACCCAGAAAGCGAAGGGAGCTCCAGCACGACGCGCAGAAGCGATGATCCTCCGGAGTGATCGTCCCACAGCCGGGGCAACGCGGGGGCAGAGCGAGATCGGCGATCCGTCGGAGGGAAGCGAGGCTGGCCACACGCGCCTTGTCGCCGGGGACGCAACGCTGCACAAGCACGGCCGTGAGCGACTCCGAAATCTTCGATCGCGCCCGCCGCCGCCGCCGTCGCGACCGGGCGGCACCCGCCTATTCCGCTTATGACTTCGTCCGCGCACATATGCTGGAAGGCATTTCGGAGCGGCTTGCCGATGTGAAGCGCACGTTCGGCGACGTACTGGAGCTAGGCAGCTTCGGCGGCGCTTTCGAACTGCCCGGCGCCCGCATCGCCCGCCTCGACGCGGGGTACCGATTCGCAAGGGCCGCCGGTGGCGTGCAGGCGGACGAGGATCGGCTACCCTTCGCCGACGCCAGCTTCGACCTGATCGTCTCCGCCGGCGTGCTCGACAGCGTCAATGACGTGCCCGGCGCGCTGGCACTGGCGCGGCGCGCGCTGCGCCCCGACGGCTTGTTCCTCGGCGCCTTCCTTGGGGCAGGCACGCTGGCGACGCTGCGCACCGTGATGCTCGAGGCCGAGACCGAACGGCCTGCCGCGCGCTTCCATCCGCAAATCGACGTCCGTGCGGCCGGCGATCTGCTGGCGCGCGCCGGATTCGCACTGCCGGTCGCGGATGCGGAGACGCTGACGGTACGCTACCGCAGCGTTTTCGACCTGCTGCGCGACCTGCGCGGCATGGCGGGCGGCAATCTGCTCTCAGAAACCGCCCCGCTCACACGCGGCACGCTCGCCCGCGCTGCCGATGCCTTCGGGGCGCGCGCGGATGCGGACGGCCGCACTGCCGAGCGGTTCGAAATCGTCTATGCCACCGGCTGGGCACCCGATCCCTCGCAGCCCAGGCCGGCACGCCGCGGCAGCGCGACAGCGAGTTTGGCCGACGCGCTCCGCGCAGGCGAGAAGAAGCGCTGAAAGCGGCGCCCGCCTAGACCAGCGCCTCGAGCAGCCCGATCAGCGGCTTGTCCGCGGGCGGCATCTCCAGCCGATGCAGTTCGACCGGCCGCAGCCACCGCAGCGCGCTTGCGTGTCGCGCCTCGGGCACTCCGCTCCATTTACGCAAGGCATAAAGCAGCAACAGCAGGTGCCGCTCGCCGAGCGGTTCGCTCGCGAAGGTGGCGGGCGCCAGGCATGCGGTTTCTACTCCGATCCCCAGTTCCTCCGTCAGTTCGCGCGCAAGGGCAGCCTCGGGCGCTTCGCCGTGCTCCACCTTGCCGCCGGGAAATTCCCAAAGTCCCGCCATCGGCTTGCCCGGCGGACGCTGCTGAACCAGCACCCGGCCGTCCGCATCCACCAGCGCGGCCGCCACGACAAAGAGCATGGGTATGGTCACGCAACGTTCCTTAAGCACTTCATTACCATTTCTTCGCTACAGCCAGTCGAGCTCTGGAAAAGAGGGATGTCGATGCGGCCGCTGCTGAACTTCGCGAAGGAGCTGATCCACAGCCCCAAGGCGGCGACAGCAGTGGAATATGGATTCATCCTCGCCCTCATCGTCGTAGCGATCATTGCCAGCATCGTCGAACTGGGCGGCGTGACTTCCGGCATGTGGAACAATGTGAGCGCAAAGGTCCAGACTGCCGGCTGATCCTTAGCGGCGCCCTTCTCTCGCTTAGAGTTTCTTAACGTCCGGTCGCTAGCGTCGATCGTGCCGAACCGGTTCTCCGGATCGGCCGGGTGACTGAAGCAACCATTGGAACGATGGAGACCGGTATGCAGAAGATTCGTGCTTTCCTGAAGAACAACAAGGGCGCCACCGCAATCGAGTACGGCCTGATCGCCGCGCTGATCGCCGTCGCCGCCATCGCCGCGATGCAGGGTCTGGGCAATCAGCTCAACAAGACCTTCGGCAACGTGACGTCGAACATGAAGGCGTCGTAAGACTCCTTTCGAACGATACCGGAAAGGGCGGCGAGACAAGGGTCTCGCCGCCCTTTTTGCATTTGCAGAACACCGAAGGACGCGCTCCGACCCGGCTGAGCTCAGGCGCGACCCATCGCCAGGAACTTCGCCCGGCGCGCCTGGCGCAGCCCCTCGCGCGGCATTCCTTCATACTGTGCCAGCGCAACCGCGATCGCATCGCCAAGCGCCGCGATCGCGGCCGCAGAGTCGCGATGCGCGCCGCCCAGCGGCTCCGGCACGACGGTGTCGACGACGCGCAGCTCTTTCAGATGCTGTGCGGTCACTTTCATTGCCTCGGCCGCATCGGCGGCCTTTTCCGCGGTGCGCCAAAGGATCGAGGCGCAGCCTTCGGGGGAAATCACCGAATAGACCGCATGCTCCATCATCAGCACGCTGTTGCCCGCAGCCAGCGCCACGGCACCGCCTGATCCGCCTTCACCCAAGATCGACGCGATCACCGGAACGCCGACGCTAAGGCACTGCTCGGTCGAGCGTGCGATCGCCTCCGCCTGACCGCGCTCTTCGGCCTGCACGCCTGGAAACGCGCCCGACGTATCGACCAGCGTGATGATCGGCAGCCCGAACTTGTCGGCCAGCCGCATCAGCCGGATCGCCTTGCGATAGCCTTCGGGCTTGCCCATCCCGAAATTGTGCTTGAGCCGGCTCGCGGTATCGTCGCCCTTCTCATGGCCGATCACAAGCACCCGACGCCCCCGAAATCGCCCGAGGCCGCCGATGATCGCGGCATCGTCGGCGAAGGCGCGGTCGCCGCCCAGCGGCGTGAAATCCTCGATCAGCCCCGCGACATAGTGTTTGAAGTGCGGCCGCTCGGGATGCCGCGCCACCAGCGTCTTCTGCCAGGGCGTCAGCTTGGAATAGGCGTCCTTCAGAAACTTGTCCGATTTCGCCTGCAGCCGTGCGATCTCGGCCGCGATGTCGACTTCGCCTCCGGCGGCGGTTTCGCGCAACTCGTTGATCCGGCTCTGCAGCTCGGCAATCGGCTTTTCAAAGTCCAGAAACGTTGCCATTCGGCCGCTGAATCCCGTCGTTCCACCATATTCCCGCTCGTCCCGAGCGCTAGGTGCGGCCTAGGGCGCGCGTGTCACTGCGTCAACGCGGCACGTCCGCAAGGGGATGCCGGGTGTTCACCAGCTCGACCAGCCGGCGGCTGTCGACATGGGTGTAAATTTCGGTGGTGGCGATGTCAGCATGGCCCAGCATCGCCTGCAGCGCGCGCAGATCCGCCCCACCTTCGAGCAGGTGAGTCGCGAAAGCGTGCCGCAGCACGTGCGGACTTACGCGCTCGGGCGCGATTCCCGCCTCGGCAGCCAGCCCGCGCAGGATCTGGTACAGGCGCACGCGCGACAAATGCCCTTTGCCCGAGGGAAACAGCCATGGCCGGTCCGCATCCACATGCGTCCGCCACGCAGCCACGGCCGCCCGCGCCCGATCGGAGATCGGCACCAGCCGCTCCCTGCCGCCCTTGCCCTTCAGAATGAGATATGGCCGATCGGGCGCGACCGCATTGCGCGGCAGTCCGACCAGTTCGCTCGCCCGCAGCCCAGACCCGTAGAGCAGCTCGACGAGTGCGGAGAGGCGCAGGTCGCGCGGATCGGGCGGAACGCGCGCGATCCGCTCCGCGATCGCAGCGAACAGGCGGTCGACTTCGAGCGTTGACAGGATCTTCGGCAATGGGCGCGCCGCTGCCGGGCGCGGCAGCGCGGCGCCGGGATCGTCCGCGCGCAGCTGCTCATCGGCCAGAAAGGCATAGAAGCGCCGGAGCGCGGCGGACTTACGCGCCGCCGTCGCGCGCGCCAGCGGCTGCCACTGCGTACCGAGCCGTTCAAGATCCGCTTCGTCGGCTTCGCCGAGCCGCCCGCTCAGAAACTCGGACGCGAGCCGCAGATCACTGCCATAGGCCGCGATGGTATTTGCCGCCGCGCCTGCTTCGGCGGCCATCATCTCCAGAAATCGTTCGATCAGCGCGGCGTCCGTGAGCGCGGTCACGCTCGCGCGCTCACGCCCGAGTAATCGCTTCGACCGCGATCATCCGGGCATAATCCTCCAGCCCGGCGGCGCGCAGGCTCGCAACGATATGAAACAGCGCGGCGGGCGTAACTCGGCTCCAGTCGTGCGTCTGCATCCCGACCGCAGCAAGCAGCGTCGCATGCGCGGATTCGTCGCGCCGGCCGGCTGCGTTGATTTCCCGCGTCCAGATGTTCTCCGCACCGATCTCGACATCGAGCGCCCGGGCCATGCGCTGCGCGTCCTGCGCTTCCATGCGGCCCAGGCCCGCCAGCCCGGCGAGGAAGAGCTGCGCCTTGCGCCGGTCGAAATTGGCGCGATAGGAATCCGCGTCCGAGTAGGAAACCGGCGCCGTCGGTGCGGGATCGGCCAAGGTCAGCATCGCCCAGCCGTCGCTGCCGCGCTCGACGATGTCGCGCCACGCTTGCGCGCGGCCCGCGAACCCCGCTGTCAGCATCGATGCGATCAGCATGTCGCTCGCGTCGCGCAGCTCGGGCGACGGCGGCAGCGCCGCGGCGGCACGCGCCGTCAGCACCAGCCGGCCATAGCGCGCCCGCTCGTCGCGCGCGGCGTTCCACAGGCTGCGCATCGCCGCGACTCGATCGTCGGCGTCGGCCGAGGCGAAGGCGCGGCGCAGATCGCGCGCGACGCCTGCCTCGTCGCTGTTGCCGTCGTCCTGCTCTTCGATCTCGCCATAGAGATCGACCAGCCCGACGCTGGAGAAGACGCCGTTCGCCGCGGCGAGCTCCGCCGCCTGCGCACGGGCGCGCGACTCGGGAGTCGGCGAGAGTGCATACCAATAGCGGACCTGCGGGCCGACGGTGGCGAACAGCCGGTCGGGAATTTCCACTCCGGTCGCGGTCGCAAGGCCATATCGCCATGCCGTGAGCTCGCCGACGCCGTCCCACTCGATCGTCACGGCGCGCTGGCCGCGCGATCCGGTGCCGACGACCTTTTCGGCGAGCAGCGTGTCGATATCGTCGCCGCCGCCGCGGCGCGTCGCTTCCTCGAGCAATTCGCCGGCGCGCTGAGGCCGGCCGGCGAGTCCCGCGCACATCGCCTCGGCCAGCCTCCACCCGCGCGCCCCAATCCGGCCGGCGCCTCGCTCGGCGAACGGGCAGAGCGCGGCCGGATCACCCGTTGCCAGCGCCACCTGCATCGCTACCTGAAGCATCTTCGGCGTATAATTCTCCACATCGACGCTCTGCAGCACGGCGCGCGCGGCGATCGGCTCCCCCATCCGCAGCAGCAGCCAGGCGCGCTCGGCGGCGAAATCAGGACCGGTCACCCCGCGCGGCGTATCGACCGGCGACATCAGCGCACGGCGCAGTGCGATCGACAGCCAGCGTGACGCGATGGGGGCATCGAGCCTGCGCATCAGCGTCTGCAGATAGCGGCCATCGGCAGGACCGAAGCTGGCTGCCCCGAAGCCCGGGTTACCCCAGGCTACCGCACCGATCCGAGCCGTCGATCGCTTCGCGAAATCGGGCATATCATAGCGCGCGAGCTGCGCCGCACGCTGGGCACGCCGAGCTGCTTCCGCCTCGGGATCGTCCGGCTGTCGATCGGCGGCTTCCGAGTCTCCGCTCGGCGGTGCCGCTGCAGGCGGCGGCGCGGGCGCCGGAGCAGGTGCCGGCGCGGGAGCCGGCGAATCGGGCGCGCGCGTCGGGCGCGGCACCGGCGCAGGCGCAGGCTGGTCGAAGCCGGGCGGCAGCAGCGATTCGGGCGCGTCCTGCGCGTCCTGCCCCAGCGCGGGAATTCCCGCGCCGAGCAGCAGCATCGCAGCGACCGCCCCAGCTGCCGCGCTATTGCGTGAGATTTTCAAGCGATACGACCTTCTCGACGCGGACCGGTTCCGTGCTGGTGTCGCGGCTGGACAGGAGGAACAATCCGACGACCAGCAGCAGCAGGACGACGATCAGCACGACGAGCGAACGGGACATGAGGTGCGGGTCCGTGAACAGTGAAACCGGTGTGCGCGGCCTTTTGCCCGACAGCTGGCCTCGCTGTATAGCCCCTGCCGTCATGTTACAAACCCGCCCCGCCGATCCGCTCTGGAAGGACCGGCCCATCGTCCTCGTCGGATTGATGGGAGTGGGCAAGACAACGGTCGGGCGGCGCCTGGCGCAGCGGCTGCGGCTACCCTTCGTCGATGCGGATCACGAGATCGAGGCGGCGGCGGGCATGTCGGTCTCCGATATCTTCGAACGCTTCGGCGAGGCGCACTTTCGGGACGGCGAACGCCGCGTGATCGCGCGCCTGATCGACGGCTCGCCCAAAGTGATCGCAACCGGGGGCGGCGCCTTTCTGAACGAGAAGACCCGCGCGCTGATCCTGGATCAGACACTGGCGATCTGGCTCGACGCCGAGCCGAAGGTCCTGGCTGAACGCGTGCGGCGACGGGATACGCGCCCGCTGCTGCGCGGCCGCGATCCGTTGGCGGTGCTCGAGGAACTGGCGCGCGTGCGCAATCCCTATTACGCGCTGGCTCCGGTGCGGGTCGAAAGCATCGCCGCGCCGCACGATGCCACCGTCAACGCCATCCTGAAAGTCATCGGCAAATGACCGTCGTTCCCGTCGCGCTCGGCGCACGCAGCTATGAAGTGCGGATCGAGGCGGGCTTGCTCGCCCGCGCGGGCGCTACGCTCGCACCGTTGGCGAACGGCCGCCTAATGCCGGTAGTGACCGACACGAATCTCGCGCCTCACCTCGCGACCCTCCAGGCGAGCCTCACCGCCGCAGGCATTGCGAGCGAGGCAATCGTGCTCCCGCCTGGAGAAGGCTCGAAAAGCTGGCAGACTCTGGAGGAGCTGACCGACCGGCTGCTCGCGCTCGGCATCGAGCGGAGCGATCATGTGATCGCGCTGGGAGGTGGGGTGATCGGCGATCTCGTCGGCTTCGCGAGCGCAATCCTGAAGCGCGGCTGCAATTTCGTGCAGATCCCCACTACACTGCTGGCCCAGGTCGATAGCTCGGTGGGCGGCAAGACTGCGATCAACACGCGCTCCGGCAAGAATCTCATCGGCGCCTTCCACCAGCCCGGGGTCGTGCTGATCGACCCGCAGGTGCTCGACACGTTGCCCGCCCGCGAACTGCGCGCCGGCTATGCCGAAGTCGTCAAATATGGGCTGATCGACGATCCGGACTTTTTCGGCTGGTGCGACGCGAACGCCCCGGCGCTGCTCGCCGGAGATCCAGCAGCGCGTCAATATGCCATCGCCCATTCCGTCGCCGCCAAGGCGCGCATCGTCGCCGAGGACGAGCGCGAGACCAGTGGCCGTCGCGCCCTGCTCAATCTCGGCCACACCTTCGGCCACGCGCTGGAAGCAGAAACTGGTTTTTCCAGCAAACTACTGCACGGCGAGGCAGTGGCGGCGGGGATGGCACTGGCCTTCGGCTTCTCGGCAGCGCAAGGGATCTGTGCGCGTGAAGATGCCGAGCGCGTATCGCACCATCTTCAGAATATCGGTTTACCGGATGGACTGAACGGCGCCGAGGTTCGCGCCGACGGCGACACACTCGTCGCGCACATGCGCCACGACAAGAAGATGGAGGGCGGCACCCTCCCCTTCCTGCTCGCACGCGGCATCGGCGAAACCTACCTTGATCGCAGCGTCTCGCTCAGCGAGGTGGCCGCATTTCTGAACGCGGAACGCGCGGCGGCCTGAACGCCGACGTGCGGCTATTCGACCAGCGCTACCGTCAACGTTGTCGCCTGCGGCTGTATCGAGCGGACGCTCACCGCACCGTCTTCCTCGCCCTGCTCGACCGCCGCGATCTGGACCGCCGTTACGCTCTCGCCGGTCGCCTCTTCGGGCGGAACCACAGCCTGCACGCCATCGCCCTCGGAACGAATTTCCTCGAAGACGTAGACGCCTTGGCTGTCGAGATAGAAGGTGTTGTCGCCGAAATGGCTTTCGAGGCCCGATTCAGCGGCTGCTTCCTGCGGAATGGGGGTAAGGCCCGTCTTGGCCTGGATCGTTTCGACCTGATCGTCGCTGAGCTTCATCGGAGCGTTCTCCTGTTGGAACGGGAGGGACACGCCCGGATAGCGAGCCCCCGGGGACGCCGATCGGCGCCGGATGTGCCTAAAGCCTATTCCTCTGCCTTGTGCGGTCCAGCCAAAAGCGGCTCGACTGATCCCGCCTGAGCCACGCATTGCCCCGCGCGGTCGTGCTGCTTAAGGTCCGGCTCATCCAGATTGCCCTCTCCAGCGAGAATGACTTCGATGCGCTTTCTGTTCCCTGCCCTCGCCGCCACGCTGCTCGTCGCCCCCGCCGCGGCGCAGGAGGGCGTATCCCCCGCCCCCATCCTCACCACGCCCGATGCGCGCGATGTTTGGACCTATGCCCGGCCCGAAGTGGCGCGCGTGACTCACGTCGATCTCGACCTCACGGCGGACTTCCAACGCAAGGTGATGCGCGGCACCGCCACGCTCGACGTCCTGGCAGCGCCCGGTGCGGAGGAGATCGTGCTCGACACCGACGAGCTCGATATCGAAAGCGTCACCGCCGAAGACGGCCGCCCGCTCGCTTGGCGCCTCGGCGCGGACGATCCGCAGCTCGGCGCCCCGCTGACGGTGACGCTCGACGACGCCGAGCGGATAACCGTTCGCTATTCCTCCAAGCCAGGCGCAAGCGCACTGCAGTGGCTGTCGCCCGAACTGACGGCGGGAAAGCAGCAGCCCTATCTGTTCAGCCAGGGCCAGCCGATCAACAATCGTAGCTGGATTCCCACCCAGGACAGCCCCGGCATCCGCCAGACCTGGGATGCGACAGTCACCGTGCCCGACGACCTCGTCGCCGTCATGAGCGCCGAGATGCTGACGCCCGAAGGCGTTGCGGCTGGTGAAGGGCGCGAAAGCTATCGCTTCCGCATGACCCGGCCGGTGCCGCCCTATTTGATCGCGTTGGCAGTCGGCGATCTGGCGTTCCGCGAACTCGGACCGCGCTCGGGTGTGTGGACCGAACCGACGATGCTTGATGCCGCCGCCTATGAATTCGGCGACGTGGAGGCAATGATCGATGCCGCCGAAGCGCTGTACGGGCCCTATCGCTGGGGCCGCTATGACATGCTGCTGCTGCCGCCTTCCTTCCCCTATGGCGGGATGGAAAATCCGATGCTCACTTTCCTGACGCCGACGCTGCTCACCGGCGATCGTTCGAACACCGACGTCGTCGCGCACGAACTAGCGCACAGCTGGTCGGGCAATCTCGTCACCAACGCCACCTGGTCGGACAGCTGGCTCAACGAAGGCTTCACCACCTATTTCGAGAACCGTATCATGGAGGCGCTCTATGGGCCCGAGCGCGCCGCCATGTATTCGGATCTCGACTGGGACGGCCTCGAGCGCGACATCGAAGCCGCCGGCGGCGCCGATGCACCGACGACGCGGCTCCACGGGGAGCCGGGCGCGACCTTCGGCCAGCTCGACTATTTCAAGGGATCGGTGTTCCTGCGAACGATCGAGAACATCGTCGGGCGCGAGCGGTTCGACGCATATCTACGGGGCTATTTCGATCGCCACGCCTTCCAGCCGCAGACGACCGCCGGCTTCCTGGCCGACATCCGCGCGCATCTGATCGAGGGCGACGCCGAACTGGAGCGCCGCCTCCAGCTCGACCGCTGGGCCTATCAGCCCGGCCTGCCCGAAAACGCCGTCCATGTGGAATCGGCCACCCTCGCGGCGGTGGACGCCGATCTCGAAGCGTTTCGCTCGGGCGCGCCCGTATCGCGGATCGACACCCAGGGGTGGAGCACGCAGGAGTGGCTGCGTTTCCTCAACGGCCTCCCCCGCGAGCTGCCTGCGGAGCGCCTCACAGAACTCGATTCGACGCTCGATCTCTCGCGCTCCAGCAACGCCTATGTCCGCTCGGCCTGGCTCGAACTCTCCATCGCCAACCGCTATGAGCCCGCACTGCCGTCGCTGCGCGACTTCACCGGCCGGGTCGGCCGCGGGCTGCTGATCCGCCCGCTCTACGCCGGGCTGATGGAGCAGGGCGACTGGGGCAAGGCGATCGCGCAGGATCTGTTCGCGAACGCCCGCGCCACCTATCATCCGAACACCGCAGCGCAGATCGAGCGGATCATCACCGCACCGGCGCAATAGCGAAAGGGAAGCAGAAGCATGATCGTCTCGCTCGCCGCATCGCTGCTGCTGCTCGCGCCGGGCCAGGACGATCCCTGTTTCGTCCCCGGCTCGTTCGCGCATTGGCTGGAGGTGCCGGAGACGCCTGCGCGGCAGGGCGCGACGATCCCGATCCGGGCGATGCGCGGCCTGCCCTATGCGCCCGAGGACGAGCCGGAGGAGTGCTCCAGCGCATGGAGAGTTACTCCGGCCGACGCCGCCGCGCTGGCGCACGACCTGCGGTCGTTCACGATCGCCGAGGACGCCGACCCGGGCACGATCGTCACCATATCGTATCAGGTAGGCGAGGAGCCGGTCACGGCGTCGGTCCGCGTGATCGGAAGAGACGAAGTGGTATTGACTGGCAGGCGGCGTCAGCAATCGGTATCGGGGTGCGAGGGAGCCGAGCATGTCGGCGAGCTCGAATTTACCGGCGAAGGGCGCTTCTCGGTCACCTACCAGCCGTTCGAGCGTTATCGCGATTATTGGGGCAGCTATCGCTACGATCCGGCGACCGGCGCGCTCGAGATGACAACCGACGGCGGCAATCGCGTTCCGCCCGATCTCGACCTTTCCGGCCGCGCCTACTTCAACCCCGATCGGCGGTTGATCCTCGAGGGGTTCAATCTCGGCGCGCAGCCGTCGCTTCAGCCGCCCGTTTGCACCTACATCTTCTGACGCATCACGCCCGGCCGAGCGCGCTCCACGCGAGCCATAGCCAGCCGACAATCAGCGCCGTCCCGCCGATCGGCGTTATCGCACCGAGCCATCGCGGCAATCCCAGTGCCATCAGATAGAGCGTGCCGGCAAAGACGAATCCGCCGGCGACAAACAGCCACGCCGGCGCGCGGGCTCCCATCTGAAGCGCGACCAGCGCGGCGACTGAATGGATCAGCTGATACTGTCCGCCGGTACGCAGCCACTCGGCCGCCTGTCCCTGTACGCCATGCGCGCCGAACGCGCCCGCACCGACAGCCAATGCGCCCGAAAGCGCCGTCAGCAACAGCAACCCGTTCATCCCGGCTCCGCATCCTTTCGTTGCTCGGCGGCCTGCGCCGCCTGACTGAACATATGATCGCGGGCGGCGTACAGATCGCCCGTCTCCTTCTGGACCTTCAGCCGCTCGATGTCGCGCTGCCGATAGGCCGCCTCGGTCTTCTCGATCTCGCCTTCGTCGACTCCGACCGCGTCAAGCGCCTGGCGCCCCATCGCGATCGCCGATTCGAGCACTTCACGCACGACACCGCTCAACGGCGCCCCGCGAAGCTTCATCACGCTGCGCCGGTCGAACGCGCGGACGAAAAGATCCGCGTCGGGGAAGGCCTGATGTACCGAATGGAGCATTTCCGCGTCGAGCTGATCGCCGTCGATGCAGAACAGCAGCAGCTCGGCGTCCGCCGCTCCTGCCTGCCGCAGCAGGTCGAGCCGGGTACCGTCGCCGTAATAGACCTTCATGCCGAAATCGCCGGCGGTCTCGATCATCTCCACGTCGCGGTCGATCAGAGTCACCGAAAGTCCCTGCCCGATCAGCATCTGCGCCACCGTCTGCCCGAAGCGCCCATAGCCGACGACGATCGCGCTCGCGCCGTCGTGCTGCGGGCCGGCCGCCTCGCGCGTGCTGCGCTCGGGCTCGGCGCGAAACCGCTTGCTCGCCAGCATCAGGAACGGAGTCGTCGCCATCGAAAGCGTTACGATCGCGCCGAACACGCTCGCTGCCTCAGGCGCGATCAGATACGCGGACTGCGCCTGCGCGAACAGCACGAAACCGAATTCACCGCCCTGGCTGAGCAGCAGCCCGACCCCGAGCCCCTGCCGCCACGGCATGCCGAAGACACGCGCGAGCAACGTGATGACAACGGTTTTCGTGATGATCAGCGCCGCCGCCATTCCAGCGACGAACAGCGGTCGTTCGGCAATGGCGTTCAGGTCGAGCGTCATGCCCACCGCCAGGAAAAACAACCCCAGCAGGATCGATCGAAACGGCTCGACGTCGGCCTCCAGCTCGTGCCGATAGGGCGTGTCGGCAAGCATCACGCCCGCTACGAATGCGCCGAGCGCCGGCGAAAGACCCAGCAACTGCATCAACGAGGCGCTGGCGATCACAGTGAAGAGCCCGGCGAACACGAACATCTCGCGCTCGCCCATGTTGCCGATCAGCTTGAACAACGGCCGCAGCAGGAAACGGCCCGCGAGCACCAGTCCGACGATCGCAAGGACAGTGTACAGCGCCAGCATCCACCCAGGCGGTCCCGCCGCGTCCGCCGGATTGCGCGAAAGCGCCGCCACGATCGTGAGCAGCGGAACGATCGAGATGTCCTGAAACAACAGGGTGGCGAAGGATCGCTCGCCCACCGGGGTACGCAGCCTTCCGGCCGACTGGAGCATCGGCAGCACCTGGGCGGTCGAGGACAGCCCCAGCGGCAGGCCCAGCGCCAGTGCGGCGGCGGGGCTGAAGTCGGTGGCGGCCAAAATGATCCCGGTGATCGCCAGACCACATAAGGCGACCTGCAGCAGACCGAAGCCGAAGATGTCGTGCCGCATCCGCCAGAGCCGCGAGGGGCTCAGTTCGAGGCCCACGAGGAACAGGAGCAGCGCGATGCCCAGTTCGGCGACGCCCATCTTCTCTTCGGCGTCGCCCACCAGCCCCAGCACCGCGGGCCCGACCACCGCGCCGGCCACCAGATAGCCGAGCGTCGCCCCCAGCCCGAGCCGCCGGAACAGGAGCACGAACAACAGGCCGAAGCCCAGCAGTGGGACGCCATCGCGAAGCAACGACAGGCCGCCGCCGTGTTCGTCCATCAGCGGCGCGCCTGCGCGGCGGCCTCGGCCGCTGCTTCGAACGCCAGCCGGATCGACGGATGGCGGGCACGATGCGGCAGCGCAGGGACGAATATCTCCAGTCCCGGCCAATCGGGCGCGGCACTGGATGCCCCCGCCAGCCAGCCCGTGAGCGCATCGACCGCCGCCGCGAGCTCGTCCTGCGTACGGCCCAGCGCATGCGACGCCATCAGCGCCGACGACGCCTGGCCGAGCGCGCAGGCCCGCACCTCCATTCCCAGCGCCGCCACGCGGCCCTCGGCGTCGAGGTCGACATCGACCGTCACTCGGCTCCCGCACACCGGCGAGCGCTTCTCGCTCGTCCCCATCGGCGCTTCAAGCCGCTGAAGATGCGCGACCGATGCGGCGAGGCGCAGGATCTGGGTATTGTAGAGCGGCGCGTTCACGAAAACGCATGTAGGGCACCGACGCGCCAAGCGCGAGGGCTTCCGACGCGGGATCGTTACGCTGCCGGGCGCGCCCCCCATATCTCGATGTGATCGCGGCGTTCGACCCGGATCGGACGCTCGGCATCGAGCAGCCCGGCAAGCCCGGTTCGCTCCAGAAGCGCCCGGATCCGCGCCTGCGCATCCGAGTCGCACGCCGCGAAGGCGTCGGTCACGCGCTGCCAGAGGAAGAACATGTACGGCTGCACTCCGCTGGAATAGCGGGCGCCGCGGAAGCTGGTCTCCACCATCCCGATCACCCGCTGCTGCGGCTTTGCGGTGACGGGCGCCCCCTCGACCGGATCGGCGGCATCGACATGCTCGGCAAGCGCGGCGCATTTGTCGGTAAGCTCGGGAAACAGCTCTTCGCCGGCATGCGCCAGCAGCGCCTCGACGGTCTCCGGCACCGAGTCGTCGGCGAGCCAGTCGGACGACCGATCGCCATATTCGGGCATGTCCGCATCGGGCGCGTTCATCCGCTCGACCCAGCGAAACACCTTCGGCGCGCGCCGCTTCATGATTCCCGCCGGCACCGGATCGCGCCCGAGATGGGCGAACAGCGGCCCCAGCAGCCCATAGTCGCCGATCGAGGGCCGGCCGCCGAACAGATAAGGATGCTGCGCGAAATGCGCTTCGAGGAGATCGAGCAGCCGCTCGTACGACGCCTCGATCGCCGGGATCGTCTCCGCCGTCACGCCCAGCATCGGCAGATAGCTGTTCATGCGCGCCATCACCTTCGCCGCCGCATCGGGTCCGGAGCCGCCGGCGAAGGCATCGGTCAGGAAGCCGTGCTGATCGTCGAGATAGGACCAGCGATAATGCATTGCGTGGCGCGTGAGCCCGACCACGGCATAGAGTTCGAGCACATGCGCCAGCACGCGCTGCGCCGCGCCCGGCGGGATCGCGCTGAGCGGGACGCCCGCGGCTTCGAACCGATCGAGGATCTCGACCGTATCCTGGATCACCGTGCCGTCGGGCAGCACCACGACCGGAATGATCCCGCGCCCGATCGCGGGCACGACCTGTTCGCGAAACGCCGGATCGCTTGGCGCCCGCTCGACATAAGCGATGCCCTGCTTGCGCAGATAGGCGCGGGTCTTGCCCGTGTAGAGCGAGTGGGGGACGCCGTAGAGGATCACGGACTCCATCGTCACGGTTCCTCCCCGCTGGCGTTCGTTTCATTCTCCTCCGGCCCGAACACCGGCTCGCCGCGCCGCCTCCGGTCGACGAAATCGGCGATGCTCGCGCTGGTGTTGTTGAGCAGGGGATAGGTGGTCGACGTGGTGATCCAGTCGGGACGCTGAGCGGGCCCGCCGCGCACCGTATCGATCAGCAGCGCGAGCAGCAGGAACGCCAGGCTGACGAGGACCAGCCCCTTCAGCGCACCGAAGCCCAGCCCCAGCGCGCGATCGATCGGGCCGAGGAAGCTCTGCCGCGTGCGCGATCCGATCGCGTTCGCCACCATCCGCCCGCCGAAATAGGTGACCCCCGCGATGATCGCGAAGGCGAGCACCGCGGCGCCCTGCACCGTGCCCACCGGCTCTGCCAGTGCCTGCGCCAGCGGCGTGTGGAAGAAGCGGATCGCGACGACGATGAACAGCCAGGCGAGCAACGCCAGCACTTCGGTGACGAAGCCGCGCCAGAGCCCGAGCACCGCCGACCCGCCGATCGCCAGCAGCACGATGATGTCGAGAGCGGTGAGTGTCATGCGCGGCCCCGGCGAGTGATGTGGCGGCCTACATACCCGGGAGCGGCGCGGGCGACTAGGTGGCGCGCGGCGACGGCTGGCCGCGAGTCGCATGTCCGGGGCGGCGGTATCAGGATACCCGAACGCAGCGAATGCAGCGCTACACCCCCCCCTCCGCGCGGCCCCTGCGCCCGCCCGATGAAGAGCGGGAAGCGCCGATCGAGTGCGGGTTGGCATGGGACGGAGTGTACGGGATCGGAGCGGGTGTAGGACAGCGGAATTTTGGGGAGCAAGCACGCGGCTGGAATTGGGCCGTTAGCTGACGGGCAGCTCCAGGCCGGTGAAACATGGGAAGCGGACTTCGTTCAGCTATCCTGACGACTTACTCGCTCGCAAAGGCCTACATCGCTCCCGAAGCGAAGGCTCATTAGAGTCGCTCACCGTGGAGTTTCTAGTGGCGCTAACACTGACGGCGAGCCCGCGTCATTGGGTATTAGGGCGACGAGCTGTCTTGTCTTCGGTCTCGCGGGACGGGATCGGGGCACCATAAGGAAGGTCTACGCGGAGTTCCACGCGACGGTCACCATCCGTGATCTGATGCACTGAGGCGGTGTCCTGCTTGTCGGGCAATATGCTCTTCGACTTATAGGCATGCACGACGAGCACGATCTGCTTGTCGAGCGCGATTGCATACCGGCGCCCCTGCATGCCGGCGCTGCCCTTGGCATGAACGGGCTCTGCCGCAGCTCCGCTATGCTTGTTCTCGAGCACGATGGTATCATTGAGGATCAGGTCAGTGATCCCGCCGCCGGCTTTGGGCGCCTCAGTGACACGAATGCCGGCAGCGGAGAAGAAGGCGCCGACCCAGCGCTGAAGCTCGGCCTCATCCGCGATGGTCTCAGATACCTTCCCACTGCGGTACCATTCATCGATCATCCGCCACAACGCAGTAAGTGCGTTAGTCAGCTCGGCAAGCTGCTCGGCGGCAATGCCGCCCCTGAGCGCCGCATTTAGTTTTTGAGCAAGGACGATGCCGAAATCCTCATTTACGTCCAGCCATGGTTGCGGGACTGCTAGGTCCTTCTCTTGGACCGAGATGAGTGAGATGCGCTTAGTAGTTAGATGCTCAAAGGCGCGTGTGTCGACCACCCCTGCTTGCCGCAGGGCGTCGATCCACGCGTCATTTACCACGCGATCCGCCTTGATGAAGCCGTCCGCCTCCTGCGCCAGGACGATTCCATAGCGTGCGAAGAATTCGAGCTTGGCGGCGAGTGCTATAAGCGGAACTACGTCACGGGGGCAGAAGACGTAGCTGGTCCGCTTCTGCAGCTCGTAGGCGTTCGACCATTTGACTGGATTAAAGGAAAATTCCGGCACACGAAGCGAGCCATTGGGGTACCGCGCCAAGATCTTGATCGCGTCGGCCTTTAGTGAGGAGAGATCGACGATGATCTGTTCGGGTCCGCATGCGACGAGCTTGGCGCGCATTGCTTGCATGTCCACAACCTCAATTCCGTGCGCGATCAACGCCTCGGCGCAGGTGATAGCGAGGGCATGGATACGCTCGCCAATCTCATAGCGCGCGCGCAGCGTCTTTAAGTCGGCCACAACCTTGAGCCAGAGGGTGCGGCGTCGGTTCTCCTGGCGCTCTTGGTCAAGATCGGGAGCCACGCCGATGAAGCGTCCTCGTAGCGCAAACGCGCGATGGAGAAGCTCTCGCGATAGGATGCCGTTGGCGAGGGCGGCAGCCGATGGGCTCGGCGGGGGAAAGCGATCGTGGCGAATATGTCCAGCGAAGAGGCGCAGCACGGTGTCGTCGCCCAAATTCACAAACAAATCTTCGAGCGAGAAGCGCTCTGTTCGGTCCCGCTCGGCGATGAGGATCAAGCGCTGCGCCATTGCCTCAGCGGCCCTGACCTTGTGATGATGATAGAGGCGGTCGTAGAGGAAGGTACGGCCAATCAGCATCTGCTCGAAGGAGCCGAAACCCGATGCGGCGATGCCAAGCTGGAGTAAGGTTTCGTGCGGAGCAAGCTTTACCCGGGCGCGTAGCTCCTTGAGCGAGCCATCGATATTTTCTTCACGCACTTGGAGGATTTCGAGGCGGGAAAGCAGACGGTCGGTGTCGAATCCGATCTCAAGCCCAGCGTGGTGAGCATCGCGCTGAAGATAGTCGAGCTTGTCGGCGTCGAGCTGGCCACTGACGACGGCGGTGAGATGGTCGGCGCCTGGACCTTCGACCGCGCCCGTGATCGCAGCCGTCAGCCGGTCTTGCAGAGCACCGATGGGAAGCGTGGCCGGAAGCCCGAACTCCCGGCGATTGAGAATGGCGGTGATCGGCTCCGAGAGGAGGATCATCACGGCGATTATTTCGGAGATCGCGGGCTCAGAATTGTACTGATAGATCGCAAGCAACTCTGCGGCCAAGGCGCTTAGGTCCTGGCGCCAATCTGGTGCCTCGTCCTGCGGATCGATCGGGCGCAGGACAGCGTCGAGTTCCATTACAGGTTCGGTCGCGTGGCTGAACGGGCCGTGGCCAAGATCGTGGAATAGCGCCGCAAGACGGAGGCAGTAGCGATCCTCGTCGCGGATGACCGGTAGGGGATTGTCGGGCTGGTCACGGTTCCGCCGCTCGATCTGACGCGACAGTGTCGCCAGCGTGACCTCGACAGCACCGATGACCCCGAGGATGTGCTCAAGCCTGTCGTGGCAGGCGCTCGGGAAAACGAGTTGGGCAAGACCGAGCTGGCGCACGCCACGCATGCGCTGGAGCAAGTCGGTGTCGAGCAGTGCCACTTCCCAGGGCAGCAGCTCAATCGTTCCCCAAATTGGATCGTTGACCTGCTTTGGCCGGGATTGCGACCGCGTGCCTTGATCAAGCCGCCGTGCCAGAGGCTCAGTCCAACCGCCGACGAGTGCGTCCAGACGGTTTGACAAGTCAGGCGCAACGCCGCGCAGCCGCGCCCGCACGAAGCCTGTCATGGGTGCACCCTAAGCAGCCACCGGCTGCAGGGATGCTCCAATGTCTCCTTTGATCACGTGTACGGTGTCACGCAGCATGCCGCCGAGCCGTCGCGCTTCACTTGTTGATAGTCCCACACCAACCGCGATCTGTCGGGCAAGATCATCATCCAACGTCACCTGCGTCGATAAATAAGTGGGGTTCGGCTCGCTAGTGAGCAGCGCCTCCTGCGCCGCCAGCAGGATGGAGGGTAGCTGGAGGCAGCGCAGGCCTACGTTTGAGTTGGAGAAGGTCAGTCCGCGGACGAGCGCGTCGGGCAGCTCTTCGCGCAGCTCGAACAACGCACGATCAAGGATACCGTGTGAACTGGGCATGCGCTCGTTAGGCGCGCCGAGACGCCAGAGGGCGGTTAGCAGCTCCGCTATCTCATACCGGTCGATCATGTGAGCACCTCTGCGGAGATCGTTAGCCTGAAAAGCTTACAATCCATAACTGGGGTTGACCCCAGTTCGAAACGGTTTCAAGCACATTTTGTTTCCCCCGTCAATTCGAGTTCGGACGTGGCCGGCATCCTTATTCAGACTGCTCAAGTGACCGAGCTGGCCGGCATTACTGGCGAGCAGCTGCGGTACTGGAAGGGTGCGCTGCGTCCGA
The DNA here is from genome assembly GCF_014334115.1 of Sphingosinithalassobacter sp. CS137. NCBI lineage: Bacteria > Pseudomonadati > Pseudomonadota > Alphaproteobacteria > Sphingomonadales > Sphingomonadaceae > Sphingosinithalassobacter > Sphingosinithalassobacter sp. CS137. The sequence goes on from NZ_CP060494.1 coordinate 1,060,603, forward strand.
TTGCGAAAAGAGACGGACGTAAGAAAGGCTATAGCTTCGCCGAGCTGGTGGCCATAGCGGCAATCGGAGAGGCGATGGCTCAATTCAGCCTCGATATCTCTCGATTTCAGGAGTCGGCAGAGGATTTCTTCGCGGCGGTCGAGGCCATTGTACGAGAGCAGCAGACTCCCGGAATGGTATACCTAAGCGGCGATCAGGTAAGTGTAGGCGAGCCGTTTCCGCAAGATGGCGAGGTGGCCCTCGTGTTCCAGATCAACCGGCTCGCGCGCCGCCTGCGCGAGCAGATGACCAGCGCGCCTCCTCCGGCGCAATTTAGCCTGATCTGACCCTCGCCCGTCGGATGGCCCCTCGACCGATGGGCTCTGTCCTTCGCCCTTATTTCGACGGACTGCCTTGGGCCCCGCCCTTCGCCCACCCTAGTGTGATCGCTCATCACCAGACAGCCGATTGACGGGCAGGGTAGTCCGCACGTCGGTAGTCCCGCCGCTGTCGTGACCATGAACGGCCAGGTTCCGGGCCTCTATCGAGCCAAGCTGAACGACAGGAATTAGGGCGCAAAGCCGTCCCCTCACCGCCCCAGCAAATGCTCCACGAACGCCCCGAGCGTCCTGAATCCCGCTACTTCCAGCGCGCTCTTTTCCACGCCGCTCGCCGGAGCCATCGCTTTGCCGAAGCCGAGTTTCGCGGCTTCGCGGCAGCGCAGGGTGGCGTGCGCCACAGGGCGGACTTCGCCTGACAGGGCGAGTTCGCCGAAGGCCACTGCGTCGGTCGGCACGGGCCGCTCGCTGAGCGCCGAGACGAGCGCCGCCGCTACCGCGAGGTCGGCGGCGGGATCGGCGACGCGATAGCCGCCGGCGATGTTGAGATAGACTTCGCTGGTCGAGAAGCTGAGGCCGCAGCGCGCTTCGAGCACGGCGAGGATCATCGCGAGCCGGGCGCTGTCCCAGCCGACCACCGCGCGGCGGGGGGTGGCGCCGCTGGCGAGGCGCACGACGAGCGCCTGAATCTCGACGAGCACGGGGCGCGTGCCCTCCAGCGCGGGGAAGACCACGGTGCCCGAGATGCTTTCGTCACGGTCCGACAGGAACAGCGAGGAGGGGTTGCCGACCTCGCTCAGCCCCTCGCTCGCCATGGCGAACACGCCGATTTCGTCAGTGCCGCCGAAGCGGTTCTTCACCGCGCGCAGAATGCGATACTGGTGACTGCGCTCGCCCTCGAACGCGAGCACCGTATCGACCATGTGCTCGAGCACGCGCGGGCCGGCGATGCTGCCGTCCTTGGTCACATGCCCCACGAGCACCAGCGCGGTGCCGCGTTCCTTGGCGAAGCGGATCAGCTCCTGCGCCGAGGCGCGCACCTGGCTGACCGTGCCCGGCGCGCCTTCGATCAGGTCCGAATGCATCGTCTGGATCGAATCGATCACGAGCAGCGCGGGCGCCTGCCCCTGCCCCAGCGTGGTGAGGATGTCGCGCACGCTGGTCGCCGCGGCGAGCTGCACGGGCGCGCTGCCGAGCCCGAGGCGCCGCGCGCGCAGCCGCACCTGATCCGCCGCCTCCTCGCCCGAGACATAGGCGACGCGCCGCCCGGCGAGCGCCAGCTTCGCCGCGGCCTGAAGCAGCAGCGTCGACTTGCCGATGCCGGGATCGCCGCCGATGAGCGTCGCCGACGCTTCGACGAAGCCGCCGCCCAGCGCGCGATCGAGCTCGGCGATGCCGGTCGCCATCCGATCGGGCAGCGGGATTTCGGAATCGAGCCCGGAGAGCGCGATCGCGCGCCCGCCCGATTGGAGATTATGCTTGGCCTGAAACGGCGTGACGACCGCGCCGGCATCCTCGACCAGCGTGTTCCAGTCGCCGCAATCGGCGCATTGCCCCGCCCATTTCGACGCGACCGAGCCGCATTGCTGGCAGACATAGCGTTTCTGGGATTTCGCCATGGCGGCAGCCATAGCGCAGACGGAACGATAAGGGAACAGATTCGGGACGGGAGCGCAACCAGTGGACGCCCGTTTCGCGCGCGGCTATCGCCGCCGCCGATGAAGGCATCCGATCTCCGCGTGGCGCTGTTCAGCGGCAACTACAACTATGTTCGCGACGGCGCCAATCAGGCGCTGAACCGGCTGGCGGAATATCTGCTGCGCAAGGGCGTCACGCTGCGCGTCTATTCGCCGACGACCGACACGCCCGCATTCGAGCCCACCGGCGAGCTGGTATCGGTGCCCGCCGTGCCGCTGCCGGGAGGGCGCGACGAATATCGGCTGGCGCTCGGCCTGCCCGGCTCGATCCGCAAGGATCTGCGCGCCTATCGGCCCAACATCGTCCATATCGCCGCGCCCGAGATCCTGGGTCATCGCGCGGTCAGCTGGGCACGCCGCAACGGCATCGCTTCGGTCGCGTCGGTCCACACGCGGTTCGAGACCTATGCGCAATATTATCGGCTCGGCTTTCTCGAGCCGCTGATGATCTATCTCCAGACGCGGCTCTACAATCGCGTCGACGGCGTGGTGACGCCCGCGCCGATGATGTCGGACCTGCTGCGCGGCTGGGGCGTGGAAACGCCGATCCGCGAATGGGCCCGCGGCGTGAACCACGATCAGTTCGCGCCCGCCCGCCGCAGCCTCGAGTGGCGCCGCAGCCTGGGGATCGGCGACGGCGAGCTGGTGATCGGCTTCCTCAGCCGGCTGGTGCTCGAAAAGGGCCTCGACGTCTTTGCCGAGACGATCGGCGAGCTGGAACGCCGCGGCGTGCCGCACCGGGTGCTGATCGTCGGCAAGGGCCCCGCCCACGACTGGGTTGCCGAGCGGGTGCCGAACGCGATCTTCACCGGCTTTCTGACCGGCGAGGATCTGGGCCGCGCAGTCGCGTCGATGGACGTGTTCCTCTTCCCCTCGGTCACCGAGACCTTCGGCAACGTCACGCTGGAGGCGATGGCGGCGGGCGTGCCGGTGGTCGCCGCGAACGCCACCGGGGCCGGCAGCCTCGTGGAAGAAGGTGTGTCGGGCTATCTCATCGAGCCGCGCGCCATCGCCGACTATGCCGACGCGATCGAGCGGCTGGCGGCCGATCCGGCATTGCGCGCACGCATGGGCGCGGCCGGCCACCAGCGCGCCCAGGCCTATCACTGGGATCGCGTCAACCAGCACGTCGTCGACATGTATCTCGACGTACTGGCGCGCCGGGACGCGCGCTGAGGCTCATTTCCAGTCGAACGTGAGCGGCGCCTCGCGGAAGGCGAACCGGTCGAGGTGCCGCGCGACCACGTCCTTCATCGCTTCGAGCTGCTCCTCGACGCTCGCCTCGATCCGCACGTCGAGCGCAGTGTCGCGGGCGTCGAAGGTCACCAGCGCGTCGCCGGGGAAGGTTCCCGCCCTGCCCTCCGCCGGAAAGCGAACCGCGCCGTGCGCCTCGTCGAACGTGACCTCCAGATTGTGCGACCAGTGCTTGCACAGTTGCTGGAGATAGCGGCTGCCGTTTTCGGTCGGCACCGATGCCGTCGCGCGCACGCTCATGGCAGCCGCTCGATCTTCCGGGCTGCCTCGTCGAGAATCGCGGCGATCTCATGCACGGTTTCCGGCTCGCCTTCCTCGGCATCGAGCCGCTCCCTGAGCGCAGTCTTCAAATTGGCCATCGCTCGGCGGATCGGTGCTCCGCCTCCGGCTCGGGCGCGCTGCGAGCCGAGCTCCACCAGCCGCTTCAGCAGTGCCTCGACTTCCTCGACGCGCTCGGCGAGGTGCGCGTGGCCCGCTGCAGTGGCGGCATAGACCTTCTTCGCGCCCTCTGTCTGCTGCTCCTCGATCAGCCCCATCTCGCCCAGCAGCGTGAGGGTGGGATAGATCACGCCAGGACTCGGTGCATAGGCGCCACCGGTACGCTCCTCGATCTCACGGATCAGATCATAGCCGTGGCGCGGACTGTCGGCGATCAGCTTCAGCAGCAGCAGCCGCAGTTCCGTGCCGTCGAACATCCGGCGCGCCCGGCCGCCATGTCCGCGCCCGCGCCCGCGCCCGCGCCCGCGCCCGGCGGAGTGCTCCCAGTCAGGGCGCGAGAAACTCCAATGGCGGTGCCCTCCGCCGCCCCAGCGGTCATGCCGATGATGATGATGATGGCCATGCATAGCTCGTTCCTTCATGATAAGATGCAAACAAGATATATCTTGAAAGCCGATCCGCAAGTCTGCCTCTGCCGCTTTTTCACCAATCGTTAACGCCGTCGCGAACCGTCTCGCGCTGGAACGGCTGAAATCCGGGGGTGGCGCGCGCCGCGCGGGAACGTCATCGTGGCCCGGGAATCGGAGGAGGAGCTCGAATGTCCGGCAAGCCACACCCCGCCGCAGTGGTGGTCGCCGCCCTGTTGATGGGCGCCATGGCGCTGCTGCTCGGCTCGCAGATCTTCAAGACGGTCGCCTATGCGGTCGAGGCGCCGACGAACGGCCAGCCCGTTGCGCCGCCCGCCGCAAGCGCGGCGCAACCGGAGGAACAGGCGCCGCCCGCCCCGTCTCCGGCGCCCGCGGCCGAGCCCGCGGCACCCGCAGTCCCCGACGACCATTTCGTCATACGCCGCGTGCTGCCGATCGACGGCCCGATCGAATTCGGCACCTATTATTGGGATGCGGAGGGCGTGCCCGAGGGCGAGCTCGTCATCACGATCGATCTGGAGGCGCAGACGCTCTCGGTCTTCCGCGAGGGATATGAGATCGGCGCCACCGCCATTCTCTATGGATCCGACGAAAAGCCGACGCCGCTCGGCAATTTCACGATCACCGAGAAGGACGCCGATCACGTCTCGAACCTCTACGGCGCACCGATGCCGTTCATGCTGCGCCTGACCAACGACGGCATCTCGATCCATGGCAGCGAAGTCGAATGGGGCTATGCCACCCACGGCTGCATCGGAGTGCCGGTGGAATTCGCCGAGCTGCTGTTCGACCTGGCCGCGCTCGGCGATCGCGTGATCATCACGCAGGGCGAGCGGATCACGGTAGGCGATGCGATCGCGCCGGCGCAGAGCTGAGCCGGCTCAGCGCGCCATCAGCATTTCGCGCACGCCGCTGCGCACCATCGGCAGGCGCTGCCCGAGGCGCAGCACCATGTGGCGCGCGGCGCGACCGGGCAGCGTCTCGTCGGTGTAGAGGCGCACCAGCGCGTTGGTTCCGGCGTAGAGCGGCCAGGCGGCCCGACGATGCGCCCGCTCGTACCGGCGCAGCACGGTGTCGCTGCCGATGTCACGGCGGGAGCGCGCCGCCGCCCGCACTGCGTCGGCAAGCAGTTGCTGACCGCTCAACCCCAGGTTGAACCCATGGGCCGTCACCGGATGCATGCCCACGGCGGCATCGCCGATCAGCGCCGCGCGCGTTGCCGCGAAGTGGCGGGACCATGTCATCGCCAGCGGATAGACGTGCCGCCCCCCTTCGAGACGCATCGCGCCCAGCCGTCCCCGATAGCGCCGCTCGAGTTCGGCAGCGAACGCGCCCTCCTCAATCGCCGCCAGCCTTTCGATCTGTGCGGAGGGCAGCGTCACCACCGCCGACGACCGATCGCCGTTCAGGGGGAGCATCGCGATCGTCTGATGATGATCGAACCACTCCGTCGCGACGCTATCGTGCGGCCGCGCATGCTCCACCCGCGCGACGAGCATCGAACGCCCGATCCGCTGGATCTCGGCCGCGATGCCGAGCTTGTCCCGCACCCAGGAAAATCGCGAGTCCGCGCCGACCAGCAGCTTCGCGCGCAGGCGGGTTCCGTCCGCGAGCACCGCCTCGACCCCTTCCCTGCCGGTCCGCACGCTCGCGACCTCGGCGTCCGACCTGATCTCCACTCCGGGCTGCTGCGCCACGCATGCGTACAGCGCCGCTCGAATTCGGTGGTTGGAGACGAGCCGGCCCAATGCGTCGGCGCCCGTGCCGCCGGTGTCGAAGCTGAGCGCGAATGGCGACTGGCCGTTCAGCACGCGTGCGGCGCGAAGCGGTGCCTTGTCTTCCTCGGCGATCCGTTCCCACGCGCCGAGTTCCGAGAGAATGGCCATCGAACGATGCGTCAGCGCGATTTCGCGCCCGTCGTCGGCCGGCTCCGCGATCGCGGCGAGCGGCTGACGCTCGAGCAGCGTTACCGACAGTCCCGAGCCATTCAGCGCCCGCGCAAAGGCGAGGCCCGCCGGTCCACCGCCGATGATGAGCACGTCGCTTTGCATAATCGCTCCCATGTCGAGCACCCCAGATGGCGCTGCCTTGCGCCACGTCAATTCTCCCAGGAGGCTTGGGGAGGATTCGCGGGCATGTAATTTCCCGCCGCGGCGCCTATCTCAGCGTCCACATGGCCGACCTTTTCGCTACCGAAGATCCCGCTGCCTCGGCGTCACCCTCCGGCGGACCGCTGGCCGATCGGCTGCGGCCGCAGCGGCTGGAGGAAGTCGTGGGTCAGCGCCATCTCACCGGCCCGGAAGGTGCGATCGGCCGCATGGTCGCGGCGGGCAAGCTCTCCTCGATGATCCTGTGGGGACCGCCCGGCACCGGCAAGACGACGATCGCACGGCTGCTGGCCGATGCGGTCGGCCTGCGCTTCGCCGCCATTTCAGCGGTTTTCTCGGGTGTCGCCGATCTCAAGAAGGTGTTCGCCGAGGCGAAGGAACATGCCCGCACGGGCAAGCGCACGCTCCTGTTCGTCGACGAAATCCACCGCTTCAATCGCGCGCAGCAGGACGGATTCCTGCCCTATGTCGAGGACGGCACCGTCACGCTGGTCGGCGCCACTACCGAGAATCCGTCGTTCGAGCTCAATGCGGCGCTTCTTTCGCGCGCGCAGGTGCTGATCCTCCACCGCCTCGACGCAGAGGCGCTGGGCGAACTCCTCGCCCGCGCCGAGGCCGAGGAGGAGCGCCCGCTCCCGCTGGACGAGGCCGCGCGCGCAGCGCTGATCGCCAGCGCCGACGGCGACGGCCGGTTTCTGCTGAACCAGGCCGAGACGCTCTATTCTGTGAACCTCGATGCGCCGCTCGATCCCGCCGGTCTTTCCGCGCTGCTCCAGCGCCGGGTCGCGGTCTATGACAAGGATCGCGAGGGGCATTACAATCTCATCAGCGCGCTGCACAAAAGCCTGCGCGGCAGCGATCCGCAGGCCGCGCTCTATTATCTCGCGCGCATGCTGACGGCAGGGGAAGAGCCGCTCTACGTCCTGCGCCGCATCGTCCGCTTCGCCAGCGAGGACATCGGCCTCGCCGATCCACAGGCGTTGGTGCAATGCCTCGCCGCCAAGGACGCCTATGACTTCCTCGGCAGCCCCGAAGGCGAGCTGGCGATCGTCCAGGCCTGCCTCTATTGCGCCACTGCCCCCAAATCGAACGCCGCCTATCAGGCGCAGAAGGCCGCCTGGCGCTCGGCGAAGGAAACCGGCAGCCTGATGCCGCCGCAGAACATCCTCAACGCGCCGACCAAGCTGATGAAGGAGATCGGCTACGGCAAGGGGTATCGTTACGACCATGACAGCGAGGGCGGCTTCTCCGGCGACGATTACTGGCCGGCGGAAATGACGCCGCAGACTTTCTACACGCCCGTCGACCGCGGCTTCGAAAAGCGCGTCGCCGAGCGCATGGCATGGTGGGACGAGCGGCGTCGCAGCCGCGCCGAGGACTGAGCCTCAATCGCCGCGCCGGCGCGCGAACAGCATCGCAGCCACCAGACATCCGGCGAACAACGCCCCTTCCAGTCCCCCGGTGACGATGCGGCTGACCGGCCCGAAGCCATTCTCGCCGAACAGCCCGCCAAGCGAATCCAACCGCAGCCGCGAGGCCGGGAATCCCTGCACGAGCAAGTCGAGGCTTCCACCCAGCATCCGCCCCCCCAGCAGCGCGATGCCCGCGCCGGTCGCTCCACCGATGGCGGCCGCATAGGCCGCTCCGCGTCGCAGCGAACGCGCGCTCCGCACCGCGAGCCACCAGCCGAACCCTGCCGCGCCACCCAGCAGCGCGCCCTCTGCCGCTCCCGTGATCGCCCGCGGCGCATGGCCGAACAGCAACATCAGCGCGTCGAGCCCCAGCAGCTTGACCAGCCCACCGATCACCAGTCCGCCGGCGGCCCCGCCCGCGATGCCCCACGCCGCGCGTCCCGCCGACAGGCGCTGTGCCGCGGCGATCCCGAACGAAACGCCCGCGCCTCCCAACAGCGCAATCACCACCGTCACCACCGTCAGGACGAGCAACACCGACGCGCCGCCGACGTCGGTCTGACCCGCCTGCACCGCCGCAAGAAAGCCGTAGAACAGCCCGCCGACCACCCCTGCTGCACAGGCCCCGGCCGTTCCCGCGGCGCCGAGGCGCAGCACTTCCGGACGCGCCGCCAAGGCAGAATTCCGGTCAGCGAGCCGAGCCGAGCCGGCTTCGGCCACGGGGGCGACGAAACGATAGCCGTGCTTGGGCACGGTTTCGATGAACCGCGGGTTGGCGGCATCGTCGCCCAGCTGCCGCCGCAGCGTGCGGATGCACTGAGTCAGCGCCTCGTCGGTCACCGGAACGCCGCGCCAGACCTCGTCGAGAAACCGCTCCTTCGAGACCAGCCGCCCCTGTTCGCGTACGAGCAGCGCCAGCGCGTCGAAATAGCGCGCGTTGAGTTCCACCGGCACGCCGCCGCGGATAAGCTGACGGTCGGCCGGATCGAGCAGGAATTGATCGAAGGCGAAGCAGCCCGATGCCATGCGTCAGCGGAATCCCGTACTAGCTACCTGCTCGGCCTGCCGACCACCGACAGGCCGCGACGTTCGTTCAGCAATGGAGGCAAAGCAATGGCAAAAGCGGCACCAAGGGGGGATAGAGCCTGAGCCGCTTCAGCCAATTCGTCGCGATCGACTGGTCCGGGCAAGCCGTTGCGCGCCCGAAAGGGCTGGCAGTCGCGCGCGCGCGGGATGGCGCCGGCCCGCCCGAGCTGATCCGGCGAGACGGCGGCTGGTCTCGCGGCGCGATTCTCGACTGGCTGGTGGAGATCGCCGAAGCGGGGAGCGATACATTGATCGGCCTTGATCTTTCGCCTGCCTTCCCCTTCGCCGATCACGGCGCCTTCTTCCCAGGATGGGATGCCAGCCCGGCTGATGCAAAGGCGCTCTGGGCGCTCGTGGAGGAGCTGAGCGCGGCGGACCCGCATCTCGCCGCCACCAGCTTCGTCGCGCATCCGGAGGCGCGTCGCCACTTCCGGCAGCGCTTCGATTGCGGCGACCTCTTCCCGGCAGGTCGCGGCCGCTTCCGCGTGGTCGAGCATGGGCAGGAGGCGATGCGGCTCTCCCCCTACAGCTGCTTCAATCTTGTCGGCGCCAGTCAGGTCGGCAAATCGAGCCTCACCGGCATGCGGGTCTTTCACCGGCTTGCAGGGCGCATCCCGTTCTGGCCGTTCGATCCCTTGCCGGAGCGCGGACCCGTGCTGGTCGAAATCTATACCGCGCTTCCCGCGCGCCTGGCGGGCATGCGCAAGGGCATCTCCAAGATTCGCGACGCCGCCACGCTGGACGCGATGCTCGAAGCATTCGGATCGGCGCCGCACGCGCCGCTCGCCCGCTATGACGATCACGCCACCGACGCGATTCTCTCTGCCGCCTGGCTTCGCGCCGCCGCGGAAAGCCCCATGCTTTGGGCTCCGTCGGGGCTGACGCCCGACATTGCGCGCACCGAGGGCTGGACCTTCGGCGTCGTGTGACGCATGGGTCCCGAGCCGGGCCGGTTTAGCTCAGTTGGTAGAGCAGCGGTTTTGTAAACCGAAGGTCGCGGGTTCGAATCCTGCAACCGGCACCAGCCTTCCCGCCAGATCCGGTGCGGTGCGGTGTGACTTCAACACACGGATTCACGCAAAGCACCGGCGCCATCGCCGGCGGCTTCGATCAGCGTACGCATATTCGGAGTGCAATCGAGCCGGTCGATCAGAGCGGCGGAAATCCGCGGGACTCTAGGGGGGAATGGTGGAGCCGAGGGGGATCGAACCCCTGACCTTCGCAATGCCATTGCGACGCTCTCCCAGCTGAGCTACGGCCCCACACCCCGGGAAGGCGACGGGCTTTAGTCAGCCGCCGCGGTTTTGGCAAGCACCTCCGAACCGGTTTCGGAGGTGCTCCGGAATCAGCTTTCCTCGTCTTCGTCGGACGTCTTCACGCCGAGGTCGTCGTCGCCACCCAGATCGACGTCGTCGTCGGCCGAATCGCCGTCTTCTTCCTCGATGTCCAGATCCTCGTCACCGAGATCCGAGTCCTTCTCCTTCTTCTCGGCGTCCTTGTCCGTCTTGTTCGCCTCGAACGGAAGCGGCTGCTTGGACTTGAGAATCGGCTCCGGCTCCCACGCATAGCTGCACGCGATGCACGTGACGGGATCGTCCTTCTGAAGATCGTAGAAACGCGTTCCGCATTTCGGGCACGCTCGTTTCGTGCCCCATTCCGGCTTGACCATGCCGCCTATTGCCTTTCGAAACTGCTGGGGTTCGGGGTCGGGCCCCGCAAAGTGGGGCGCGCCTTGCCATAGCGCAAGCGCGCTGTCAAAAGCCGCCCGCCCCATGACCGAAACCCGACCCGCCACAGCGCCCCGGCCGCTCTCGATCGCCGCGCGCGGGCCGCTGCGCGGCACCGTCGTCGTTCCGGGCGACAAATCGATCAGCCACCGGGCGCTCATGTTCGCCAGCCTGGCGGTAGGCGAAAGCCGCATCCGCGGACTGCTGGAAGGCGAGGACGTGCTTGCCACTGCGTCCGCGATGCAGGCGATGGGGGCGACGATCGCCCGCGGCGCCGACGACACGTGGCGAGTGAACGGCGTGGGAGTCGGCGGGCTGCTCCAGCCGCAGCAAGCGCTCGAGATGGGTAATTCGGGCACCTCGACACGCTTGCTGATGGGGCTGGTCGCGAGCCATGCGATCACCGCTGCCTTCACCGGAGACGCCTCGCTGTCGGGCCGGCCGATGGCGCGGGTGATCGAGCCTCTCGCGCGCATGGGCGCGGACATCACCGCGAGCCCGGGCGGGCGGCTGCCCTTGATGGTGCGCGGACTGTGCCCCGCCGTACCGATCGAATATCGGCTGCCGGTCGCATCGGCCCAAGTGAAGTCCGCCGTTCTGCTGGCGGGGCTCAACGCGCCGGGCATCACGCGCGTGATCGAGCCGGTCGCCACGCGCGACCACAGCGAACGCATGCTGCGCGGGTTCGGGGCAGAGCTAGAAGTGGAGGAGACAGGCGGCGAGCGCATCGTCTCGCTTCGTGGCGAGGCGGAGCTTCGTCCGCAAGAGATCGACGTGCCCGGCGATCCTTCCTCGGCAGCCTTCTGGATGGTCGCAGCTTCGATCGTGCCCGAATCCGAAGTCACTATCTCGAATGTCGGGCTCAATCCGACTCGCACCGGGCTGATCGCAGTGCTGCGGATGATGGGTGCCGACATCGTCGAATCGCAGCCGCGCAGCGTGGGCGGAGAGCCGGTGGCGGATCTGATCGTGCGCCACGCGCCGCTGCACGCCATCGATGTGCCGCCGGAACTCGCGCCGAGCATGATCGACGAATATCCCGCGCTGTTCGTCGCCGCCGCCTTTGCGCAGGGACGCACTGTCGCACGCGGCGCGCACGAGCTTCGGGTGAAGGAATCGGATCGGATCGCCGCGATGGCCGCGGCTCTTTCCGCTGTCGGGGCCCGCGTGGAGGAAGCCGAGGACGGGCTTTCGATCGACGGGACAGACGGCGAATCGCTATCCGGCGACGCTCAGGTCGCCTCGAAACTGGACCATCGCATCGCGATGAGCATGGCCATCGCGGCGCTTCGGACGACCCTGCCCGTTACGATCGATGATGTGTCACCAGTCGCCACCAGCTATCCCGATTTCTTCCCGACCCTTGACGCGCTCACTGCGTAAGCTGACTTCTGTCGCATGATCATCGCAGTCGACGGACCCGCCGCATCGGGCAAGGGCACCATCGCCAGGGCGCTCGGGCGTCATTTCGGCCTGCCCCATCTCGACACTGGCCTGCTGTATCGAGCCGTTGCCGCATCGCTGCTCCGCGAGGAAGCGGACCCCGAAAGCGAAACCGATGCGCTCGCCGGCTGTGGCTTTGACGACTATCTGCTCGACGACCCCTGGCTGAAGACCGACGAGGTCGGTCGAATTGCCTCGATCGTCTCTGCGCATCCCCTCGTCCGGAAGGCGCTGCTGCTACGGCAGAAGAAATTTGCGCAGCAGCCTGGCGGTGCCGTGCTCGACGGGCGCGACATCGGCACCGTGATCGCGCCCGACGCGGAGGTGAAGCTGTTCGTCAAGGCAACGCCGATGATCCGCGCGCAGCGCCGCCACCTCGAGTTGCGCAAGCTCGGCGTCTTCGCGAGTCTCGACAAGGTTCTCGCCGACATCCGGGCGCGCGACGAGCGCGACTCCAAGCGCGCCGACGCCCCGATGAAGCCGGCGCCCGACGCCGCAATCCTCGATACCAGCTTCCTTTCGATCGACGCGGCAGTGCAACGTGCAATCGCGATCGTGAACGATCGCATGCGCCCGCCAGAGACGCCGGAACCTCCCGAGACACTCTGAAGCGCGGACCGATAGCCGGCAGAGCGGCCTTCTTGCCCGATCGCGCTCCATCCGCTATGATCGATTTGTCCTGCGGGCCGTTGCTCGTGGAGGTTGGCGCGGAGGCAATGTCCTCACGCGCCCTTTTCGCATTTGGCGTTGAGGTCCTCCGCTGATGATGGCGCGCATGGATGCCGCGACCGGCGTTCGGCCGCCGCGGCAGATCGGCCACAAGACCGCCGGAGACAACCGGCTGGCCGGAAACGACGACACAGGAACTGCACACCACATGGCCACCACGGCAACCCCCTCCCGCGATGATTTCGCGGCAATGCTCGACGCGACGTTGGGCGACAGCGACGGCTTCGAAGGTCGCGTCGTCATCGGCACCGTCACTGCGATCGAAAACGATCTCGCCGTCATCGACGTCGGGCTGAAGAGCGAAGGCCGCGTCTCGCTGCGCGAATTCGCCGCTCCCGGTCAGAAGGCCGAGCTGAAGGTCGGCGACGAAGTCGAAGTCTATGTCGACCGCGTCGAGAACGCCCAGGGCGAAGCGATGCTCTCGCGCGATCGCGCACGCCGCGAAGCCGCCTGGGACAAGCTGGAAACCGAATTCGCCAAGTCGGCCCGTGTCGAGGGCGTGATCTTCGGCCGTGTGAAGGGCGGCTTCACTGTCGACCTGAACGGCGCCGTGGCGTTCCTGCCCGGTTCGCAGGTGGACATCCGTCCCGTGCGTGACGTCACGCCGCTGATGGACATTCCCCAGCCGTTCCAGATCCTCAAGATGGACCGCAAGCGCGGCAACATCGTGGTTTCGCGTCGCGCCGTTCTCGAAGAGACGCGCGCCGAACAGCGTTCGGGCCTGATCCAGAGCCTCACCGAAGGCCAGGTGATCGATGGCGTCGTCAAGAACATCACCGATTACGGCGCGTTCGTTGACCTGGGCGGCATCGACGGCCTGCTCCACGTCACCGACCTTAGCTACAAGCGCGTCCAGCATCCCTCGGAGATGCTCAACATCGGCGACACCGTCCGTGTCCAGATCATCCGCATCAATCGCGAGACGCAGCGCATCAGCCTCGGCATGAAGCAGCTCGAGAGCGATCCGTGGGAAGGCGCGAGCGCCAAGTATCCGGTCGGCGTCAAGCTTGCCGGCCGCGTGACCAACATCACCGAATACGGCGCCTTCGTCGAGCTGGAAGCGGGCATCGAGGGCCTGGTCCACGTCAGCGAAATGAGCTGGACCAAGAAGAACGTGCATCCCGGCAAGATCGTCTCGACCTCGCAGGAAGTCGAAGTCGTCGTGCTCGAGGTGGACGAGGACAAGCGCCGCATCAGCCTCGGTCTCAAGCAGGCCCAGGCCAATCCGTGGGACAAGTTCGCCGAGGATCACCCGGTGGGCTCGACCGTCGAAGGCGAAGTGAAGAACGCGACCGAGTTCGGCCTGTTCATCGGCCTCGACGGCGACGTCGATGGCATGGTCCACATGTCGGACATCGCCTGGGGCATCTCGGGCGAGGACGCGCTCAACCTGCACCGCAAGGGCGAGACCGTTCAGGCCGTCGTCCTGGCCGTTGAGCCCGACAAGGAGCGCATCAGCCTCGGCATGAAGCAGCTCGAGCGCGGCGCACCGGCAGCGGGCGTCCCGACGAGCGGCAGCGGCGTCAACAAGGGCGCGATCGTCACCGTCAGCGTGCTCGAGGTCCGCGATGCCGGACTCGAAGTGCAGGTCGGCGAAGACGGTGCGACCGGCTTCATCAAGCGTACCGATCTCGGCCGCGATCGCGACGAGCAGCGTCCGGAGCGGTTCCAGGTCGGCCAAAAGTTCGACGCGATGGTTACCGGCTTCGATCGTTCGAAGAAGCCCACCTTCTCGATCAAGGCGATGCAGATCGCCGAAGAGAAGCAGGCAGTTGCGCAATATGGCTCGTCCGACTCGGGCGCGTCGCTGGGCGACATTCTTGGCGAAGCCCTCAAGGCACGCGGCGGCAGCAACGAGTGACCTGCCTACCCGCCGGGGAGCGCAACCGCGCTCCCCGGCGTCGGCCACCGGCAAGTGAACATCCGCAAATCTTCTGGTTGATGAAGATTAGGTTTCACGGCTAAGGGTCGCCAAAGGGTCGCAGCGTCGCCCGGTCGCAAAACAGATCGGTGGCGCTCCAGGGAGAGCGTGAATGATCCGTTCCGAGCTTGTACAACTGCTGGCTGACGACAATCCGGAGCTCTCGGCCCGGGAAGTCGAGAAGATCGTCTCCGTGTTCTTCGACGAGATCGTGCAACGGCTGGCAGAGAACGGTCGAGTCGAGCTTCGCGGCTTCGGTGCCTTCTCCACGCGATCGCGCGACTCGCGCGTGGGCCGCAATCCCCGCACCGGCGAAACGGTGACGGTGAGCGCAAAGCGCGTGCCCTATTTCAAGCCCGGCAAGGAAATGCGCCTTCGCCTCAACGTCTAGGCCATTGACGCCTGCGCCCGCCTTGGGCTTGCGTTGCCCGCGCGCGGACGTGGCGAAATCGGTAGACGCAGCGGACTTAAAATCCGCTTCTCGCAAGAGAGTGCGGGTTCAAGTCCCGCCGTCCGCACCAGCGCGCAACACCCATTGTGCGACCTGTCGCCGAGTTGCCGCGGTGGCATCGGCGGGAAGCGCATCCGGCGGCCATGCGGCGACTGCCTCGATCTCCAGCGACAGCCTGGGCACGACGACCACGTCGGCGACGTGGAACAGCTGCACCGTGTCCCGCTTATGGTTGGGGCGGTGGAAATACTCCTCGAGCCAGGTCACGCTGCCGTGGGACACGAGACCGATCTCCTCGCGTAGCTCACGCAGCATCGCGGACTCCGCCGCCTCCCCCGCCTCCCACCCACCGCCGGGCAAATGCCACCCCGGGACATAGCTGTGCCGGACCAGCACGACCCGACCGTCCGGCGTGACGGGAATCGCGCGCACGCCACGCGTCACCGGCCGCACGACGAACCAGTAAAGCCGGCGTAGCCCATGCGAGAGCCACATGCCGGCGCGTATCAGCCGGGCCGCACCGTCGCTGCGCTCGTGCCGGGAAATGGAAGATGGCATTGTTTCGATCCTATGGCGGCTGCGCCGGCCGGCCAAGCTGCTTCTCGACAGGTTGCCGCCGACAGCCCAAGTTGGCAGGACCAAGCCATGGTCGTACAGCTCCGTCGTCTCCAGCAGCGGATATCCTGATGAATCGCCTGCCCCTGCCGATCGCGCTTGCGCTGGCACTGGCAGCGGCAGGATGCGGCGAACCACGGCCTGACGATGTGCCGGTGGTGGCGAGCGCGATCGGCGGCGAAGCGGAAGCCGCCAATCCCAGCCGCGAGCCGCTGGAATTTCCCGAGGCGGTGTTTCTCTATGCGACCGCTCAGGGGTTGGTACGCTTCGACAGCAATGGCCAGATCGTGGCCGGGCTTGCCGAGCGCTGGATCGTGATCGACGAGGGGCGCAGCTTCATCTTTCGGCTGCGCGACGCCGAATGGCCCGACGGCAGCGAAGTGACTGCGCAGCAAGTGGTGCGTGCACTCCGCCGTGCAACGGCCTCCAACAGCAGGAACCCGCTGGCACCGTATCTGGAGGTGGTCGACGAGATCGTCGAGATGACGCCGCGAGTCATCGAAGTGCGGCTGCGGCGCTCGCGCCCTGATCTGCTGCAGCTTTTCGCTCAACCCGAAATGGCGATTGTCCGACCGCAGACGCTTGGCGGCACCGGCCCCTTCCGCGTGGAGGAAGACGAGCAATCGGGGGTTCTGCTGCGCCCCGCGATCGATTCGGAGCGCATCGCGGAAGAGGGATATGAGGGCCCCGGCCCGGCGGAATTCGTGCAGCTCCACGGGGAGCGCGCCGCGCTGGCGCTGGCGCGCTTCGCCGCGCGCAAATCGGATCTCGTGCTCGGCGGGACGTTCGTCGATTGGCCGCTGGTGGGAGCGGCAGGCATTGCTCCGGCCAATATCCGCTTCGATCCCGCCCTGGGGCTGTTCGGCCTGGCCGTCGTCGAGCAGGACGGCTTTCTTGCCGAACCGGAGAATCGAGCGGCCGTGGCAATGGCGATCGACCGCGACGCGATCGTCCAGCGCGTGCTGCCGGAGCGAACGCCGGTCACCACGCTGCTCCCGGAACAGCTCGACTCCTCTGCCGCTCCCGCCGTGCCGCAATGGGCAGCACTGACGCTCGAGGAACGCCGGGCCCGCGCACGGGCACGAGTCAGCGTGTGGAGACAGGAGGCGGAAGTGGATTCGGTGCGGCTCCGAGTCGCACTTCCGGAGGGGCCGGGCGCCACGATGCTGTGGGCGCATCTTGCCGCCGACCTGCGGTCGATCGGAATCGAAGGCGAACGCGTGGCGATGCGTGCCGATGCGGACCTGCGGCTGATCGATGCAGTGGCCCCCTATGACAGCGCGCGCTGGTTCCTGGTGACCGCATGCCGCCTGTGTTCGGAAGATGCGGAACTGGCGGCGGAAGCGGCACGCGACGCGCCGACGCTGCAAAACCGCGCGCAACGAATCGCCGAGGCCGATGCGCTGCTGAGCGCCGAGCACGTATTCATCCCTATCGCCCAGCCGCTGCGATGGTCTATCGTGGCGCTCCGTCTGGACGCCTGGCAGAGGAACTCCCGCGCCTGGCACCCGTTGGATCAACTGCGAAACGACAGCGAGTGAGGGACCGATGGCACGCCCCACGCGAATGGCTTCCAGCACGATCCGGAACGCCGCACGCAGCATTCCTACCGGAACCGACCCTGCGGCGGTTCGCCGCCGAGTCGACGGGATGCACCAGCTGCTCGAGCGCAGCTTCAAGATTCCGGGCACCAACCAGCATGTCGGGCTGGACGCACTGATCGGGCTGATCCCGGTCGGCGGCGACCTCATCGGCGCCATGCTGGGCTTTTACATGGTGTGGGAAGCGCGCAACCTGAAGATGTCCAGGATGGCGATGAGCCGGATGGTCGGCAATGTCGCGCTCGATTTCCTGCTCGGGCTCGTGCCCGGAGTGGGCGACGCGGCCGATTTCTTCTTCCGCTCCAACACCCGCAACGTGCGGATCATCCGCAAGCATCTCGACCGGCACTATCCTTCCACAGCCACCGTAGGGCAGTAATCAGGCCGCGCCGAAATCGAGGCCGATGTCGGCGGCCGGCGCCGACTGAGTGATCCGGCCGACACTGATGAAACTGACTCCGGTCTGCGCGATCGCTCCGATCGTTTCGAGCCGCACGCCGCCCGAGGCTTCGCTCGGCACCCGCCCGTCGATCCGCATGACTGCCTCGCGCAGCATCTCCGGCATCATATTGTCGAGCAGCAGATGCGTCGCCCCGGCATCGAGCGCGGGCGCGATCTGATCGAGCCGATCGACCTCGACGATGATCCGTTCAATGCCCGCGGCGACCGCACGGCGCACCGCCTCCCCCACCGATCCGGCGACGGCGACATGATTGTCCTTGATCATCGCCGCGTCCCACAGGCCCATGCGGTGGTTGGTCGCGCCGCCCATCCGAGTCGCGTATTTCTCGAGCATGCGCAGCCCGGGCAGCGTCTTGCGCGTATCGAGCAGAGTCGCGCCGGTGCCGGCGATGGCATCGACATAGCTTCGCGTCAGCGTGGCGATTCCCGACAGATGCTGCACCGTGTTCAGCGCCGAGCGCTCGGCCGTGAGCAGCGCGCGGGCACGACCGCGCAGCCGCAGCAGATCCGCCCCCGCCGCGACGCGCGCGCCATCCTCGACCAGTCGCTCGATCGCGACGTCGGGATCGAGCGCGCGGAAAAAGGCCTCGGCGATCGGCAGGCCGGCGACGGTGATCGCCTCGCGGCTGTCCATCACGCCTTCGAAGATCGCATCGGCCGGGATCACGGCATGCGAAGTGATGTCGCCGCCCGCGCCCAGATCCTCGGCCAGCGTCGCCGCCACGAAGCCGTCGAGATCGAATCGGTCGAGCACGAATTCGCCCTTAGCTTCGCAGTTTTCGCGCGAATCCTGAAACAAAGTTGCGTCGGCAGCGGCCTGCGGGTCGGTCATCGCTCTGCCATGGCATATCGCGCGCGTGTAGGACAGCGGCGCCTCAAGCGGCCGGCGCGAAGCGTTCGACCGCGCCGCGGACCCGGGCGAGCGCAGGCCCTTCGAGCACCGTTTCGGCCTGCGCCAGCAGCAGCCGCGCTTCGCAGCGGAGCTGATCGACACGTGCCGCCGACGGCCCGCCGGCGGCCACCGCTTCGAGCGCGTCGACGAAACTGACCGCCGCCAGCGGATTGGCGGCAGCAGAAGCCCTCACTTCGCCAAAGGCGCGACGGAGGAAATGATCGAAATCGTCGACGAGCGCATGGACTCCGCGCGTGCCATAGCGATTGCCGTCGGCATCCGTGCCGAGATCGCGCCGCGCCAGCTGTGCCGTCACTGCCGAGAGCCAGTGCAGGCAGGTGATCGCCGTGAACGGATCGTTGATTCCCGGCGACAGCGCACGCAGCGCGATCTCCACCAGCTCGTCGATCGAGAATTCGATGTCCTGGCTTGAGGTGCGGCTCTCACCCAGCGCGAAGGCGCGGCGCAGCTGCTGCTCGACGCCCTCGCCTATCGTGCCGTCGACGTGAAGCAGGGGCATTTCGGAATGGATGAAATCGCCCGAACGCACCGCCAGCCGGACCTGCACGCCCTGCCGCTCGCACACGTCGCCGAGCGTTTCGAAATCAATGATCTCGATATAGCCGGCGCGACCGGCGCGGATCGGCGCTCCCCGTGCGCCATAAGGCTCGATCAGCGGAGTACCGCGATCGGGATCGGGATAGCGCGCCTCGATGTCGTGCAGCGCGCGGCGACCGATGCTGGCGACCACGCGATTGATCCGGATGCTGTCGGGCACGTGATGGAGGAAATAGACGAGCACCGCGACCGACAGCAATGTCAGGAGAAATGCCGTCACCAGCGACAGTTCGGGCACGAAGCCGCCGACGCTGCGCATGCCGAACCGCCCCGCCTCGTCCGGCTGGTGCACCGTTCGCAGGACGAGCAGGCAATAGACGAAGGTCGCGATGAAGACGCCGAGCGAGAGCTGGTTGCCGCGATCGGTCATGAAATTGGTGAGCAGCCGCGGACCATAGTTGCCCGAGGCATAGACCACCGCCGCGATGGTGATCGCGAACACCGTGCCCGCGACCGAGATCATCGATCCGGCGATGGTCGAGAGCAGCGCCCGCGCGCCGTCCGGCGTCGAATCGTGCAGCCAGCTGACCCCCTCCGCCCAGCCGTTGTTCAACTGCCGATCCACCGCATAGGTGGCGAAGGACAGCAGAATGGCGGCGAGCGTGAGAACGGTCGGAAGGAACCAATAGCTGGCGTTGAGGCGCAGTGCGATTTGGCGGAGCCAGGCTTTCATGCTGCTGGAACGTGGCGGAGGCGAAACGGTTGCCCGGCACGCGGGAACCATCGCAGCGCCGGGACCATTGGCCCGGCATGCAAATCGTCCCGGCAAAGCTGCGCGATCCGATTCGACTGGGGCTGCAAAGCGCGATCGGGGGCATCGCCGCCTATCTGATCTGCCGATGGGTGGGGCTGAACCAGGCGAGCTGGAGCTGGGGCGTGATCTCGGCGCTGTTCGTGGCGCACCAGAATCTCGACGCGACCGCAGTGGCCGCAGCCGGCCGGATCGGCGCGGCGCTGCTCGGCACCGTGGTGGGGCTGGCGACGGTGCTGGCGTTCGGCGGCGAGGATCTGACGCTGCTGCGCCTCGCGGTTGCGGCGATCCTGCTGAACGGCATAGCCACCGCGCTGCCCAATTTCCGCTTCGGCGTGGTGGCGGCGGTGATCATCGCGCTCGAACCCGATCCCGAAATATTGGGCGGGGCGATCGATCGCGCGGCGGCGATCCTGATCGGATCGGTGACCGGGGCCGCCGGCGCCTTTCTGGTGTGGCCGGAAAGCGCGGCGAAGCGCGCCATGCGCCCGATCCGCGCCGCGATCGGCGAGTGCCGGAACCTGCTGACCGCCGAAGTCGAAGTGCTGACCGGCGACGGCGAGCGGGAACTCGATCCGATCCATCGCCGCTTCCTCGACAACATCCGCACCGCGCGCGAGCTGACCGACGGGATGCGCCTGCACCGCACCGCCGAGAACATGCCGGTCGAAGCGCTCGTCCCCGCCGTGCTTCAGCTGTGGCACACGCTGATCATCCTCGACCGGCTGCGCGAGCGGCAAGGCGATCCGCTGGGCACCGATGCGCCGCTGAAGGATGCGATCGGGGAGGTTCGCGAGAAAGTGTGCGCCTTTCTGGAGCCGCCCGACAGCGGCGAGGCGACGGCCCATGCGGACCCGGCACGCGCGGCGATCGATCGCGCGATCGACGCGACGCAGGCGCGGCGCGACGACGAGGACGCCCGGGCGTTCACCTTCGCTTTGCGCGAACTCGATTCGGACCTGGAGAAGCTGGAGGAACTGTTCCGCAAGCGCGCCAGCACCGCATGAGCGCCGGCGCCGCGACCGGGCTCAGTCGCCGGTGACGGGAACCGGCCCCAAGTCGCCCATACCGACGGTGCCGCTCGCCATCGCGAGCATGCGGTCGAGGCTGGTCTGCGCCTTGAGCCGCAGATCCTCCGCGATTTCGATCCGCGGCTCGAGGTCGCGCAGCGCGACGTAGAGCTTCTCCATCGTGTTGAGCGCCATATAGGGGCAGATATTGCAGTTGCAGTTGCCGTCGGCACCCGGCGCGCCGATGAAGGTCTTTTCCGGCACCGCCTTTTCCATCTGGTGGATGATGTGCGGCTCGGTGGCGACGATCAGCGTGTCGCCGGGAAAGCTCTGCGCGAAATTGAGGATTCCGCTGGTCGAGCCGACATAATCGGCGTGGTCGAGCACGTGCGGCGGGCATTCGGGATGCGCCGCGACCGGCGCGTCGGGATGCTGCGCCTTGAGCTTGAGCAGCTCGGTTTCGCTGAACGCCTCGTGGACGATGCACACGCCCGGCCAGAGCAGCATGTCGCGCCCGGTCTTGCGCCTGAGATAGCCGCCGAGATGCTTGTCGGGGCCGAAGATGATCTTCTGGCTCTCCGGAATCTGGCTGAGGATCTTTTCGGCCGAGGAGCTGGTGACGATGATGTCGCTGAGCGCTTTCACTTCGACCGAGCAGTTGATGTAGGTGAGCGCGATGTGATCGGAATGCTGCGCGCGGAAGGCGGCGAACTGATCGGGCGGGCAGCTGTCTTCGAGGCTGCAGCCGGCATCCATGTCGGGCAGGACGACGATCTTCTGCGGGCTGAGCACCTTGGCCGTTTCGGCCATGAAGCGCACGCCGCAAAACGCGATCACATCGGCGTCGGTCTCCGCCGCCTTGCGGCTGAGATCGAGGCTGTCGCCCACGAAATCGGCGATGTCCTGAAGCTCGGGCTTCTGGTAATAATGCGCGAGGATGACGGCGTTGCGCTCCTTGCGCAGCCGATCGATCTCGGCGCGCAGGTCCAGCCCCGCCAGCGTACCGCCAATGCCCTCGCGTGCGTCCATTTCCATTCCCTTGATTGCCCACCGCACATGGCGTGCGGCGCGCGGCGGATCAAGGCATGAGCGGAAGCGGCGGGAATTCGAACGGCGGCAAGGCGGCGCCCGGCTGGCCCGCCGTGACCAAGCCGTGCAGCCAGAGTGCGGCGCCGCTCGCGACGATCAGCCCGATCAGCGCGCGCACGGCCAGGATCGTGCCGATCCCCCACCACCAGGCGGGATGGACCCGGCCGCTGCGCCGCCAGTCCGCCACCACGCCCGCCAGCGGAAAGAGCAGCACGAGGACGAATTCGAGGATGCCGGCATGGGGGACCAGCAGCGCCAGCGGAAGCAAGCGCCCCAGCCCCGGCCCCACGAGCATCGCCATGCCGCAGAAATGCAGCCTCTTGTGCCAGGCGCTGTGCCGCCGCAGCACGATAGCGGCAGTCGACAGCGCGGCGAAAGTATAGACAGTGAGCGGCGCCATCACGAGGAAATAGGCGGGGCGATAGACCGGCGCCGCGCGACCGAGCCGCACCGCCTCGACCGCGACGATCGTGCCGACCACCACCATCGCCACCATCCAGCCGGCGGCAATCCAGCCGAGCCGCCGGTGCCAGGCGATCGACCCCGAAGTGGCGAGCATCGTCTGAGTCACATAGAGCACGACCCAGCCGAAGAAGACGACGCCATGCGCATGCACGATCGCGGGCGCCGAGAAGCTCGACCGGCCGAAGGCGAGATGCAGCGAGAAGCCCGCGACGAGCACGAAGGCCATCGCAAAGGCGCCGAACAGGAAGAAGCGATTATCGTCCGCAGCGAGCGGACCCCGACCAACAACCGTAGCCATCGATGCAGACCCCCTGCAGAGGTGCGCATCCTACACGATGTGAAGATATCCGGAAAGCGATTCGATCATTGCCCCTGCGCCGACTGGCGGTTCGCCAGCACGTCGCGGATCGAGGGGGAGACGTCCCATTGCTCGCGATCGCCGCTGCGCTCGTCGGGGAAATAGACTTCGACATTCGCTTCGACGCCAACCGCGCGCAGCGGCATCGCGAAGCTGCGCTCGACCGCCCGGCGCGTCGCGTCGCGGGCGAGCCGCATCGGCGTTTCCTCGCGCGCCTGGCGGACGAGCTCGCGCTGCGCCGCCTGGCGGTTGGCCTCGTCGAGCTTGTCCTCGGCGTCGGTCAGCCGCATCAGGATGCCGCCCTCGTCATATTCGCGGATCGCGTCGAGATCGACGTCGGGGCCGACCACTTCGATCGGTGGCAGGGTGATGCGCAGCGTGTTGCTTTCGGCATTCCACTGGACATCGTCCTGATCGAGCCTGGCGAGATCGACTTCGTAGCGGACCATGCCGGGCATGATGAGCGTCTTGCGCGCAGTGAGCCCCAGCCGGCTCTGGCGCGAGGTGACCACCGCGACGTAGCGCGCGGCGAAGGTGGAGAGCCGGTTCTGCTCGCGCAGCCCCTGAAGACTGGCGGCGGCGACCGTCACCGGATCGGGATCGAGCTTCTGCTCGACATAGTCGCGGCCGAACCACAGCAGCAGCCCACTGACGACGGCGAGCGCCAGCAACACCCCCAGGAACGTCGAGCATCCACGCCTCATGCCGCCATCCTCCAGCTTTCTCCGTCGCGGGCGACCAGTCCGCGGCCGTTGAGATCGATAAGATGCGCAAGCACCGATCGTTCCGCCGCGCCGATCAATCGCGGATCGAGCCCGACATACATGCGCTGGACCAGCGCGGGGACGTCGCGGCCCTCCTCGCGCAGCAGGCGGAGGATCTGGCCCTCGCGCTGCTTGCGATGGCCGATCAGGCCGCGCACGAAGCGGCGCGGATTGCGCACTTCGGGACCGTGGGCGGGATAATAGACCTGGTCGTCGCGCTCCAGCAGCCGCTCCAGGCTGGCGAGATAGGCAGTCATGTCGCCGTCGGGCGGGGCCACCACCGTGGTCGACCAGCCCATCACATGATCGCCGGTGAAGAGCACGCCGCGCTCGTCGAGCGCGAAACACAGATGGTTCGAGGTGTGGCCGGGGGTGGCGATCGCCGTGAGCGCCCACCCCTCGCCGGCGACCTGCTCGCCATCGGCCAGCACGCGATCGGGCGCATAGGCGGCGTCGAACGAAGCATCGGCGCGCGGGCCGAGATCGGCGACCGCGAGCGGCGCGCAGCCGATCACCGGCGCGCCGGTCGCCGCCTTCAGCGCGGCGGCGGCGGGGCTGTGGTCGCGATGGGTGTGGGTGCACAGGATGGCGCGAACCGGCCGATCGGCGATCGCCGCCAGCAGCGCGGCGACATGCTCGGGCTCGTCGGGGCCGGGATCGATCACCGCAAGATCGCGGGTGCCGACCAGAAAGCTCTGCGTTCCGGTGTAGGTATAGGGCGACGGGTTCGGCGCCAGCACGCGCGCGACCATCGGCTCGACCTGCTCCGCCACGCCGGGTGAGGCTTGCGTCATGGCCCGGAGATGGCGGTTTCGCGCCCGCTAGACAAGGGCATGCGCCGGCCGCGAACACGATCGGGGCCGGCCGCCCGAAGGAAAGCGACCGGCCCCGGAGGGTGTCTCGCGCTCAAGGGGCAGAGCGGGAGAACCCCCTCCCCCTCTCAATCGTCGCTGCGCGACTCGGCTTCGATCTCGGCGATCGCGGCGTCGAGATCGGCGAGTGCCTCGGCCCGCTGCTCGGCGGTGAGTTCGGGATCGCTGGCGACCCGGGTGCGGGCATGGGCCACCGCGCGGCGGGCATGGGCAAGCGCCTCGACCTTCGCACGGGCGGCATCGGCCTCGGCGCGCGCCGCCATCACCTGGATGCGATCGGTGCAGATGCGGATCACCTGGCGGTCGCCTTCGGTGCTGTGGGTGACGATTTCGTCGCGCTCACCGCCCGAGGTGCCGCAGTTCAGTTCGCGGACATCGGGAATGCTGCGGCGGATCGCCTCGGCATCAACCATCGCTTCGCCGGTCTGGATCGTGCGGATGCGATAGACGCTCGCGCCTTCCATATCGGGCGCTTCGGGAGCCTCCGGCGCCTCGGGAGCCTCCGGCGGCTCGGGCAGGTCGCCATGCGGCAGCGCGGGAGGCGCAGGCGGCGCGGGCGGCACATCCTGGAGCGCGGCGAGATCGACGCCGATCGTGCGGCCGACCTTGTCGCGGATCGTCTCGGCGGCCTGGGTGCCCGAGGCGGTGAGGCCAAGCGCGGCGAGCGCCAGGGCCAGCCCGCCCGCGCTTCCGGCGGCGAGACGCGTGGGGGATGTCTTGTTGGTCTTCGAAAGCATGCGGAGCCTCCCTTTGAGTTCGTTTATCGTGTGCAAGTGACATGCCGCCGAGACCGCGCCCCCATGCGCGGACTTGACGATCGCACGGCCATAGGCATGGCGCAGTGCCTGGGCGCGGCCGGAGAGCACGAGTGCGTCGCAGGCCATTTCCTGATCGGCGCGGAAGGCGCGGAACGCGCGCCAGGCGACCGGATTGAACCAGTGGAGCGCGAGGATCACGAGCGCGACCCAATTGGCGATCAGATCGCCGCGGACGTGATGGCCAAGCTCGTGGGCCAGCGCGAGATCCTGCTCGAGATCGTCGTAGCGCTCGGAAAAGTCGCGCGGAAAGGCGACATATTTGTGGAAGATGCCGAAGGCGAGCGGGCCATGGGCGGCGTCGGTCTCGATCACACGGACGCGCCCCCCGGCGACGGTGCGGTCGATCCGCGCGCGCGCCAGCAGCCGGCTGCAGAACAGGCTGTGCGCGACGAGATGATAGAGCAGGAACCCGGCGGCGCCGACCGCCCAGGCGCCGCCGAGCAGCGCGAGCCAGTCGATCGCAGGCGCTTCCGCGGCTGCCCCGGTGCCGGCCGACAGCGGCTCGAGCACATAGACGGTGACGATGTCGCCCGCCGCGGCGACGGGCACCGCCGCCTGCTCGCGCCAGCTCTCCGGCAGCGGCGGCAGGACCATGCGCGCCGCCGGAAGCAGCCACAGCGCATAGGCCATGCCCGCCCCGAAGGCGCGGCGCACGGGCGCACGGATCGCGAGCACCAGCAGCATCAGCAGCGTGGTGGCGAACAGCGTTTCGACGGCCCAGGCAATCATTGCTTGAGATCCTTCAGCAGCGCTTCGATTTCCGAAATGTCCTGATCGGTGAGCGCGTCGCGCTCGGCGAGATGCGCGACCAGCGGCGTCAGCCTGCCGCCGAACAGCCGGTCCATCAGCCGGCGCGATTCGCCGGCGACATAATCGCCGCGCTGCACGAGCGGCCGGTAAAGATAGCGGCGGCCCTCCTCCTCATGCGCGATGATGTTCTTGGCCAGCAGCCGCCCCAGCAGCGTCTTGACGGTGTTGGCGCTCCAATCGCGTTCGGGCGCCACGCGCTCGGCGACTTCCTGTGCGGAGAGCGGCGAACGCTCCCACAGCACTTCCATCACGGCGTGTTCGGCATCGCTGATTCGTTCGGTCATGCGTCCGTCCCTCTTTCGACTACATCTGTAATCCATGTTTACGCATGTAGTCAATGGGGCTGAACGCGGGCTGAACGACTCGCAGGCGCAACGACGCGGCAGCGGCGAGCGTGGCGGCGCCGCAACTGTCGGAAAGGTTTACAGCAGAACGCGCAGCGGCGGGCGCGTTAACCATCGCATCGGCGGATTTCCGTGCGCGCCGCGAATTGGCACGCAGGCTGCATCGGTTGGAATACCCGAGCGTTTCAACGCTTCAGCAGGGCGGGTCGACCAGCTTTTACCGGTCTCGCGTCGACCCGCCCGCCCCCGGGTTTCCCGGCCACAGACGGATCGCGCGGCAGCGTCGCTCAGGAAGGGGCGACGCCCTTTTCGGTCATCAGATCGGCCAGTTCGCCCGATTCGTACATCTCCATCATGATGTCCGATCCGCCGACGAATTCGCCCTTCACATAGAGCTGCGGGATGGTTGGCCAGTCCGAAAAGGTCTTGATGCCCTGACGGATGCCCTGATCCTGCAGCACATCGACGCTTTCGAAGGAAACGCCGAGATGATTGAGGATCGCGATCGCGCGGCTGGAAAAGCCGCACTGGGGAAAGAGCGGGCTGCCCTTCATGAACAGCAGGACGTCGTTCGAATCGACGAGTCCCTGGATCCGCTGCTGCACGTCGTCGGTCATGGCTTTACTCCTGTACGGGCGCCTGCGTGGTGAGCTGAAGCGCATGCAGTTCGCCGCCCATCCGGTCGCCGAGCGCCGAATAGACGGCGCGCTGCTGCGCCACGCGCGACATTCCGCGGAACCGCTCGCTCACCACGCGCGCTGCATAATGATCGCCGTCACCGGCAAGATCGGTGATCTCGACCTGGGCGTCGGGAAACGCCTCCCGGATCAGCGCCTCGATCTGGTCGGCCGGCATCGGCATCGGATTACTTCGCTTCCATCAGCTGGCGGCGCGCCTCGACGAGCTGCTCGTCGACGGCCTTGCGCACCGTCGCCTCGTCGATGTCGACACCGGCGGCAGTGAGATCGCCCACCAGCTTGCGGATCACGTCCTCGTCGCCGATTTCCTCGAAATCGGCCTGGACGACCGCCTTGGCATAGGCATCGGTCTCTTCGGGCGTGAGCCCCATCTTGGAGGCGGCCCACTGGCCGAGCAGCCGGTTGCGCCGCGCGATCACGCGGAACGCCATTTCCTCATCGCGTGCGTACTTTGCCTCGAACGCCTTTTCGCGATCGTCGAAACTGGTCATGCGCAATCCCTGCCCCGTGTGAAACCAATCCAAGCGAGATAGGAGGGCGCGGAAGCGAAGGCAACGGGGCACACGGGGCATGGGGGTGACCCATAACGGCAGCCTATCCGCTAGCGCCTCAATAGCGGACGTTCGGTCGCAGAGCGTCGAGCCCTAGGAGCGGACCTCAGTAGGCACCCAGTCCTCGGGAAGCCGGTTCCAAGGCTGGTCCGTGAAGCGCGCCGCCATTTCCTCCTTGATGCGTCGTTCCCGCCAAATTGGGCCCCCAACATGCCATTCGGCTTCTTCGGCGCCGAAGTCGGCGGTCAGCCGTGCCGGAATGTGTTCGCCGGCATCCCATACAGCCATCAACTCCATGCTCTGTATCGCTGAGTCTTCCACTCGGGTGTCGTAGGCCACCCGGTCTCCCACCCAAACGGTCACAGTAAGTGTGCCGACCGGCCACTGAACCGAGGGGCGCGGTGCAACAAGTTCTTCCACAACGGGAAATCCGCCGAGCTTCTTCCATCGACCCGTTCGCAAAGCCCTGGTGATCGAAGGATAAGCTACGCTAATCACACTCATGATTTTGGCAGCTAACACATCGCTGGGCGCTGACGGTTCTAGATCGCGCCGCCGAAAAAAACCGACCATCTTCTCCGGCGTGATCTGCCCGTAGTAAGTCCATCCAGCCTCACCAGTGACTGCGTAAAGCGTCCCGGCGGTCATATCGGCGCGAGCTGTCGGCTTGGCTTCAAACATGTCGGGATGGTGATCGGGGAAGCGGGTTCGGTCAACGTCTGCAACCGCCTCACTATACGTGAAAGCTACCCGTCCGCTTTCCACCAACCTCGGACGTTCTGCCCTTAGTGCCGAAAGCGGCCGTTCATGCGTTCACGACCTAATCCGCCACCCGCACCACCAGCTTGCCGATCGCCTTGCGCGCGGCCATTTTCGCAATGGCATCGCCGCCGTCGGCGAAGGCGAACACCTCGGTCACCTTCGGCGCGATCCGGCCTTCGCTCCAGAGCCGGAACAGCCGCTCGACATGGTCCTGGTTCGCCTTCGGATCGCGCGCGGCGAAGGCGCCCCAGAACACGCCGCACACGTCGCAGCTCTTGAGCAGCGTGAGGTTGAGCGGCAGCTTGGGAATGCCGGCGGGGAAGCCGACGACCAGATAGCGGCCCTCCCAGGCGATCGAGCGCAGCGCGGGCTCGGCATAGTCGCCGCCCACCGGATCGTAGATCACATGCGCGCCTTCGGGACCGACGGCATCCTTGAACTGACCGGCGAGCGCCTTCGACTGATCCTTGTCGAACGGCGCGCGCGGATAGACGAGCGTGGCATCGGCGCCGGCATCGCGCGCGGCGGCGGCCTTTTCCTCGGACGAGACGGCGGCGACGACTCGTGCGCCGAACGCCTTGCCGAGCTCGACCGCGGCGAGGCCCACGCCGCCCGCCGCGCCCAAAACGAGCAGCGTCTGCCCCTCGACCAGCTTTCCGCGATCGAGCAGCGCGTGGATGGTGGTGGCATAGGTGAGGAGCAGCGCGGCCCCTTCCTCGAAGCTGCGGTTCTCCGGCAGGCGGTAGAGCCGATCGGCCGGGACGACGACCTTTTCCGCTAGGCCGCCGTGGCCGGTGGTGGCGATCACGCGATCGCCGACCGCCCAGCCCGAAACCCCCTCGCCCACCGCCGCGACCGTGCCGGAGATTTCGCTGCCCGGCGCGAAGGGGCGCTGCGGCCGGAACTGATATTTATCCTCGATGATGAGGACGTCGGGATAGTTGATCGAACAGGCTTTGACGGCGACCAGAACCTCGCCCTTGCCCGGTGCGGGGTCGGGGAGCTCTTCGAGCGTCAGAGTTTCAGGTCCGCCCGGGGCTTTCGAGAGAAGTGCTTTCATGGCCAGTCTCCACCGCGATCCAGGGCCGCTGCGTGGCGACCCGGGTTTCGAAATTCGAAATCGCGGTATCCTTTGCCAGTGTGAGACCGATCTCGTCCAGCCCCTCCATCAGACAGTGGCGACGAAAGGGATCGAGTTCGAAGTCGAACCGGTCCTGAAACGGCGTGGTGACCGTCCTCGTCTCGAGATCGATCGCGATCGGATGCTCGCGCGCGACCGCGACCAACCGATCGACCGCCTGCTGCGGCAGTTCGACCGTGAGGATGCCGTTCTTGAACGCGTTACCCGAGAAGATGTCGGAAAAGCTGGGCGCGATCACGGCGCGGACGCCGAATTCGGCCAGCGCCCAGGCGGCATGCTCGCGGCTCGAACCGCAGCCGAAATTTTCCCCGGCGATCAGGATCGGCGCGCCGGAATAGCGCGGATCATCGAAGACGTTATCCGGATCGGCACGCACCGCTTCGAACACGCCACGGCCAAGGCCGGTGCGGCGGGTGGTCTTCAGCCAATGGGCCGGAATGATGAGATCGGTGTCGACATTCTCCGCACCCCAGGGATAGGCGCGGCCCTCCACCGTGCGGATCGGCGCGTTCGGCATACCCCGATCAGCGCGCCGTGACGGAGCGGTCCGCCGCGTCCGCGCCATCGGCAGGCGCATCGCCATAGAGTGCGGCGCCGTCCACCTGCCGCGCAGTGGCGGCATAGGCAGCGGCGATGCCGCTGACGATCGTTCCCGCAACCAAAATCATCAATGCGCGCTTCATGATCACTCCCCCGAACCGGATCGCTGCGCCACGAGATCACGAACATCCGCCAGACGGCCGGTGACGGCAGCGGCAGCGGCCATCGCCGGAGACAGCAGGTGAGTCCTCGCCCCAGGACCTTGCCGTCCTACGAAATTCCGGTTCGAAGTTGAAGCGCAACGTGCGCCCGGGGGCACTTTGTCCGGGTTCATGGCGAGACACATCGAACAGCCCGGCTCGCGCCACTCGAACCCCGCCTCGACGAAGATGCGATCGATCCCCTCCGCCTCGGCCTGGCGCTTGACCAGCCCCGAACCGGGCACGACCAGCGCCTGGCGCACGCCGTCCGCCACGCGGCGGCCGCGCAGCACGTCGGCGGCGGCGCGCAGATCCTCGATCCGGCTGTTGGTGCACGATCCGATGAAGATGTGGCTGACCGGAATGTCCTGCATCGCCGTGCCGGGTGCGAGACCCATATAGGCAAGCGACTTGCGCGCGGCCTCGCGCCGGGCGGGATCGTCGAAACCTTCGGGATCGGGGACATGGCCGGTGACCGGCACGACGTCCTCCGGGCTGGTGCCCCAGGTGAGCGAGGGCGCGATGTCGCCCGCATCGATGCGGACGCTGCGATCATAGGCTGCGCCGGGATCGCTGGGCAGCGTGCGCCAATAGGCGAGCGCGCGCTCCCATGCCTCCCCCGTCGGCGCCATCGGGCGGCCCTTCAGATAGGCGTAGGTCGTCTCGTCGGGCGCGATCAGCCCGGCGCGCGCGCCGCCCTCGATCGACATGTTGGCAATGGTGAGACGCCCCTCGACCGACATCGCCCGGATCGTGTCGCCGGTATATTCGATGACATGGCCGGTCCCTCCCGCCG
Source organism: Sphingosinithalassobacter sp. CS137 (assembly GCF_014334115.1). Lineage (NCBI taxonomy): Bacteria > Pseudomonadati > Pseudomonadota > Alphaproteobacteria > Sphingomonadales > Sphingomonadaceae > Sphingosinithalassobacter > Sphingosinithalassobacter sp. CS137. The sequence goes on from NZ_CP060494.1 coordinate 1,091,771, forward strand.
CGCCGATCCGGCCGATCACCGCCAGGATCACGTCCTTGGGGGCGACGCCGAAGCCGAGCGCGCCTTCGATGCGCACTTCCATCGTCTTCGACTGTTTGAGCAGCAGCGTCTGCGTCGCCAGCACATGCTCGACTTCGCTGGTGCCGATACCGAAGGCGAGCGCACCGAGTGCGCCGTGCGCGGCGGTGTGGCTGTCGCCGCACACCAGCGTGGTGCCGGGCAGCGTGAACCCCTGTTCGGGGCCGACGACATGGACGATCCCCTGCGCGGCGGCGAGCGCGTCGATATAGTCGATGCCGAAATCGGCGGTGTTGCGCCGCAGCGCCGCGAGCTGCTCGGCGCTGGCGGGATCGGCGATCGGCAGCGGCGTGCCGTCCGCCGCGACGCGCGCCGTGGTCGGCAGATTGTGATCGGGAACGGCGAGCGTGAGATCGGGGCGGCGGACGCGGCGGCCGGCGGCGCGCAACGCCTCGAACGCCTGCGGGCTCGTCACTTCATGGACGAGATGCCGGTCGATGTAGATCAGGCAGGTGCCGTCGTCGCGGCGATCGACGACGTGATCGGCCCAAATCTTCTCGTAAAGAGTGCGGGGTGCGCTTGCCATGACGCTGCGGCTTTAACCGAATCGTGCGCGCCCGCAAGCGCTGCGGCAACAAGCTTGCCCAATCCGCGGCGTGGCCGCGGCCGGACCACGACCGAAGGGAGCGGCCTCCCCTCGACCAGCAGCGTCGCGTTCACGGACTCCTCAGGCGGCGGCAAGCGCCTCGTACCGCGCCGTGGTCTTCGCCGCGACTTCGTCGGCAGTCACGCCGGGCGCGAGCTCGATCAGGCGGAACGGACTGTCGTGATCGGGGCGCTGGAACACCGCGAGATCGGTGACGATCATGTCGACCACATTCTTGCCCGTGAGCGGCAGCGTGCATTCGGGGATGAACTTGGGGCTGCCGTCCTTGGCGGTGTGCTCCATCACCACGATGATCTTCTTCACGCCAGCCACCAGGTCCATGGCGCCGCCCATGCCCTTGATCATCTTGCCGGGAATCATCCAGTTGGCGATGTCGCCGCCCGCGCTGACTTCCATCGCGCCAAGCACGGTGAGGTCGATATGGCCGCCGCGGATCATCGCGAAGCTCTGGTCCGATCCGAAATAGACCGACTGGGGCAGCTCGCTGATCGTCTGCTTGCCGGCGTTGATGAGATCGGGATCGACCTGATCCTCATAGGGGAACGGCCCGATGCCGAGCATGCCGTTTTCCGACTGGAGCGTCACTTCGACACCGTCGGGAATGTGATTCGCCACCAGCGTCGGGATGCCGATGCCGAGGTTCACATAGAAGCCGTCGCGCAGTTCCTTCGCCGCGCGGGCGGCCATTTCGTCACGAGTCCAGGGCATAGCTCACTCCTCGGCCGGATCGGCCCATTGCAGGTTCGGCGGGAATATCTCTTCATAGCCTCCCGTCACGCCCGCGCCGTAGACGGGATTGGGCAAGAGGAACCAGCCGGTTCCCCACATCGGCGCGATCATCGTCTGCGCAGCGAGATTGCGCCGGATGCGCGGCGGCGCATCGCCGCTGTTGAACAGATCGCTGAAATCGCCGAGCTGATCGCCGACCATCGCGACGACGCAATAGCGCTCGGCGATGGCCCAGCGCCGCGCGTCCTTTGCGCTGCCGCCGGGCGCGTCTCCCTTAAGCCACAGCGTGTCGCCATGCACCGCCTCGCCCAGCCCGGCAGCCCGCAGCGCGGCGGCCGTGCCCTCGGCATTGGCCGATGCGCGATTGCTGTTGAAGATCACCGCAACCTCGCGGCGCCGCATCGCCTCGATCGTCTCGACGGCGCCCGGCACCGCCTCGACCTGGCCGGCGCCGGTCGCTTCCCAGCGGCTCCAGCGATCGGGATCGAACCCGGTGCCCCGGCGCGCGTCATCGGCCTCGTAGCCCGTGTTCAGCAGCACGGTTTCATCGACGTCGAACACCACCGCGAGCGGCTTGCCGGCGCATGGAACGAAGGTCATCCGCTCGAGCGTCGCATCGGAGGCGAGCACCACGCTGGCGACATCCTGCCCGGCCAGACGGTCGAGCACCCGATCGTCCACATAACGCCACAGCGCCTGATAGGTCTGGATGCTGATCGCCGCGGCCTCGGCCGAGCCGTAGAGGAACTGCATTCCGCCCGGCACCGCCACCTCGGCCGGGCGTGCGGCAGCGGGTGCCGTAGCAGCGCGCGGAACCGCGCCGTCGGGCGGCGGAAGCTGCCCGGCCCCAATGATCCGAACGACCTGCCCGTCCTCGGTGCGAAACTCGCGCCCGACGAGATCCTCGGCACGGACAGCGGAGCCGGGCTGCGCCGTGGGTTCCGCGCGTCGCGGCGCATCCTGGCCCTCGGAGAACTGGTTGCGCAACACCGTGGCGCCCGCCAGCACGGGCAGCGCGGCCGCCACGCAGCCCGACAGCACCGGCGCCCCGATCAACAGCAATCCGAAGCGCCAGACGCGCATCGCGGTCACGCCGCCTCGCGTTCCCGGACGGTGCGGAACTCGATCTTCTTGTCGTAGGGCGCGCCGACGATCATCCGCTTCACATAGATGCCGGGCAGATGGATGCAGTCGGGATCGAGGCTGCCCACCGGCACGACTTCCTCCACTTCGGCGACGCAGATATTCGCCGCGGTCGCCATCGGCTGATTGAAGTTGCGCGCGGTCTTGCGGAAGACGAGATTGCCCGCCTCATCGGCCTTCCAGCCCTTGATGATCGACAGATCGGCGCGGATGCCGCGCTCGAGAATATACTCCTCAGGTCCATTCGGGCCGTCGAAGACCTTCACTTCCTTGCCCTCGGCCACTTTCGTGCCGACGCCGGTCTTGGTGTAGAAGCCGGGAATGCCCGCGCCGCCCGCGCGGCATCGCTCGGCGAGCGTGCCCTGGGGGCAGAATTCGACTTCGAGCTCGCCGGAGAGATACTGGCGCTCGAACTCCTTGTTCTCGCCGACGTAGGAGGAAATCATCTTCTTGACCTGGCGGCTGCGCAGCAGCTTGCCGAGGCCTTCATTGTCGATGCCCGCATTGTTGCTGGCGATCGTGAGATCCTTCACGCCCGCGGCCTGGATCGCATCGATCAGCCGCTCGGGGATGCCGCACAGGCCGAACCCGCCGGCGCAGAGCGCCATGCCGTCGAACAACAGTCCTTCAAGCGCGGCTTCGGCGTTCGGATAGAGCTTCTTCATGGCGCGAGTCTCTCCTTTGCCGCGGGCGATAAGCGCCGCGACACGTGCCGGTCAAGCGAAGGTGAACCGGCTTTCAGGTTTTGCACGATTGTTGCGCTGTGGCACAAGAGTCACACACCGCATTGTAATCGAACTGCCATATTGCACCTGCGAAACGGCGGACTATCTGAGCACTCGGATGGCCATCCGAAGCTAAGAACAAAACTCCACAGATAGGACAACGAATGCGAATTCTCGCAACGACGGCGCTCGCCCTGGTGGCGGCGACCGCAACCCCCGCTCTTGCCCAGGACGCGAGCTTCACCGGTCCGCGCGCCGAGATCGTCGCCGGCTGGGACCACGCAGGCGCCGAAGACGAAGGCCAGTCGGGCTTCGTCTATGGCGGCGCGCTGGGCTATGACCACCAGATCGGCCAGGCAGTGATCGGCGCCGAGACCGAGATCACCGGCGCGACCACCGAGGAACTGGGCGTGAGCGCGGGCCGCGATATCTTCGTCGGCGGCCGTATCGGCTTCGTCGTGGGCGGCGCCAACCTGGTCTATGGCAAGGCCGGCCTGACCAACGCGCGCGTCGAAGCCGACGGCCTGGGCGGCATCACCAGCGACGGCTATCGCCTTGGCGTCGGCGTCGAGCGCAGCTTCGGCAACTTCTTCGGCAAGGTCGAGTATCGCTACTCGCGCTACGAAGAGCTCGAGCTGAACCGCGACCAGGTGGTCGCCGGAGTCGGCTTCCGCTTCTGATCCGAAGCGAGCGACGAACAGGGGCCGCGCGGCACGGGCTGCGCGGCCCCTTTTTTTGCTCAGTCGCGGGGACCGTCGCCCAGCATCAGGCTCCGCTGCGGCACCGCGCCGCCATAGCTCTGCTCGGAAATCCGCGCGCCGGCCGCGCGCAGCGCCGCGCGACGATCGGCCGAGCGCACGCCGAAGATCGCCTGCTCGAACTTCATGCTGGCCGCGAACGCGGGCACCGCGCCGACGCGCGCGATCCAGCCGGCGGTACGCGGCCAGCACTCGGCGTCGATCGCATAGCCGACGAGCGCGGCATTCCTGAAGAAGCAGGCATAGGCGATGTCGGCGGTGCAGACATGGTCGAACAGGAACCCCTCGGCCGGGGCGCGCGCCTCGATCCAGTCCAGCGCCTCGGGCAGATCCCGTTCGATGGTCCGCGCGATCAGCGCCTCGTCGGGTTCGCGCTTCCAGACGGAAGGCACGACCGTGCGCTGGTAGAACAGCCGCCAGATGAGGAGATCGCCCAACCGACTGTCGGCGAACTCCTCCATCCAGCGTGCCCTCGCCCGATCCGCCGCGCCCTTGGGCATCAGCGGCGGATCGGGCCATCGCTCGTCGATATATTCGGCGATCACGGTCGAGTCGTTGAGCACCAGATCGCCGTCGATCAGCACCGGAATCCGCCGCAGCGGGCTTACCGCGGTGAAGGCGTCGGTGCCGTAGAAAGGCACGATCGGGTCGATCTCGACCTCGACGCCCTTGTGATCGAGCGCGACCAAAACCTTGCGGGCATAGGGCGAGACGTGATTGCCGATGATCAACATGCCCATGGGGGTTACGCCCGCGGCTTCGCTCGGTCTAGAGATGCGGCATGACCGCGAAACGAACCGGGGGCAGGATCCTCGTCGACAATCTGGTCGCGCAGGGCTGCGACCGCATCTTCCACGTACCCGGCGAGAGCTTCCTCGCAGTGCTCGACGCGCTGCACGATACGCCCGAGGTGGATCTCGTCACCTGTCGGCAGGAAGGCGGCGCGGCGTTCATGGCATGTGCCGACGGCACGATGACGCGGCAGCCGGGCGTATGCTTCGTGACGCGCGGGCCGGGCGCGACCAATGCGAGCATCGGCGTGCACGTCGCGACGCAGGATTCGATCCCGATGCTGCTCTTCGTCGGCGACGTCGATCGCGGCATGCGCGACCGCGAGGGCTTCCAGGAAGTCGATCTGGTCGCGATGTTCACGCCGCTCGCCAAGCTGGCGCTGCGCATCGACGACGCCGCACGTATCCCCGAATATGTCGCGCGCGCCTGGAACACGGCGGTGAGCGGGCGCCCGGGCCCGGTGGTGATCGCGCTGCCCGAAGACATGCTCTGCGACGTAGTGGAGGCAGTGGACCGCCCCAAGATCGAGCCGGTGCAGCAGCATGTGCTGCGCGAGGACGTGATCGAACCGCTCGAGGAGCTGATCGCCGGTGCCGCCGCCCCCATCGCCATCGTCGGCGGCGCGGGCTGGAACTGGCTGGCGGGGAAATATTTCGGCGACTGGGCGGCGGACCGGGGCATTCCCGTCGCCAGCGCGTTCCGGCGACAGGATGCGATCGACAATGACTCGCCGGTCTGGGCGGGCAATCTGGGCTATGGGCCCAATCCGAAGCTGGTCGACCGGATCAGGCGCGCGGATCTGCTGATCGTCGTCGGCGCCCGGCTCGGCGAAGCGACGACCGACGGCTATACGCTGATCACTCCGGACCACCCCGGGCAGCACCTGTTTCACGTCCACCCGGATCCGACCGAGCTCAACCGCGTCTATCGCGTCGAGGAATATTCGGCGGTCTGCGCGACGCCCTATCAGTTCTGCAAGGATCTGAACTGGTATGGCCCCATCCCCGAGACGCCGCGCCCGGAGGGAGCGGAAGCGCATGCGGAGTGGCTGGAATGGTCCACCCCGCAGCCGCGCGAGGGCGTGACGCTCGATCTCGGCCTATGCGTTCTGGCGATGCGCGAGCGCATTCCCGAAGCGATCATCTGCAACGGCGCGGGCAATTTCTCGGGCTGGTGGCACCGCTACTGGCGCTATGGCGGGCAGCCCTCGCAGCTCGCGCCCACCGCGGGCGCGATGGGCTATGGCGTGCCTGCAGCGGTTGCGGCGGCGCTGCGCCGGCACGATCGGCCGGTGGTGGCGGTCGCCGGCGACGGCGACTTTCTGATGAACGGACAGGAGCTGGCGACGGCGGTGCAGCACGGCGCCGACATGCTGGTGATCGTCGTCGACAATGGCGCCTATGGCACGATCCGCATGCACCAGGAGCGCGAATATCCGACGCGGCTGAGCGGGACGACGCTGCGCAATCCCGACTTCGCGGCGCTGGGCCGCGCCTATGGCGGCTGGGCGGCGACGGTGGAGCGGACCGAGGAATTCGGGCCGGCGCTTGACGAGGCGCTGGCTAGAAAAGGCGTGCGGCTGCTCCACCTCAAGACCGAAGTCGAGGCGATCACGCCGGCGACGACGATCTCCGCAATCCGCAGCCGCGGCTGAGCGCGCGCCCCGCGCTCCCGGAGCAAGTGGCTTGGACGCGCAAAGGGCCGCCCGCGCACTGCGCGAGCGGCCCCTTCGGCTGTGCCAGACAGCGACTTAGATGTCGTCGCCGAGCGCGCCTTTCACTTCGCCGCTGGCCTGCTGGCCCTTGCCCTTCATCTCCTGCGCCGCGCCTTCCTGGCGCGTTTCCGGGTTGTTGCTTTCCTGCTTCAGCTTGCCGGCTGCCTCGTTGGCATTGCCCTTGATCTTGTCGCCGAGTTCACCCATCAAATCATACTCCTGACTGCGGTCCGGCGCGGTGCGCCCGTTTTGATACCGTACGCAAAACCAACGGTTGCGAGCCGTTCGGAGTTCCGCGATGCCCGATCGGATTGCCGAACATTATGAACGGCACGCCCAACGTTTCGATCGGGCACGCCGACGCGCCTTTCCGGAACGAGAATGGCTCGACCGGTTCCTGCTGCCGCTGCCGCGCCACGCCCATGTCCTCGATCTGGGCTGTGGTGCGGGCGAGCCGGTCGCCCGCTATATGATCGATGCCGGGCACCAGCTGACCGGGGTGGACGTATCGGAGCGGATGATCGCGCTCGCGCGCACGCGCTTCCCGCGCCACCGCTGGCTGCGAACCGACATGCGCGCGGCGACGATGGACCGCGGATTCGACGGGGTGCTCGCGTGGGACAGCCTCTTTCACCTGCCGCCGAACGACCAGGCGGCGATGATCACGCGGATCGCAGGCTGGCTCGAGCCGGGCGGCGTATTCCTGTTCAATTCGGGGCCGGCGCGCAGCGAGTGCATCGGCAGCCAGTTCGGCGACGCGCTGTATCACGCGAGCCTCGCGCCAGAGGAGTATCGCGCGCTGTTCGATGAGACCGGGCTGCTGGAAATCGCCTATGCGCCCGAGGACGAGGCGAGCGGCGGGCGCAGCGTCTGGCTGACCCGCAAGGAGCGCTAGATCAGCCCCGAAAGCGGGCTCGACGGATCGGCATAGCGCCGCTTGCCCATCCGGCCGGCGCGATAGGCGAGCCGACCGCTCTCCACCGCAAGCTTCATCGCGCGTGCCATCGCCACCGGATCCTTCGCCTCGGCGATCGCGGTGTTCATCAGCACGCCGTCGCAGCCAAGCTCCATCGCCACCGCCGCGTCGCTCGCGGTGCCGACGCCGGCATCGACGAGCACCGGCACCTTCGCACCCTCGACGATCAGCCGGATCGTCACGCGATTCTGGATGCCCAGCCCCGATCCGATCGGCGCGCCGAGCGGCATGATCGCCACCGCGCCAGCCTCTTCGAGCTGCTTGGCGGCAATCGGATCGTCGACGCAATAGACCATCGGCTTGAACCCTTCGGCCACCAAAGTCTCGGTCGCCTTCAGCGTCTCGCGCATGTCGGGATAGAGCGTGCGCGCCTCGCCCAACACTTCGAGCTTCACCAGATCCCAGCCGCCCGCCTCACGCGCGAGGCGCAGCGTGCGCACCGCTTCGTCGGCAGTGAAGCAGCCGGCGGTGTTGGGAAGATAGGTGACCTTTTTCGGGTCGATATAGTCGGTGAGCATCGGCGCCTTGGGATCGCTGACGTTCACGCGACGGACGGCGACAGTGACGATTTCCGCGCCCGACGCCGCGAGCGCGGCGGCGTTCTGCTCGAAATCCTTGTACTTGCCGGTACCGATGATGAGCCGCGACCGGAAGGTCTTGCCGGCGACCATCCAGCTGTCGTCGTCCACCGGCCGGGCATGATCGCCGCCGCCGACGAAATGGACGATCTCGAGCTCGTCGCCGTCCTCGACTCGAACCTCGTGCAGCGTCGAACGCGGGACGACCTCGAGGTTGCGCTCGACCGCCACCTTCTCGGGCACCAGCCCCAGCTCGCGCGCGAGATCGGCGATCGTCATGCCCGCGGGGACGCGGCGATGCTCGCCGTTGACGTTGATGGTGACGGTGCCGTCCTTGTGCACGCTGTTCTTCTCCGTTCGTCCCGAGCGAAGCCGAGGGACGCGCCGCAAGTGAAACGTGTCTCGACTTCGCTCGACACGAACGGGTAGGAAACCCTTGCCCGCGATATAGGCCTGGCACGCCGCCCCGCAACCGAGAGCTCCGATGCCCGCGACCGTCTATGTCCTGAACGGCCCCAACCTCAACCTGCTCGGCCTGCGCGAGCCCGACATCTATGGCAGCGACACACTCGACGACATCGCCGGCATGCTCGAGGATCGTGCGCGCGACCTCGAGCTGGACATCGAAATGCGCCAGTCGAACCACGAGGGGCATCTGATCGACTGGATGCACGAAGCGCAGGCCCAGGATGCCAAGGCAGTGCTGCTCAACGCGGGCGCCTTCACCCACACGTCGGTCGCGCTGCACGATGCGATCCGATCGATCCGAACTCCGGTGATCGAAGTCCATCTTTCCAATCCCTTGGCGCGCGAAACCTTCCGCCACGAGAGCTTCGTCGGTCGTGCCGCGCGCGGAACCATCGCCGGGTTCGGCGCCTTATCCTATCTGCTGGCGCTTGAAGCCGCGGCGCGCTTCTGACAACAGGCGCGCTTTCGCGAAACTGAGAAGGGTCGCATGACCAAAGAACATGATCACGGCGGAATGCGCGTCGATATCGAGCTCGTTCGCCAGCTTGCCGCAGTCCTTGACGAAACGCAGCTCACCGAAGTCGAAGTGGAGGACGGCGAGCGCCGCGTGCGCGTCGCGCGCACCGTGACGGCCGCGCCCGCGATGCACTATGCGCCGCCCGCCCCGGCTCCCGCTGCGGCACCGGCGGCCGCGCCGGCCCCGGTCGAAACGGGATCGCCCGCGCCTGCGAGCCACGCCAACGCCGTGAAGTCGCCGATGGTGGGCACCGTGTATCTGGCCGCCGAACCGGGCGCCAAGCCGTTCGTCAGCGCGGGCCAGAAGGTGAATGCCGGCGACACGCTGCTGATCGTCGAAGCGATGAAGGTGATGAACCCGATCGTCGCCCCCTCCTCGGGAACGGTGAGCGCGGTGCTGGTCGAGAACGGCCAGCCGGTCGAGTTCGACCAGCCGCTCGTCGTCGTCGAGTAAGGCGATGCCGCAGATCAAGAAGCTGCTGATCGCCAATCGCGGCGAGATCGCGCTGCGCATCCACCGCGCCTGCCACGAAATGGGCATCAAGACAGTGGCGGTACACTCGACCGCCGACGCCGACGCGATGCACGTGCGGCTGGCCGACGAAGCGATCTGCATCGGCCCGCCGCCCGCCGGCGAAAGCTATCTCAACATCGCCAACATCATCTCGGCGGCGGAGATCAGCGGCGCCGACGCGATCCACCCGGGCTATGGCTTCCTTTCCGAAAATGCGCGCTTCGCCGAGATCGTCGAGGCGCACGGGCTGCTGTTCGTCGGCCCCAAGCCCGAGCATATCCGGACGATGGGCGACAAGATCGAGGCGAAGCGCACCGCGGGCGCGCTGGGCCTGCCGCTCGTCCCCGGCTCGGACGGTCCGATCAGCGACCTGGCGGAAGCCAAGGAGATCGCGAACCGCGCCGGCTATCCCGTCATCATCAAGGCGGCGTCGGGCGGCGGCGGACGCGGCATGAAGGTCTGCACGTCCGAGGACCAGCTCGAAACGCTGATGCAGCAGGCGGGCAGCGAGGCGAAGGCGGCGTTCGGCGACGCCACCGTCTACCTGGAAAAGTACCTCGGCAATCCGCGCCACATCGAGTTTCAGGTGTTCGGCGACGGCAACGGCAACGCGATCCATCTGGGCGAGCGCGACTGCTCGCTCCAGCGCCGCCACCAGAAAGTGCTCGAGGAAGCCCCCTCGCCCGTCATCAGCGCCGAGGAGCGCAGCCGGATGGGCGGCGTGGTCGCCAAGGCGATGGCCGACATGGGCTATCGCGGCGCGGGCACGATCGAGTTTCTGTGGGAAGCGGGCGAATTCTATTTCATCGAGATGAACACCCGCCTTCAGGTGGAGCATCCGGTGACCGAGATGATCACCGGGCTCGACCTGGTGCGCGAGCAGATCCGGGTCGCCGAAGGCGAGCCGCTGTCGGTGCGGCAGGACGAGATCGAATTCCGCGGCCATGCGATCGAATGCCGGATCAACGCCGAGGATCCGCGCAACTTCACGCCCTCGCCGGGCAAGATCACGCACTTTCATGCGCCCGGCGGGATGCACGTCCGCGTCGATAGCGGCATCTATTCGGGTTACAAGATCCCGCCCTATTACGACAGCATGATCGCCAAGCTGATCGTCTATGGCCGCACGCGCGAAGGCTGCCTGATGCGGCTGCGGCGCGCGCTGGAGGAATTCGTGGTGGAGGGGGTCAAGACGACCATTCCGCTCCACCAGGCGTTGCTCGACGATCCCGAATTCCAGTCGGGCGACTATACGATCAAGTGGCTGGAGGAGTGGCTCGCGCGCGATTCCGGCTGAACGGAAGATGGAGCGGCAACACGCATGTTCATCGGCCATTACGCTCCTGCGCTGATCGCCGCAACTCTCCCGCGCGCGCCGCGGCTCGGAACGCTGTTCGTGGCGGCCCAGCTCGTCGATATCGGCTTCTTCGCGCTGGTGCTCGCAGACGTCGAGCATCTGCGCGTGGAGCCGGGCATCACGGCGATGAACCCGCTCGACCTTTATCACATGCCCTGGACGCACAGCCTGATCGGCACGCTCGCCTGGGCGGCGGGGTTCGCGCTGATCGTGGGCCGAGTCGCGCGCGACAGGGCGGCAGGACTGATCGCGGGCGCGGTCGTGCTGTCGCACTGGCTGCTCGACCTGCTGGTCCATGCCCCCGATCTGACACTCTGGGGCGCACCGCCGCGACTGGGGCTGGGTCTCTGGAATCATCCGGCCATCGCCATCCCGCTCGAACTTGGGCTGACGCTGGGCGCGCTGCTCTGGTACGCGCACCGGACGGCAGCGCTCTCGCTTGGCGGCAAGCGGCTGCTGGTGGCGCTGGCCGCAGTACTGCTGGCCGTTCAGTTGCTCAACTGGTTCGGACCACCGCCTGCCGAAGTGGCCGTGGCGCTGCCGCTGACGGCGCTTGCGGCCTATCTGCTGTTCGCGGCGCTCGCCTGGGGCGTCGCCCGTAACCGGACGAGGAAGCCATGAAAGCAACCATCTATCACAATCCCCGTTGCTCCAAGTCGCGCGAGGCACTGGCGATCCTGAACGGCACGCCGGGCATCGAAGTGGATGTGGTCGAATATCTCAAGACCCCGCCGAGCACGGAGAAGCTGGCGAAGCTCTATGCGCGCGCCGGGCTGTCGCCCGCAGAGGGACTGCGCAAGGCCGAGGACGGCGCCAGGCCGCTCAAGGGCGCCGAGGATGCGGCGATTCTCGACGCGATGGCGGCGAATCCGATCCTGATCGAGCGCCCGCTGGTCGAAACCGAGAAAGGCGTGCGGCTGGGTCGGCCGCCGGAGCGCATCCGCGAGATTCTGTGACGCTTCCCGCGACGGCGCTTCATTCCATCGCGTGGGTGACGTCCTGCTGAAGCCCGTAGAAATCGCAGCCTGCACATTGCGTGGGAGCTTTCCCCGCGCCGTCTGGTTTCACATGCGTTACGTGCGCCGCGGGTCGGCACACCCTAGCCAAGCGGGGGAAGGATGCGTCAAAACCAAGCCGTGAACGATTCGCCTGACCAGATGCTCGAGCTCGGCCGCAACTGCTGGCGGATGAGCACCGCCACGAAGGCGACGGTGATCGTCGATGCGGACAATTATTTCCGCGCGGCGCGATCGGCGATGCTGCAGGCCAAGCGCCAGATCCTGCTGATCGGCTGGGATTTCGATGCGCGCATCCCGCTTACCCACGATCCCGACGACCATCCCGAAGCGCCGGCCAAGGTCGGCGAATTCCTGTCGTGGCTGGTGCAGCAGAAGCCCGAGCTCGACATCTTCATCCTGCGCTGGGACGTGGGCGCGCTGGGCATGTTCGTGCACGGGCGGACGTTGGCGCGGCTGTTCCGCTGGACCGTCGACCGCAAGATCCATCCCAAGCTCGACCATTTTCATCCCCCCGGCGGATCGCATCACCAGAAGATCGTGGTGGTCGACGATTGCCTCGCCTTCTGCGGCGGGATCGACATGACGCGCGACCGCTGGGACACGCGCGGGCATCGCGACGACGAGCCCGAGCGCGTACGCCCGAACGGCACGCCGCACGGGCCGTGGCACGACGCGACCACGGCGCTGCAGGGGCCGGTGGCGCGCGATCTGGGGCATTTGTGCCGCGAGCGGTGGCGCCATGCCGGGGGCAAGCCGATCGCGGCGCCCGAGCCGGCGGAGGAATGCTGGCCCGAAGGCCTCGAGGTCGGCTTCACCGACGCGACGGTGGCGATTTCGCGCACCCATCCGACGATGACCGGCGAAGAGCCGGTGCGCGAGATCGAGCAGCTCTACCTCGATCTGATCGCCCGGGCGAAGAAATGGATCTATGCCGAGAGCCAGTATTTCGCCTCGCGGAAGATCGCCGAGACGATCGTGCGGCGGCTGCAGGAGCCCGACGGGCCCGAGATCGTGGTGCTCAATCCGGTGAGCGCGGCCGGCTGGCTCGAGCCGATCGCGATGGACACGGCGCGCGCCCGGCTGATCGAAACGATCCGCCGCTGCGATACGCACGGCCGCTTCCGCCTCTATCATCCGTACACCGCCGGCGGGCAGCCGATCTATGTCCACGCCAAGGTGACGGTGATCGACGATTGCGTGCTGCGCGTGGGATCATCGAACTTCAACAATCGCTCGATGCGGCTCGACACCGAATGCGACGTGACGATCGACGCGGGACTGCCCGGCAATGCGGACGAAGAGGCGACGATCGCCGGCATCCGCAACGGCCTTTTGGGCGAGCATCTCGACGTGTCGCCGGACCTGATCGCCGAGCGGCTCGAGGAAACCGGTTCGCTGATCGCGACGATCGAATCGCTGCGCGACACGCGCGACAAGACGCTGCGACTGTACGAGACGCCCGACCTGAACGGAGTCGAGGAATGGCTCGCCGACAACGAGATCCTCGATCCCGAAGGGCCCGAAGAGGAATTCGAGCCGCTGTGCAATCGCGGGCTGCTGCGTCGGCTCGATCCCGCGCGCGACGCGGTTTCCTCACGCCCGCCCTGGCAGATCGTGGCAGGCGCGACCGCGCTGGGAGCCGCCGTCGCCGCGGGCGCCTGGACGCTGGCGCGGCGACGCTGAAGCCGCGCGCGACGCGGCAGTCCTCTAGCCTCCCGCCCCCGCCCCGGCTAAAGCGCGCGGCATGACCGAGATCACGCCCGAAACCGTCGCCGAACACGGCCTATCACCCGAGGAATATGCGCGCGTGCTCGCCGCCATGGGGCGCGAGCCGAACCTGACCGAACTCGGCATCTTCTCGGTCATGTGGTCCGAGCATTGCTCGTACAAGTCGAGCCGCATCCATTTGAAGAAGCTGCCGACCGAGGGGCCGCAGGTGATCTGCGGGCCGGGCGAGAATGCGGGCGTGGTCGACATCGGCGACGGCCAGGCGGCGATCTTCAAGATGGAGAGCCACAACCACCCGAGCTACATCGAGCCCTATCAGGGCGCGGCGACCGGCGTGGGCGGCATCCTGCGCGACGTGTTCACCATGGGCGCGCGGCCGATCGCCAACCTCAATGCGCTGCGCTTCGGCCGACCCGACCATCCCAAGATGCGGCACCTGATCTCGGGCGTGGTCCACGGCATCGGCGGCTATGGCAATTGCGTCGGCGTGCCGACCGTGGGCGGCGAAGTGAATTTCCACCCGGCCTATGACGGCAACATCCTGGTCAACGCGATGACCGTAGGCATCGCCGACACCGACAAGATCTTCTATTCGGCCGCCTCGGGCGTGGGCAATCCGATCGTCTATGTGGGCTCCAAGACCGGGCGCGACGGCATTCATGGCGCGACCATGGCCTCGGCCGATTTCGGCGAGGACAGCGAGGAGAAGCGCCCCACGGTGCAGGTCGGCGATCCGTTCACCGAGAAGCTGCTGATCGAGGCGTGCCTCGAGCTGATGGCGTCCGACGCGATCGTCGCGATCCAGGATATGGGCGCGGCGGGCCTCACTTCCTCCTCGGTCGAGATGGCGTCGAAGGGCGGCGTCGGCATCGAGCTGATCATGGACGACGTGCCCCAGCGCGAAGAAGGCATGACGCCCTATGAGATGATGCTCAGCGAATCGCAGGAGCGGATGCTGATGGTGCTCAAGCCGGGCCGCGAGGCCGAGGCCGAGGCGATCTTCCGCAAATGGGAACTCGACTTCGCGGTGATCGGCCGCGTCACCGACACCGGCCGCATGATCCTGAAGTGGAAGGGCGATACCGTCGCCGACATTCCGCTCGCGCCGCTGGCGGACGAAGCGCCGCTCTATGACCGGTCGCACAGCGTACCCGCCTCGCCTGCGCCGCTCGGCGACGTGCCGGAGAGCCAAGATATCGCCGCCGATCTGGTGAAGCTGATGGGATCGCCCGATCTCGCCAGCCGGCGCTGGATCTGGGAGCAGTACGACCATATGGTCGGCGCGGACACCGTGCAGCGCCCCGGCGGCGATGCGGCGGTCGTGCGCGTCCACGGCACCGAAAAGGCGCTGGCGATGACGACCGACTGCACACCGCGCTATTGCTACGCCGATCCGGTGGAGGGCGGCCGCCAGGCCATCGCCGAGGCGTGGCGAAACCTTTCGGCCGTGGGCGCGACTCCGCTCGCCGTCACCAACTGCCTCAACTTCGCGAACCCGCAGCGGCCCGAGATCATGGGCCAGTTCGTCGGCTGCCTCGAAGGAATGGGCGACGCCTGCCGCGCGCTCGATTTCCCGATCGTGAGCGGCAATGTGAGCCTCTACAACGAATCCAAGGCGACCGGCGGCGGATCGGCGATCCTGCCCACCCCCGCGATCGGCGCGATCGGCCTGCTCAAGGACTGGCGCAAGAGCTGCACGATCGGCTTCAAGGGCACCGGCGACGCGATCGTCGTGATCGGCGACCGGATGGGCCATCTGGGGCAGTCGCTGTGGCTGCGCGAGATCCACGGCCGCGAGGAAGGGCCGCCGCCGCCGGTCGATCTGGCCGCCGAGCGGCGCGCGGGCGATTTCGTGCGGCTGGCGATCACCAACGGCTGGCTGAGCGCGGTTCATGACGTGTCCGACGGCGGGCTGGCCGTCGCAGTGGCGGAAATGGCGCTCGCGTCCGGGATCGGCGCGCTCGTCAACGAGCCGCAGCCGTTCGGCATCGCCGGCAGCTTCTTCGGCGAGGACCAGGGCGTCTATGTCGCCACCGTCGACGATTCGGCCTGCGCCGAGCTGATGGCGGCGGCGGAGAAGGCCGATGTGGTCGTCGACCTGCTGGGCCGCACGATCCGCGACCGGCTGGTGTTCGAGCTGGAGGAAGGCGACTGGGTGGTGCCGCTCGAAACGCTCCGTACTGCGCACGAGGGCTTTTTCCCCAAGCTGATGCAAGGCGAAATCGTCAGCTGAGCGTGGCGCGGCCGGCGCTTGCCGGACTTGAACCCGGCGCCCGACCGGTTATGCCGGTGGCCCCAGTCAGCAGACCGAGGCGATCGCGATCATGACGGCAGCTCCTTCCGGCACCCCGCTTGCACAGAAGCTGGGGATCGTGCGCGGCATGCGCGTGTGGTTCCACGACATGCCCGCCGACATCCGCGCCGCACTGGAACCCGACGCGATCGGCGCCGAGGAACAGGCGGCTGCTTCGGATGGGCTGCAATGCGCCGTCCTGTTCGTCACCGAGCGCGCGCGGCTCGAGCGGCAGCTGAAGGCGGTCGCCCCGCTTCTCCAGTCGAAGGGTTTCGTCTGGGCGGCCTGGCCGCGCGCAGCGGGCGCCGAACTCGACGAAGATGCCGTGCGCGACGTCGCGCGACCGCTGGGCCTGACCGAGACGCAGTCCTGCACGATCAACGGTGACTGGAACGCGCTGAAATTCGTGCTGCAGCGGGCACTCGGCTGATCGACGTCATCGCTCGGCGCCGCAGGATCGTTTAGGAAGCCGCCAATGCAGGAACATGAGATGCTTCCCTGGCAGCACGCGCCCGAGCGGAGCGACGCCGACCGCGCAAGCCATGCACAGGCATTCTACGAAATGATGCGCACGCGGCGCAGCTGCCGCGCCTTCAGCAAGCGGCCGGTGCCCCGCGACGTGATCGAAGTCGCGATCCGCACGGCGGGAACCGCGCCCAGCGGCGCCAACCATCAGCCCTGGCACTTCGCCGCGATCTCGTGCCCGGAAACCAAGGCGACGATCCGAGTCGCGGCCGAGGAGGAAGAGCGCCAATTCTATTCGGGGCGCGCAGGCAATCATTGGCTGCAGGCGCTGCGACCGCTCGGCACCGATGCGCAGAAACCGTATCTGGAGGACGCGCCCTGGCTGATCGTGGCGTTCGCGCAGCGCCGCGGCGGCCCCGTGCCGGGTGACGACCTGCAGAATTACTACGTCATGGAAAGCGTCGGCATCGCCTGCGGGCTGCTGCTCGCGACGTTGCACCAGGCGGGGCTGGCGACGCTGACGCACACGCCCAATCCGATGCGCTTTCTCAATCGTGTGTGCGCCCGCCCGGACCAGGAGAAGCCCGTGATGATCATCGTCGCCGGCCATGCCGCGGCCGATGCCACAGTGCCCGCCCATGCCCTGCGCAAGAAGCCGCTCGAGCAGATCACCAGCTGGATCTGAACGCACTGGCCATTCCGCTTTCCCTGGTGTAGCAGTAATGCAACACAGGGGGATCTACATCATGGCAACCACCGCGCCGCCGCTGCGCCGCATCCAGTCGCTCGACGTGGTTCGCGGCGTCGCCGTGATGGGCATTCTGACGATGAACATCGTCGCCTTCTCGATGCCGATGGCAGCCTATATGAACCCCGCCGCTTTCGGGGGAACGACCGGTGCGGACCTGTGGGCCTATCTGATCAATTTCGTCCTCTTCGACGGAAAGATGCGGGGGCTTTTCTCCTTCCTGTTCGGCGCATCGACTCTGCTGGTGATCGAGCGCGCGACGGCGCGCGAGGTGAACCCGGCCCGCGTGCATTATTCGCGCATGTTCTGGCTGCTGCTGTTCGGGCTGGCGCACCTGTACCTGCTCTGGTGGGGCGACATCCTGGCGCTCTACGCGCTGGTCGGGCTGCTGCTCTGGTTCTTCCGCAAGCTGCGGGTGAGCCGGCTGATCATCGTCGGCGTGCTGCTGCTGCTGGTGCAATGCCTGATCGTCGCCCTGATCCCGCTTTCGGTCCAGGGATATAAATCCGGCGCGTTCACCGGAGGCGACATGGCGGCCGCCGCCGAGGGCCTCCGGGCATTGCGCGAAGGGTTCGGCGTCCCCCCCGCCGACGCTATCAACGAACAACTCGCGCTCTATCGCGGCAGCTATGGTGCGATCCTCGCGAACCGATTCGAACTCTTCGCGCTCGGCCCGATCAACGCGCTGTTCGTGATGGGCGCGGAGACGCTGGCCTATATGCTGTTCGGCATGGCGGCATTCAAAACCGGCATGCTTTCGGGGGCCTGGGCCCGCTCGAGCTATTGGAAATGGGTGGCGATCGGCTTCGGCATCGGTATTCCCGCCTATGCCATGCTCGGCTGGTACATGGTCGATCAGGATTTCAGCATGTTCTCGGTCACGGTCGCCGTGATGGCGCTTCCGACGCTGTTCCGGCCGGTCATGATCCTGGGCTGGGCGGCGCTGATCATCCTGCTGATGCGCGACGGCTGGCTGACGCAGCGGATCGCCGCCGCCGGCCGGATGGCATTCACCAACTATCTGATGACCACGATCCTCTGCACCACCTTCTTCTACGGCTATGGCCTGGGCTGGTTCGGCTATCTCTCGCGCGCCGAGATCTACGTCGTCGTCGCGGTCGTCTGGCTGCTGATGCTGCTGTGGTCGAAGCCGTGGCTCGAGCGGTTTCGCTATGGCCCCTTCGAATGGCTGTGGCGCTCGCTGTCGCGCGCGCGGCTCCAGCCGCTCCGCGGAAGCGCGCTCCGCCACGATCCGGCCGCCGGACGCGTTGCGAGCGCGACGCAATAGACGTTGCGAATCACTCTCATTAGCCCTACAAAGGCGAAAGAGAGTGTGAGGGTGCAATGGTCGTCTGCGTTTGCAATGCAATACGGGAAAATGACGTGCGCGAGGCTGCGCGCAGCGGCGCGACCAGCGCCTGCCAGGCCTATCGTGCGCTCGGCCGCCAGGCCAAGTGCGGCCAGTGCGTCCCGTTCGCGCGCGAGATCATCGCCTCGGAACGTGCTGCTGCGTAGCGTTCGCAGCAGCGAAAAACGGCGGATTTCCTAGGTTTTCACCCTGTCCATCTGCGCTCGAAGCGCGTAGAGTCCCGTCCGTGTTTCGCATTGGACAAGGGACCGGACGATGAAGGGTGACGCGAAGGTCATCGACTATCTGAACGAGGCGCTCAAGAACGAGCTGACCGCGATCAACCAATATTGGCTGCATTATCGGCTGCTCGACAATTGGGGCGTGCGGCGGCTGGCCGAGCTCGAGCGCCACGAATCGATCGACGAGATGAAGCACGCCGACAAGCTGGCGGAGCGCATCCTGTTCCTCGACGGGCTACCCAATTTCCAGCTGCTCGGCCGGCTGCGCATCGGCGAAAATGTCGAGGAGGTCCTCAAGGCCGATCTGGCGCTGGAGATGGAAGCGCTGCCGCTTCTGAAGGACGCGATCGAGCATTGCGAGCAGGTGCGCGACTATGTGAGCCGCGAGCTGTTCGTCGAAATCCTCGAAAGCGAGGAAGAGCATGTCGATACGCTCGAACGGCAGTTCGACATGATCGAGCGCATGGGCCTGCAGAATTATATCCAGCTCAACAGCAAGGCCGAGGGCGACGACGACTGAGAGCGGCGCCGCGCCCCTTCCCGCCCGGCGGCGGCTTCAGCAGCCGCCGGTGACTGTCGGACGCCGCCCGAATGCAGCGCGGCGCTCCACCAGCGGAGTTGCTTCCCGCTCCAGAAGCGCAAGCGTGGCTTCGAACAACGGGCGCAGCCGGACGACATGTTCCAGCGCGTCGCTCGGCGTCTCATGCCGTTCGACGCAGGTGCGCGCGGTGACCTCGATTTCCTCGGCAAGATCCGCCAGCGGCTCGGCGCCGAACTGATAGGCTTCGCCCTTCAGCGTGTGCGCGGGAATCACCATTGCCGTCGCGCTTTGCGCGCGCATCGCCTCTTCGATCTGCGTAACCGACCTGATGCCGTCCTCACGAAAATAGCCGAGGATCCGCACGAAATTGGCTCCCAGTTCCGCCCGCGCCTGCGAAAAGGAGTCCCAGTTCACCAGCGATCCCTGATCCGGCGTGACGGCCATGAGTACAGCTCCGCATCTCTTTCGGTCGGTCAGCAATAGTCGGGGCCGGTAAACGGATGGTTGCTTCAGGCGCCGCGCTCGACGCGAAACCTGCCGGCTTCGGCCGTCTCGAGACGTGCGCCCGCCGCGCGTGCCACGCGCTCCAGCTCGGCGGCGGCGGCGGGATCGTCGGCCAGAACCTCGATCGGTCCGCCGCCGCGCTCGCGCAGTGCCTTGGCCAAACGGATCGCCGGCCAGGGGCAGCGCATGCCGCGCGCGTCGACCAGCGTCATTCGCGATCGCGGTCGAACGGGTTCTTCGGCGCGCGCAGCGTCAGCCGGACCGGCACCGCGCCGAAATCGAATTCGCGGCGCAGGCCGTTCACCAGATAGCGGCGATAGCTTTCGGGCAGCAGATCGACGCGCGTGCCGAACAGCACGAAGCTGGGCGGCCGCGTCTTCACCTGAGTGACATAGCGCGGTTTGATCCGCTTGCCGCCCGGCGCGGGAGGCGGATTGGCTTCGAGCGCGCGTTCGAACCAGCGGTTGAGCGCGCCGGTCGATACGCGGCGGCTCCACGCCTCGCGCGTTTCGAACGCCACCTTCATCAGCGTGTCGAGGCCCTTGCCGTTATAGGCCGAGACAGTGAGCAGCGGCACGCCGCGGGCCTGCGCCAGCCCCTCCTCGAGCGCTGCCTTGATGCCGTTGAACAGCCGGCTCTGGTCCTGCGCGACGTCCCATTTGTTGATCGCGAGGATCAGCGCGCGTCCTTCCTGGAGCACATTGTCGGCGATCTTCAGATCCTGCACTTCGAGGCCCTTGGTCGCATCGAGCAGCAGCACCACCACTTCGGCGAAATCGATCGCGCGCAGCGCATCGGCGACCGAGAGCTTCTCCAGCTTGTCCTGCACCCGAGCGCGCTTGCGCATCCCGGCGGTGTCGATCAGCCGGACGCGGCGCGGTTCGCCCTCCGGATCGGGCCACAGCCAGTCGATCGCGATCGAATCGCGCGTGATCCCCGCCTCGGGCCCGGTGATCAGCCGATCCTGCCCCAGCAGCTTGTTGATGAGCGTGGACTTGCCCGCGTTCGGCCGGCCGACGATTGCCAGCTTGAGCGGGGCATCGGGAGCGTCGGGATCCTCCTCGGCCTCGCCTTCGGGCTTTTCCACAAAGGGCAGGAGCGCCTCGAACAGATCGACGACGCCTTCGCCATGTTCCGCAGAGAACAGGATCGGATCGCCGAACCCCAGCGCCATCGCCTCGATCGCCCCGGCTTCGCCGGCACGCCCTTCGGCCTTGTTGGCGACGAGAACGACCGGAGTATCGGCGCTGCGCAGCCAGCGGGCGATCTCCTCGTCGAGCGGCGTCAGGCCGGCGCGGGCATCGACCAGGAACAGCGCGACATCGGCCTCGCGCACCGCGGCCTCGGTCTGCGCGCGCATCCGGCCCGGCAGGCTGACGGGGTCCTCATCCTCATAGCCGGCAGTGTCGATGACGCGGAATTCGAGGCCGAGCAGATGCGCATCGCCTTCGCGCCGGTCGCGCGTGACGCCCGGGCGGTCGTCGACCAGCGCGAGCCGTTTGCCGACCAGCCGGTTGAATAACGTCGACTTGCCGACATTGGGTCGGCCGATGATTGCTACGGTGGGTTGGGGCACTTGATCTCTTCCGATGCGATCCCGCGCCCCGCCGCCTCCTTCTCCCGATCGGAGAAGAGGCTCAGCGATACGCGAGGAGCCGGCCGTTGTCGGCGAGCACGTACAGCATGTTGTTGGCGACGACCGGCGGAAGCGTGAACTCCTGATCGGTTTCGATGGTGGACTGGATGCTGCCGTCGGCAGGCGAGACCGAGACGATCTGGCCGAGCGTGTTGACCAGCACCAGTCGACCGCCGGCGAGGACCGGACCGGTCCAGTTCACCGCACCCTTGGCGTCGTCCTCGTCGCGCCAGCGGCGCAGCTGCTCGATCCAGCGAATCCGGCCGCTGCCGCGCGAGATCGCGACAAGCCGCGCATCGTCGGTGACGACGAAGATCCACTCCCCCACGACCCACGGGGTCGAGATGCCGGCGACATTCTGTTCCCACAGGCGACGGCCGCTGCCGATCTCGATCGCGACCATGCGGCCGCCCTGACCAACCGCATAGACGCGGCCCTGATCGATCACCGGCTCGGCGTCGATATCCGAAAGCGACGAGACCGACGTGGAAATGCTCGTCCGCGAGAGGGTGTCGTTCCACAGCGACAGGCCATTTTCGTAACGATAGGCGTTGAGCTCGCCCGACGAGAAGCCGGCGATCACCGTGCCCTGCGCCGCGGCGGGCGCAGCCGAGCCGAAGACGCCTTGCGATTCGATGCTGGCCGTTTCGGTCCACACCACTTCGCCGGTCTGCTGGTTGAGCGCGAAGAGCTGATTGTCCTGCGAGACGACATAGACGTTGCCGTTCGCCACGGTCGGCGCGCCGCGCAGCGGGCCGCCGGGTCGGACGCGCCAGACGAGATTGCCCGTCGCCGCATCGAGCGCGACCACGTCGCCAAGGCCGTTGGTGGCATAGACGCGCCCCGATTCGACGCTGGCGCCGCCGCCGAAGCGGGCACGGCGATTGGCTTCGCCCTCGGCGGTCTGCGTGGTCCAGAGCGATGCACCCGTGTCTGCCGCGAAGGCATGGACCTGCCCTTCGACACCGACGGCGAACAGCCGGTTTTCGGCCACTACCGGCGCGGCAGCGAGCCGTGCGCGCGTCGATCCACCCGGGATGCGGGCTTCCCAAGCGCGCGAGAGATTCTGTCCGAGCGCAAGATGCCCCATCGATTTCGAGGCATTGCCGCCCGGCTGGCTCCAGCCGCTGTTCGCGACCGCCGCCGGCAGCAGCACATCGACATTCGCGAGCGTCGGATCTGCCGTGACGTCATTTTCAGCGACCAGAATCGGAACCCGCTGGCCGACGATCGGCGTGTTGCGATCGCCACCCTTGAAGATGCCGCACCCGCCAAGCGCGCCCAGCGCGGCAATGGCGAGAGTCACGCGCGCGAGCTGTTTCATTGGTTGCTGGCTTCCTCGGTCTGTTCGTTCGTTGCTTCGCTCGATTCGGTGCTCTCGCCGTCGAGCGTCTCGCTGGTATCCACGCCGAGCACCCCGGCGATTTGCACGGCGCGCTGGCGGACACTGCTCGGCACCGATTCGGTGCGCGCGATCTGGCCATAGAGCTCGCCAGCCTCCTGGCGCTTGCCCTGCTTCAGATAGGCGGCGGCGACCATTTCGCCGGCAGTGCCGAAGAAGGGGCTGTCCGGATTGGCGAGCGGCCCCAGCCGCTCGATCACCGCAGCCGGCTCCATCTGCTCATATTCGGCGAGCGTCTGGCGCACGAGCGCCAGATTGCGAAACGGTTCGGGCAGCGATTCGTCGTTCGCGATCGCGCCGAACGTGGCGGCGGCTTCGGCCAGATTGTCGTTGGCGAGCGCGATATTGGCCTCGGAGAAGCGCGACATCGCGGCATAGCCGGCGCGATCGCTCTCGCTCAGCTCGATAAAGACCGCCTGCGCGCTGTCGACCTTGTCCTCGGCAAGGTCGTGCAGCGCAGTGTCGAACCGTTCGCCCTGCAGCTCGGCGGAGCGGGTGTCGCGATGGCTCAGATAGAGCCACAGCGCGAGGCCGAGCAGCACCACTACGACGCCGGCTACGAGCCAGCGGCCCCAGCGCCGCCAGAATCGCATCAGCTGGTCGCGCCGGTACTCCTCGTCGACTTCACGAAGGAAGGCCTGATTTTCCGGGGGTGGCGTCGCCAAGAACTACTCCATCGGTCAGTCGCGGCCGCGGACCTTAGCGGTGCCGCGGCGCATGCGAAAGCCGCTCCCTAACCGCTCAGTCGCGCGGCGCATAGACTTGTTCCGCGCCCGGAAAGGACCGTGCGCGAACGTCGGCGGCATAGGTGGCGACCGCGGCGGAAATGCGGCCGGCCATGTCGTCGAATTTCTTCACGAATCGCGGCGTCCGCTCGAACAGGCCGAGCATGTCCTCGGTGACGAGAACCTGGCCGTCGCATTCGGCCGAGGCGCCGATGCCGATCACCGGGCAGCCGACTTCGCCGGTGATGGTGCGCGCCAGCGGCTCCACGACACCCTCCACCACCACCGCAAAGGCGCCGGCCTGATCCACCGCACGGGCATCGGAGATGATCTTGTCGTGCTCGGCATTGCTGCGCCCGCGCGCGCCATAGCCGCCGAGCGCGTTCACTGCCTGCGGCGTCAGGCCGACATGACCCATCACCGGAATGCCGCGCGCCGAAAGGAAGGCGATCGTCTCGGCCATTGCCTCGCCGCCTTCCAGCTTCACGCCGGCGGCTCCGGTTTCCGCCATGACGCGCGAGGCCGAGCGGAATGCCGCCTCCGGGCTCTCCTCATAGCTGCCGAACGGCATGTCGACGATCACCACCGAATGGTAGCTGCCGCGCACCACCGCTGCGCCATGCGCACACATCATGTCGAGCGTGACCGGCAGCGTCGACGGGAGGCCGTAGATCACCTGCCCCAGGCTGTCGCCGACGAGCAGCAGGTCGCAGTGCGGGTCGAGCAGCTGCGCCATGCGCGTGGTGTAGGCCGTCAGCATGACGATCGGCTCGCCGCCCTTGCGCTTCTGAATGGCGGGCACGGTAAGCCGCTTCATCGGCGCAGGCGTGGGATTGGCGCGGCTGGTGGCAGTGTCGAGCGTGTAGGTGGACATGCCGGGTGCATAGCGCCGCCCGCACAGCCCCGCCAGCAAACTCCAGCGCCGTGTACGCCACGTTTGACTCGATGTTATATTTCTTTTACATCGTGCCGAATACACTTTGCATGGAGGCAGGAATGGCGTTCAGGGAGAAGGTGCTGTGGGTTTCGGCCGCGGCGCTGCTGCTGGTGTGGGGCAGCTATTTCGGCGATCTGATCGCCGGGCTGCTCGCGCGGCGTATCGATGCCGAGGCGAGCTTCGGCGGATTCATCCGCTCGGTCGTGCTGGTGGTGGTGATCCATGTCGTCGCGAGCATCGTGCTGGCGATCGCCAGCCCCAGGGAGGCGAATGCGGCGCCCGACGCGCGCGAGCGCGAGATCAACCTGAGCGCCTATCGCCCCGCCTATCTGGTGGTGGCGATGCTCATCACGCTGGCGATGCTGGCAACGCCGGTGCTGGTGCACGCAGCCCCGGCGATCCTGGAAGGCGCCGAGCCAGGGATGATCGTGGCAGTCGTGATCGGCAATTCGATGCTGCTGGCGCTCGTCGCGGGGAACTGGTCCACGCGGCCTGGCAGATCGCTCGCTATCGCCGGGAGAGCTGAGGTGGACCGCACGGCAGACCTGCCCTTTCGCGAGAAGGAAGCCTGGATCACCCTCGCCGCGATGGCGACCGCTTACGGCGGCTATTTCTGGATGGTCCACACGGCGGCCCCGGGCACCGAAGACTCGCTGCGCTTCGTACTGTGGTTCGCGATCGCCACCGTAGCGCGTGTCGCGATCCAGTTCGGCGGTCGCTGGGTCGCCGCGACCGCAACCCCCCTCGATGCGCGCGCACCCGCCGACGAGCGCGACCGGCGCATCGCGCAGCGCGGAATGGCGGCAGCCTATGGCACGCTGCTCGTCGCGATGATCCTGGTGGCGGTCGTGATGCCGCTCAGCGGATCGGCCGGCTGGGAAGTCGCCAACGCCGCTCTGTTCGGGATCGTCCTCGCCGAAACGGTGAGCTGCGCCGTCGTCATCGCCGGATATCGGGGCGCATGGAATGGCTAAGGTTCCGATCTCGAACGACATCCGGACCTTGCGCTTTCTCTCCGGCGAAATGACCCAGGCGGAGCTCGGCGAGAAGATCGGGATGACGCGCCAGACGGTCGCCGCGATCGAGGCCGGCAAATATTCGCCGAGCCTGGAAGCGGCATTCCGCATCGCCCAGGTGTTCGGCAAGCCGCTCGAGGAAGTGTTTCGCTGGGAGGAATGAGCCGCGGCTCCGGCCGCGCTCAGCCCCTCTCCTTTCCGTAGAGATTCATCGCGATCGAGATGCGATCGCCGCTGCCGCTGTGCGGACGCACGCCATGACGCAGCCACGCGGGGAAGAGGACGAGATCGCCCGGCTGGGTGCGCAGCCGCCGCTCGACCGGCTGCGGCTTGCCGTCCAGCCCGACCATGCGGAAGCCGGGAAAGGTCATGAACGGCACCGGAAAGCGCGGATCCTCGAAATAGAGTTCGCCGCCCACATCCTCGCCCGGCGCTCCCCCGGTCGCGACATAATAGACCGCGGCCCACAGCACGCCCGGATGCGCATGGCTCATGTTGACGGCACCGGCGGGCGAGACATTCGCCCACATCCGCACCGACCAGTCGATGCTGTCAGCATCGCGCTGATCGAAATGGGAGAGCCGCTTCGCCGTGCGGATCGCCATTTCCGCGAGCTTCGTCGCGGCGGGGCCGCCCCAATCGAGCATGTCGGTGTTCGAATGCCAGCCGCCCACGTTCGAACGGTTCAGCCCGTCCGCATCCTGCGCCCGGCGCTGCCGGATCACCGCCTCGAGCGCTTCGGTGAGCGCCTCGGAGCCCGCGAGCCTGCCATGCAGAACAGGCGTTTCGAACAGGCCGATCTGCTCCGCGCGGACGCGGATCGAATCGAAACCGGGATTGGAGGCGTCGGTCATGCGCGCGCGGTTACGCGGCTGAAGTCAGCAAATCCAGCCATGCCTGCGCGCATAATCGGCGAACCAGATCTCGCCCCCCGCAACCGCGATCAGCAGGAGCGGGACCAGCAGAGTCGACCAGCCGAACTGGGGCACCACCGGCGTACCCAGAAGCAGATAGGCCGACTGAACGAGCAGAAAGGCGAGCGAGGCGAGAAACAACAGTCGCGCAAGCGCCGAACGCGTCATGAGCGCGATTCCGCCGAGCAGCGCGCTGCCCGCGGTGCAGGCATAGACGATACCGAACCACGTCGGCAGCGCATCGGAAAACGGATCGGCGGGCGCGGGAAACAGGATCGCGCCATAGGCGGCGTACAGCAGGAAGGCGAACACGCCCAGCAGCCCCCACAATGTCGCTGCCAACCCCGTCAGCCAAAACCAGCGCGGCGGGCGCTGCCGGATATATGCTGCCATGCGTTTCTCCCCCGGTGGATCCTCGGCTAGCCGGAGGATTCCTAACCTATTTAGGACGAATCAGCCATGGCGTGGGGGTTTGGCGCGAATCAGCGCAACGCCGCTGCGTACCGGTCCGCCGCGAAGCCGACCAGCAACCCCCCCGGATACTCCACCACCGGCCGCTTCACCATCGACGGCTGCGCCAGCATCAGCGCCATTGCCTTGTCCGAGTCGAGGTCTTGCTTCTCCGCGTCCGACAGTTTCCGGAAGGTCGTGCCCGAACGGTTGAGGAGCGCTTCCCAGCCGACCGCCTCGACCCAATGCGCGAGCCGAGCCGGATCGAGCCCCTGCGTCTTGAAGTCGTGGAAGTCATGGGCGACGCCGTTCGCATCGAGCCACGCCCGTGCCTTCTTCACCGTGTCGCAGTTGCGGATGCCGTAGAGCGTCGTCGTCATACCGTGCCGCTCAGCGGAAGACGCAGCTTGTGCCCGCCCAGAGGTCGGTGATCTTGCCATCGGGTTCGGGCGAGGTCAGCAGACCCGACATCGCGCCGGCAGTGAACTCGTGCCCGAGCGTGCTTTCCTCGACCATCTCGACCGCATAGGCGTTCTCGAGCTGTGCGCGAGTCGAGCCCAGGCCGATGCCGCTGGTGGTGGTGATGCTGCCCTGCTGGACGCCATCGAGGCTCCAGCCGACGAAATTGCCGTCCATGATGTTGAAGGTGAGCCCGCCTTCGAACTCGACCATCGTCATCGGCCCCGCGCCGCATTCGGCCATCTCGGCTTCGCCCTCGGGCGCGCCGAGCGCCGCACGTGCCGCATCGACCGCTTCGTCGCGCGGACGGCCGAAAGTGATCTGGCGCGCCGAGCCGCTGTTCACGTCGATCAGCGAAATGCCGTCGGGAGCGATGTTCAGCGCCGGCGGCTGGCGCCGGTCGACCATCGTCAGATTGCTGGAAGCCGCCGTTGGCTCGGCCACGGTCGCGCCGCCGTTGCTATCGACCGTGGTCTCGACGGTGTCGGACCCACCTTCCTGACAGCCGCCGGCCAGAACCGCGACTGCGAACGCCACCAACAACTTTCCACGCAGCATCGTCTACCCCCCCTCGTCGTGCCCTCTACGCCCTTCAGCCGCGCCTTGCGGCGCCGAGTGAACCGGGCGGACTCCCCCGGATGCCCGCTGACTCCGTCCGCGGCGCCTTGCGGCGCCGAGTGAACCGGGCGGACATCCCCCGGATGCCCGCTAATTCCGTCCGCGGCGCCTTGCGGCGCCGAGTGAACCGGGCGGACATCCCCCGGATGCCCGCTAATTCCGGTTCACTCCCACTCGATCGTGCCGGGTGGCTTTGAGGTATAGTCATATACCACGCGATTGACGCCGCGAACCTCGTTCACGATGCGCGTTGCCACCCGCGACAGGAAATCGCCCGGGAACGGGAACACCGCCGCCGTCATGCCGTCGGTCGACGTCACTGCGCGCAGCGCCAGCACAGAATCATAGGTCCGCCCGTCGCCCATCACGCCGACGGTGCGAACCGGCAGCAGCACCGCGAACGCCTGCCAGATCGCGTCGTAGAGCCCGGCGTTGCGGATCTCCTCGAGATAGATGGCGTCGGCCTTGCGCAGAATGTCGCAGCGTTCCTTGGTGACTTCGCCGGGAATGCGGATCGCCAGGCCCGGGCCGGGGAACGGATGCCGCCCGACGAATGCCTCGGGCAGTCCGAGCTCGCGACCGAGGACGCGCACTTCGTCCTTGAACAGCTCGCGCAGCGGCTCGACGAGCTTCATGTTCATCCGCTCGGGCAGGCCGCCCACATTGTGATGGCTCTTGATCGTCACCGACGGCCCGCCGGTGAACGAGACGCTTTCGATCACGTCGGGATAGAGCGTCCCCTGCGCCAGGAACTCGGCGCCGCCGATCTTGCGCGCTTCCTCCTCGAACACGTCGATGAAGGTCTTGCCGATGAACTTGCGCTTGGCTTCGGGATCGGTGACTCCCGCCAGGCCGTTCAGGAACAGCGTCTCGGCGTTCACATGGACGAGCGGAATGTTGTAGGCGCCCTTGAACAGGCTCACCACCTGCTCGGCCTCGCCCGCGCGCATCAGCCCGTGATCGACGAACACGCAGGTCAGCTGGTCGCCGATCGCCTCGTGAATCAGCACCGCGGCCACCGCGCTGTCGACTCCGCCCGAAAGGCCGCAGATCACCTTGCCATCACCGACCTGCTCGCGGATCTCGGCGATCTTGGCGTCGCGGAACTCGGCCATGGTCCACTCGCCGCCGAGCCCGCAGACGTGGCGCACGAAATTGGCGAGCAGCTTGGCGCCGTCGGGGGTGTGCACCACCTCCATATGGAACTGAGTCGCGTAGTAGCGGCGGGCATCGTCGGCCACGACGGCGAAGGGCGAGCCGGGGCTGGTGGCGACCGGGCGGAAGCCGGGCGCAAGCTCGGTCACCTTGTCGCCATGGCTCATCCAGACCTGATGGCTCTCGCCTTCCTGCCAGACGCCGTCGAAGAGCACGCAACTGTCCTGAATCTCGATGAAGGCGAGCCCGAATTCGCCCGAATCGCCCAGCTGCACCTCGCCGCCCAGCTGCTGCATCAGCACCTGCTGGCCGTAGCAGATGCCGAGGATCGGCACGCCGGAATCGAAGATCGCCTGCGGCACGCGCGGGCTTTCGGTATCGAGCACCGAAGCCGGGCTGCCCGAGAGTATCACGCCTTGCGGCTGCATCCGCCGGAACGCGTCTTCGGCCGCCGTGAACGGCGCGATTTCGCTATAGACCCCCGCCTCGCGGACCCGCCGCGCGATGAGCTGAGTCACCTGGCTGCCGAAGTCGATGATCAGGACGGATTCGGAATGCTGCGTCATCGCTGCGCAGATAGCAGATGAAGGCGCGGGGGGAAGAGCCGACGCGCTACCTTTAGGGGCCGCAGGTCCAGAAGCCTTCCCAGCTGCGCTCCGCCCCGTCGCCGCGCTGGGCGAGCAGCGTGGCGCCGTGGAGCGAGCCTTCGTGGCCGGTGCTGATCTCGCTGTCACGGGTGATGGTGACGGTGAGACCGCGGCCCGAATAGCGGCCGCCGCGCGTGAGATAGCCGAATCCGCCGTCCTCGGCGCCGATGAGCCGCTGCGGCGTATCCCCCAGCCGGACCACCGCCTGCGGCCGCTCTGCGACGCCGACCGTGCCCTTGCCGAGCAGCACCGGCGTTCCGCCGCGTTCCGGCGCGAAGCTGCAGGCGAGTTCGCCCTCGAGATCGGCGCCGTCCTCCGGCGCGAGCGGCGCGAGCACCAGCGGCGAACCGTCGCCTCCCTGTGTGGCACTGCCGGTGCCGACCGGCGCCTCTGCGGGCTCCATCTCGTCCGCGGGCAGCGGCACCGGCTGGTCGACCAGCACAGTCTCGTTCATCGTCGCGACTGCCGTGTCATCGACGGCGACGGTATTTTCTTCGGAACAGCCGGCCAGCGCCAGCAGGAGGGCGGCGGCGGCGCATGCGGGAAGATGCAGATTCATGCGCCGCCAAACGGACGGAAACGGCTCGCGTTCCGCCGGGTCACTCGACTGGCGTCACTTCCAGGCCGGTCCAGCGCGCCGCGAAGGCCCAAAGGTCCGCCGCCTCCTCGATGATCTTGTCGGTCGGCTTGCCCGAGCCATGGCCGGCACGCGTCTCGATGCGCACCAGATGCGGCTTGGGGCCAATGTCGGCCGACTGGATCATCGCAGTGTATTTGAACGTGTGCCCGGGCACGACGCGGTCGTCGGTGTCGGCGGTCGTCGCCAGGATCGCGGGATAGTCCACACCGCTGCGCACATTATGGTAGGGCGAGTAGGCATAGAGGACGCGGAAATCCTCCTCCTTCGACGGATAGCCATAATCGTCGACCCAATAGCGGCCGGCGGTCCAGCGATCGAAGCGCAGCATGTCCATCACGCCCACCGCCGGCAGCGCCGCGGCGAACAGATCGGGACGCTGGTTCACCACTGCGCCCACCAGCAGCCCGCCGTTCGACCCGCCCTGGATCGCCAGCTGGTCCTGCCCCGTAATGCCTTCGCGGATCAGATATTCGCCCGCGGCGATGAAATCATCGAAGACGTTCTGCTTGTTGTGGAGCCGCCCGGCGTCGTGCCACTCCTTGCCATATTCGCCGCCGCCGCGGATGTTGGCGACCGCGAGCACCCCGCCCTGCTCGAGCCACGCGACGCGCGAGGAGGAAAAGGCCGGCAGCACCGAGCTGTTGAACCCGCCATAGGCATAGAGCAGAGTCGGCGCGGGGCCGGTCACATCGGCGCGGCGCACGACGAACATCGGCACGCGGGTGCCGTCCTTCGACTGATAGAAACGCTGCTCGACCGCATAGTTCTGCGGATCGAAATCGACCTGCGGGCGCGCCCATTCGCTCGTTTCGCCGGTCGCGACGTCATAGCGGAAGATGGTGGTGGGATAGTTGAAGCTGGTGAAGGCGAAGAAGGTCTCGCTGTCCTCCTGCTCGCCGCCGAAGCCGCTCGCAGTGCCGATGCCCGGCAGCGTCACCGTGCCGTCGGGGGTGCCGTCCAGATTGTAACGGCGCACCTCGGTCTTGGCGTCGACCAGATACGACAGGATCAGCTTGCCGCCGACCATCGATGCTCCCGACAGCACGGCATCCTGCTGCGGCACGATCTCACGCGCCGTCTCCGGCCCCGCACTGGGATCGGAAACGTCGATCGCGACGATCCGCTGGCGCGGCGCATCCTTGTCGGTGGCGAAATAGAAGGTCGAACCGATATTGCCGATCACGCCCCACTCATTCTCCAGTTCGGGAATGATGGTGCGCGGCGTCCAACTCGGGTCGGTCAGATCGACCAGCGTCACCGCATAGACATTGTCGGTGCCTTCGCTGGTGGTGATGACCAGCCAGCGGCCATCGTCGGTCACGCCCGAATAATGGCTGCGCTTGGGATGGTCGGGCGTGGCATAGACCAGCCGGTCCTCGGACTGGTCCGTACCCAGCCGGTGGAAATAGACGCGGTGGTTCTCGGTGAGCGCCTGATACTGCTCGCCCTCGGGCGGCTCGGGGTAGCGCGCGTAGAAGAAGCCCGAGCCATCCTTCGCCCAGTCGCCGCCCACGGTGTATTTCGCCCAGCGCACCTCGTCGGGCAGCACCTGCCCGGTGGCGACGTCGAGCACCTTGACGATGCGCCAGTCGGTCCCGCCGTCCTGGATCGAATACATCAGCTTGGTGCCGTCCTCCGACGGCGACCATTCGGCGAGCGCGGTCGCGCCGTCGTCGGACCAGCTGTTGGGATCGAGCAGCACGCGGCCCTCGCCGTTCAATTCGTCGCGCACCCACAGCACCGCCTGGTTCTGCAGGCCGGTGTTGTGGCTGTAGAAATAGCGGCCGCCGCGTTCGGTCGGCAGGCCGAAGCGTTCATAGTCGAACAGCGTGCGCAGCCGGTCCTGGAAGATGTCGCGGCCCGGCAAAGTTGCCAGATAGGCGTCGGTCACCCGGTTCTGCGCGGCGACCCAATCGGCCACTTCCCGCTCGCTGCGCACATCGCCTTCGAGCCAGCGATAGGGATCGGCGACCTGCACTCCGAACTGCTCCTCCACAACGTCGACACGGCGGGTTTCGGGATAGGCATTCGGAAAGGTCATGACGGTGGGCGTCTCCGGGTCGGTCTGTGCCGCAGCGGGCGCGGCGGCGAGAAGGGCAATTGCGAGAAGCGGCAAACGGCGCATGCGTGGCTCCGGAAAAAGGGTTGGCGGCACCCTATCAGCCGCCGCGGCGGAGGCAACGGCCGTGCGCCGCGACGCGGCATGCGGCACCCGCCACGCGCTGCCGAAGGATCGAGCCGGCTGCTCCGAAAACGAAAAAGGGCGGCCCTGCCGGACCGCCCCTTTCGTCATTCGACTCGCGAACCGATCAGGCCGCTTCGTCGAAATCCTCGTCGCTCATCACCGGGCCCGAATCCTGGCCCTTGGCGTCGACGTCGCGATCGACGAACTCGATGATCGCCATCGGTGACGCGTCCGATGCGCGGGGGCCGATCTTGATGATGCGCGTGTAGCCACCGTTGCGATCGGCATAGCGCGCGGCCAGCACGTCGAACAGCTTCACCAGCTGTGCGTCGTCGAGCAGGCGGGCGTGGGCGAGACGGCGGTT
Source organism: Sphingosinithalassobacter sp. CS137 (assembly GCF_014334115.1). Lineage (NCBI taxonomy): Bacteria > Pseudomonadati > Pseudomonadota > Alphaproteobacteria > Sphingomonadales > Sphingomonadaceae > Sphingosinithalassobacter > Sphingosinithalassobacter sp. CS137. Next base: position 1,124,762 of record NZ_CP060494.1, read on the forward strand.
CGAAAGGCCGCCCTTCTTCGCCAGCGTCACCAGCTTCTCGACATAGGGGCGAAGCTCCTTCGCCTTGGCGACGGTGGTGGTGATCTGCTCGTGCTTGATGAGCGCGGCCGACATGTTGCGGAACAGTGCCTGGCGATGGGCCGAAGTACGCTGCAGCTTACGGCCGCCAACCTTGTGACGCATGGGTATTTCCTTTCCGTTCGTCAGGGGGCCGTCTTACGGAACCCCAAGCCAGGTGGGACGGTGGCCACCGAAAATCCGTCCTCCCGGCGAGCCGCCGGGATCCATCCATGGGACGCTGCGGAGAAAGAGGCGTGCGGCGCCCCTCTCTCCGCCGCGCTTCAGCCCATGATTTCCTGCTCGAGCTTCTTGGCCATCTCTTCGATGTTCTCAGGCGGCCAGCCCGGGATTTCCATGCCGAGGCGCAGACCCATGCTCGACAGCACTTCCTTGATCTCGTTCAAGGACTTGCGACCGAAGTTCGGCGTGCGCAGCATCTCGGCCTCGGTCTTCTGAACCAGATCGCCGATATAGATGATGTTGTCGTTCTTCAGGCAGTTGGCCGAACGCACCGAAAGCTCGAGCTCATCGACCTTCTTGAGCAGATAGCGATTGATCTGCGCGGTATCGCCCGCCGCACCTTCCGGAGCCGCAGCGGCCATGCCGGCGGTGGCCGGAGCCGCCGCACGGGTCATCGCCGAATCGTCGAAGTGGACGAACAGCGCCAGCTGGTCCTGCAGAATGCGCGCGGCATAGGCCACTGCATCCTCGGGCGTCACCGTGCCGTCGGTCTCCACCGTCAGCGTGAGCTTGTCATAGTCGAGCTCCTGCCCGACGCGGGTGTTCTCGACCTTGTACGACACCTGGCGCACCGGCGAGTAGAGCGCATCGACCGGAATCAGCCCGATCGGCGCATCGGCCGGACGATTGGCCGCGGCGGGCACATAGCCCTTACCGGTGTCGGCGGTCAGCTCCATGTTGAGCGTCGCGCCATCGTCGAGATGGCACAGCACCAGCTCGGGGTTCATCACCTGGATGTCGCCCGAAACCGCGATGTCGCCGGCCTTCACTTCGGCAGGGCCCGTGGCGGAAAGCTGGAGCCGCTTGGGGCCCTCGCCTTCCATCTTGAGCGCGATCTGCTTCACGTTGAGCACGATGTCGGTCACGTCCTCGCGAACGCCCGCGAGCGACGAGAATTCGTGCAGCACATTCTCGATCTTGATCGAGGTCACGGCGGCGCCCTGCAGGCTCGACAGCAGCACGCGGCGCAGCGCGTTACCCAGCGTCAGGCCGAATCCGCGCTCGAGCGGCTCGGCAACGAAGGTCGACTTGCGCTTGGGATCGCCACCGGGCTTCTTTTCGAGGCCGTTGGGCTTCTTGAGTTCCTGCCAGTTCTTTGCGTTGACAGTCACGGGCTTCCCTCATGTTGGGCAGGATGGGGGCTAATCCTGCCGAATAGCCGCCCCGGCCGGGACTCGCATGCGAGCCCAAGCGCCGGGGCAGGACGAAAAATCAGACGCGGCGGCGCTTGGACGGACGAACGCCGTTGTGCGGGATCGGAGTCACGTCGCGGATCGACGTGATCTGGAAGCCCACCGCCTGGAGCGCGCGAAGCGCCGACTCGCGGCCCGACCCCGGGCCCTTCACCTCGACCTCGAGCGTGCGCACGCCATGCTCGGCGGCCTTGCGGCCCGCATCCTCGGCGGCGACCTGCGCGGCATAGGGCGTCGACTTGCGCGAGCCCTTGAAGCCCATCATGCCGGCCGAAGACCAGCTGATCGCATTGCCCTGCGCATCGGTGATGGTGATCATGGTGTTGTTGAAGCTGGCGTTCACGTGAGCGACGCCTGCAGTGATGTTCTTGCGTTCGCGCCGACGGAGGCGCTGCGGTGCTTGTGCCATGGACTATATCCTGACCTGAAATCCTGAACCGGGAGGCGGCACCGCATGCGGGCCACCTCCGGCGGAGAAGTAAGCGGCGCTTACTTCTTCTTGCCGGCGATCGGCTTGGCCTTACCCTTGCGGGTGCGCGCATTGGTATGCGTGCGCTGACCGCGGACGGGAAGGCCCTTGCGATGACGCAGCCCGCGATAGCAGGCCAGATCCATGAGCCGCTTAATGTTCATCGCGGTCTCGCGGCGCAGGTCGCCCTCGACGGTGTAGTTCGCGTCGATCGTCTCGCGGATCTGCAGCACTTCCTGATCGGTCAGGTCCTGCACACGCCGCTCGGGCGCGATCTTCAGCTGCTCAGTGATCTCCTTGGCCTTGGTCTCGCCGATGCCGTGGATATATTGGAGCGCGATCACCACGCGCTTGTTGGTCGGGATGTTAACACCCGCAATACGTGCCATGAGCTTCTATTCTCCCAGCTCCACGGGACGCCGCATGGCAGCCTGCGTCCCATCTCGTCGCGTTAAACCGAAACGCGCACGACCGGCGAGCGCGAACGGGCGCCGCCGGAAGTACCGGTGCTTCGGAAGGGGTCTCAGTTAGGGGGCGGCGCGCGGGCTGTCAAGCGATGCAGGGCGTGTCAAGACGCTTTTCTACTCCGCCGCTTCCGCCGCGCGCTCGGCAGTGGCGGCGAGGTTCGCGAAGGCGCTCGCCAGCACGCCGTCGACCGGGGTCGCGAAAGCGGCGATTCCCTGCGGAACGAAGCCGCCGACGACGTAAGTGGCGGTCAGCACGGTGGTTTGTCCGTCCGGCTCCAATGTGAAGGTCAGTGCCGCCGAAACGCCCGCTCCCTGGAGCGGCCCTAGCCCGCCAGACAGGCGCAGCGCGCCGCCGGGCAGATACTGGACGACGCGCATATGCTCCACGCCGCCGCCGGCCCAGCGCTCGCACCAGCAGCCACCCGGCGCGAGCGCCAGCGACAGATTGGCGGCATCGCCCGAATAGGTGTGCGCGCCCTGCCACCAGAGCGCAGGCTGGATCAGCGTGTTCCAGACGGCTTCCGGAGGGGCGGCGACCGCGATCCGATGGCGCGAGACAAAGCCGGTATCGGTCACTTCGACCACCTCCGCGGCCGCGGGCGCGGCAGCAGTCAGCAGTGCCAGCGGCAACAGGATGCGAATCGGCATGGCGTCTCTCCCCTTCGGGAGGATCCTATCCGATGTAGCCCGCCGGAGCACGCCCGACCGGTCGTTCCGTGCGCCGGAGGCCGCGCACCGCACCCGCGAGTCCGCGCAGTTCCGAGAGATAGTGCAGCGTGCCGGAGAGATAGGCGTCGAACTCGACATCGCCGACATGGCGCCCATCGAGCAGGCGCCGGAGCGCATAGGCGTCCGCGTCCGGGGCGTTCAGCCCCTCGGTCACGAGCGTAGCCGATCGCACGCCCTTCGCGGCGAGGATCGCCGCCGCATCGGGGTGCCAGGTGCCGCTCGGGTAGCAGAAATGCTCGAGGATGGGCCCGTCGAGCATGGCTTCGAGGCTGGCGCGGTTCGCGTCGATCTCTTCACCGAGCCGGCCGATCTGGCTCGTCACATTGATGTGGCGATGGGTGTGCAGCTGAATGTCGAGCCCGCGGCGCTGGGCGTCTGCCAGTTCGTCGGGCCGCATCAGATGGAACTGGCACGTCTCGAGCCAGGCTTCGTCGAGGCCGAGGGTGGCCCCGAGCGCCCGCAACGCAGCGAGACGCTGCTCCTCGGGCAAGCCTTCGATCCGGGCGATCTCCTGCGCGCAGTCCGTCGGCGGTCGCCCCGCCGCGGCGAGCATCCACGCGACCGCGACGTTCACCACCGGCAAGTCGCGTTCGGAGTACCAGGTGGTCGAATAGAGCGTCGCCGGAACTTCGTGGCGCTCGAGGATCGGCAGCATGTGCGAATGAGTCGAAGCCCAACCATCGTCGATCGTCACCACCGTCGCCCGGGGCGGCAAATCACCTTTCGCGAGCCGCCGCACGGCCTCGCCGAGCCCCAGCAGCGGCACGCCCGCACGCCGCAGCCGCGCCATCCGCGCGTCGAACTGCTCGGGCGTGATGAAGAGGCATTCGCCGAACGGTTCTCCCGGAAGTACCCAAAGTCCGTGGTAGCAGAGGATCCGCAGATGCCGCCGGCTCGCCCGCCGTGCGAGGGCCGCCAGGCCGCTGGCCGCAGCAAGCGAAAGGATCGCTCGTTTCGGTGACACCCGCGCGTCTCCTCCTTCACCGGCGCAGCGCCGGCGGGCGCGACTGTCGCACCGAAGGCTTAAGTCCTGGTTATCCGGCTTTCAGGCGCCGTAGCGGGCGATCAGCCGCTTGCGCGACCAGATGAAGGCATAGTCGGTGGGCAGATAGCTGCCGTCGCGATAGCGCTCGCGCCGAGTCGCGGAGGTGCGCGTGGCATTGGCGATCGCATCGGCATCGCTGCCCACGCGGATGCGCAATGCGCCCTGCCCCGCCTGGAGATCCTGGGTGAAGCTGATCCGGGGGGTGATCTCGAGCACGGCGGGATCGTAGAACCAGGCGCTTCCGAACGCGCCGCGCACCTGCGGCAGCGCCGGCAGGGCGAGCGCGGCGAGCCGCAGCGCCTCCGCCCAGCCCGGTGCGTTCCAATAGGCGCGCGCGACCGGATCGTGCGTATGGCCCTCGAGGAAGCGATCGCGTCCGCCACATTCGAGGAAGACATAGGCGATCGCGCGCGGCCCCGCCTTGAGGGTCGTGCGCGCCGACAGGCCCGAGCGCGGCCACCACATTTGCGCGAAGGCCGGGATCATCACGAGGCGCGTGAGCCAGAGGTCCTTGAGGAAGGTGTCGCTCTCCAGCGCCGCGAACTCCGGCTCGGAGTCGATCGAATCGAGGATGCGGTGGAACTGGTCGACGTAATGCAGCGCGAATTCGTCGGGCAGGCCGGTCGCCGCGAACGCCGCGTCGAAGCGCGCCATGTGCCGCAGCATCAGCGCGCAGACCCACGCAGCGCGCACCTGTGTCGGGAGCATTGCGACCTGCGCGGCCGCCTTGGCCGGAACCTGGTTGTAGCGGTGAACCGGCGCGGCCGGGTGCGCTGCCTCGAACCGGTCGAAGGCGGCATCGGTCGCATGGTCCGAAAGCTGCGGGAAGCGCGCGGCGAGCCGCTGCTCCACTTCGGCGCGGTGCGGCTCGAGCGGCTCGCGCCCGCGCCATTTGGGGAACAGCGCTTCGGCCGGTGCCGGGGTATCCGCGATGATCCTGTCGATCCGCATACGGGCGCTATAGCCCGCGATGCACTAGAATCCGGTTAACTGCCCGAATCGAGGATCGCGTCGATCGCGGCGCCGACAGCGTCGATATCGGCCATGCCATCGACTCGGCGCACCAGGCCCTTTTCCTCGTAGAAGGGAAGGATCGGCGCGGTCTTGGCGCGATATTCGGCCATGCGCGTCCGCACCGTTTCGGCATTGTCGTCGGGTCGCCGCTTGAACTCGGTCGATCCGCAGACGTCGCAGACGCCTTCCACCTTCGGCTGCTTGTAGCGATCGTGATAGCCCGCGCCGCAGCGGGCGCAGGTGAAGCGCCCGGTCACGCGGTCGACCAGCGCCTCCTCGTCGACCACCAGCTCGATCACATAGTCGAGCTGGCGATCGCGCTCGGCGAGGAGGCCGTCGAGCGCCTGTGCCTGCGCAGCGGTGCGCGGATAGCCGTCGAAGATCGCGCCCGATTCGGTGTCGGGCATGTCGAGCCGCTCGCCGATGATCCCGCTGACGATTTCGTCGGAGACGAGCTCGCCCGCGTCCATCACTGCCTTGGCCCGCATCCCGATCGGGGTGCCCAGCTTCACCGCGGCGCGCAACATGTCGCCCGTCGAAAGCTGGACCATCCCCCGCTCGGCCTCGAGCCGGCTCGCCTGCGTGCCCTTGCCCGCGCCCGGCGGCCCCAAGAGAATGATGTTCATCTGGGCTCCTCCCCTTTTCCGCTCCGCGTTTAGCGGACGCGGCCGCCCTTCAGCTTCGCCTTCTTGATCAGGTCGCCATATTGATGGGCAAGCAAGTGGCTCTGGATCTGGGTCACGGTATCCATCGTCACGTTGACGACGATCAGCAGGCTGGTGCCGCCGAGAATGAACGGAATGCCCAGTTCGGCGATCAGATATTCCGGCAGCAGACAGATCAGCGTCAGATAGGCCGCACCGACCACGGTGATGCGCGTCAGCACATAGTCGAAATATTTCTCGGTGTTCTTGCCCGGGCGGATGCCGGGAATGAACCCGCCGTGCCGCTTCAGATTGTCGGCAGTCTCCTCAGGATTGAAGACGACCGCCGTGTAGAAGAAGGCGAAGAAGATGATGCCCGCGCCATAGAGCGCCATGTACACCGGGCTGCCGTGCTGCAGATACTGATTGAGCGTGAGCAGCGTCTCGCCCCACCAGCCCGATTCGGTACCCGGCTGACCTGCGAACTGCGTGATCGTGAGCGGCAGCAGCAGCAGCGACGAGGCGAAGATCGGCGGGATGACGCCGGCGGTGTTGAGCTTGAGCGGCAGATGGCTGCGCTCGGCCTGCACGCCACGCGCCGTCTGCCGCTTGGGATACTGGATCAGGATGCGGCGCTGCGCACGCTCCATGAAGCAGATGAAGAGCACCAGGCCCGCCACCGCGACGATGATCAGCGCGATCGTGATCGGATCGATCGATCCCGTGCGGCCGCTCTCGAACAGCTGGAACAGCGTCTGCGGCATATTGGCGACGATGCCGGCCATGATGATCAGCGAAATGCCGTTGCCGATGCCGCGGCTGGTGATCTGTTCACCCAGCCACATCAGGAACATGGTGCCGCCGACCAGCGAGATGACGGCCGCGACCCGGAACAGCATGCCCGGCTCGATCACGGCCTGCGCGCCCTGTGCGGCGCCGAGCGCCTCGAGCCCGGTGGCGATCACATAGCCCTGCACCGCGGTGAGCGCGACCGTGCCGTAGCGGGTATATTGGTTCAGCCGCTTGCGCCCGCTCTCGCCTTCCTTCTTGATCGCGGCGAGCGTGGGGCTGAGCGAGCTCGCCAGCTGCACGACGATCGACGCAGTGATGTAGGGCATGACGCCCAGCGCGACGATCGACATGCGCTCGAGCGCGCCGCCCGAGAAATTGTTGAAGAAATCGAGGACCCCGCCCTGCGTCTGATCGGCGAGCAGGCCGAGCGCGGTCGGATCGATGCCCGGCAGCGGCACATAGCTGAGCAGGCGGAAGATGATCAGCGCGCCGAGCGTGAACCACAGGCGCTTCTTGAGTTCGGTGGCCTTGCTGAACTTCGCGAGGTTCAGGCTCATCGCCATTTGATCGGCTGCGGATGCCATGTCTTGGATTCGTCCCGGAATTCAGGGGAGGCTGCGCCCCCCGACGTCAGGCCCATATAGGCGGTTGCGCGGGGATGTCTAAGGGGGCGGTTCGAAACCGGTTCCCTTACCTGCCGGGAGCCGAACCTCTCAAAGCCCCGTCCTGCCGCAAACCGCGATTCGGCGGCTGCACCCCCCGATAGGAAACGGGGGCGAACGGCTCGTCCCGTCCGCCCCCATCGGCTTCAGCTGCGTGCCGCCTTCTTGGCGGCGAGCGTCTTGCCCTTCTTGGCCGCCGCCTTTTCGGAAGCGGGCACGATTTCCGGGATCTCGATCGAGCCACCGGCCTTTTCGACTGCTTCGCGCGCGCCCTTCGACGCGCCGGCGACGACGAAGCTCAGCTTCGCGGTCAGCTCGCCCTTGCCGAGCAGGCGAACGCCGTCCTTGCCGCCGCGCGCCAGGCCGGCCGCCTGCAGCGCCGCGTGATCGATCGTCGCCTTGGCGTCGAGCTTGCCCGCGTCGATCACTTTCTGGATCGCGCCGACGTTCACTTCGGCATAGTCCTTGCCGAACGGATTGTTGAAGCCGCGCTTCGGCAGGCGCATGTGGAGCGGCATCTGGCCGCCCTCGAATCCGTTGATCGAAACGCCCGAGCGCGCCTTCGCACCCTTCTGGCCGCGCCCGGCGGTCTTGCCCAGGCCCGAGCCGATGCCGCGGCCGACGCGGACGCGCTCCTTGCGGGCGCCCTGATTGTCACGGAGATCGTTGAGTTTCATGTCGTGCACTCGCTTTCGCTATGTTCGCGCTGAAAATGAGGAAGGGGGCGATTAGCCCCCTGCCCCGCGTTTGTCGATGGCGACGAAGGCTTCAGCCTTCGACCGACACCATATGCTGCACCTTGCGGATCATGCCGCGCACCTCGGGGGTGTCGTCGAGTTCGACCGTGCGATGCATCTTGTTGAGGCCAAGGCCGATCAGCGTCGCGCGCTGATCCTTGGTGCGGCGGATCGGCGATCCGGTCTGGGTGATCTTCAGCTTCGCCATCCCGGCTTACTCCGTCACTGCCGCGGCATCCGCCTCGGCAGTCTGCGATCCGCCACGGCCGAGCAGGTCGGCGATCTTCTTGCCGCGACGCTGCGCCACCGACTTCGGCGACGTCTGCTCGCCCAGCGCCTCGAAGGTCGCACGGATCATGTTGTAGGGGTTCGACGTGCCGATCGACTTGGTCACCACGTCGGCGACGCCCAGGCTCTCGAACACGGCGCGCATCGGACCGCCGGCGATGATGCCGGTACCGGCAGGCGCCGAGCGGAGATAGACCTTGCCCGCGCCGAAATGGCCACGGCCGTCATGATGCAGCGTCCGGCCCTCGCGCAGCGGCACGCGGACCATCTTCTTCTTCGCCGCGGCAGTCGCCTTCGAAATCGCCTCCGGCACCTCGCGCGCCTTGCCATGGCCGAAGCCGACACGGCCCTTGCCGTCGCCCACGACGACCAGCGCCGCGAAGCCGAAGCGCTTGCCGCCCTTCACCGTCTTCGAGACGCGGTTGATGTGAACCAGCTTCTCGATCAGCTCCTCGCCGCCGTCGTCCGGACCGCCGCGGCGATCGTCGCGACGCCCACGGCCACCGTCACGGCCGCCGCGGCCACCGCCGCGATCATTGCCGCCGCGCCCGCGTCCGCGTCCGCCACGACCCTGCTGCTCCTGCGGCTGGCCGGCGCCCTGCGCCTCGACGTTCTGGTTGTTCTCGTCGGCCATCTTAGAACTCCAATCCGCTCTCACGCGCGGCATCCGCCAGCGCCTTCACGCGACCGTGATAGAGGAAGCCGCCGCGGTCGAAGACGACCTGCGTCACGCCGGCGGCCTTGGCGGCTTCCGCCACCCGCTTGCCCACTTCCTTGGCCGCATCGATGTTCGCGCCGGTCTTGCCGCGCACGTCCTTGTCCAGCGTGGACGCGGCCGCGACGGTCTTGCCCTCGGCGTCGTCGATCACCTGGGCATAGATATGCTTGCCCGAGCGATGGATCGACAGCCGCGGACGGCCGCCGCTGCGTGCACGCAGCGCCGTGCGATTGCGCCGACGGCGCTTCTCGAAGAGCGACATTCCCTTGGTGCTGATCACTTCTTCTTCCCTTCCTTCCGGAAGATATACTCGCCGGCGTATTTGATGCCCTTGCCCTTGTACGGCTCGGGCTTGCGCCAGCGGCGGACCTCGGCGGCAAACTGGCCCACGGCCTGCTTGTCGATGCCGCTGATCTCCACCGTCGTCTGGTCGGGCGTCTTCACTTCGATCCCGGCCGGCACGTCCATGTCGACGTCATGGCTGAAACCGAGCTGCAGCTTCAGCTTCTTGCCCTGAGCGTTCGCACGATAGCCGACGCCGCTGATCTCGAGGCGCTTCGAAAAGCCCTCGGTCACGCCGGTAACGAGGTTCTGCAGCAGCGTGCGCTGCATGCCCCAGAACGAACGCGCGCGCTTGGTGTCGTTGACCGGCTTCAGCGCGATGCCACCGTCGGTGAGCTCGTAGCTCACCAGCGGATCCTTCGGCATGGTGAGAGTGCCCTTGGGCCCCTTCACCGAAATCTCGGCACCGTCGACACTGGCGGTCACGCCTGCCGGAATCGCGACCGGCTTCTTGCCCGTGCGGCTCATCAGAAGACCTCCGCGAGAACTTCGCCGCCCACATTCTGTTCGCGCGCTTCGGCGTCGGACAGAACGCCCTTGGGCGTCGAAACGATGGTGATGCCAAGGCCATTGCGCACCTTCGGAAGCTCCTGCGAGCCCGAATAGACGCGGCGGCCGGGCTTCGAGACGCGCGCGACGTGCTTGATCGCCGGCTGGCCCTCGAAATACTTCAGCTCGATGCGGATGCCCGCCGCGGGGCCCATCTGCTCTTCGCTGTAGCCACGGATATAGCCTTCGCGCTGAAGCACATCGAGAACCCGCGCACGGAGCTTCGACGCCGGCGTGAGGACACTGTCCTTGCGCGCGCGCTGGCCGTTGCGGATGCGGGTGAGCATGTCACCCAGGGGATCGGTCACTGCCATGATCTGTTCCTTACCAGCTCGACTTGGTCACACCGGGGATCAGGCCCTTGTTGGCCAGATCGCGCAGCATGACGCGGGCGAGACGGAACTTGCGGTAATAGCCGCGCGGACGGCCGGTCAGCTCGCAGCGGTTGCGCACGCGGGTCGGATTCGCGTTGCGGGGAATCTCCGCCATCTTGAGGCGCGCGATCAAACGCTCGGTCTCGTCGAGCGACTCGTCGTTCGCGATCGCCTTCAGCTTCGCGTACTTGGGCGCATACTGCTTCACCAGCTTCTTGCGCTTTTCGTTCTTATTGATCGAACTCAGTTTCGCCATGACTTAAGTTCTTCCTTCCTTACGCTGCCTGCTTCGCTTCACCGTCCGCATCCTGCGGGAACGGGAAGCCGAAGAGACGCAGGAGCTCGCGAGCCTCTTCGTCGGTCTTCGCGGTGGTGGTGACGATCACGTCCATGCCGCGCACCTTGTCGATGCGGTCATAGTTGATCTCGGGAAACACGATCTGTTCCTTGATGCCGCAGGCATAGTTGCCACGGCCGTCAAAGGACTTCGGGTTCAGCCCGCGAAAGTCGCGGACGCGCGGAAGCGCGATCGTGACGAAACGGTCCAGGAACTCGTACATCCGCTCGCGGCGCAGAGTCACCTTGCAGCCGATCGGCATGCCTTCGCGCAGCTTGAACTGGGCGATCGACTTCTTCGCGCGCGTGACGACCGGCTTCTGACCGGCAATCAGCTCCATCTCGGCCGCAGCGGCCTCGACCTTCTTCTTGTCCTGCGTCGCTTCGCCCACGCCCATGTTGAGCGTGATCTTCTGGATCCGCGGAACTTCCATCACATTCTTGTAGCCGAACTTCTCCGTCATCGCCTTGGCGACGGTTTCGTCGTACAGCTTCTTCATGCGCGGCGTGTAGTTGTCAGCCATTGATGACCTCCCCGGTCTTGACGGCGACGCGAACCTTCTTGCCGTCGCGCTCCTCGAAGCGCACGCGCGTCGGCTTGCCGTCGGCGGTCACATGCGCAACCTTCGAAACGTGGAGCGGCGCTTCCGAACGCTCGAGCCCGCCCTGCGGATTCGCCTGGCTCGGCTTGCGGTGGCGAACGGCGATGTTCACGCCCTCGACCACGACCTTGCCGTCCTTCGGCATCGCCTTCACGACGTCGCCGGTGCGGCCCTTGTCCTTTCCGCTCAGGACGATCACGCGGTCGCCCTTCTTGATCTTCGCAGCAGCCATCACAGCACCTCCGGTGCGAGCGAGATGATCTTCATGAAGCCCTTCGAGCGCAGCTCGCGGACGACCGGGCCGAAGATACGAGTGCCGATCGGCTCCTCGTTCTTGTTGACCAGCACCGCGGCGTTGCCGTCGAAGCGGATCACCGAACCGTCGTTGCGGCGGATGTCCTTGGCGGTGCGCACGATCACCGCGCGGTGAACGTCGCCCTTCTTCACGCGGCCGCGCGGGGCGGCTTCCTTGACGCTGACGACGATCACATCGCCCACGCCGGCCGTGCGGCGCTTCGAGCCGCCCAGCACCTTGATGCACTGCACGCGCTTCGCGCCGCTGTTGTCCGCGACGTCGAGATTCGACTGCATCTGGATCATCGATCCGGTTCCTTCTCAATTGGCCTGCCGGGAAAGCCCGGTGGTTCCGCTAAAATGCTCCTGCCGCCCGCTTGTGGTGAGGAGAGGCTGCGCTTGTCGCAGCCTCGTCTCGAACCACCGCCCTGCGATACGCCGCTTCGCCAAGCTCAGCGGCACCTCAGGACGAACGGGCAGCAGCGAAACTCTCGTTACGCCGCCGCTTCCGCCGCGACCTGCTCGGGGGTCGCATGGGTGTTCACCCGCGCGATCACCTTCCAGGTCTTCAGCTTGGAGATCGGCGCGGTCTCTTCGATCCGCACGGTCTCGCCGGCCTTGTACTCATTGCCCTCATCATGGGCGTGATACTTCTTCGAACGGCGGATGATCTTGCCGTAGAGCGGGTGCTTCACCTTGCGCTCCACCAGCACCACCACCGTCTTATCGGCCTTGTCGGACACGATCTGCCCGGTCAGCACGCGCTTCGGCATGATGTTTCCTTACTTCCCGGCAGAACGAGCACGCTCGTTCTGCAGCGTCTTGATGCGGGCGATGTCCCGGCGGACTTCCTTCACGCGGCTCGACTTCTCGAGCTGCTGCGTGGCGGCCTGAAACCGCAGGTTGAACGCCTCGCGCTTCAGATTGCCGAGCTGCTCGGTAAGCTGGTCGTCGGACTTGGTCCGCAGGTCTGCTACGTTGCTCATCTCGTTCAGCCCTCCAGGTGCGACGTGTCGCCGAGGCGCGCCACGACCTTGGTCTTGATCGGCAGCTTCATCGCCGCACGCTCGAATGCTTCCGCCGCGAGCGGGCCGGGAACGCCGTCCAGCTCGAACAGGATACGGCCGGGCTTCACGCGCGCCGCCCAGAACTCGGGCGAACCCTTGCCCGAGCCCATGCGGACTTCGGCAGGCTTGCTCGACACCGGAACGTCCGGGAAGATGCGGATCCACAAACGCCCCTGGCGCTTGATGTGGCGCGTGATCGCGCGGCGAGCCGCCTCGATCTGGCGCGCGGTGATCCGCTCCGGCTCCATCGCCTTCAAGCCATAGGCGCCGAAATTCAGCGTGGTGCCGCCCTTGGCATCGCCATGGATGCGACCCTTGAACGCCTTGCGGAACTTGGTGCGCTTCGGTTGCAGCATTGTTCTAGTTCCTCAAATCTCAGCGCGCCGGGCGCACACCGGAGGTCTGTGCCTCCAGCGTCAGCCGGTCCGTCGCCATCGGATCATGGCCCAGGATCTCGCCCTTGAAGATCCAGACCTTCACGCCGCACACGCCATAAGCGGTGTGGGCCTCGGCCTCGGCATAGTCGACGTTCGCGCGCAGCGTGTGCAGCGGAACACGGCCCTCGCGATACCATTCGGTGCGCGCGATCTCCGCGCCGCCCAGACGGCCGCCGCAGGTGATCCGGATGCCCTCGGCACCCAGACGCAGCGCCGACTGCACCGCGCGCTTCATCGCGCGACGGAAGGCGATACGGCGCTCCAGCTGGTCCGCGACGCCCTGCGCGACGAGCTTGGCGTCGACTTCGGGCTTGCGGATCTCGACGATGTTGAGGCTCACGTCCGAGCTCGTCATCGACGCCAGCTTCTTGCGGAGCTTCTCGATGTCCGCGCCCTTCTTGCCGATGATCACACCGGGACGGGCGGCATAGACGGAGATGCGGCACAGCTTGGCCGGACGCTCGATCACCACCTTCGAGATCGCGGCCTGGGGCAGCGTCTCGACGATGTACTTGCGGATCTTGAGATCCTCCAGCAGCAGCCGGCCATAGTCATGGCCTTCCGCGAACCAGCGGCTGTCCCAGGTCCGGTTGATCTGCAGCCGCAGACCGATGGGGTTGCTCTTCTGACCCATCTTACGCCTCTTCTTCCTGTTCGCGCACCACGATCCGGAGCCGGCTGAACGGCTTCAGGATGCGCGTCGACTTGCCGCGGCCACGGGTGTGGAACCGCTTCATGGTGATCGACTTGCCGACCGACGCCTCGGCGACGACGAGCGCGTCGACATCGAGGTTGTGGTTGTTCTCGGCGTTCGCGATCGCGCTCGCCAGAACCTTGCGGGCGTCGACCGCCATCGCCTTCTTCGAGAAGGCGAGGATGTTCAGCGCCTCGTCGGCCTTCTTGCCGCGGATCAGGCCCGCGACGAGGTTCAGCTTCTGCGCCGACCCGCGAATCTGCGTGCCGACCGCCAGCGCCTCATTGTCCGCCACGCGGCGGGGAGCTGCCTGCTTGCTCATCAGCGCTTGCCCTTCTTGTCCGCGGCATGGCCGGGGAAGAAGCGCGTCGGCGCGAATTCACCCAGCTTCATGCCGACCATGTCCTCATTGACCGACACCGGCACGAACTTGCGGCCGTTGTAGACGTTGAACGTCAGGCCGACGAACTGCGGCAGGATCGTCGAGCGGCGCGACCAGGTCTTGATCGGCGCGGCGCGGCCACCGGCCTCCTGCGCGGCTTCCGCCTTGTTGAGCAGGTGCAGGTCGACGAAGGGACCCTTCCAAACCGAACGAGCCATTACTTCTTCCTCGCGTGACGCGACCGGATGATCATCTTGTCGGTCGACTTGTTCTTGCGGGTGCGCGCACCCTTGGTCGGCTTGCCCCACGGAGTGACCGGATGACGGCCGCCCGAGGTCCGGCCCTCACCACCGCCGTGCGGGTGGTCAACCGGGTTCTTGGCGACGCCGCGGGTCAGCGGGCGCTTGCCCAGCCAGCGGTTACGGCCGGCCTTGCCGAGGTTCTGGTTCTGGTTGTCGGGGTTCGACACCGCGCCCACCGTCGCCATGCAATTGGCGTGGATATAGCGCTGCTCGCCCGAGTTCAGACGGACGATCACCATGCCGCGGTCACGGCCGACGACCTGCACATAGGTGCCCGCCGAGCGCGCGATCTGGCCGCCCTTGCCCGGCTTCATCTCCACATTGTGGACGATGGTGCCCACCGGCATCGAGCCCAGCTCCATGGCGTTGCCCGGCTTCACGTCGGTCTTCTTGTCGGCAACCACCTTGTCGCCCACGCCCAGGCGCTGCGGCGCAAGGATATAGGCATAGTCGGCCTCGGCCTCGGTGCCGTAGTTGACCAGCGCGATGAAGGCGGTGCGGTTGGGATCATATTCGATCCGCTCGACCGTTCCTTCGACGCCCCACTTGCGGCGCTTGAAGTCGATGATGCGATAGCGCTGCTTGTGACCGCCCGCGATGCCGCGCGACGTGACATGACCCTTGTTGTTGCGGCCGCCCGTCTTGCGCTTGCCTTCGGTCAGCGCCTTCACCGGACCGCCCTTGTGCAGACCCGAACGGTCCACCAGGATCAGTCCGCGACGCGCCGGCGATGTCGGATTGTAATTCTTGAGTGCCATTACGCCTTCACCCCCTGGGTGACGTCGATCATGTCACCCTCGGCGAGGGTCACGATCGCCTTCTTCATGTCCGACCGGCTGTAGGGCTTGCCCTTCCAGCGCTTGGTCTTGCCCTTCTGAACGATCGTGTTCACGCCCTTCACCTTGACGTCGAACAGCGCCTCGACCGCAGCCTTGATCTCCGGCTTGGTCGCGTCGTTCGCAACCTTGAAGACCACTGCGTTCGCCTCGGAGACGAGCGTCGCCTTCTCGGTGATGTGCGGCGCGACGATCACGTCGTAATGACGCGTGTCGATCGCTGCCTTGTCCTTCTTAGCCATTGAAGCGCGCCTCCAGCTTCTCGACCGCCGCCTTGGTGAGCACCAGCGTGTCGTGCTTCAGAATGTCGTAGACGTTCGCGCCGATCGCCGGCAGCACGTCGACGTGCGGCAGATTGCGGGCGGCGAGCGCGAAATTCGTCTCGACCGCGTCGCCGTCGATGATCAGCGTCGACTTGCCCACGCCCAGCTTCTCGAACTGGCCCTTGAGCGCCTTGGTCTTCGCATCGCCATCGAGCGTATCGAGCACGATCAGCGAACCGCCCTTGGCGTGGCTCGACAGCGCCATCTTCAGGCCCAGCGCGCGAACCTTCTTGTTCAGCGAAGGATTGAAGTCGCGCAGCCGGGCGCCGTGCGCCTTACCACCACCGATGAAAATCGGAGCGCGGCGATCGCCGTGACGCGCCGTACCGCCGCCCTTCTGGCGACCGAACTTCTTGCCGGTGCGGGCAACGTCCGAGCGCTCGCGCGTCGGGCGCGCGGTGCCCCGGCGCTTCTCGAGCTGCCAGGTGACGACGCGATGCAGGATGTCGGCGCGCGGCTCGACGGCGAAGATCGCGTCGTTGAGCTCGATGTCGCCGCCAGCCTTGGCGTCGAGGGTCTGAACCTTGACCTTCACTTAGCCCTCCTGGCCTTCGGTCGCTTCCGGCGCAGCCGCTTCCTCAGCGGGCGTATCGGCGGGAGCATCGTTGTTGTTGTTCGCGGACTTGATCGAGGCCGGGAACGGCGCGTCGGCGTGGCGCGGCACCTTCACCGCATCCTTGACGACCAGCCAGCTGCCCTTGTGACCGGGCACCGAGCCCTTCACGAAGATCAGGCCACGCTCGACGTCGGTCGAGACGATCTCGAGGTTCTGCTGCGTGCGGTTACGGTCGCCCATATGGCCGGCCATCTTCTTGTTCTTGAAGACCTTGCCGGGATCCTGGCGCTGACCGGTCGAACCGTGCGAACGGTGCGAGATCGACACACCGTGCGTGGCGCGCAGACCGCCGAAGCCCCAACGCTTCATGGCACCGGCGAAGCCCTTGCCCTGGGTGCGGCCGGAAACGTCGACCATCTGGCCGGTGACGAAATGGTCGGCGGCGATTTCCGCGCCCACTTCGATCAGGCCATCTTCCTCGACGCGGAATTCGCAGAGCATCGCCTTCGGCTCGACCTCGGCCTTGCCGAAGTGGCCGCGCTGCGGCTTGGCGACATTCTTGGCCTTCGCGCTGCCCGCACCGATCTGAACGGCAACATAGCCGTCGCGATCGGCGGTGCGCTGCGCGACCACCTGGACGCTCTCCATCGCCAGAACGGTCACCGGCACGTGCCGGCCGTCGTCCTGGAACAGGCGCGTCATGCCCAACTTCTTCGCGATCACGCCAGTGCGCATGATCCATCACTCCTCAATACAGAGGCCCCCGCCGGACGATTCCGTCGGGGGCATGCTCAGCCCAAAAACTAAATGCGGGCCCCGTCCGGGCTGCGGCTTTCCGGCGGACCGGAAATGACGGGGAACGCGGTCCCGGGACAGGCCCGGCGGTATTCCATGTCTCGATGAGGTTGCCCTCACGGTTCACCCCTCAGGGGAGCCTTGCTTCCTTGCTTCGGGCATCGCCCAGTGGAGGAAGCCGAATCTCGTTTAGCTCGAGAAGAGCGGCGCCTTTACGCGAGCTTGATCTCGACGTCAACGCCAGCGGCCAGGTCGAGCTTCATCAGCGCGTCCACCGTCTGCGGAGTCGGCTGCACGATGTCGAGCATGCGCTTGTAGGTGCGAACCTCGAACTGCTCGCGCGACTTCTTGTCGATGTGCGGACCGCGGTTCACGGTGAACTTCTCGATGCGCGTCGGCAGGGGAATGGGACCGCGAATGAGCGCGCCGGTGCGGCGGGCCGTGTCGGCGATGTCGCCGGTGGCCTGATCGAGCACGCGGTGATCGAACGCCTTCAGGCGAATACGGATATTCTGCGTTTCCATGTCCCTACCAATGCGAAAGAGCGGGGCGACTTCCCCTGCTGCGCCGATCCCGGCGTAGCGGGCGTGTCACCTCTTGCTGTTCAAAACGTCAAACGGAAGCGGGGCCTCTACAGGGCGAAGCGATTCGGATCAAGGGGCGCGCGAGGATTTTCGCTTCCCCATCGTCGGCCCGGACCTGATCCGGGCCAGGGCTGCGTTCACCCTATCGAAGACGCGCGACAACTAGAGAAAGAAGAAGCCCAGCCCCGGGTCAAGCCCGGGGCGACGGAACTGGAGGGAAGGCGACGGGTCTCCACGTCGGCCCGGACCTGATCCGGGCCCAGGCTCACCTCCACTAGACCAGATCATCGAACAAATCCCGCCACTCCGGATTGGCCTTCTCGATCAGCGCGAACTTCCACTCGCGCAGCCAGCGCTTCAGCCGCTTCTCGTGCGCGATGCAGGCGGTGATGTCCTCGCCATATTCGGCCCACACCAGCCGAACCAGCCCACGCTCCCGACAATGATCGGAGCCGCTACCGGATCGATGCTGACCGATGCGCACGGCAAGATCCGCAGTCACGCCGACATACATGCTCCCGCGATAGCGGTTGGCCATGATGTAAACCCACCCGCCCTGCGGTGCGCGCGCCATGCATCGAGGAAAGAAGAAGCCCCGGCCCCGGGTCAAGCCCGGGGCGAAGGAATTCGAGGCGATCGAAGCTCTCCACTACGTCGGCCCGGGCTCGACCAGGGCCAGGGCTGCCCTGCCTTCTCCGTTCAGCAGTGCGCGATAGCACTCCAGCGGGGACGGACACTAGAGACTCGCCACAGGAACGGGAGTGCCCTCTCGGCCGCCTCTGGAACTTTTGGGGAGCACGGATGCGATACTGCTAGCCGCAACAAAAAAACCCGGCCTCCCTTTCGGGAAGCCGGGCTCTTGTCTCTCAGCCCTCGCGGGCGTCGATTACTTGTCGATGCCGCTCACGACGCCGGCGCCGACGGTGCGGCCGCCTTCGCGGATCGTGAAGCGCTGGCCGACGTCCATGGCGATCGGCGCGATGAGCTTGACGCCCAGCGCGACGTTGTCGCCCGGCATGACCATCTCGGTGCCCTCGGGCAGCTCGACGGTGCCGGTCACGTCGGTCGTGCGGAAGTAGAACTGCGGACGGTAGTTCGCGAAGAACGGCGTGTGACGGCCGCCCTCGTCCTTCGACAGGACGTACACTTCCGACTTGAACTCGGTGTGCGGCGTGATCGAACCCGGCTTGGCCAGAACCTGACCGCGCTCGACGTCTTCACGGCCAACGCCGCGGAGCAGCGCACCGATGTTGTCGCCGGCCTGGCCCTGATCGAGCAGCTTGCGGAACATCTCGACGCCCGTGACGGTCGTCTTGCGGGTGTCGTTGATGCCGACGATCTCGACTTCCTCGCCAACCTTGACGATGCCGGTTTCGACGCGGCCGGTGACCACCGTACCGCGACCCGAGATCGAGAACACGTCTTCGATCGGCATCATGAACGGCTTGTCGAGCGGACGCTCGGGCTCGGGGATGTACGAGTCGACCTGGTTCATCAGCTCGAGAACGGCGTTGTGGCCGATCTCGCGGTTGCTGTCCTCGAGGACGGCAAGCGCCGAACCCTTGACGATCGGAATGTCGTCGCCCGGGAATTCGTACGAGCTCAGCAGCTCGCGGACTTCCAGTTCGACCAGCTCGAGCAGTTCCTCGTCGTCGACCATGTCGACCTTGTTGAGGAACACGACCATCGCCGGCACACCGACCTGACGGGCGAGCAGGATGTGCTCGCGGGTCTGCGGCATCGGGCCGTCGGCGGCCGAAACCACCAGGATCGCGCCGTCCATCTGCGCCGCGCCGGTGATCATGTTCTTCACATAGTCGGCGTGGCCGGGGCAGTCGACGTGCGCATAGTGGCGGTTGGCGGTCTCATACTCGACGTGCGCGGTCGAGATGGTGATGCCGCGCTCGCGCTCCTCGGGCGCCTTGTCGATGTTCGCGAAGTCGACGGCGGTACCGCCACCGGCTTCCGCCAGAACCTTCGTGATCGCGGCCGTCAGCGACGTCTTGCCGTGGTCGACGTGGCCGATCGTGCCGATGTTGAGGTGCGGTTTGTTCCGCTCGAACTTTGCCTTCGCCATAGTTTCCTACCTTCTGATCAAATCCGTGGCGAATCGCGGGCGCCGCGGGAAGCGTCGCCCTTAGCGATCCGTTTCGCGTTACGCCAGCTTCGCCTTCACTTCGTCGGCCACATTCTGCGGCACTTCGTCATAGTGCGAGAACTGCATGCTGTACTGGGCACGTCCCTGCGTGAACGAGCGAAGCTGGTTCACATATCCGAACATGTTGGCCAGCGGGACCATCGCCTCGACCACCTGTGCGTTGCCGCGGCTGTCGGTGCCCTGAATCTGGCCGCGACGGCTGTTCATGTCGCCGATCACGTCGCCCAGATAATCCTCGGGCGTCACGACCTCGACCTTCATGATCGGCTCGAGCAGCTTGATGCCCGACTTCTGCGCCGCTTCGCGCATCGCGCCGCGGGCACAGATTTCGAACGCCAGCGCCGACGAGTCGACGTCGTGGTACGCACCGTCGGTGAGGTGCACCTCGAAGTCGATGATCGGGAAGCCGATCAGCTGACCCGTCTCGGCGGTCTCGCGGAAGCCCTTTTCCACCGACGGGATATATTCGCGCGGGATGTTGCCGCCCTTGATCTCGTCGAAGAACTGGAAGCCCGAACCGCGCTCGCCGGGAACGACAGTGACCTTCACGCGGCCGAACTGGCCCGAACCGCCCGACTGCTTCTTGTGGGTATAGTCGATGTCGACCTTCTTCGCGAGATATTCGCGATAGGCGACCTGCGGCGCCCCGACGTTCGCCTCGACCTTGAACTCGCGCTTCATGCGATCGACGAGAATGTCGAGGTGAAGCTCGCCCATGCCCTTGATGATCGTCTGGCCCGATTCATGGTCGGTCGACACTCGGAACGAAGGATCCTCAGCGGCCAGGCGGTTGAGCGCGATGCCCATCTTTTCCTGGTCGGCCTTGGTCTTCGGCTCCACCGACAGCTCGATCACGGGCTCGGGGAATTCCATCCGCTCGAGGATGATCGGCTTGTTCGCGT
Organism: Sphingosinithalassobacter sp. CS137; assembly: GCF_014334115.1. NCBI lineage: Bacteria > Pseudomonadati > Pseudomonadota > Alphaproteobacteria > Sphingomonadales > Sphingomonadaceae > Sphingosinithalassobacter > Sphingosinithalassobacter sp. CS137. Next base: position 1,145,353 of record NZ_CP060494.1, read on the forward strand.
CGCACAGCGTGTCGCCGGTCGTCGTTTCCTTCAGACCCGCAATGGCGACGATGTCACCGGCATAGGCCTCGTCGATGTCCTCACGCGAGTTGGCGTGCATGAGGAGCATGCGGCCGATCTTTTCCTTCTTGTCCTTCACCGAGTTCAGGTACGAGCCCTTGGTGAGCTTGCCCGAATAGATACGGGTGAAGGTCAGCGTGCCGACGAACGGATCGTTCATGATCTTGAACGCGAGCGCCGAGAAGGGCGCGTCGTCGGACGACGGACGGGTGTCCTCCTCGTCGCTGTCCGGCTTCACGCCCTTGATGGCGGGAACGTCGAGCGGGCTCGGCAGATAATCGACCACTGCGTCGAGCAGCGGCTGAACGCCCTTGTTCTTGAACGCCGAACCGCACAGCACCGGCACGAAGCTCTGGTTCAGCGTGCCCTTGCGGATCAGCTTCTTCAGCGTCTCGGCGTCCGGCTCATTGCCTTCCAGATAAGCTTCCATCGCCGCATCGTCCTGCTCGACGGCGAGCTCGATCAGATCCTGGCGATATTTGGCGGCCTTGTCGGCGAGGTCCTCGGGGATGTCGACATATTTGAACTCGGCGCCCAGGCCGTCGTTCTCCCAGACGATCCCGCGCTCGTGCACCAGATCGACGAGGCCGATCAGACCGCCCTCGATCCCGATCGGGATGTACAGAACGGCAGGCTTCGCCCCCAGACGATCGATGATCGACTGGACGCAATATTCGAAGTTGGCGCCGGTGCGGTCGAGCTTGTTGATGAAGCACATCCGCGGAACCTTGTACTTGTCCGCCTGGCGCCACACCGTCTCGGACTGCGGCTCAACGCCGGCCACGCCGTCGAAGCACGCGACCGCGCCGTCGAGCACGCGCAGCGAACGCTCGACTTCGATCGTGAAGTCGACGTGCCCGGGCGTGTCGATGATGTTGATCCGGTGGTCTTTCCAGAAACACGTCGTCGCGGCCGACGTGATCGTGATGCCGCGCTCCTGCTCCTGCTCCATCCAGTCCATCGTCGCGGTGCCTTCGTGCACTTCGCCGATCTTGTAGGACTTGCCGGTGTAATAGAGGATGCGCTCGGTCGTCGTCGTCTTGCCGGCATCGATGTGCGCCATGATGCCGATGTTACGATACGTGTTGAGCGGATCTTTGCGGGCCATTGTTCAACTCCAGCGCGGGGTCTCGCGGTTCAATTCTTCAAGGGTATCCAACCACCCCAGCCCGTGCGGGCTGAGCTTGTCGAAGCCCTGCTCTTCCTTCTTCGGCTCGAAGAAGTGCAGCCCTTCGACAAGCTCAGGGCGAACGGTGACGGGTGGAGGCGCCGGGGCGCCGCCACCCATATAGTGTTTCCCGTTACCAGCGGTAGTGGCTGAACGCGCGGTTCGCTTCGGCCATGCGATGCGTGTCCTCACGCTTCTTCACGGCGTTGCCGCGGTTGTTCGCCGCATCCATCAGCTCGCCCGAAAGGCGCGCCGACATGGTGTTCTCGCTGCGGTTGCGCGCGGCGGTGATCAGCCAGCGGATCGCCAGCGCCTGCGCACGCTCGGGACGCACCTCGACCGGCACCTGATATGTCGCACCGCCGACGCGGCGGCTGCGGACCTCGATGCCCGGCTTGATGTTGGTCAGCGCTTCGTGGAAGACGCCGATCGGGTCCTTCTTGGCGCGCGCTTCGATCGTGTCGAGCGCGGAATAGACGATACCCTCGGCGACGGCCTTCTTGCCGTCCAGCATCACGCTGTTCATGAACTTCGAGAGCACGATATCCCCGAACTTGGGATCGGGCAGGATTTCCCGCTTTTCGGGACGACGACGACGAGACATTCGAGAACCTTTCTCTTCACTTCAGCCGTGATGGCCGGACACGCCGGCCGGCTTACTTCGGACGCTTGGCGCCGTACTTCGAGCGGGACTGCTTGCGATCCTTGACACCCTGGGTGTCGAGCACGCCGCGCAGCACGTGGTAGCGCACACCGGGAAGGTCGCGCACACGGCCGCCGCGGATCAGCACCACCGAGTGCTCCTGAAGGTTGTGACCTTCGCCCGGGATGTAGCTGATGACTTCGCGCTGGTTGGTCAGGCGAACCTTGGCCACCTTGCGAAGCGCCGAGTTCGGCTTCTTCGGAGTCGTCGTATAGACACGGGTGCAGACACCGCGCTTCTGCGGGTTCTGCTCCATCGCAGGGACCTTGCTCTTGGCCTTCTGCGGGTCGCGGCCCTTGCGGACCAACTGGTTAATCGTCGGCATGAAGCCCTTCACCTTTCGACGGTTACTTTGCTGGAGCCCTGTCACAGAGAATACGAAAAGACCCCGGCGGCCTGACCGACCCCCTGGGCCTAGCGTCTCCAACAACGTTCAGCTCTAATCGACCCGAGCAAACAAAAACGGCCGGAGAACCGGCGCGCGCCCTGCTCGGGACGGGCGGCCTATAGCTGGGGTCCCGCACCCGGTCAATGGGCGCGGAAAGACTGTGGCAACAAGTTGGCGGCTACAGGCTTCGGCATGTCGCCGCAACGCTCCTCGACCGTCACGATCCGCCTCGGCCCCTCCGGTAGCCGACCCCTATGGCCGGTTCGCCCGTTCGCCGGCACGCGCGCGAAGCCGGTGCTCGTCGCGGCCGGCGCCCTGGCGGTTTCCATGGCGCTCGCGATGATGGGTCCGGCAGCGCCCGGCCCTGCCGCGCTGGCGCTCCACCTTGGCGGTGCCCCGGCACTCGGCCTAATCCTCACGGCCGGCCTCGGAGTTTTCGCATGGCATCTCGCGCGACTGAGCGCGACGCGACCCGCAGGCGGTCCGGCGGCGGCGGTGCTGCCCGCGCTGCTCCCCGCGCTCTGCCTGCCCCAGCCGGGGATCGGCCCGCTGCTGCTCGCCGCCGCGCTCGCGCTGGCGGCGAATCGACGCGATCGGGCCCAGCAGGTCGTCGCGCTTCTGGTGCAGTGTGCCGCATGGGCGGCAGTGGCAGGCGCCGCGGGCCTTCCGCCCGCTAATGGTTTCGCAACCGTAACGGTGCTTATAGGAGCCGGGCTCGCGCTGCACCTCGGAACCGCTCGCGTCGCGAACGACAATCCCTCTCTGGAACGACGGGGAGCCAATTCGTGGCTGATCGCAGACCGCGCCTGTGGTAAAGCCTGGCCTGACTCGAACCCGGGGAAGTGGGGAGTAACCTAATGTTCAACAACAGCAATCGTGGCAGGGACAATAGCCCCACGGTGCCACCCGCGCCGCCGATGCCCTCTGCCAGCAAGAGCGGGCGCGGCATGTTTTCGGTGCTTGGGCCCGATGTGGTGGTGACCGGCAACGTCACCGCCACGAACGATCTGCACATCGATGGCCGAGTCGAGGGCGACGTCAATTGCGGCAGCCTGGCGCAAGGCTCCGAAAGCCAGATCTTCGGCAGTGTGGTCGCGGAAAGCGCGCGGCTCGCCGGATCGATCGAAGGCGCGGTGCGCGTCAAGCAGCTCACGGTCGAGCGCTCGGCCAAGATCACGGGTGATGTCGAATATGAGAACATCACCATCGAGAACGGCGGCCATATCGACGGCCGCCTGAAGCACATGAGTTCGGTCGACACCTCGCCGCGCGAGCGCCCGCGCGCCGTCGAGAGCGGAAGCTCGTCCTTCGTCTCGAACGACGAAGCGGCCTGAGCGCCACCAGCGGCTGAAAACGGAACGAGGGGCGCCCCCGGGAGAGCGCCCCTCGCCCGCGTTTCAGCGGGGGGGCGAATCGCCCGCTCACATATCGCGGATCATGTTCAGATGCCCCTCGACCACCGGCGCGGTGTTCGAGGCGAAGGTCCGGAGCGCCGGGACGTCGCCCCCGTCCGCATAGGAACGCAGCATCGACAGCGCCTGTTCGTGCGCCGCCACCTGCTGGCTCTCATAGGCGCTGTCGAATTCGCTCCCGGTCGCCGAACGCAGCGCCTCCAGGTTCGCCTGCTGCTCGGCGGTCATCTGCGGTTCGCCAACGGTCATACCGGCCTCGCTCGCCGCCTGCATCAGATTGTTGGTCGACGCCCTATGGTCCTCCACCATTTTCGCGCCGAAGTCGCGCAGCGGCTGGGAAGTCGCCTTTTCCTGCGCGAGCTGCCCCGCCGCGATCTCATAGGCATCGCTCGCGCTGATATTGGTGATGAACTGATCCGCATTCATTGCCGCGGCGTCGCCCATCATCGCGCCGTCGTCCATCATCGCGCCGTCGTTGGCGACTCCCATGTCCGTGACGGCAAGATTTTCGGTCGTGGTCGTGGTTTCGGGTTCGCCGCAGGCAGCCAGGGCCAGGGCGGGAAGCGAAACCGCGAACATAAGGGTCTGACTTTTCATTGCTATTCTCTCCTCGAAGCTGCGCGCACAACGCGCTGCGACGCACCTCGTTCCAGCCGGCAAATACCCAGGAGAGCCGTCCCCGCGGCGGGGCCGGATGTTGCATGGAGAGGAACGGCCAGCCCCCCGCAGACGCGCGGATCGAAGCGAGCCGCAGCACCTGAGCCGCCGTTCTCCCGCCCGCCGAAACGCTGTGCGACACGCGCGGCCGGCGAAGATGGTACCGCTCAGATGTGAAGCACGCGCCCATAGGCGGCCAGCACGCTTTCGTGCATCGCCTCGCTGATCGTCGGATGCGGGAAAACAGTTTCGATCAGCTCGGCCTCGGTCAGTTCACCCGTCTTGCCGATCGTATATCCCTGGATCATCTCGGTCACTTCGGCGCCGATCATGTGCGCACCCAGCAACTCGCCGGTCTTCGCGTCGAACACCGTCTTCACAAAGCCTTCGGCTTCCCCCAGCGCGATGGCCTTGCCGTTGCCGATGAACGGGAAATTGCCCACCTTCACATCATACCCCGCTTCGCGCGCCTTCGACTCGGTCAAGCCCACGCTGGCGATCTGCGGATGACAATAGGTGCAGGCGGGAATGTTCCGCGGGTCCATCGCGTGCGGCCGCTTGCCGGCGATCGCCTCGGCAGCGATCACGCCTTCGTGGCTGGCCTTGTGCGCCAGCCACGGCGGCGCAGTGATGTCACCGATCGCCCAGATCCCGTCCACATTGGTGCGGCAGGCGCCATCGGTCTTCAGGAAGCCCCGCTCGTCCATAGCCACGCCCAGCTCCTTCAGCCCGATGTCGGCGGTGTTGGGAACGATGCCGATCGCCACGATCACATGGCTGTATTCGGTGGTGGCGGACTTGCCGTCCTTGGCCTTGATCGTCGCCGTCACGCCCTTGTCGCCGACCTCGAGCTTCTCGAGCGCGGCACCGGTATGGATCGTCATCCCCTGCTTCTTGAGCGCCTTCTCGAGATGCGCGGAAATATCCTTGTCCTCGACCGGCACGATGCGGTCGAGCATTTCCACGACCGTGACGTCCGCACCCATATCGTTGTAGAAGCTGGCGAATTCGATTCCGATCGCGCCCGATCCGATGACGAGCAGCTTGGACGGCATCTCCGCGGGAGTCATCGCGTGGCGATAGGTCCATACCCGTTTGCCGTCGGCGGGTGCGAAGGGCAGGTCGCGCGCGCGCGCGCCGGTTGCGACGATGATGTTCCTGGCGGTCAGCTCTGTCGTCTTGCCGCCCTCGCCGGTGACGGTCAGCTTGCCCTTACCCATCAGCCTGCCGGTGCCCATGTGCACCGCGATCTTGTTCTTCTTCATCAGCCCGGTGACGCCCTTGTTGAGCTGGGAAGCGACTCCGCGCGAGCGCTTCACCACTGCGTCCAGATCGGCGCTGATCTTCTCGGCGGCCAAGCCATACTCCTTGGCGTGCTGCATGAAATGAAAGATCTCTGCGGAACGCAGCAGCGCCTTGGTGGGGATGCAGCCCCAGTTGAGGCAGATCCCGCCCAGCAGCTCACGCTCGACGATCGCGGTCTTGAGGCCGAGCTGCGACGCGCGGATCGCGGCGACATAGCCGCCGGGGCCTGAGCCGAGGACGATGAGATCGTAGGATTCCGCCACGTGTCTGCCTTTCCAACCGGGGAGGGTTCGCAGCTCCAATCGGCAGCGACACCGCTCAGGTCAAGGCCGGACGAGGTGGTCGGGAGGAGCGGCCGCTCTTCGCGCGCGACCGCCCCTCCGGCCGACTACTTGCCGACCCGCAGGCGATAGGCGCCGGTCGCGCCTTCCTCGAACGACGTCGAGCGGACGATATAGTCGCCCGAAGTTTCGGGCGTGAAGATCAACAGCGAATTGAGCTCGCCGCCGCTGTCGTCGTCGCTCGCCAGCGGCTCGCCGCTGCGGCGGTCCGCCGGGAAGACCTGCACCATCGTGTCGTAATTGTCGGCGGTGAGGTGGATCCACACCGTCTCGCCGGCCGCGAGCGACACGAGATAATCGTCGAAATAACCTTGCTCCGCAGGATCGTTCGCGGTGAGCGCCCCGGTGTAGATCTGCCAGGTCATCGTCTCGCTGCCGATCGGCTGCGTCACCGGCGCCGGAAGCGGTGCCAGCGTCGCCACAGTGGCAGTGTATCCGCCGCGACCTTCGGCATCGAAGCTGGTCGCGCGCAGGGTATAGGTGCCGCTTTCCTCAGGAACGAAGGTGAGCGCGGAATTCAGCGATCCGCCGGCGTCGTCATTCTCCGCGACGGGATCCGCGTCGGTAGTGCGGTAGAGCTTCAGCAGCGTATCGAAGTCCTCGGCATCGAGCGACAGGCGGTAGCGCTGGCCCGCTTCGAGCGTGACGGCATGATCGTCGTAGCGCCGGCCGTCGCTGTCGGTCGCGTCCTCGTCTGCCAAGGCTCCTTCGACGGTCCAGGGCGTGCCCTGCGTCTGCGCCTGTGCGGGCACTGTGGCGAACAGTATCGCCGCCGACAGAGCGGACGCACCGAGTACGATCTTGAAGCGCATGTTACCCCTTCCCTTTGCCATGCACGGCGAATCCTGCCGCTCGTGATGGCTTAGCGCGAGGGCGCGCGACTCGCCAGCTAAGCGTCTCCGCCAGTGTCGCGAAGCAGACGCGGCCGGCGATCCTCGCCGATCGCCACGAAGGTGAAGCGCGCCTGAGTGACGCGCTCCATCGCCTCGCCATGACGATCGCGGCGCCACGCCTCGACGTCGATCTTCATCGACGTGCGGCCCTGCTCGGCGAGAACGGCGAAGACCGAGACTTCGTCGCCGACGATCACCGGGCGGAGGAACTGCATCGCATCGAGCGCAATGGTGACGGCGCGGCCCTGCGAGTGACGCGACGCGACCAGCCCTGCCGCCATGTCCATCTGGCTCATCAGCCAGCCGCCGAAGATGTCGCCATAGGGGTTGGCGTCGGAAGGCATGGCGACGACACGAATGGTAGGCGCGCTTTCCGGCGGGCGATCAGCCATGCGGTTCGCGGTCCTGCAGCCAGGCGCGGCGGATCGGCCCGACGCCCATCGCCACGACCGCAGCCATCGCCGCCCCGGTCACGAGCCAGATGTCCTGGCGCGCCGGCGGGTAGGACCATGCCGAGAGCGTAGCGATCAGCGTCGCCGCAAGAAGACCCACAACGATATGCAGCATTTCGATCAGCGTACGTGCGGGCATCTCAGGCGATCATTCCGATCGGCGCCTCGACCAGCTCCTTGAAGACCTTCATCAGCTCGGCGCCATCGGCGCCGTCGATCGCCCGATGGTCGAAGCTTCCGGTGGCGGACATCACCGTGGCGATCGAAAGCGCGTCATCGATCACGAACGGCCGCTTTTCGCCTCCCCCGACTGCCAGGATCATCCCCTGCGGCGGATTGATGACCGCGTCGAACTGCTTGATGCCGTACATGCCCATGTTCGACAGGCTGGCGGTCCCGCCCTGATACTCCTGCGGCTGAAGCTTGTTCTCCTTCGCCCGGCCCGCGAGCTCCTTCATCTCGCCCGAAATCGCCGAAACGCTCTTGTTCGCAGCGTCGCGGATGATCGGCGTGATGAGACCCGAGGGCGTCGACACCGCCACCGAAACGTCGGCGCGCGTGTACTTAACCAGCGTGTCGCCGGCGAAAGTGACGTTGCACTTCGGCGTCTGGACCAAGGCGACGCCCAGCGCCTTGATGAGCAGATCGTTGACCGACAGCTTGATCCCGCGCGGCTCCAGCGCGGCGTTGAGTTCGGCGCGCAGCTTCAGAAGCGCGTCGAGCCGCACGTCGACGGTGAGATAGATATGCGGGATCGTCTGTTTCGCCTCGGTAAGCCGACGCGCGATCGTCTTTCGGATGTTGGAGAGCTTTTCCGTCTCGTGGGGAATCGACTCGTCGTACCAGACGGCGGCGGGCGCCTTGCTGGCTGCGGGCGCGGGCGCCTCGGCAGCAGGCGATTGTGCTGCGCGTTCGGGCTCGGCCTTCGTGGCAACGGCGCCGGGCTTCGCATCCTCGACATCCGCCTTGACGATCCGGCCGTTCGGGCCAGTGCCCGCGACGGCCGAAAGCTCGATGCCCTTCTCCGCCGCGATCCGCCGCGCCAGCGGGCTGGCCTTCACGCGACTCGAGTCGCCCGATCCGTTCGCGCCGACAGGCGCTGGTGCGGGTGCGGGTGCGGGTGCGGCTTCTGTGGGCGCGGGAGCCGGAGCAGGCGCCGCCTTCGAGGCGGGCGCCTCCACCTCATCGGCGCTTTCGCCTTCCTCGGCGAGCAGCGCGATCACTGTGCCGACCTTCACATTGTCTGTGCCCTCGGCAACGAGAATCTTCGCGATCGTTCCCTCGTCGACCGCCTCGAACTCCATCGTCGCCTTGTCGGTCTCGATCTCGGCCATCAGGTCGCCGGAGCCGACGGTGTCGCCTTCCTTCACCAGCCAGCGGGCGAGCGTGCCTTCCTCCATGGTGGGCGACAGTGCGGGCATCTTGATTTCGATCGGCATGAATGGCCCCATTCAGGTCCTAGGGAGGGTGTTTCTCTCTCGCCGTCGCCCAAGCCCCGGTCAAGACCAAGGGTCAGGATCGGCGCGCCCGGACTTGCACGCCGGACCGTCGCGCGGCACCAACGCAGCGGAAGGAAAACCAGCCATGCGCACCTATCTGGTGGTGATCGACGACAGCCCTGAATCCGAGCTGGCGCTGCGGTTCGCGGCGCGGCGCGCCGTGAAGACCGGCGGCGGCGTGGACATTCTGGCGCTGATCCCGAAGCCCGAATTCGTGCAGTGGAGCGGCGTGATGGCGACGATCGAGGAAGAAGCGCGCCAGCGGGCGGAGGCGCTCGTCGGCGCCGCGGCGGGAACGCTGTTTGCCGAATCGGGCCTGAAGCCCGCGATCACGGTGCGACAGGGCGACGGCCCGCGGATCGTGCGCGAGATGCTGGCAGCCAATCCCGATATCGCAGCACTGGTGCTGGGTGCCGCCGCGAGCGGCGCGCCCGGACCGCTGGTGACGCATTTCGCAGGCGTGGATGCGGGCGCGCTCAAGGTGCCGGTGATGATCATCCCCGGCTCGCTCGACAGCGATGCGATCGACCGGCTGAGCTGATCGGCGGCCGGCGCCGGTGCGCTTCAGCGGTAGCGCCGCACCCGCTTGCCGCCGCTGCGCACCACCGGCCGCGGACTGATCGCGCGCGTCGTGACTGTTTCCTCGACGATCTCTTCGGTCACGGTCCGCGTCGTCACGGCACCGCCCGACTGCACCACGACCGTCGTCACCGTCGGCACCACATAGAGGTAGCCGCCAGCATAGCCGCCGCACACGCTGGCGCAGCCTGGCGCCGCGACCGGTGGAGCGCCACAGCAGTGCGCCGCCGGCGGCGCAGGCACTGCCGGCGGCGCATACCCTCCCCCCGGGTATCCGTGCCCGGCCGACTCGGCCGAATAATAATGATCGTTCGGGTCGACTGCCGGAATCCCGCCGTCGTATCCCGGCGCCGGGTAGCTCGCGCCGACGCTCGCATGCGAATAGCTCTCGGAGTGGGAATAGGCGCCCGCGCCACCATCCCAGTCGATGCCGAACACCCAGTCCGCCACCCTGCCGCGATCGTCCACCAGCACCGCGTCGTTGTAATAGCGAACCCAGAAATAGCCGTAGGGCGGCGCGGCCAGCCCCCAGTTCAGATAATCGGGGACGCGGAAATCGGGATTTGCCCAATAGTCGGGCAACATCCAGCCCTGCGATGGCCGGCGATAGGCCTGCCAGCCGCCCGGCGCATGCGCGCCGGCATACCAGCGCCCGTCGACATGGCCGCCCCAGCGTTCGGGATCGTGCCGCATGTGCGGCGCCTCGGTCTGCGGCGGCAGCATCACCCAGCGTCCGTCCTGCCAGACGCGCTGTGCCTCGGCGGGCTGGACGAAACCGAAGCTCACCGCCGCTGCCGCTGCCATCAAGAGGGACTGCTTCACTCGAACACTCCTGGTCGTACGCCCCCGCCCCACCTCTTAATCAACAGGTAGCAAATGCGATCCGCCGCGGCCACGGAGGATGCCCTGCCGCCTGTCTCAATGCGGGTCAGCCGAGGCGCGGCGCCAGGATCGCCATCAGCGCCTCGCAGCCGGCGGCGTCGCCTGCATCGAACCGATCGGGGATCGGACTGTCCAGATCGAGGACGCCCAGCAGCGTGCCCTGATGCACGATCGGCACCACCAGTTCGGATCGGCTGTCGGCGTCGCAGGCGATGTGGCCGGGAAAGGCATGCACGTCGGCGACGATCTGAGTAGCCTCGGTCGCTGCCGCGGTGCCGCACACGCCCTTGCCGAACGGAATGCGGATGCAGGCCGCCTTGCCCTGAAACGGCCCCAGCACCAGCTCGCCCTTCACGGCGCGGTAGAAGCCGGCCCAGTTGAGATCGGGCAGGAACTGCCACAGCAGCGCGGCGGCGTTCGCCATGTTGGCGATGCCGTCGGGCTCGTCAGCGGTGAGCGCGTCAAGCGCGGCGGAAAGCTCGCGGTACAGCGCGGTCTTGTCGGAAGTGGCGATGTCGAATGCGTACATAGCGCGCGCTGTATCGGAAACGCTCCCCCGGTGCGAGAGCCCAAGCCAGTGGTTCTTCGCGTCTAATCAATGCGCACCTTGCCGCGTCCGGCCTTCACCGAGCTGCGCGCCTTCTTGGCGTCCACCCGCTTCGCCTTGGCCGTCCGGCTCGGCTTGGTCTTCACGCGCCTCGCCTGGCGTTCGTGCGCCTTGTCGACCAATTCGCCCAGCCGCTCGCGCGCGTCCTGGCGGTTCGCCTCCTGCGTGCGGAAGCGCCGCGCGGTGATCACCAGCTCGCCGGACGCGTTCATTCGTGATCCGGCAAGCTCCTTCAGCTTCTGATAGGCGTAGGGAGCGAGCCCGAGGCGAAAGACGTCGACGCGCAGCTGCACCGCCGTGGCAACCTTGTTTACGTTCTGCCCGCCCGGGCCGGAGGCGGCGAGGAACTTCTCCTCGACGATCGCGGCTTCGGGAATCTCAGCCACGACCGAAGCCGATGTTGTGGAATCGCACCGGCAGCGGTGCCTCTGCGCTCACTTCCGCCTTTCCCGGGCGCGGCATCGTCAATCCCGCCGCGTGGAGCATCACCGCCGGTCCGCCGCCGCCATAGACGGGGTCGCCGACGATCGGCATGCCGAGCCCTTCCGCCGCGTGCACGCGCAGCTGATGCGTCCGGCCGGTCTCGGGATAGAAGGCGACCAGCGTTCGGGCGCCCTTGCGCTCGAGCACTTTCCAGCGCGTCAGCGCCGGCTTTCCGTTGGCGGCGCCCGTCATCCGCCAGCCTTCCTCGGCGCTGGAGATCTTGACCAGCGGCAGGTCGATCGCGCCGCTGTCGTCCTTCGGATTTCCCTCCAGCACGGCGATATAGCGTTTGGTCACGGCCCCTGCCTCGAACGCCTGGCCGAAGCGCTTGTGCGCCTTCGGATTGCGCGCGAGCAGCAGGCAGCCGCTGGTGTCGCGATCGAGACGATGCACCGGCAGCGGCCGCCGCTGAAATCCGAACCGCAGCTCGTCGAGCAGGTCCTCGACGCTGCGGCTGCCGTCGCGCGGGCGATCGACGGGAAGCCCGTTGGGCTTGTCGATCACCAGTGCTTCGCCATCAATGAAGAGAACCGTATCCTTGAGCATCGCCCGCCCCTAGCACCGCGCGCGGGCCAGCGGGAGGGCACGCGCTTCGTCGCCGGAACCTGTCGCGGGGTGCCCATGCGGCACCCCGGCGACCGGCGCGGCTCAGCCGAACAGCTTCGCTGCCGTTTCCGCGACTCGTTTGCCCTGATAGCGCGCGCCCGCCAGCTCGACCTCGCTCGGCATGCGACTGCCGTCGGCATCGGCGATGGTCGAGGCGCCATAGGGTGTGCCGCCCTTCACTTCCTCCACGCCGTTCAGCCCGGCGAAGCCATAATCGAAGCCCGAGACGAGCAGGCCGTGGTGGAGCAGGTTGGTGAGGATCGAGAACAGCGTCGTCTCCTGACCGCCGTGCTGGCTTGCGGTGGAGGTGAACGCAGCGCCCACCTTGCCGATCAGCGCGCCCTTGGCCCAGAGTGGCCCGGTCTGATCCCAGAATGCCGCCATCTGGCTGCTGATCCGGCCGAAGCGCGTGCCCGTACCGACCACGATCGCATCATAGTCGGCGAGCGCCGAGACATCCTCGATCACCGGATGGGGACTGTCGGTCTTGAAGCCGGCGGCCTTCACGACTTCGGGGGGCGCCGTTTCGGGGACGCGGCGGATGTCGACTTCGGCGCCGCCCGCACGCGCGCCTTCGGCGATCGCCTCGGCCATCTTCTCGATGTGCCCGTAGGAAGAATAATAAAGGACGAGAACCTTGGCCATGCGTGATCTCCTTGGCTGATGGGTGAAACGATGGGCGGGCGCCGCCGCGGGGAGGAGTCGCAGCCGGCACCCGCCGCGCCTCCCGCCCGGGGGGAAACGGCGGGAGGCGATCCGAAGAACGCTATTCGGCGTCGACCAGCACGATCTCCGCGTCATCGAGCGCAGTGATCGAAACGGTCTGGCCGCCGTCGAGTGCCACGCCGTCGCGCGCTTCGACGCGCACCCCGTTGACTTCGATCACGCCGATCGCCGGCACCAGATAGGCGTGACGGCCTGCGCCGACGCCATGTTCTACGCGCTCGCCCGCTTTCAGCGTCGCGGCGAGCACGCGCGCATCGGCGCGGATCGGCAGCGCCTCGGCGTCCTCGGCGAAGCCCGACGCCAGCGTCACCAGACGACCCGAGCGCTCGCCCTTGGGAAAGGGTCGCGCACCCCAGCTGGGATTGCCGCCGCTCGCACGCGGCTCGATCCAGATCTGAAAGATCCGCGTCGCTTCGGGCTCGAGATTATATTCGGCGTGGCGCACGCCCGATCCGGCGCTCATCACCTGAACGTCGCCCGCCTGAGTGCGCCCGGTGTTTCCCATCGAATCCTGATGGGTGATCGCGCCCTGACGGACATAGGTGACGATTTCCATGTCGCGATGGGGATGCGGTGGAAAGCCGCTGTTCGGTGCGATCTCGTCGTCATTCCACACGCGGATCGCGCCCCATCCCATCCGGCGCGGGTCGTGATAGCCGGCGAAGGAAAAATGGTGGCGCGCATTCAGCCAACCGTGGTCGGCATGGCCGAGGCTTTCGAAGGGGCGTCTGTCGATCATGGTCGATCTCCGTTCCAGAGTAGCCCCGAGGTAGGCGCGGCCCCGCCCGTTCGAAATGGAAACGAAGGAAACGAATTGTTTCGCCACGCGGCGCGAGCTATTCTCCGGCAAACTCCGGAGCGACCATGCGCCTACCCGATTTCGAAGCCTGGGCGATTTTCGCCGCTGTCGTCGAACAGCGCTCGTTCAGCGGCGCCGCGACGGAACTTGGCGTCTCCAAGGCGACCGTATCGAAAGCCGTCAGCCGGCTCGAGAGCCGGCTCGGAACCAGCCTGTTCCATCGCACGTCGCGCAAGCTGACGCTCACCGAAAGCGGCAAGACGCTTGCCGAGCGGGCGCAACGCATCGTCGCGGAGGGGATCGGGGCCGAGGAAGCGGCGCGTGACGCCGCGGAGGCGCCAGTGGGTCGTGTCCGAGTCGCCGCGCCGCTCACGTTCGGCATCCACCACGTCGCTCCCGCGATCGCCGAATTCCTCCTCCAGCATCCCGGCATCGAGATCGACCTGCGTCTCTCCGACGCGCGAATCGATATCGTCGCGGAGGGAATCGACATCGCGCTGCGCATCGCCGACCTGCCGGACAGTTCGCTGCGGGCACGGCGGCTGAGTGCAGTTCCCGGACACCTTGTGGCGGCGCCGTCCTATTTCGCGCGCGCAGGCACGCCGCGGCACCCGAGCGAACTCGCGGAACACGCCTGCCTGATCTACACGAACGTCACGAACCCCGACCTTTGGCGCTTTCGCCGGCCGGGAGGCGAGGAAGCCGTCGTGCGCGTGTCCGGCCCGCTGGCCGCGGACAATGGCGATGCGTTGCTGCCCTCCCTGCGTGCGGGCCTTGGCATCGCGTTTCTGCCCGACTTCATCGTCGGCGGTGACCTGGAGGCGGAAACGCTGGTGGCGGTGCTCGACGAATGGGCCTTCTCTCCGGTCGCGCTACACTTGCTGACTCCCCCCGGAACACTGCGTCCCGCGCGGGTCGAGGCGTTGATCGAATTCCTCTCGAGTCGGTTCCGCGCGCTCTGCCCGCCTAGGTAGATTCCCCACGACTCGCGGAGTCAGGCCGGTTAGGAAGAAATTAACCTTTTGCCTTCAGAGGTGCTTAGGTTAATGAATCACTCAGGATGCGTTGGTCACAAGGGGCTGGCGCCAACACGGGCACAGGGATTCTCAACGATGCGCGTATTGCTGATCGAAGACGAGCCCACCACGGCCAAGGCCATCGAGCTGATGCTTTCGACCGAAGGGTTCAACGTCTACACGACGGACCTGGGCGAGGAGGGCTTGGACCTCGGCAAGCTCTATGACTACGATATCATCCTGCTCGATCTGAACCTGCCGGACATGCACGGCTATGACGTGCTCAAGAAGCTGCGCGTCGCGCGGGTGCAGACGCCGGTGCTGATCCTGTCGGGCATTTCCGAGATGGATTCGAAGGTGCGCTCGTTCGGCTTCGGTGCCGACGACTATGTCACCAAACCCTTCCATCGCGACGAGCTGGTGGCGCGCATTCACGCCGTCGTCCGTCGCTCGAAGGGTCACAGCCAGTCGGTGATCCGCACGGGCAAGCTCGCCGTGAACCTCGACGCGAAGACCGTCGAGGTCGACGGCGCGCGCGTGCACCTGACCGGCAAGGAATATGCGATGCTGGAGCTGCTCTCGCTCCGCAAGGGCACCACGCTCACCAAGGAGATGTTTCTCAACCATCTCTACGGAGGGATGGACGAGCCCGAACTCAAGATCATCGACGTGTTCATCTGCAAGCTGCGCAAGAAGCTCAGCATGGCGACCGACGGCGAGAACTATATCGAGACCGTCTGGGGCCGCGGCTATGTGTTGCGCGAGCCGGAAGAAGAACAGGCGGCCGAAACCAAGGTCGCGTAACCGGATACAGCCGGGGGCTACAGGGGCCGCCGTTCCGAAAGGAGCGGCGGCCCTCTGCGTTTGGCTATTCGGCGGCGTCGCGCTGATAGACTCGCTCGCCCGCGATCCAGGTCTCGAGCACCTCCGTCCCGCGCAACTGCGTCGGCGAGGCCAGCAGCGGATCGCGATCGACGATGATGAAATCCGCCCACAGGCCGGGGGCGAGCCGACCGAACCTGTCCTCCGCATAGCCCGCATAGGCGGCACCCGTGGTGAAACCGGCCCAGGCCTGCTCGCGCGTCACCGCCTCTTCCGGACGCCAGCCGCCGAATGGCTGCAGGTCGGCGTCCTGCCGCGTGAAGCCGACCGCCCAGCCCGCGAACGGATCCGGGCTCTCGACCGGATAGTCGGAGCCGAAGGCCAGCACTGCACCAGCTTCCAGCATCGACCGCCAGGCATAGGCGCCGACGAGACGCGCTTCGCCCAGCCGAGCTTCGGCCATGTGCATGTCGCTGGTCTGGTGGACCGGCTGCATCGACGCGATGATGCCGTGGCGGCCGAACTTCGCGAAGTCGGCCGGATCGACGATCTGCGCATGTTCGATCCGCCAGCGCCGATCGTCGCCGAACGTGTCCGACAGCTCCTCGACGGCGTCCACCGCCTGCTGATTGGCGGCATCGCCGATCGCATGCACGGCGATCTGAAACCGGTCCATCGCGCCGCGAGTCATCAGGTTCAGCAACTGATCGTCGGAGAGAAAGCGCAGACCACGCTCGCCCGGCGCGTCGGCATAGTCGGCCTTCAGCCACGCCCCGCGCGAACCGAGCGCACCATCGGCATAGAGCTTGACGCCGCCCATCCTGAGCCGATCGCGATACAGCCATTCGGTCGGCCCCTGGCCCGCCACGCGGAGTGCCGTGTCGATGCCCGCGGCATAGCTCATGATGCGCATCCGCAGCAGGCCGACATCACCCATCCGGCGATAGAGCAGCCAATCGTCGACGCTGGTGCCCATGTCGGCAGTCGCAGTGATTCCATCGGCGATCAGCGCATCCTGGGCGGCGAGGAAGGCGGCGTTGCGCTCGCGCGGCGTGGGCTGGGGAAGCGCATCGTCGAACAGCGCCTGTGCGGCATCGACGAAAATGCCGCTCGGCGTTCCGTCGTCGTTCGTCTCGATCCGCCCGCCAGCGGGAGCTTCGGTTTCGGCAGTGATCCCCGCCAGCTCCATTGCCTTGCTGTTCGCCCAGGCAGCATGGCCATCGACGCGCTCGAGATAGATCGCCTTGCCCGGAAACGCGGCGTCGAGATCGGCGGCAGTGGGAAACCGGCCGAGGCCCCAGCGCTCCTGATTCCAGCCGCGGCCGACGATCCAGGTCGCGGTGTTCTCATCGGTCCCCTGGCGGATCAGCGCGATCGCTTCCTCCAGGGAGTCGGTTTCGGAGAGATCGAGCGTGCGCAGCTGAAAGCCGAGGCCCATGACATGGCCATGTCCGTCCACCATCCCGGGCAGCAGCGTGCGCCCCTCCATATCCGCACGCCAACGCAGTTCGCGCGGAGGCCGCTCGCCGCGCCGGAGCAATGCGACCACGCGCCCGTCGTCGCCGACGACCATGGCGCCGAACCGGACCACCCGGCCGTCCTCGTCCAGCGTCATGCCGTTGACGTTGTCCACCAGGCCCTGCGCGGCCGCATGCGGTGCTGTCACAGCCGTCAGAGCCAGCGCGAGCGCACCAACCAACCTACCGATCCCGTTGCGCACGCCTATTCTCCCTGGGCTGTCGCTCATCGCGGTGGGGCATAGGATAGGCAATGATACGGCGCCACAGCCTTGTTCCCCCGCCGCGCCAGATCGGCTAGGCGCAAACGATGGCTACCCATCCTGCTTCGGCGCCCGCGGCCCTTCCGGTTTCCCTCGACGACGTGCTGGCAGCGCGCGAGCGCATCGCGGAATCGATCGTCCATACGCCGACGCTGCTCAGCCGCACGCTTTCCGAGCTTACTGGCGCGACGGTCTATCTGAAGTTCGAGAACCTCCAGTTCACGGCCGCCTACAAGGAGCGCGGCGCGCTCAACACGCTGCTGCAGCTCGACGACGAAGCGCGGGCGAAGGGCGTGATCGCGGCATCGGCCGGAAACCATGCGCAGGGGCTTGCCTATCACGCGCACCGCCTCGGCATCCCGGCGACGATTGTGATGCCGAAGAACACGCCGATCGTGAAGGTCACGCAGACCGAGGGACATGGCGCGAACGTGATCCTCGAAGGCGAGACATTCGATGCGGCGCATGCGCATGCGCGCACGCTGGAGGCGGAAGAGGGCTATACGTTCGTCCATCCCTTCGACGATGCGCGGATCATCGCGGGCCAGGGGACGGTCGCGCTCGAGATGCTCGAACAGGTGCCGGAAATCGAGATGCTGGTGGTGCCGCTTGGGGGCGGCGGCCTCGTCTCCGGCATGGCGACCGTGGCCAAGGCACAGGATCGTCCCCTCGAAGTGATCGGCGTCGAAGCCGAGCTCTACCCTTCGATGTACAATCGCCTGCATCATACCGACATGCCGTGCGCGGGCGATACGCTGGCCGAAGGAATCGCGGTCAAGGAGCCGGGCAAGCTCACCGGGAAGATCGTCGAAGCACTGGTCGACGACATTCTGCTGGTCGGCGAACGGAAGCTGGAAGAGGCGGTGAGCCTGTTGCTCCAGATCGAAAAGACGGTTGTCGAGGGGGCGGGTGCCGCCGGGTTGGCGGCGCTGCTGAGCGAACCCGAACGCTTCCGGGGCAAGGTGGTCGGAACCGTGCTGTGCGGAGGCAACATCGATACGCGGCTGCTCGCCAACGTGCTGCTGCGCGACCTTGCCCGTTCCGGCCGGCTCGCGCGCCTGCGCATCCGGCTGCAGGACCGCCCGGGCGCACTCTATCACGTCGCGCGCATCTTCCACGAGCAGGGCGTGAACATCATCGAAGTGTATCACCAGCGCGTGTTCACCTCGCTGCCGGCCAAGGGCCTGATCACCGACATCGAATGCGAGACGCGCGATCGCAATCACCTCGACCGGCTGATCACGGCGCTCCGGCGCGGCCAGTATGAAGTGAGCCTGGTCGAACTCGCCTGACGGCCCAGCGCTTATCCACAGCAATTGGACGAAGCGAATCGCACGCGCGATGAACCGAGTCGGCGAGCCGTTCCCCCGATTCACCCGGCGTGCGATAGTCTGTAGCAGGACGTCCGCTGGCGTGCGGAAGGCTTAACGCATCACCCGTGCGTGCTGGACCGGAACGATCGATGTCCGGCAGCCGAGCGCGAGTCGCTCAAAATTCCGTCCTTCGCCGCGCGTTAACTTTCTTTCATGGTAAAGCGCCTTTTCATCATCATTTTCGCGCTTCATAGTCTCTTCAACACGCTCCTTTCCGAGGCCGAGACCAAGAGGCGCAACCGGTGACCGCACTTTCCCGCTTCCCGCGATTCTTCGTAACGAGCCCCTCCCCGTGCCCGTATCTGCCGGGCAAACAGGAGCGGAAGATCTTCACCGAACTGAGCGGGCCGCATGCGTCGGAGCTGAACGACGCGCTCGGCCGGATCGGGTTTCGGCGCAGCCAGTCGGTCGCCTACCGGCCAAGCTGTGCCGGCTGCACCGCATGCGTCTCGGTTCGCGTGGTCGCGGACGAGTTCCGTCCCAACGCCACTCAGCGCAAGCTGCTGCGCCGCCATTCCGACCTCGAAGTCACGGCGTGCAAGCCCTGGGCAACCGAAGAGCAGTTCGCGCTGCTGCATCGCTATCTCTCCTCTCGCCACCCCGGCGGCGGAATGGCGAGCATGGACGAGAACGATTATGCCGACATGGTCGAACAGACGCCGGTCGGATCCCATGTGATCGAGTATCGCGAGCCCGGCGAGGACGGCCGCCGCGGACGGCTGGTGGGCGCCTGCATCACCGACCAGCAGGCAGACGGGCTCTCGATGATCTACAGCTTCTTCCTGGCGGAAGATGCGGATCGGCCGGGCCTGGGCAATTTCATCATCATGGATCACATCCTGCGCGCCCGCGCTGCGCGGCTTCCCTATGTCTATCTCGGCTATTGGGTGAAGGGCTCTGACCGGATGGCGTACAAGACCCGCTATCGCCCGATCGAGATGCTCGGCCCGAACGGCTGGTCGCGCTATTCGGAAGCGGAAGCTATGACACCGGCAATGGCACGGGCGCGCGAACTGGCCTGACGATCGGCGACCCAGGCGCCGCACCCCGGCCCGCCAAGTCGCCTCGTCATCACGCCTCGCGGTCCCGGCACGGTCTCGCCGAGCACTCCTGCCGTCCGCCTCTCTAAGCCGATCAGTCGGGCCCCGCGCTCACGCGTCGCCGCCCAGCCGCTCGACCTGGACGTCGACGTCAAGTCTCTCCTCGCCCGCGCCAACGCGATGGCCGGCGATGGGAGCAGCCTGGCTGGCATCGAGCGCGACTGCGGCGCGGACGTAGCGCTCATCCGCGCACGCGCCCGCCGAGGGATCGAAGGCGATCCAGCCCTCACCCTCGACATGGGCTTCGGCCCAGGCGTGCGGTGCCGTCGCCGACCCTTCAGCATGGCGATATCCCGACACATACCGCGCCGGTATCTCGAGCACGCGCGCCGCGGCAGTGAACATCTGCGCCACGTCTCGCGCACTGACCTGTTTCGATTCAAAGGCTTCGGCGACAGTGACGCCCTGGTCGCGCAGCGGCTGAACCGCGCGGAAGCGCTTGTGCAAAACCGAGTTCAGCCGATTCAGCCGCTCCAGCGGCGCGCCGGTATCGCCCGCCGCGTCGCGGGCGAACGCCTTCAGCGGCGCGCTCGGCAGCGTGCGTTGCGTGGTGCGCAGAAAGAACATCGGAGGCAGCGGCTCGGCCGCTTCGCGCACGCGGCCGTCCGAAGCGAGCGTCAGCACCTCTCCGGTGACGGAGACTTCCAGCTCCTCAAGCGGCCCTTCGGCGTACAGCATGGTCGTTTCATTGCCATAGCCGTCCTCCGACTTGCGCAGCCGAGCGTCGCGGTCGACGTCGATGCGCCAGGCGACGACGGTCTGGTCCAGCGTGTCGCATGGCGTCAGTCGCAGCAGCTGGACGATCCGCGCCTGCGGCTCGGTGAAGCGGTAGCGCGTGCGATGTTCGATTGCGATCCGCATCAGATGAAGCGGAACTGCCGCGCAATGGCGCTGTCGAGCATTGCATTCTCCCGGATGAAGGCCTCCAGATATTCGTGGAGGCCGCTCACGATCACGTCGGACGATGCGGTCTTCTGGATGCGTGCCATGCGCGCGCGCGCCATCCGGTCCGCTTCTCCCTGAAGCCCGGTCCGTTTGGCGAGATTGGAAAGCAGCGTCACGGTTTCATCGACGCATGCGGCGAGCGATCGCGGCAATTCGAACCGGCTGATGAGCAAGTCGATGACGTTTCCGGAGGTCAGTCCCTCGCTGTAGATCCAGCGATAGGCAGTGACCGCCGACACTGTCTGCAGAATGGTCGTCCACTGATCCCGGTCGACCGCTCCGCCCAGCCGCTCGCCTTCGGGCAGCAAGATGTGGTACTTCACGTCGAGCAGCCGAGCCGTATTGTCCGCCCGCTCGATCGCAGCACCGAGTTGGATCAGCCACGTCGCCTCGTTGCGCATCATCCGCTGCACGGCGCCTTCGAAGCCCCGCGTCTCCGCCTTGACCGCTTCGACCAGCTGGAGCGCGGCCGTCGCGTCGCTCGGCATCGCACGATTCTGAAAAAGCCACCAAGCCCGGTTGATCGCCGTCCAGGCCTCCCGTGTAAGCGCAGTGCGCACCGCGCGCGCATTGTTGCGCGCCGCATCGAGCGAGCGGATGATCGAGCCGGGATGGTCGGTCTCGAGCGTGAGAAAGCGGACGACGTTCGCCTGGGTGGGCTCCTGCCCCGTCTCCTCGAACGCATCGTCGGTGTAGCTGACGGTGAGCGCGCTTCGCCACGCGGCTTCGCCGGCCGGCTGCGCCGACAAGGCATCGAGCCGCACCGTCGCCTCGACCAGCCGGGCGGTGAAATCCGCCCGCTCGACATAGCGGCCGAGCCAGTAGAGCGCGGCCGCGGTGCGCGAAAGCATCAGCATGGCGCGTCGGTCGTCATGCGTGATTTCCCTGGCTCTGCCGCATGCCCGCCTCAGACTGAGACTGAGACTGAGACTGAGACTGAGACTGGGTCGGGCCATCGTTCATCAGGACGAAGCTGTCCTTCGTCCCGCCGCCCTGGCTGGAATTCACCACCAGCGATCCTTCGCGCAGCGCCACTCGCGTCAACCCGCCCGGAACGACCTGCACCCCCGAGCTGCCGGTGAGCACGAACGGCCGGAAATCGACGTGCCGCGGCGCCACGCCGGCCTCGGTGACGGTGGGAACGGTAGAGAGCGCCAACGTCGGCTGGGCGATGTAGCGGTGCGGCTCGGCGATCAGGGCTGCGCGAAACTCCTCGATCTGCTGCTTCGTCGAGCTGGGACCGACGAGCATGCCGTAGCCACCCGAACCATCCACCAGCTTCACCACCAGCTCGGGCAGGTGATCGAGGACATATTTCAGCGCCTCCGGCTCGCGGCAGCGCCAGGTGTCGACATTCGGCAGCTTCGCCTCGCCGCCCGAATAGAAGCGCACGATCTCCGGCATGTAGCTGTAGATCGCCTTGTCGTCGGCGATGCCGTTGCCGGGCGCATTGATCAGCGCGACGTTGCCGGCGCGATAGGCGGAGATCAGCCCGGGCACGCCCAGCAGCGAATCGGGCTTGAACGCCAGCGGATCGAGGAAATCATCGTCGATGCGGCGGTAGATCACGTCGACCTGCACCCGGCCCGCGATCGTCTGCATCCAGACCACATCGTCGTCGACCACCAGATCGGCAGGCTCGACGAGCTCGATGCCCATCGAATCCGCAAGGAAGCTGTGTTCGTAATAGGCCGAGTTGAAGTGCCCCGGCGTCAGCACGACGCAGACCGGCGTCGATCGCCCCGAACCGGGAGCCACCGACCGCATCGTCTCGAGCAGCATGTCAGGGTAGCTGTCGACCGCCGCGACCCGAAACGCGCGGAACAGCTCGGGACACAGCCGGATCATCGCTTCGCGATTCTCAAGCATGTAGGAGACGCCCGACGGCGTCCGGGCATTGTCCTCGAGCACGTAGAATTCGTCGGGCCCGACCCGCACCAGATCGATGCCGCAGATGTGGGCCCAGATGCCGTGCGGCGGACGGATGCCGTTCACTTCGGGGCGGAACTGATCGTTGAGGTAGATCAGCTCGGGCGGGATGATCCCTTCCTTCAGGATGCGACGCTCGCCGTAGATGTCCTCGAGGAACGCGTTGATTGCCTCGACTCGCTGAACCAGCCCGGCGCTCAGCCGGTCCCATTCGCTCGCGAGAAACACGCGCGGCACGACATCGAAGGGAATGATCCGCTCCGCCGCCTCGCTGTCGCCATAGACCGCAAAGGTTATGCCGAGCTGGCGGAAGGTCGCTTCTGCCGATTGCTGGCGGCGCTGAAGCTCGGAGGCGGAGGTGTCGGCGATCCATTGCGACAGCGCGGCAAACTCGCCCCGCGGTGCCTCCGGCCCGCCGTGCCCCCAGATCTCGTCGAACGTTCCGCCTGCTGCCATCCAAGCTCCCAAGCGCCGGAGTTGCTCGCAGGTTCCATGCTACGCGCTTTGCTGCGCTGCACAAGGGGCGAAGACACATGCATGTCTCCCGCCCCTCGTGCGGCGGCTTGCCGGATCAGGAAGCGTATTTCACCGAGCAGCCATAGGGGCGCGTCTCGGCAATGGAGACCGGACGGCCATCCCGCATCTCCGACAGCGCCTCGACCACATGGTTCCGCGCACCTTCGATGTCAGCGACGTTGCTGGTCGGCTTGTCGTCGATCGCGCCGTTGTAGCGCACGCGCCCCTCGCCATCGATGATCACCATCTGCGGAGTCGTGCGCGCGTCATAGCCGCGGCCGATCACTCCGTTCGGATCGAGCAGATAGTGCGTCGGCGCCGCGTTCGCGCCTTCGACGAACGCCTGCGCCTGTTCGCCGTTCATATGGCCTTGAAGCCCCGGCGCGCCGGAGTTGATCGTCAGCCATACGGCGCCCTGCTGCGTCGCAGCACGTTGCGTGCGCTGCATGTTGCCGCTGTTATAGTGTTTCTGCACGAAGGGGCAGCCCGGGTTGTTCCATTCGAGCACAACCGTCTTGCCGCGAAAGTCGCGCAGCTCCACCACCTCGCCGTTCATGTCATAGGCGCGGAAGTTCGTGGCGGCGGCGCCGATCTCCGGCTCGGCGGCAGGCGCGGCGACAGTCGCGCCCGCAACGGCAACGGCGGCGGCGGCCGCCCAACTCCACTTGGTCATACGCTCTCTCCCAGGCTCAAGATGCCGCATCGCGGGCGGCGAGATCGCGCAGCATCGCCTGCGTGAGCAGCTGCGGCAGCACATGCGCCTCGTCCGCACCGGGAGCATACCACAGATAGAGCGGGACGCCTGCCCGATTGTGCCGTTCGATGAACCGGCCGAGCACAGGATCGCCGTCGGTCCAGTCGCCGACCAGCACCGCGACGTCCGCAGCGGCAAGCGCGTCGCGCACTCCCTGCGTTTCGATCACCGTCTTCTCGTTCACCTTGCAGGTGAGGCACCAGTCGGCAGTGAAATAAGCGAAGACTGGTCTGCCCTCACGTTGCAGCTCCTCCAGCCGCTCCTCGCTGAACGGCTCGGCCCCGGAGGCAAGAGCTTGCTCGGCTTCGACAGGCGCGGGACGCACCACGGCGACTGCTGCGAGCGAGAGCAGCAGCAGAGGCAACGCCGGCGCCCATTGCCGCCGTGCCCCGCGTTGCTGGCGACGCCCGACCCACCAGAGCGCCAGCGCCGCGAGCAGCGCCGCCGAAAGCCCCAGCGTCATTCCATCGACTCCCGCCTGCCGGCCCAGCACCCAGGCGAGCGCGAGTGCGGTGAGGAACATCGGAATCGAGAGGATGCGGCGCAGCGTCCCCATCCAGGGCCCAGGCTTCGGCAGCCTCCGCCGCAGCGCCGGAACGAAGCCCAGGAGCAGGAACGGCAGCGCAATGCCCAGCCCCAGCCCGCCGAACACCGCCAGCGCCGCCGCCCAGGGCAACACCAGCGCCGCTCCCAGCGCCGCACCCATGAACGGGCCGGTGCACGGCGTCGCGACGAACGCCGCCAGCGCGCCGGTGGCGAACGAACTGCCGGTGCCGTGCGTCGCCGCGCGATTGACGAAGCCGGGTGCCGCCACTTCGAACAGCCCCGCGAGGTTGAGCGCGATCGCCACCACCAGCAGCAGCAGCAACAGGATGACGCGCGGATCCATCAGCTGGAATCCCCAGCCCGCGCTGGCGCCCGCCGCTCGCAGGCCGAGCAGCACACCGCCCAGTACGAGGCAGACCAGAATGACGCCCGCGGCATAGGCCAGCGCCTCGCGGCGCGGATTGCCCTCGCCTGCGTTCGCCTTGGCGAGGCTCAGCGCCTTGAGGCTGAGGATCGGGAAGACACAGGGCATGATGTTGAGGATCAGCCCGCCGAGCACCGCGCCCAGAAAGGCAAGCAGCGCCGTCTGCCACGCAAATGGCCGCTCGCCCCCCGCCGCCGCACCGGCCGGCGCCGGCGCGACGTTGCCAGGCCCCGCGGTCAGCACGAACCCGCGATGCTCGTCGATCGCCAGCACGCCTTCGATTGCGCCGGGAGCACCGCGCGCGCCGGTTTCGATCACCAGCCGGTCGCCGTCGCGTGCCACCATCTGCGGAGCGGAATAGTCGATCGCGCCATCGGTGATCGGGAAGAAATAGGGATCCTCGGCTTCGGCATCGGCCGGATACGGGATTTCGAGCCGGAAGGCGTCGCCGTTCACCTGATAGCTGCCCTGCGCGCCCAGCGGCCGCGGCAGCGCCGCCCGCCATTCGTCGAAGCGCGCGCGCCGATCGCCGGGCACGGCCCCGTCGCCCACGGTCAGCTCGGTCGCGAGCTCGGCGCTTTCGGGCACGCAAAACTCGAGTGTGCAGACCAGATAGTCGAGCTTCACTGCCACCGGCAGTCGCATGCCTGGCGCAGCGTTCTCGGGCACGCGCAGCGTCGCGAGCAACGCATAGGGCCCTTCATAGACATAGTTCATGATGCCCGCGATCATCAGTCGCTCGGGCACGGGGAAGCGCAGATCGCCCGCGGTGACGCCGTCGGGCAAGGTCCAGCTGGCCGCGGTGGGGATGCCGGCGTCACCCGG
The DNA here is from genome assembly GCF_014334115.1 of Sphingosinithalassobacter sp. CS137. NCBI lineage: Bacteria > Pseudomonadati > Pseudomonadota > Alphaproteobacteria > Sphingomonadales > Sphingomonadaceae > Sphingosinithalassobacter > Sphingosinithalassobacter sp. CS137. The sequence goes on from NZ_CP060494.1 coordinate 1,170,943, forward strand.
ATTCTGCCAATAGCCGTGCCAGCCCTCTTCGGGCACGGACGCAAAGGCGAGCGTCACTTCCTGCCCCGGCGCGGGTCGCGACGTCTCCGGGATCAGCTCCATGCGGATGTGCGGCCCCGCACCCGGCGTCTGGGCGGCGACAGGCAGCCCAGTCAGCGCCAGCACCGCGAGGAGCAGCGTCATCAATCCGAAACGCAACCCGATCATCACGCGTCCTTGCCGTGGGAGTGCCGATGAACCATTAGCAGCGGCGCCCGCAAATGACAGGCCAGAGGCAATTTCCATGAACCCCCTTCGCATCCTCGCCGCCGCGTCCGCGCTGCTCGTCGCCGGTCCGATCGCCGCTCAGGAGGCGCCTTCGGGTCCGCCGAACCTGATCGTCGCGATCTCGGTCGATCAGCTTTCCGCCGACCTGTTCGCCGAATATCGCGAGCAGTTCGAAGGCGGTTTCGCTCGGCTGTCGGACGGCGTCGTCTTCCCCTCCGGCTATCAGAGCCATTCGGCTACCGAGACCTGCCCCGGCCATTCGACGATCCTCACCGGATCGCGTCCGGCGCGCACCGGCATTATCGCAAACGACTGGATCGATCTGGAAACCCCGCGCGAGGACAAGACCGTCTATTGCGCCGAGGACGAGAGCGTGCCGGGCAGCACCTCGTCGCGCTACACTGTGTCGCCGGTACATCTGCGCGTGCCGACGCTGGGCGCATGGATGAAGGCGGCCAACCCGCAATCGCGGGTCGTCGTTGTCGGCGGCAAGGATCGTGCGGTGGCGATGCTGGGCGGCGACGCCACCGATCAGGCGTGGTGGTGGAACGGCTCGGAGTTCGTGACCTATGCCGGCCGCACAGCTCCCGAGACGGTGACGCGGCTGAACACCTCGGTCGCCGCACGGCTGGCGGAGGCGCAGCCGGCGCTGCCGCTGCCCGACTATTGCCGCCGCTACGACCGCGCCGTGCCGATCGGCAACGACCGCACCGTCGGAACCGGCCGCTTCGCCCGCGCAGCCGGTGACGCCCGCGCCTTTCGCGCCTCGCCCGAATTCGACGAAGCCGTGCTGGCGCTCGCCGCCGGGCTGACCGCCGAACGCGCGTTGGGCAAGGGCGAGGCGCCCGACCTTCTCGCGATCGGGGCTTCGGCGACGGATTATGTCGGCCACAGCTATGGCACGCACGGCACCGAGATGTGCCTCCAGCTGCTGGCGCTCGACCAGACGCTGGAAAAGCTCTTCACGGTCCTCGACGCGCAGAACATCGACTATGCCGTCGTGCTGACCGCCGATCACGGCGGCCACGATCTGCCCGAGCGCAATACGAGTCACGCCATGCCGATGGCCGAGCGGGTCCGCGGCCTTTCGGTACCAACGATCGGAAGCGCGATCGCGGGCGAGCTGGGGCTTTCGGGCCAGCTGCTGTGGGGCGGCGCCGGCGACGTCTGGATCGACCCTGCCCTGAGCGAGAGCGACCGCATCCGGGTGCGCGACGCCGCAGTTGCGCGGATCGCCGCGCATCCGCAGGTCGAGGCGGTGCTGACTCGCGAGCAGCTGCTAGCCAGCCCGGCTCCCGACGGGCCGCCCGAGACCTGGAGTCTGGTCGAGCGAGCGCGCGCCTCCTACGATCCAGAGCGTTCGGGCGACCTGATCGTCGCGCTGAAGCCGCGCGTCACGCCGATCCCGAACCCTGGCCCCGGCTATGTCGCCACCCACGGCAGCTTCTGGGACTATGACCGCCGCGTGCCGATCCTGTTCTGGCGGCGCGGCATGACGGGCTTCGAACAGCCGCTTTCGGTCGAGACGGTCGACATCGCGCCGACGCTCGCCGCGCTGCTGGGGATCGACGTGCCGGTAGAGATCGACGGCCGCTGCCTTGATCTCGACGCCAGCGACGCAAGCAGCTGCCGCTAGCTCAGCGCCGTTCGAACTGGCGGATGCCGGGGCCGAGCTGGTTCCCGGCGATCCGCACCGCATCGGGGCTGGAGCTCGCGACGAACGCCGGACCGTTGCGCACGCCCGGCGCCAGCGTGGCGACATTGTCGACCACCGCCAGTCCCTGCGAGCCATAGGTCCGCGCTTCGGCCGCGACCATGATGAGCGCCGACCAGTTTTCCTTGTTCGGCCCCTGGACGAAGGTGTTGCGGGCGATCTCGCCTGTGCCGCCTTCGGAAAGGTCGATCATATAGTTGGTGTCGCGCCCCTCGCTGTCGTCGAAGCTCGAATCGGTGATCTGGACCTGCGGCGCGCGCAGCTTGACGTAGTGGCCGCCGGTGCCGCGCTCGAACCGCGAGCGGGTGATGGTGATGCGGCCATCCATGCCCAGATAGACCGAATGGCTGCAATCGACCGTCTCGTGGCACTGGCCGAGCCCGGCGAAGGTCGAGCGATCGATGGTGATGTTCCGCACCGTATCGTGGTGCCCGCCCAAAATGCCCTGCTGGCTGTCGAGGAACATCGAATTGCTGACCGTCAGGTCGCCCATTTCGATGCGGATGCCAGCGCCGTTGCCGTCGGGCACGCGGATGTTTCGAAAGACGAGCCCGTCGACCACCGAGCCGCGGCCGCGCAGCACCAGCGTCGCCTTGCCTTCGCAGGCGCCGCCGTCGAAGATCGCCGTGCCCGGCTCGACAGCGCGAAAGACGATCCGGCCCGCGCCCTGAACGGTGCAGTCGCGATAGGTGCCGGGCGCGACGAGGATCGTCGCCTGCCGGTCGCCGACCGCCGCCACCGCGTCGTCGAGCCTGCCGAACCCCTGCCCCGTCTCCTCGATCACGAACGGCGCCGGGCCGCTGTGCTGGGCGACGGCGGGGGCGGTAAGCGCGATGGCGACGAACGGCAGGATGCGGCGCATGAGGGCTCCTTCGGGAAGCCTGTTGCGCCCTTCAGCATCGGCTGAAAAGGCAAATAGAGGGTTAACCCCGCCGCCCGGTATCTCGGCCGCCCCTATTTCGCGCCGAGCGCCTTGATGATCCCGGAAAAGTCGAGTCCGCCGCTGCCTGCGTCCGAAAAGCGCTGGTAGAGCTCGGCCGCGCGCGCGCCCATCGGGGTCTGCGCATCGACGCTCGACGCGGCTTCCATCGCCAGCCGCAGGTCCTTCAGCATCAGCGCCGCCGCAAAGCCGCCCGCATAGTCGCGATCGGCGGGGCTTTCGGGCCCGACGCCGGGGACGGGGCAATAGCTGGTCATCGACCAGCTCTGCCCCGAGGAGACGCTGGCGATGTCGTAGAAGGTCTGCGGATCGAGCCCGAGCTTCTCGGCCAGCACGAACGCCTCGCAGGTGGCGATCATCGTCGCACCGAGCAGCATGTTGTTGCAGATCTTGGCCGCCTGGCCCGCGCCGTTGCCGCCGGCGTGGATCACCGTCTTGCCCATGTCCTCGAGAAAGCCCTGCGCCCGCTCGAACCCGCTGCGGCTGCCGCCGACCATGAAGGTGAGCGTCCCCGCCGCCGCCGCGGCGATCCCGCCCGAAACCGGCGCGTCGACCGCGGTCAGCCCCTTCGCCGATGCGGCGTCGGCGACGCGCCGCGCGGTTTCGACGTCGATCGTCGAGCAATCGATCAGAACCGCGGTGCGCTCGGCATTGCCGAATACGCTGTCGGCATAGACCTGTTCGACGTGCCGGCCCGCGGGCAGCATGGTGACGACCGCCTCGGCGCCCTTCACTGCGTCGGCGGCGCTGTCGCAGACGAGGCAGCCGGCCTTCTTCGCCTTCGCCAGCGCCTCTTCGGACAGATCGAAGGCATGGACGTCATGCCCCGCCTTGGCGAGGTTCGCGGCCATCCCGCCGCCCATATTGCCCAGTCCGATAAATGCTACGCGTGCCATATCGCTTCAATCCCAATCCGTTCGTGTCGAGCGCAGTCGAGACACCGTGCGCCCTACCGTGCCGCACGTCCCTCGACCTCGCTCGGGACGAACGGAGTCGCGAGGGCATGGCGCGTCCGGCCACACTCCGACGCGACCGTCATCATCTGCCCGTCCACTTGCCTTCGCGCTTCTCGACGAACGCGCTCATCCCCTCGCTCTGGTCCGCCGTGCCGAACAGCGCGTGGAACAGGCGGCGTTCGAATGCGACGCCCTGCGCCAGCGTCGTCTCATACGCCGCGTTGACCATTTCCTTGTTCGCCTTGACCGCGAGCGGCGCCATGCCCGCGATCAGCTCGGCGGTCTTGAGCGCATCGTCGAGCAGCTCGTCGGCGGGCAGGATACGGCTGACGAGCCCAGCGCGCTCGGCCTCGTGCGCATCCATCATCCGGCCGGTGAGGCACATTTCCATCGCCTTGGCCTTCCCGACCGCGCGCGTGAGCCGCTGCGACCCGCCCATGCCCGGCGAGACCGCGAGCTTGATCTCGGGCTGACCGAACTTGGCCGTTTCGGCCGCGAGGATGAAGTCGCACATCATCGCCAGCTCGCACCCGCCGCCCAGCGCATAGCCGGCGACCGCGGCGATGATCGGCTTGCGCGTGCGCGTGAACGCATCCCAGCCCGCGAAGAAATCATGGCCGTACATGTCGGCGAAGCCCTGCGCCTGCATCTCCTTGATGTCGGCGCCGGCGGCGAATGCCTTTTCGCTGCCGGTGAGGACGGCGCAGCCCTGCGAGTCATCGGCATCGAAGGCGCGCATCGCCGCGAGCAGCTCGTCGAGCACCTGGCTGTTGAGCGCGTTGAGCGCCTTGGGGCGATTGAGCGTGACCAGCGTGACGGCGCCGCGCTGCTCCACGGTGATCGTTTCAGTGTCGGCCATCGAAAAAAGCCCCTCCATCCGTCAGTTACAGGTTCCACGCACGGTTGCCGTGCTGCGGAGAGTCACACTAAGGTCGCACCTCCGCGCGCGTGCGCCCGCGCTCATGTGCGCGCACGCCTGCGCGCGTGAAGGCGATTCTATGCCGTCGCTTGGCATAGTTCGGCCGTGTAGGACAGCGGGCATCAGCCCGGCGTCCACGCCTCGCCATCGGGCAGCGGCGCGAAGATCGTGTCGATGCGGTGCGCAGTGACGCCTTCGGGAGTGTCGGGATTCCACCGGGGGGCATTGTCCTTGTCGACGATCACCGCACGCACGCCTTCGAGGAAATCGTGGCGCTGGACCACGCGGCTGGCGACGGCGAACTCCTGACGCATCTCGTCCTCGAAGGTGGGCATGGTGCTGCCATCGAGCAGCAGCTTCAGGCTGACCTTCATCGCCTGTGGCGATTTGGTGCGCAGCGTTTCGAGCTGCTGGCGCACCCATTCGTCGCCCTCGGCTTCGGTCTCGAGCGCGGCGAACACCTCCTCAAGCCGGTCGGACGCGAACAGCCGGTCGATCGCATTGCCATGCGCGACGATGCGGGCATCGGGCGCGGGGCTGGCGCAATCGTCGAGAATCGCCTCGATATCGCCGGGCGATTCGGCGATGCGCGCCTTGGCTTCCTCGAGCCGATCGGCGTGGAGATAGTGAGTCGCCAGCCCGAGCGCGAGACATTCGGCGCCGTCGAGCCGATGGCCGGTGAGCGCGATATACTGACCCATGCGGCCCGGCAGCCGCGAGAGATACCAGCCGCCGCCCACGTCCGGGAACAGGCCGATACCGGTTTCGGGCATCGCGAACTTCGTATTCTCGGTCGCGACACGATATCTCGCGGGCAGCGAAATGCCGACGCCGCCGCCCATGGTGATCCCGTCCATGAAGCTGACCACCGGCTTGGCATAGGTGAACAGCCGGTGGTTCATCCGATATTCCTCGCGGAAGAATTCCCGCGCCTCGGCGCCGTCGCTCGCGCCGGATTCGGCGAGCATGCGAATGTCGCCGCCTGCACAGAAACCGCGGCCCTCGGCATGATCGATCAGCACCGCCTCGATCGCGGTATCGCCGCGCCATTCGTCGAGCGCGGCCGAAATCGCGCGGCACATGCCGGTGTTCAGCGCGTGGATCGCCTTGGGGCGATCGAGGCGGATGCGGCCCGCGCGGCCAGTGGTCTGGATAAGAATGTCTTCGGTCAAATCCTGCTCCCCGCCGTTCGTGTCGAGCAAAGTCGGGACACCGCGCGCTGCGCTCGCTGCACGTCCCTCGACTGTGCTGGGGACGAACGGCTCGTGTGTGGCCACGCGCTCACTGCCGCGTCAGTTCGCGGCCGATGATCAGGCGCATCACCTGATTGGTGCCTTCGAGGATCGAATGCACGCGCAAGTCGCGCCAGAAGCGTTCGATCGGGTAATCCATCAGATAGCCGTAGCCGCCGTGGAGCTGGAGCGCGCGATCGACCACCGACGAACCCGTGTCGGTGGCGAATCGCTTCGCCATCGCCGCGAATCGAGTCTTGTCGGGCGCGTTGGCCGTCACCTTTGCGGCAGCGAGATAGAGCAGCGCGCGCGCCGCCTGAAGCTCGGTATCCATGTCGGCCAGCGTAAACTGGGTATTCTGGAAATCTGCGATCGGGCGGCCGAACTGCTGACGGTCGCGGGTATAGGCGATCGCCTCGTCGAGACAGCGCTGCGCGCCGCCCAGCGAGCAGGCACCGATGTTGAGCCGGCCGCCGTCGAGCCCCATCATCGCGATGCGGAAGCCCTCGCCCTCGGCGCCGACGAGATTCTCCACCGGCACGCGGACTTCATCGAGGATCACTTGGGCGGTGGGCTGCGAATGCCAGCCGAGCTTGCGCTCCTGCGCGCCGAAGCTGACGCCCGGCATGTCCTTTTCGATCACCAGGCAGCTGATGCTGCCCGAGCCGGTATCGCCGGTGCGCACCATGGTCACATAGATTTCGTTCTCGCCGCCGCCCGAAATGAACTGCTTGGTGCCGGTGACGACATAATGGTCGCCATCGCGCACCGCCTGGGTCTTTAGCGCCGCCGCATCCGATCCCGACGAGGGTTCGGTGAGGCAATAGCTCGCCAACCGGTCCATGGTGACGAGGCTCGGCAGGTACTTCGCTTTCACCGCGTCCGAGCCGAACCGGTCGATCATCCAGCTCGCCATGTTGTGGATCGAGATGAAGGCGCTGGTGGAGGGGCAGCCATAGGCCATCGCCTCCATGATCAACGCCGCCTCGAGCCGGCCAAGGCCGATGCCGCCCGATTCCTCGGAGACATAGATGGCGGCGAAGCCCAGCTCGGCCGCCGACCTGATCGTGTCGCGCGGGAAGATGTGCTTCTCGTCCCATTCGCCGGCGTGCGGCGTGATGTTGTCGGCGGTGAAGCGCTGCGCCATTTCCTGAATCGCGCGCTGATCGTCGGTAAGCTCGAACTGGTCGGTCATCATTCCTCGCAACGGGTATAGGTGACGGGCGGCATCTCCGCCTGCTCGCGGCGCAGGCGCCGTCCGTCGTCCAGCAGGGTGAGCGTGTTGGTCTGCGTCCAGGTTTCGCCTTCGCCGGTGAAGGCCAGATCGAGGAGGATGCTGGAATCGGAGAGCTGCTCGACTCGCCCCGGGGTGGCGGCCGATTCGTAGAAGACGAGCGTGTCCGGCTCGATCCGGAGCCGCTGCTCGGCGCCGCGCGCACAGCCCCCCTCGCCCGCCGACCAGACGCCGCGATACCCCATCGGGATCGGGCCGTGGCGGGTATCGGTGGCGGCGGCGACCGAAGGAGTGGGCTCGGGCGTGGGAGGCCCGGCGGGCGCGGAAGCCGGCTCTTCGGCCGCCCCGCCGCTGGGCATCGGCTCAGGCTGCGACGGCGATTGCGCCTCGCAGCCGGCGAGCAATGCCGCAGCCGTGGCGAGCGCGACGATACGCATCATGGACGGGTCTCCTCATGCAGAACGCGCGCGGCGAACAGCGGGGCGGCGATCGCAGTGTCGTTTCGCTCGTACCAGCGCGGCGGCGGCAGATCCTGTTCCCAAGCCAGCATCTCCGTCAAGGTGCCGTTGGCGAAGGGCACGTCGGGCAGCGCGCGGTAGATCGGATCGGCGAACGCCGCGTCGGCAGTGACGATCGTCCAGCCGGCCTCGCGCAGCGCGGCGACGAGATCTTCGACGAACAGCGCGGCGAGATCGGTCTCGTGAAGCAGCAGCATGTGCGCGGGCGAGCGGCCGATCGCGCGCTGCGCGAGCCGATCGGCGAACTCGGCGGATTCGAGATGAGTCTCGACATAGAGGTCACGCAGCGCGTCGAGGTCGATGTCCTTGCCCGCGCGCCGCGCATCGACCGCGAGCTGCTCCATATGCCAGTCCGATCCGTCGACGGTGACATAGCCGTTGGACAACCCGCGCTCGGCAAGCCCGGCGCGGACCGCATCGCGCTTCGCCTTGTCGCGCCCGCCTTCGTCGAGAAACGGATAGCGGAACCAGGGACGATAGCCAGGGCGGCCGCGCAGCCACGCCTCGGCGCGGTCGATATCGGCGAGATAGTCAGCAGCGGACATCGCCGAGAGGTGCGGATGGCTATTCGTGTGGTTGGCGATCACATGGCCGGCCGCGACATAGGCATCGATCGTCCGCGCGTCGCCGTCGGCAGGTGCGATCCGGGCGGGATTGACGAAGAAGGCGGCTTGCTCGACTCCGGCCGTGCGCAACGAAGCGATGAGCATCGCCGGGCGCTCGGCGGGAGCGACGAACGCGCCGGGGCCGCGCGGAACATCGTCGAAACTGAGGGCGATGCGCTTGCCGGGCGTTTCTTCGGCATTCGCCAGCGGCAGCAGCTGATGCACGGTCAGTTCGCGCGGCAACAGCATAGTCACCAGCGCGACGAGGAGGAGAAGGGCGCGGACCGTCACGACGCCGGCGCCTCGCCCGACGAAATGACCGGGCCGGATGTCAGCCGCTGCATTCGCTCTCCCCTCCGACGATCGCATCCGCCTCGATCTCGACCTTCCACTCCGGGCGGAGCAGCGCCGAGACGACGACCATCGTAGCCGCGGGACGCGCAATCGCCAGCCACCGCCCATGCGCGGCGCCGACCGCCTCGGCATCGGCGGGGTCGGTGATGAACATGCGCGTGCGCACGATATCGGCGCCGCGGCCGCCGAGATCCTCGATCGCCTTGAAGATCAGCGCAAAGCAGCGATCGGCCTGCGCGTCGGCATCTCCCGGAGTCGAGCTGCCGTCGGCTTCGATCGGGGCGGTGCCGGCGACGGTGATCGTGTCGCCGGTGCGCACCGCACGGCAATAGGCGAAGGGCCGTTCATAGGGCGAGCCGGAAAACACCTGCCGGCGAGTCACTGCATCAGCCATTCGAGCGCTTCCTCCTTGTCGACGAACACGCGCAGATTCGGCGCCTGCAACGCGCGTTCCGCCTGTTTCTTGTTCAAGATGCTGCCGACGACGATCGCCACGCGTCCACTATTTACCTGCGCCCCGGCAAGCATGAGTTCGCCGAGCCGGTCGGCTACCTCGACCGACTGCACCGCGAACGCGATCGAATCGCTGAGCACCGGAAAGCTGGGCCGCTGCTCGCGAACGCGCGCCGCGACCTCGACGAGCTCGGTACGGAATGCGTCAAGTGTCTCGAGCGACCAGAAGCCGCGCAGCGTGAGGTTCAGGAGACCGCGCTGCTCGTCGAACCGAATGTCGTAGCTCGCGGTCTCCATCGCGCTGCTCCTTACCCCATCGTCGGGATGACGAAGGCGTCCTGGATGCGCGCCGCGGCGCCATCCTCGCTGCCGCGCGGGAGATCGCCTGCACCGTCGGGCCAGCGTTGAGTGATCGTCTTGACCTTGGTCCAGAAGCGGACGCCCTCGGGGCCATGCTGGTTGACGTCGCCGAAAGCCGAGCGCTTCCACCCACCGAAGCTGTGATAGGCGACGGGCACCGGGATCGGCACGTTGATGCCGACCATGCCGACATTCACTCGGTGCGCGAATTCGCGCGCGGCATGGCCGTTGCGCGTGAAGATCGCGACGCCGTTGCCATATTGGTGCTCGCTCGGCAGCCGCAGCGCGGACTCGAAATCGGGCGCGCGAACGATCTGCAGCACCGGGCCGAAGATTTCCTCCCGATAGCTTTCCATATCGGTCGTCACGCGGTCGAACAGCGACGGGCCGATGAAGAAGCCTTCTTCATGCCCCTGCAGCTGAAAGCCGCGGCCATCGACCACCAGCTCGGCGCCTTCGTCGACGCCCTTCTGGATCCAGTTCTCGACACGCTCCTTGTGCGCGGCGTTCACCACCGGACCGTAATGCGCCTCGGCGTCGGTCGAGACGCCGACACGCAGGCTCTCGATCGCGGGGATCAGCTTCTCGCGCAGGCGATCGGCGGTTTCCTCGCCGACCGGCACCACGACGGGAAGCGCCATGCAGCGCTCGCCCGCCGAGCCAAAGGCGGCGCCGGACAGATCCTGCACCACCTGATCGAGATCGGCGTCGGGCATGACGATGCCGTGGTTCTTCGCCCCGCCCATCGCCTGGACGCGCTTTCCGGCAGCGACTCCGCGCCGATAGACATAATGCGCAATGTCCGACGAGCCGACGAAGCTGACCGCGCCGATCGCCGGATGATCGAGAATCGCATCGACCATCTCCTTGTCGCCCTGCACCACCTGCAGGATACCCTCGGGCGCGCCGGCTTCGAGGAACAGTTCGGCGAGGCGGACGGGAACGCTCGGATCGCGCTCCGACGGCTTGAGGATGAAGGCGTTGCCCACCGCGATCGCGACGCCGAACATCCACATCGGGATCATCGCGGGGAAGTTGAACGGCGTGATCCCGGCGCCGATGCCGATCGGCTGGCGCATCGAATAGACGTCGATGCCCGGGCCCGCGCCCTGGGTATATTCGCCCTTCAGCGCGTGCGGGATGCCGCAGGCGAATTCGATCACGTCGAGCCCGCGCTGCACGTCGCCGCGGGCATCGGCGATCACCTTGCCATGTTCGGAGCTGAGCAGATGCGCCAGCTCCTCCATGTTCGCCTCGACCAGCTCCTTGAACTTGAACATCACGCGCGCGCGGCGCTGGGGATTGGTCGCGGCCCAGCCGGGCTGCGCGGCCTGAGCGGCGGCAACCGCCTTGTCGAGTTCGGCCTGGGTGCCGAGCTGGACCTTCGCCTGAACCTTGCCGGTGTTCGGATCGAAAACGTCGTTCTGGCGCGCGGCACCGCCACCCGAGTGGCCGGCGATGAGATGATCGATGGTACGCATGGCGCTCTCCTAAGGCTGGCGCTGCTCTCTCGCGGGATACAACCCGCGGGCGCCGAGTCGAGTGCCGTGTAATAAAATTGCGCAGCCTGGGGCAAGAGGCCTCAGGATTTCACCCGCCCGATCGGCACCGGAATCGCGAAACCCAGCTCGTCCGAAATCACCATCACCTCGACGCCGAACGCCTCGCGCAGCGGCTGATGCGACAGCACCTCACGCGCCGGGCCGAAGGCGATCACTCGCCCGTCCTTGAGCAACAGCACATCGTCCGCCGCGCGCGCCGCCTGGACGAGGTCGTGGAGCACCAGCACCACTCCCAGCCCGGATCCGGCGAGCCCACGCAGCTGTTCGAGCAGATCGAGCTGATGCCGGGGATCGAGGCTGGCGAGCGGCTCGTCCGCGAGCAGCCATTCGGGCGTGCCGGCGAGCACGCGCGCGAGCAGCACCCGCGCCCGCTCACCGCCCGAAAGCGCATCGGCCCGCCGCTTCGCGAAGCGAGTCGTGCCGGTCGCCTCCAGCGCCGCCGCCACCGCCGCCTCGTCCGCGGGCGACGGTCCGGCGAAGGGCGCGCGATGCGGCAGGCGGCCGAGCGCCACCAGATCGCGCACCGTGACGTTCCAGTGCACCCGCGCATCCTGCGGCAGATAGCCGATCCGCCGTGCCCGCTCGCGCGGATCGAGCCGACGCACGACGCTCTTCCCCAGCCGGACCTCGCCCGCGTCGGGATCGAGCAGCGCGGCCATCGTGCGGACCAGCGTGGTCTTCCCCGATCCGTTGGCGCCGAGAATCGCCGTGACGCGGCCCGCGCGAAAGCGGGCCGTGACATCCTCCAGGACGCGCCGCTCGCCAAGGCTGACGGCAAGGCGGTCGACGCTCAGATCCATGCCGACCGCCGCATGCGCAGAAGCAGCCAGAAGAAGAAGGGCGTTCCGATCAGCGCCATCGCCACTGCCAGCCGAATCTCCCCTGCACCCGGCGCCAGCCGCACGAGGCTGTCGGCCAGGAGCACCAGCACCGCGCCGCCCAGCGCGCTCGGCACCAGCAGCGCCGAGGGGCGCGCACCGGCGAGCGGGCGCAGCAGATGCGGAACGATCAGCCCGACGAAGCCGACCACGCCCGTCACCGCGACGCTGGCACCCACCGCCAGCCCGGAGCCGAGCACGATCAGCAGCTGCGTCCGATCGAGCCGTTCGCCCATCGAGCGGGCCGCGTCCTCGCCCAGCGTCAGCGCGTCGAGCGCACGGCCGGTGAGCAGCAGCAGACCGCAACCGACGAGGATGAACGGCAGCGCCAGCACCACTTCGGCGAAGCTGCGATCGGTGAGCGCGCCCATGATCCAGTCGATGATCTCGGCGGTCGCCCAAGGGTTGGGCGCGATCGAAATGAGAAAGGCGGTGAGCGCGCCGCCCAGGCTCGCGAGCACGGTGCCCGCCAGGATGAAGGCGACCGCGCTCTGCGCGCGCCAGGCGAGCCCCGCCAGCAACAGCATCGACCCACAGGCGGCGAGCATCGCGCAGCCGAAGATGACGAGCGGCGCATCGGCGGCGAACAGCACGATCGCGGCGACCGCGCCCAGCGCGGCACTCGACGAGATGCCGACCACCGCCGGATCGGCGAGCGGATTGCGCAGATAGCCTTGCAGGACCGCACCGGTAAGTCCCAGCGCAGCGCCGATGGCAGTCGCGAGGATCGCGCGCGGGAGGCGCAGCTCGGTGACGATCAGGAAGCGCGGATCGTCGTGCAGCCACCAGGCGCCGAGCGGCACCCATACCTTCCCCGCCGCCAGCGAGCCGACGAACAGCAGCACGACCAGCGCCGCCAGCCCGCCGATCAGCCCGGCGCGGCTCATCGAATCTCGCGCCGGATCGCGGCAAGGCGCGTCATCGCCTCCACGATCACGGGGCCGCCGCAGTTCACGAGGTGCCGAGGAAAATGCGCCTGTTCCACGCGCGCGCCCATATGCGAGAGCACCCGCCCCCGCAATTGCACCGCACGCGCGCTGGCCGAACGGCCGGGCGCGTCGGGCACCAGCATCACGCGCGGCGGATCGGCGACGACATGCTCGGCGGGAAGATAGCCGGTGAAGCGAAGGCCATAATCGGCGGCCGCATCGCGGAAGCCGGCGCGATCGAGCATCTCGCTAAGCAATGTCCCGCTTCCCGACACCAGATTGCCGCCGATCCAGACGAGCGCGGCTACCGGCGGCTCGGCGGGCGGCCGGGCGGCGGCGACCGCGGCATCGATTCGGGCGATGAGTGCGTCTCCCGCAGCCGGGGCACCCACCGCCTCCGCCAGCTCGGCCACCTGCGCCTTGCTGCCGGCGATCGTCGTCGGCGAATCGAGGTAGAGCACGTCGAGCCCCGCGCGGCGATAGGCCTCGCGAGTCGAGGCCTGGGTGAAGCTGCTCGCCACCACTAGGTCGGGATCGAGCGCGATCACTTCCTCGGCGGTGCCGGCGGTGGTTCGGAAGCGGCGCGCCGTCTCGATCGGGATCGAGGTCGCCATCGGATCGGCGGAATAATGGCTGATCGCCGCGATCCGGTCATCCGGCACCAGCTCGACCAGCATCGCATCGGCGCAGGGATTGGTCGAGACGATGCCGCCGGTCGACTGCGGGGCCTGCCCGCAGCCGCCCAGAAGCAGAATCAGCGCCGCGACGCCCCCCGGCACTCGTGTCGGCAGGCGTCCGACACGATCGTGAGCCGAAGGGGCGCCGCCGGCCGCCATCAATCGAGCCGCAACCGGACACCGGCATAGGCGGCGCGCCCGTAGGTGCCGTAGCCCGCGACCGTCTCATACTGCTCGTCGAACAGATTCTCGACGCGGCCGTACACTGCGATCCGCTCGGTCACCGGCATCTCGGCCCGCACGCTCACCAGTTCATACCCGTCGAGCCGCGTGTAATTGCCCTGATCGTTGAAGCTGTCGCCGACGATGGTGAAGGTCGCTCCCAGAGCCAAACCGAACGGCGCGCGCCAATCGACCAGCACGCTCGCCGCATCGTCCGGCCGCCGCGCCAGATCGTTGCCGACGAAGCCCTCCGACCGGTTCTCTGTATCGGTGTACGTATAGTTCGCGGTCAGCCGAAGCGCCTCGACCGGCCGCACCGACAGCTCGAACTCGACTCCCTCGGCCCGCGTGCGCGCCAGATTGGCATAGGTGTAAGTCGCCGGGTCGAAATCGATCTGGTTCCGCGTGTCGCGATGGAAATAGGTGGCGCCGATGCGAATGCGCTCGTCGAGCAACGACTGCTCGACGCCGGCTTCCCAGCTCTCCGCCGTCTCCGGCTCGAGCGTGGCCGTGCCGTAGAAGGGTGCGAAGAGCTGATAGAGGGTCGGCGCCTTGAACCCCTCGCCATAGCTTGCGCGCACCAGCGTGCCGGTGGCGAGCTGCAGCGCCGCATTGGCGCCGAAGCTGGTGTGATCGCCGAAGTCGCTGTGCGAATCGTTGCGCACGCCGGCGGTCAGCGTGAGCGGCTCGATCGGCGTGACGATCGCCTGGCCATAGAGGCTGGTGAGATCAGCGCGAAAGGTGTCCGAGCCGTCGTAGAAACGCAGGTTTTCGTGCTCGGCGCCGAACACGAAGCGCAGCACACCGTCGGTGAGCCGTGCATCGCCCTGATATTCGTACCGCTCGGTGCGCCCGCGATAGAGGTAGATCGGATCGGTGCCGACCGCAGGATCATAGCTGTCGCGATTGATGTCGGCGAGCGAGAAGCCGAGCCGGTTCGTGACCGGACCGAGCTCGGCGAAGATGCCGGCGTAGCCGAAGATCTGCTGTGCCTCGGCATATTCGGCGGTATCGACGAAGCCGTAGGGCGGCGCTGACTCAAAGCCATCGAGATCGAAGCGGCTGTCGGCATAATAGCCGCGCAGCTCGGCGCCGAGTCCCGGCGCGACCTCGGCGCGGAGGCGTCCGGTGGCGCGATATTGGCGATAGCCGTCGGGCTCGGTGCCGCTCGCCGCATTGGAGATGCCGTCGGTTTCGAACCAGCCGCCGCCGATCGCGCCCTGGATCCGATCGTTGCCGGCGGCGATGCTGGCATTGGCGGCGATCTGATCGGCAGCGCCATATTCGGCATCGGCCCGCGCCGCGAGCCCGTCGACCGGCGCCGTGGTCGCGATATTGACGACGCCGCCGATCGCCTGGCTGCCCCAGACCACCGAATTGGGCCCGCGCAGCACCTCGACTCGCTCGATCGAGCCGGTCAGCAGATTGCCGAAATCGAAGCTGCCGCCCGGCGAAGAGGGATCGTTCACGCGGACGCCGTCGATCAGCACCAGCGTCTGCTCGGCCTCGGCGCCGCGGATGCGAACGCCGGTGAAGCCGCCGATCGCGCCGTTGCGGCTCGTCGCCACGCCCGGCGTGGTGGACAGGAGATCGGAGAGCACGACCGACTGGCGCCGTTCGATCTCCTTGCGCTCGAGGACCGTGATCGAACGTCCGGTCTCGTCGGCCGACTGGGCGACGCCAGAGGCAGTGACGACGATCGCTTCGTCCTCGGAGGCAACCTGCGCCGCAGCAGGCGCGGCCGGAAGCAGCGCCGCGGAGGCGCACAGGAGAATACGGTAGTTCAACATTCGCAAAGCACCCTTGTCGGCAGGGTCTTCGCGCTGCGACCGACCCCGCGTGTGGTGTCGCTCGCTCGAGGATTTCGCCCTCGTCCGCCCGGTGCACCCCGCCCGCGCGATGGAATCGACGGCGACGGGCAGGTCTCCTGGCTTCCGGGTCGCCGCCGGATACGCCGCCTTCCCAGGGCGAGCCCCAGTGGCATGTGGCGTACCGGCTCTCCGGTTACAGTTGCGGGGGCAGCCGCGGCATTGCGGAGTTGCCTCCACGCACCGCATTCCCTCTTGATCCCACCTCGGCGGGAACCCGTCACGGGCCGTCCACTAGCTCCTGCTCCACGTGCTAGCAAGAGCGGCGGCGGAGCACAGAAAAACGCCGTTTGTCGCCGAACTGTCACCAACGGCTAATCGCCTCTTTACCAAGCCGCCCCTAATCCTGCCGGCGATGCTTCATACCGCTCTTGCCCCGGAACCCGCCGAATCGCGTCGCCCCCTTCCCGGGAGCTGGCTGACCGACGCCGAACGCGATCCGCCGTCGCTGTCGCTGGACGGCACGTTGTTCGACGCTGTCGACGTGTTTCATCGTGATACCGATCTGCGGCTGGTGCCGGTGCTCGACAGCGAACGGCGCCCGGTCGGGGCGGTGTTCGAAAAGGACGTGCGGCGGCTGCTGCTCAATCCCTTCGGTCATGCGCTGCTGCGCAACCCTGCCTATGGGCGCGGCATCGCCCGCCACGTCCGCCCCTGCCCCACCGCCGAAGTGACGCAGGATGTCGGCGCGCTCATCGACGCCTATCGGGAGTCGAGCGGGGCGGAGGGCATGATCCTGACGCACGGAGGCCGGCTGTTCGGCGTGATCACCAATCGCCGCCTCGTCCATATTGCCGCCGAGCGCGAACTTCGCTCGGCGCGGACCCGCATCGCCCGAGCGCAGCGGATCGAGCGCGCGAGCGAGCGTTTCGAAGGCCAGGTCCAGTCGGTCGGCGAGGCGATGACCCGACTCGCCGAACTCGTCCAGCGCAACGCCGGAGCCACTGCCGAGCGCGCGCAGATGGCGGGCGATCATGCGACCGCCGTGGCCTCCGCCGCATCGCAAACCAGCCAGAACATGGGCGAGATCGCCGAACGGGGGCGCGAGCTCGCCGTATCGCTGGGGCGGATCGGCCGCAGCACGCGCGAGACGGAGACGGCGGCGGCGGACGCACTGGCACTGGTGAGCACCGGAAGCGCGCGCGCGCGCGAGTTGCTGGACTCCGCCCAGTCGATCGATTCGGTGATCGCCCTCATCAGCGAGATCGCGCGCCAGGTGAATCTGCTCGCGCTCAACGCCACGATCGAAGCGGCCCGCGCGGGCGAGGCCGGCCGCGGATTCACGGTCGTCGCCAACGAAGTGAAACAGCTTTCGACGCAGACCGGCAATGCCGCCGAGCGGATCACCGCCCATGTCCGCGAAATCCGCCACGGGATCGACGAAGTCGCCGCTGGCCAGGAGAGCGTCGAACGAGCGATCGCCACCATGGCGGCACTCGCCGGCGACGTGCAGGGTGCCGTCGGAGTGCAGGAAAACGCCACGCGGACAATCGCGCTCAACGTCGATGAAGTGGTCGAGGCGACCAACGCGATCCACCGCGACGTCGAGGCGATCGGCGGCACTTCCCGCGCCGCTTCCGACAGCGCGCACGAGATGCAGGAGCTCGCCGATCGGCTGCTGGTGGACGCCAGTCAGCTGTCACATCAGGTAGCGGCGTTTCTCGACGAAATCCGCGAGGCGTGAACCAGGCCTCCAGGCGGGCATCGCGGTGTGCGATAGTATCGCCGCGCGGCGTGAACTACGCCTCCGGGCGAGTCCAGATCCAGCTGCCGCCCAGAATCGCCGCCCCGACCGGGACGAGCGACCAGGGTAGCGGTACCAGCAGCAGTCCGAGGGCGATGCTGAAACCGAACGCCAGCAGCGCGGCGTGCTTCCCCCGCCGGCTGATGGCTCCCTTTTCCCGCCAGATAACGATGTGCGGACCGATTCGAGGATGGTCGAGCAGTCGCCGTTCGAGCGCGGGACTGCTTCGCGCGAAGCAGAAGGCGGCGAGAATCAGGAAGGGCACGGTCGGCAGAAGCGGCAGCACCGCGCCGACCAGGCCCAGCCCGAGCGCGACGAACCCGGAAATCAGATAGGCGATCCTGCGCATCCTTGCCCGGCTAGCGCAGCTTGCGCCGCGCGTCCCGCCAAATCACCGGCGCCCGAACGCAGAATCGAAAAAGCCCGCCAGGCGAAGCTGACGGGCTTTTCGAAAAATGGTGGGCGCGGCAAGGATTGAACTTGCGACCCCTGCGATGTCAACACAGTGCTCTACCACTGAGCTACGCGCCCCCGGGGAGCCGCGCGCTTTACCGAGAGTCGTTCCCCCTTGCAAGCGCCTCGACACTTCCCGTTTCAGTTTCGGCTCGGAACGCTCTCCGCTTCGAACAACCGATCGACTTCCAGCACCAGATCGCGGAGGTGAAACGGCTTGGAAAGCACCCGCGCCTGCGGCACCTGCTTGCCTGCCTTCAACGTCACCGCGGCAAATCCGGTGATGAACATGACGCGCATATCGGGCGCAATTTCGCTCGCGCGCTGCGCCAGTTCGATCCCGTCCATCTCCGGCATCACGATATCGGTGAGCAGCAGATCGAATCGCTCGTTCTCGAGCAGCGGCAGCGCCGCCGTCCCCCGATCGACCGCGCTCACTGCATAGCCCGACCGCTCAAGCGCACGCGCAAGATACTCGCGCATGACGCGATCGTCTTCGGCCAGCAAGATCCTGATCATCACCACCCCACGAGTTCGGCCGCAGACTATGCGGGAAGGCCTTAAGATTTTCCAGCTTCGTCGCAGACTTGTTGCCCCGGCGGCGATCGCTCGGCTAGGCAGGAGGCAGTGACGGATACGTCCTCCTTCGTCCGCCACGGACCCGCGGAGCCGCTAAGCCCCGTCGTACTTTCCGTCCCGCATGCCGGGCGCGAGTATCCGTTGCCGCTGCGCACTGCGCTGCGCGTTCCGCTCGACCATCTGAAATCGCTGGAGGACCGCCACATCGACGCAGTGGCGCTGGCGGCGCACGGCGGCGAGACCCTGTTCGTGGCACGGCTCGCCCGCGCCTGGATCGATCTCAACCGCAGCGAAGCCGAGCGCGACCCGCGAGTGGAGGAAGGCGTAACCGGCGGCCAACCGCAATCGGCGAAACTGCGCAGCGGCCTGGGGCTCGTTCCGAGGCGGGCGGGCAACAGCGCCGACATCTGGCGACGGCGCTGGTCCAGCGACGAAGTGACGGCACGCATCCGCAGCGACCATCGCCCCTATCACGCCGCGGTGGAAGCGGCGCTGAAGGCGACGCGCGACCGCTTCGGAGTCGCCGTGCTGCTCGACATCCATTCGATGCCGTCGCTCACCCCGGCCGGGAAGGCGCCGCGAATCGTTTTCGGCGACCGGTTCGGCCGCAGCGCCTCCAGCCGCTTCCTGAGCCGTCTGGAAGGAGTCGCGCGCGCCTCGGGAGTGCTCGCCGCCGCCAACGCACCCTATTCGGGCGGGCATGTGATCGAGCGGCACGCCGCGCCCGCCGAAGCCATTCACGCGATCCAGATCGAGTTCGATCGGGCGCTCTACCTCGATCCCGCGCTCGACTCGCCCGGTCGCGGGATGGACTTCACGAGCGGACTGCTGCGGGCGATGATCGACGCGATTGCCGACGAAGCCGCGCCCGGCGCGCAAGCGGCCGAATAGCCATAAAAAAACCACCACGTGCACGAAGCACGTGGTGGCCAAGGTTCAGGGAGGAGACACGCCCGAAGGCGTGTCGCACGGCCCCGCGAAAGGGGGGACACGAGACCGTACGAACCTCAATATAGAGGGCGGATCACTTGGCTTCAAGGGGGCCAACACTCGGAAATACTGTAATCTTTTTGCAACCGCCCCGTTCAGGGCAGCATCCGTGCCAAGGTGCGGTCGCGCAACACGAAATGGTGCCGCAGCGCCGCGGCGACATGCAGGACGACCAGCCCCGCCATCGCAAAGCCCATCAGGTCGTGGCCGCCATGCGCAGCGCCCGCGAGCGCCTCGCCGACCGGCAGGACCGGAAGCTCGAACAGGCCGAACCAGTCGATCGGCCGCGGCCGCGCCGGATTGGACGAAAAGATCCAGCCGCTGAGCGGCAACAGGATCAACAGCGTATAGAAGAGCCAGTGCACGCTGCGGGCGAGCGCGCGTTCCCAGCGCGGACTGCCGGCGGGCAACGACGGCGGCCGATGGCCCAGCCGCCAGCCGAGCCTGGCGATGCTCAAGCCCAGGATCAGGATGCCGTTCGATTTGTGGAACGGCATGAGGCTCATGCCGTCGAACAGCGATTCGTGGAACAGGCCGATCGCGAGATTGACCAGCACCAGCGCGGCGATCACCCAGTGAAAGGTGATCGCCACTCGGTCGTAGCGGCCCCGGAACGCGACCGCCACTTTTGCCTCAGTTCACCGGCGGCATCTGCGGCTGCGGCACCTTGCCCAGGCGCATCTGACGGCCGAAGATGTCGCGCATCAGCGACAGCGAAAAGAGGTGCGCATAGATCAGCGGCAACATGCCGTTCTGCACGATCTTGCGCAGCTGATCGCCGCGCAGGTCGTTGAGCTTCTTTTCGTCGACCATCAGGAAGCCGCGATAGATGAACGGCTGCTCGGCGCCCTCCGGCTGGATCGAGACTTCGCCGTCGATCAGCAGGCCGAGCTCCTTGAGCTCCTTCATGAACTGGCCGGTGTTGTGACCGGCGCGCTCGAACTCCTCGTTGAACTTGAGGATGCCCTTGGTCATCTCGGTCGGCTGGCCGTCCTCGAACAGCTTCTCGCCCTCGTCGAACGCGCCGACCGAGTCCGAAGTCGGGTCGAAGCACAGCGACAGCTCGTCGCTTTCGGGGCGAAGCCGTGCGAGGAGATAGGGATAGCGGCGGATATAGGCCGGGATGTAGAAATCATCCTCGGTGAGCTTGCCTTCGTCGTCGAAGAAGACGTTGACCCCTTCGTTGAGGCCCATCAGCCCCAGCGGAACCGGCTCGTCGCCCACCGAGAAGACGATCGGCATGCGGCGCTGCACCAGCGGGAATTCCTCGACCGTCACCGGGATGGCATGCTGCTTTGCCACAAAGGGTGCCTTGTCGGCGCGACGGATACGATAGTCGCCGTGCGTCTGAGTCGAAAGCGGCTCGAGCTTGTTGTAGAACAGGGGAAGCGACTGCTGCGTCGGCGCGGTGGCCATGAAACTCTCCTGAGATCGATCGTCGCGCCGCTCTATGAAGAAGGGGCTTCGTGTGCAAGCGCCACCAGCTTGCCCGGATTGCAAATCCCCTTCGGATCGAGCGCCGCCTTGATCGCGCGCAGCGCCGCCAGCCGCGCAGGCGGCCCCAGCCGCTCGAGCTCGGCGCGCTTCATCTGGCCGATGCCATGTTCGGCGGAGATCGAGCCGCCGGCGGCGACCACCTGATCGTGGACGAAGCGCGTGATCTCGGGCGCGGCCTCGGCATACCAGCGATCGCGCTCCACGCCCGCGGGCGCCCGGATATGGAAGTGAACATTGCCGTCGCCGAGATGGCCGAAGGCAGTCGCGTGCGTGCCCGGAAAGCGCGCCTCGGCCGCGGCAGCCGCCTCGACCATGAAGCGCGGCATGCCGGAGACGGGAACCGAGATGTCGTGCTGCACCGCGGGTCCGCTCGCCCGTTCCGCTTCCGAAAGCGAATCGCGCAGCCGCCAGAACCCCTCGGCCTGTGCTTCGCTGGCGGCGATCACGACATCCTCCACCGCACCCCGCTCCAGCGCCTCGGCAAGCAGCCGCTCGAGCAGCGCGGCGGGCGGCTCCGCGTCGGCGTCGCTCGCCACGGCTTCGATCAGCACGTGCCAGCGATGCGCGCCCGAAAGCGGCGCCCGCGTGTCGGGAATATGCCGCAGCACGAGCTCGAGCGAATCGCCGGGAATAATCTCGAAACTCTCGACCGAATCAGTGCGCGCCTCGATCGCCCGGAGCAATTCGAGCGCCATCTGCGGGCTCGGCAGGCCGGCCCAGGCGACGGCGCGCTGCTTCACCTCGGGCACGAGCCGGAGCACCGCGGCAG
The DNA here is from genome assembly GCF_014334115.1 of Sphingosinithalassobacter sp. CS137. Classification (NCBI taxonomy): domain Bacteria; kingdom Pseudomonadati; phylum Pseudomonadota; class Alphaproteobacteria; order Sphingomonadales; family Sphingomonadaceae; genus Sphingosinithalassobacter; species Sphingosinithalassobacter sp. CS137. The sequence continues at coordinate 1,192,663 of NZ_CP060494.1, forward strand.
TGATCACGCCCAGCGTTCCTTCCGCCCCGATCAGCAGCTGATCGAGGTCATAGCCGCGATTGTCCTTCTTGAGCGCCGCCAGCCCATCGTGCACCGATCCGTCGGGCAGCACTGCCTCCACGCCCGCGACCAGGCTGCGCATCGTGCCGAACCGCAGGACCTGGGTTCCCCCCGCGTTGGTTGAGACCAGTCCGCCGATCGTCGCGCTGCCGCGCGCGCCCAGGGTCAGCGGAAAGCGCCGCCCGGCGCCGTTCGCCGCGGCATGAAGATCGGCGAGGATCACACCGGCCTCGGCGACCGCAAGATTTTCGTCGGGCGACAGGCTGCGGATGCGATTCATCCGGCGCAGCGACAGGATCAGCGCCGATCCATCAGCCGGAGGAGTCGCCCCACCGACCATCGACGTATTGCCGCCCTGCGGCACCAGCGGCACGCCCGCCGCCGCGGCGAGGCCGACGATCGCCGCCGTCTCGGCCGTGGAGGCAGGCGCCAGCAGCGCGGGAGAGGCGCCGTGATAGCGGTTGCGCCAGTCAGTGAGCCAGGGCGCGATCGCCTCGGCATCGGTTACGACAGCCTTGGGTCCGAATCGATCGCGGACGCTCTCTACTAGCTGGGACTGTGCGGGAGTCATCGCGGCGGGAGTATCATGCGCATTCGGCTCGGCCAATTCATCCGATGTTCAAACCCGCGCGCTACGAGCCGGACGCAATGTTCAATCCGCTTCCCGCGGCCGCGATGCTGATTCTGCTCGCCGCGCCCAGCTCGGCGCCCGCGCCGCCCATGCAGGATGCGTCGCATCTGCGCTCGCGCGAGCAGGCGACGGTGCGCGTGCCCAGCGTGACTCTGACGGTGCGGATGCGGCACAGCCAATGGCGCGAGCGCCCGGCCGAACGCTGCGTACCGATGGCGCGGATCATGTCCGCGGGCGTGAGCGGCGGCGATGCCGTCGATTTCGTGCTCGACGACGGCAGCAGGGTGCGGGCGCGCCTCGAATCGCGGTGCCCGGCGCTCGGATATTATTCGAGCCTCTATATTCGGCGCAGCCGCGACGGGATGCTCTGTGCAGGGCGCGAATCGCTACGCTCGCGCTCGGGCGGCTCGTGCCAGATCCGCGACTTCCACCAGCTGGTGCCGGTACGATAAACCGCGTCGCGGCTTGACATTTCGCGGCAAATCCGCAAGCGCGGGCACCGCTTGACCGGCGCGAAACGCGCCTGATTTCCGGACAACCGCATGAATTTTGCCGATCTCGGCCTGTCTGACGAACTGCTGCGCGCCGTGGGAGAGGCCGGCTACTCCGAGCCCACTCCCATCCAGGCGAACGCCATTCCCAGCGTGCTGATGATGCGCGACCTGATCGGCATTGCGCAGACGGGGACCGGCAAGACCGCCAGCTTCGTGCTGCCGATGATCGACATTCTGGCGCAGGGCCGCAGCCGCGCCCGCATGCCGCGCAGCCTGATCCTCGAGCCGACCCGCGAGCTCGCCGCGCAGGTTGCCGAGAATTTCGAGGCCTATGGCAAATATCACAAGCTTTCGATGGCGCTGCTGATCGGCGGCGTATCGATGGGCGACCAGATCAAGGCGCTGGAAAAGGGCGTCGACGTGCTGATCGCCACTCCGGGCCGGCTGATGGACCTGTTCGGCCGCGGCAACATCCTGCTCACCGGCTGTTCGCTGCTCGTGATCGACGAGGCCGACCGGATGCTCGACATGGGGTTCATCCCCGACATCGAGGAAATCTGCACCAAGCTCCCCAAGCAGCGGCAGACGCTGCTGTTTTCGGCGACGATGCCGCCGCCGATCAAGAAGCTGGCCGACAAGTTCCTCGACAATCCCAAGACGATCGAAGTGGCGCGGCCGGCGACGACCAACACCAACATCACCCAGTGGGTGGTGCCGGTCGCATCCGCCGACAAGCGCAAGGTGCTGCGCCGCCTGCTCGGCGAAGAGGACGTGCGCACTGCGATCATCTTCTGCAACCGCAAGACGACGGTGCGCGAACTCAACAAGAGCCTGAAGCGCTCGGGCTTCAGCTCGGGCGAGATTCACGGAGATATGGACCAGTCGGCCCGGATCGCCGAGCTGGACCGATTCAAGTCGGGCGAAGTCAACATCCTGGTCGCATCCGACGTGGCGGCCCGCGGCCTGGACGTGAAAGGCGTGAGCCACGTCTTCAACTTCGATGCGCCGTGGCATCCGGACGATTATGTCCACCGCATCGGCCGCACGGGCCGCGCCGGGGCATCCGGGGTCGCCTATACCTTCGTCACCGCGGAAGATGCGGAGAACATCGCCAATATCGAGAAGCTGACCGGACAGAAGATCCAGCGGCTGAGCAGCGGCGAAACGCCTGCGGCATCGTCTGGCGACGAAGCCGAGAAAGCCCGACCGGCACGCGCGCCGCGCAGCCGTAAGGCGGCCGAGCCAAAGGCAAAGGCCAAGGAAACGTCGGGCGACAGCGCGCCGGCCGCTCCCCGGTCGAGCAAGGCCGCCGAGCACAGAGCCGAGCGTGAGGACGACCGCGAACGGCGGCCTAGCCGAGCCGCCGCGCCGCGCCGTGAGCGAGGCGAGCGCAAGGCGCCGGAACCGCAGCGGACGGCAGTGGACGATTCTGCGCCCGATTCAGCCGATGAAGGCTGGAACGGCCCGGTGCCCAATTTCCTGAACTTCGGCTTCGGAAGCTGACGCCCGCCGGATGATCGAGAGCGTCCCGGTCCAGAAGATTGAATCGCCCTGCGTGCTGGTGTGCACGCTCGATGTCGACACCGGCTGGTGCCTGGGCTGCGGCCGCACGCGCGACGAGATCGCGCAATGGACTCGGCTCGACGATGCCGGCCGCAGCGCAGTGATGGCCGAACTGCCCGCGCGCATGGCCCGGCTGGACGGCTGAGCGAAGCGCACTCCCAAGGTCAGACGACAATTCTCGCGTGAGCGGTACGCTCGGCACCGCGAGTTCCGCGGCTCCCGGCGCTCCGCCCGATCAGGCAGGCGCCTGCTCGGGCATCGCCGCATCGTCGAGTTCGGTCGCGCGGCGATAGGCGTCCCGATCGGTCACGCGGGCGACATAGGCGGCAAACGCATCGCGCCCGGGCAGCGTGCCGAACTGCGTTCCCCAGGCAACCGAGGAACCGACATAGACGTCGGCGGCAGTAAAACGCTCACCCGCGATGTAGGGATTTCGCGACACGGCATATTCGAGCACGTCGACCGCCCGGTCGTAGCTGCCATAGCCGAACATCATCGCCTGGTCGTCGCCGGGAACGAACTTCGCCCAGTTGTTCGTGACGGCCTGCTCGAGCGGCCCCGCGGCGAAGAACAGCCAGCGATAATAGTCGGCCCGCTCCTCCGCCCGGGGCGCGAGCCCCGCATCGGGAAAGCTTTCGGCCAAATAGGCACAGATCGCCGCGCACTCGGTGACGACCCTGCCGTTGTGAACGATTGCGGGCACCTTCCCCATCGGATTCACCGAAAGATAGGCTTCCGCCTTCATCGTCGAACCATAGTCGAGAAGCTCGGTGCGGTAATCGGCGCCCGTCTCCTCGAGCATCCAGCGGGCAATCCGCCCGCGCGACATCGGATTGGTGTAGAAAACCAACTCGTCCGTCATCTCATCCTCCGTTCCGCGACTCATCCGAGCCGCGGAACAGAGGGTGAACGCAAACCCTGGCTCACGCAAGGGGTTCGTCGGCGCCGCCCGGCGCGGACGGCGATCACGCACTTGCGCCCGGACGACGGACGCTGCCGTTCAGCGCTTGAAGGGATCCTCGAACGTGGGGTTCGGTGCGGCGCCCTCTCCGGCCGCGGCTGCCTCGGCGTCGCGCGCCGCCTGCTCGCGCTCGGCACGGAGCTGCTCGATCAGCGCCTCGCGGTCGCCCTCGAGCCGGTTGTCGACCGGGGCTTCAATGCCCGCCTGCTTGGCGGCGCGTGCCACGATCGCGTCGAGCTCACGCTGCGAGCACAGGCCGAGCGTGACCGGATCCTTGGGAACAATATTGGAGATGTTCCAATGGCTGCGGTCGCGGATCGCCGCGATCGTCGTACGCGTCGTACCGATCAGCTTGCCGATCGCACCGTCGGAGATTTCCGGGTGATGGCGCAGAATCCAGGCGATGCCGTCCGGCTTGTCCTGACGCTTCGAAACGGGCGTATAGCGCGGGCCTTTGGTCCGGCGGACCTGCTCGGGGCCCTTCTGCATCTTGAGGCGATACTCGGGGTCCTGCTGCCCCTTCTCGATCTCCTCCATCGTCAGCTCGTGGGCGCGGACCGGATCGCGGCCGGTGAGCTTCGCCGCCGCGGTGTCGTCGGCGATCGCCTGCACCTCGAGAATGTGCAGGCCGCAGAAGTCGGCGATCTGTTCGAACGAGAGCGCAGTATTATCGACCAGCCAGGAAGCGGTCGCGTGCGGCATCAGCGGCTGGGCCACGGTGCAATTCTCCAGAAACAATAAGGGCCACCCCTTGCGGGGTGGCCGTGTCATGACGCGGACTTAATGCGGACGGCCGCGCGAGGCAAGGTTTGGCTGCATCGACATGCGTTCACGCTGCGATCGCCACCTCGTCGATATGCACGAGCGCGTGAAGGAATTGCTGCGCACTCGCTTCCCAGGTGAAGGTGCGCCCATAGGCGGCGCACGTCTCGCTATCCTTGGTCAGCGCTTGCGCGATGGCGGTGGTCAGATCATCGGCCATCGCGCCGACTTCAGGCGTGAGCACGTCGATCGGCCCGGTAACCGGATAGGCGGCGACCGGAACGCCGCAGGCCATCGCCTCGATCATCACCAGGCCGAACGTGTCGGTCCTGCTCGGAAAGACGAAGACATCGGCCGCGGCATAGGCGCTGGCCAGCTCGGAGCCGAAGAGCGCTCCCAGGAACTTCACGTCGGGATACCGCGATTCGAGATGCGCGCGCGCCGGGCCATCGCCGACCACAACCTTGGTGCCCGGATGGCTCGTCTTCAGGAACGCCTCGAGATTCTTTTCGACCGCCACCCGCCCGACATAGAGCTGCACCGGGCCCGGCAGCTCCGCCATCGCCGGATGCGGATCGAGCCCGGGCCGAAAGTTGGACAGATCGACCCCCCGCCCCCAGTGGCGGACCTGGCCCAGGCCATGATCGACCAGCGACTCGCGGATCGACGGAGTCGACGCAAGGATCGCCGAACTCGGGCCGTGGAACCAGCGGATATAGCGCCAGATCCAGGCCGCCGGCACGCCCGAACGCGCAGAGACATAATCGGGAAACTGCGTGTGATAGGCAGTGGTGAAGGGAACGCCGCGGCGCAGACACCAGCGCCGCGCGGCCACGCACACGGGCCCCTCGGTCGCGAGGTGGATCGCGTCGGGCCGGAATTCCTGGAGCAGCTTGCCGACATAGGCCACTCGCGCCAGCGCCAGCCGGATTTCAGGATAGGTGGGGCACGGCACCGAATAGAAACGGTCTGGCGAGATCACCAGCACCGAATGCCCGCGCGATTCGAGCAACGAGCGGACCGATTGCAGCGTGCGGACGACTCCATTGACCTGCGGTTCCCAGGCGTCGGTGACGATCGCGATGCGCACGGCCGCCTCCTCGCTCACGCAGCCGCCAGCGCCGCCACCCCTGATGCCTCGGGCGCATCGCGCGCCGCCATTTCATCGGCCCAGTGCAGGATCTCCATCCGCCCGTCGTAATGCTCCACGAGCGCAGTGCAACCCTCCACCCAATCGCCGTCGTTATAGTATTCGATGCCCTCGATCGTGCGCATCTCGGCGGTGTGGATATGCCCGGCGATCACACCGTCGACTCCGCGCGTGCCGGCCTCGTGCGCGACGATCTCCTCGAACTGCGAAATGAACTCGACGGCGTTCTTCACCTTCTGCTTGGCGTATTTGCTGAGCGACCAGTACGGCAGCTTGGCCCAGCGGCGATAGGCGTTCACCCAGCGATTGAGCGCCATGGTGAAATGATAGGCCGCGTCGCCCAGATGCGCGAGCCACTTGTGGCTCAGCGTGATCGCGTCGAATTCGTCGCCGTGCAGAACGAGCAGGCGGCGGCCGTCGGCGGTTTCGTGCACCGCCTGGCGCCGGATTTCCACGCCGCCGAAGTTCAGCCCGGTGAACTGGCGAAACACCTCGTCATGATTGCCGGGGATATACACGATCCGGGTTCCGCGCTTGGCGCGCTTCAGGATGCGCCAGACGATGTCGTTGTGCGCGGCCGGCCAGTAGAATTTCTTCCGCAGCTGCCACCCGTCGATCATGTCGCCGACCAGATACATGGTCTCGCTGTCGACATGATCGAGAAAGTCGATCAGCATCGCCGCGTTGCAGCCGCGCGTGCCGAGATGCACGTCGGAAATCCAGATCGTCCGATACTGGCGGCGCTCGGTAACCGCCTTCTCGGGGATCGAGGGATTAGCCTCGGCGAATTCGGCGAGATCTGCGATGTGAGCGATCGGGAGCTTGGTTACTGCGGCCATTGCTTCGGGTTCCCTCGCGGTGACCTTCGTTGCCGCCGCGCTATGCCGGGGAATTGTTACAGTTGGAATCGTACCCGCTTTGCCGCCGCGTCACAATGCACGGGATCGTCACATCGTCAGCACGATCTTGCCCATATGGTCGCCCGCCTCCATTCGCCGGTGCGCCTCGGCGGCTTCGGCAAGCGGATAGCTGCGGTCGAGCAGCGGTTTCAACCGGCCCTGCTCGGCATGCGGCCAGACGGTAGTGGCGAGTTCGTCCGCCACCATCGACTTGAACTGCACGTCGCGGCCGCGAAGCGTCGATCCGGTGAGCGTCAGCCGGCGGCGCATGATCTCGAAGATCGGCACGGTCGCGGTCGCGCCGCCCTGGACTGCGATCGAGACGTGGCGGCCATCGTCGCACAGGCACGCGAGGTTGCGCGGCACATAGTCTCCGCCCACCATGTCGAGCACCGCGGCGACGCCCTTGCCCCCAGTGATTTCGCGCACCCGCTCAACGAAATCTTCGCTGGTGTAGTTGATCGCATGATCAGCGCCATGCGCGCGGGCGGCGGCGACCTTCGCGTCCGAGCCGGCGGTCACGATGATCGTGACGCCGAACAGATTGCACAGCGTGATCGCCATGGTGCCGATGCCGCTGGTGCCGCCGTGCACGAGCACTGTGTCGCCCTCGCTGGCGAAGGCGCGCTCGAACAAATTGGTCCACACGGTGAAGAGCGTTTCGGGCAGCCCTGCCGCCTCGACCATCGACAGCGCCTCGGGGACCGGCAGGCACTGGCCGATCGGCGCTAGCGCATATTCGGCATAGCCGCCGCCCGCCAGCAAGGCGCAGACCGGCTGACCGAGATATTCGCGCTCGACCTCGGCGCCCAGCGCCACCACCTCGCCGGCGACTTCCAGGCCCAGGATCGAGGACGCGCCCGGCGGCGGCGGATACATGCCCTTGCGCTGGAGCACGTCGGGGCGGTTCACGCCGGCCGCCGCCACGCGGATCAGCACCTCGCCCACGGCCGGCCGCGGCACCGGCCGTGCGACCGGCACGAGCACCTCCGGTCCGCCGGGCTGTGCCGGGTCGATCACCTGCATCGTTTCCGGAATATTCATTCGCCTCGCGACCCCCTGATGTCGTTTCGCGCCCGTGCTCCGGGAAATTGCGGGCGTTATTGACATCGCCGGGCCCAGGGTCAACGCTAGCGGGCATGGACGCCGACGAGAATCTTCCGCGTCGTCATGACGATCCGGCCGCGCAGCTCGCGCGGCAGGACCTCGATCCGTTTTCGGTCGAGGAACTCGAAGCGCGTATCGCGGCACTGGAGGCCGAAATCAGCCGCTGCCGCGAAAAAATAAAACGCGCCGTTAACCATCGCGCAAGCGCGGACGCTCTATTTAAACGATGAGCGTAACGGCACCGGAGCGGGGCGATACGCCAAACATCTCCGGTGCGGAGCCGATGCGCTTGATGCGAGGGCTCACCCTCCCGACATTGGGAGCACGGGCCAGCGTGTCGCTGCTGGCTCGACTGGAGTAATACGATGCCTTCTTTCGCTTCCGCCCTCGAATCCACGCTGCACAAGGCCCTTGAAGCGGCCTCGGCGCGGCGCCACGAATATGCAACGCTCGAGCATCTCCTGCTCGCGCTCGTCGACGACGAGCACGCATCGAAGGTGATGAGCGCATGCGGAGTGGATCTGGGCGAGCTCAAGACCACCGTCGCGCATTATCTCGACACTGAACTCGAGGCGCTGAAGGTGGATCAGGTGACCGATCCCTCGCCTACCAGCGGGTTTCAGCGCGTTGTCCAGCGCGCGATCCTGCACGTCCAGTCGTCCGGCCGCGACGAAGTGACCGGCGGCAACGTGCTGGTCGCGCTGTTCAGCGAGCGCGAGAGCTATGCCGTCTATTTCCTGCAGCAGCAGGACATGAGCCGCCTCGATGCCGTCAGCTACATCAGCCATGGCGTCGGCAAGGGCGGTCAGGCGGCCGAGGCGGCGACTCCCAAGGGCGCCGATGAAGCCAAGACCGAAAAGCAGGAAAAGGGCGGCAAGGGCGAAAGCGCGCTCAAGCAGTTCACGGTCGACCTCAACGAGAAGGCGAAGGCCGGCAAGGTCGATCCGCTGATCGGCCGCGGCCCGGAGGTGGACCGCACCGTCCAGATCCTGTGCCGCCGCAGCAAGAACAACCCGCTCTATGTGGGAGATCCCGGCGTCGGCAAGACCGCCATCGCCGAGGGGCTCGCGCGCAAGATCGTCGAAGGCGACGTGCCCGACGTGCTCAAGGAAGCGGTGATCTATTCGCTCGACATGGGAGCGCTGCTCGCCGGCACCCGCTATCGCGGCGACTTCGAGGAGCGGCTGAAGCAGGTCGTCAACGAGCTCGAGAAGCTGCCGCACGCGGTGCTGTTCATCGACGAGATCCACACCGTCATCGGCGCCGGCGCCACCTCGGGCGGCGCGATGGACGCATCGAACCTGCTCAAGCCGGCGCTGTCAGGCGGCACGATCCGCTGCATCGGATCGACGACGTACAAGGAATTCCGCAATCATTTCGAGAAGGACCGGGCGCTCCTGCGTCGGTTCCAGAAGATCGACGTCAACGAGCCGTCGGTCGAGGACACGATCAAGATCCTCTCGGGCCTGCGTTCGGCGTTCGAGGGACATCATGACGTGAAATACACCCCCGACGCGATCAAGTCGGCGGTGGAGCTGTCGGCGCGCTACATCAACGACCGCAAGCTGCCCGACAAGGCGATCGACGTGATCGACGAGGTGGGCGCAATGCAGATGCTCGTTCCGCCCAGCCGCCGCCGCAAGACGATCACGCCGAAGGAAATCGAGGCAGTGATCGCGACGATGGCGCGCATCCCGCCGAAGAGCGTTTCGAGCGACGACACAAAGGTGCTCGCGAACCTCGAAACCGATCTGAAGCGCGTGGTGTTCGGCCAGGATCAGGCGATCGACGTGCTGAGCTCGGCGATCAAGCTCAGCCGTGCTGGCCTGCGCGATCCCGACAAGCCGATCGGCAACTATCTGTTCAGCGGCCCCACCGGCGTCGGCAAGACCGAGGTAGCACGCCAGTTGGCGACGATCCTGGGCATCCCGCTCCAGCGGTTCGACATGTCCGAATATATGGAGCGCCACAGCGTCTCGCGGCTGATCGGCGCGCCTCCGGGCTATGTCGGCTATGATCAGGGGGGTCTGCTCACCGACGCTGTCGACCAGCAGCCGCACAGCGTGCTGCTGCTCGACGAGATCGAGAAGGCGCATCCGGATCTGTTCAACATCCTGCTGCAGGTGATGGACAACGGGAAGCTCACCGATCACCACGGCAAGACGGTCGATTTCCGCAACACCATCCTCATCATGACCACCAATGCCGGTGCGTCGGACATGGCCAAGGAAAGCGTGGGCTTCGGCAACATCAGCCGCGAGGACGTGCAGGAAGAAGCCGTGAAGAATCTCTTCACCCCCGAATTCCGCAACCGCCTCGATGCGATCGTGCCGTTCGGATACCTGCCGCCCGAAGTGGTCGAGCGCGTGGTCGAGAAGTTCATCCTGCAGCTCGAGCTTCAGCTCGCCGATCGCGGGGTGCACATCCAGCTCGACGACGAGTCGAAGGCGTGGCTCACCGAGCGCGGCTACGACAAGCTGTATGGCGCGCGCCCGATGGGTCGCCTGATCCAGGAGAAGATCAAGCAGCCGCTGGCCGAGGAACTGCTGTTCGGTAAGCTGCTCCACGGCGGCGAAGTGAACGTCCATATGAAGGACGGCGCGCTCGCCTTCGAGATCGTCCCCGCGCCACCCAAGAAGCCGCGCAAGAAGGGCGGCAGCAAGGCGGCCAAAGCCGAAGCCAAATAAAGGCAACCGGGCCGGTTCCTCCCACGGAGTCGGCCCGGAACCGCGACGCGCGGTGCAGCAGCGCCCGCCCGCTAAAATCTTGTCGGATCGCCCTCCGCTGGAGCGATCTTAATCACTCCTTCGCCATCGAGCGCCTATAATTCCGGTATGGGATCGGGGCGGGGACTGTTACTTTGGGCGCTGGGGCTGCTGTGCCTTTCAGCCGCGCTGCTGGCGCCTGCGCCATCGCGCGCGGCAGGCGGCGTGGTCGGCACGCCGCTGCGGGTCTGCATTCTTCCCGCCGAGCCGGGCATGGACCCGGCAACGCTTCTCCGCCAGCCGGAACGCTTCGACTGCGCCACGCCGCAGGCCGAGTTCGGGTCCGGTGACTATTGGGTTCTCTCCTCCGACATCGGCGAACGCTCGCGCGCCCGGCGGCCGCTGACGGTCCGCATCGCCAGCGTATGGCAACGCGGCCTCGATGTTCACGTCCTCTATGCCGACGGCGAAGTGGCGACAGAAACGGCCGATGCCTCGGGCATCTCGCGCCACATCGAACTCGGCGCGATCGTCGAGCACGAGCTGCCGCTCCGCAAGGCGGAGGTCGTCCGCGTCCTGTGGCATGTGAAGGATGCGGCCAATCTGCGCGGCATTCTGATCGGTCCGCGCCTGGCAACGCGCGACCAGTCGACTCAGTCCAATCTCGTGATGGGCGCCGTCTATGCCGCCTTCGGGGGCCTGTGCATCGCGTTGGTCGTGTACAATCTCGCCCTGTGGGGAGCACTGCGCCACAGGTTTCAGCTGGCCTATTGCGCGATGGTCGGCGGACTTCTGATCTATGCCGTCTCCTCGTCGGGCGCTCTGGCCTGGCTATGGCCGGAGATCGCGAACACTACGCGGCTGCGAGTCAACCATCTGATGCTCGCACTCTCGGGCGCCGCGGCGCTCGTCTTTGCGCGCACCTTCTTCGAGGCACGCGTGTTCGAAGGATGGATGGGACGGCTCACCACCGCGATGGTCGTCGCGCTGGTGACCGCCGGGTTCGGCTTCTTCCTGTTCGCGCCCTATGCGATTCACCTGGCCGACCGGCTCTATGCCCTCATCTTCCTGGCCGTGCCGGCGGTGCTGGCGCCGATGCTGTGGCGGGCGTGGCGACAGCGAAGCAACTATCTCTGGCTGTTCGCAGTCGCCTGGGCGCTGCCGATCAGCACCGCGGTGGCTCGCGCGCTGCACAATCTGGGGCTGATCCCCTGGAACTTCTGGCTCGACAATTCGACGATCCTGTCGATGGCGGCCGAGGCGCTGATCTCGAGTCTCGCGATCGCCTATCGCATCCGCATCCTCAGCCGCGAGCGCGACGAGGCGATCACCGCGGAGACGATGGCGCGACGGCTGGCGGAAACCGATCCGCTGACCGGGCTGCTCAACCGCCGCGCCTTTCTGGAGCATTCGATCGGCCGCACCGGTCGTCAGACGCTGCTGATCGCCGACATCGACCATTTCAAGCGAGTGAACGACACGCTGGGCCACGACGGCGGCGACGAAGTGCTGCGCGTGTTCGCCCGCGTGCTGCGCGCCAGCGTTCCGGCGAGTGCGCTCGTCGCGCGGCTGGGCGGCGAGGAATTCGCGATCATCACCCACAGCGACGAGCCGGTGCCCGCCGAGGCGCTGCTCGCGCGGCTGCGCGCCGCACGCATGCCGTTCGATCTGTCAGTAACCGCCAGCGTCGGCGTGTGCAGCGGCCCGCTCGCGACGGAAATCGAGTGGAAGACGCTGTATCGCGGCGCCGACGCCGCGCTTTTCGATGCCAAGGCTGCCGGCCGCGACCGCGCCCGCGCCGCACGCCCAGAAACGCCCGCCGCGGCGGCGTGATCGGTTGCGCCGGCACCGAAGCGTCAGTAGAGATGGCGCAGCGAAACGAGGTGTAGCATGCGTAGCCGACGTAGGATCGTCCTTGCCGTCATGGGGCTCCTGCTGGTCGCCGGTCTCGCGATGAAGCCGCCGAGCGCAGATATTCGCATACTGGCCCATTCGGCGGACGACAGCGCACCCAGCCGGATGCAGGCGGGTGTGAACATCGGCCTCCTCGCCGTCTCGCTGCTGGTGACCTGGAGCAGCAAGCGGCTGCGCGACTAGCGCTAGCGCTGCTTGCCTGAGCGGAGCGAGCCGCTTACACCTGTGTCAATGAATACTCCCGAGCAGGCGTGGCGCGCGGCATATCGGCATCCCGGTCCCTGGGACGCCGAATTCCCTCCCCTTTCGATGGTCGATCTTTTCGAAGAAAGCGCGCAACGCTGCGGCCCTCGCCCACTGATCGATTTCATGGGGCGCAAGTTCAGCTATGCCGAGACGCTCGACGGCGCGAATCGCGTCGCCTGCGGGCTGAAGGCACTGGGCTACGGACGCGGCGACCGGATCGGGCTCTTCCTGCCCAATGTGCCGCATTATGCCGCCGCCTATTACGGCATCCTCAAGCTGGGTGCAGTGGCGGTCAATTTCTCGCCGCTCTACACGGTCGACGAACTCTCCGAACAGGTCGCCGATTCGGGTACCCGGCTGCTGTTCACCATCTCCGCCTCCGCGCTGCTGCCGACTGCGCTCGAGGTGCTCGACAAGAGCGGCCTCGAACGGCTGGTGGTGGGATCGGTGGCGGGCGCCCTGCCGCCCGCAAAGTCGCTGTTCTACCGGCTGCTCCGCGGCAGCGAGGTTGCCAAGCGGCCCGACGATCCGCGCGTTTCCGCCTTTTCGGCGCTGATCGACAATGACGGCGGCTGCGAACGCCCCGAGCTCGATCCCGAGCAGGACGTCGCGCTGATCCAATATACCGGCGGCACCACCGGCACGCCCAAGGGCGCGATGCTCACGCACCAGAATCTGTCGGCCAACGCCCGCCAGGTCGCCCGACTCGATCCCGAGCTGGGGCAGAGCACCGACCGCATCCTCGGCGTGCTGCCGCTGTTCCACGTCTTCGCCAACACCTGTGTGCTCAACCGCACGGTGGCCACCGGCGGCGAGATCGTGATGCTGCCGCGCTTCAACGCCGAACAGGCGCTGACCGCGATCGACCGGACGAAGCCGACGGCGCTCCCCGGCGTGCCGACCATGTATCAGGCGCTGCTCGATCATCCCAAGATCGCGCGCACCGATTTTTCGGCACTGCGCTATTGCGTCTCCGGCGGCGCGCCATTGCCCCAGGAACTGAAGCAGCGCTGGGAAGCGGCGACGGGATCGACGCTGATCGAAGGCTATGGTCTGTCGGAAAGCTCGGGCGTGGTCTCGAGCAATCCCTATGCCGGTCACAACAAACCCGGCACGATCGGCCAGCCGATCCAGGCGACCAGCGTGGCACTGGTCGACAAGGGCGATCCGCACAAGCCGGCGCCGGACGGCGAACCGGGCGAGATCGTGATCCACGGGCCGCAGATCATGAAAGGCTATTGGAATCGGCCCGAAGCCGACGCCGGGGTGTTCGTCGACACTCCGGACGGGCGGCGCTGGCTGCGCACCGGCGACGTCGGCGCCATCGACGAAGACGGTTTCATCCGCGTGGTCGACCGGCTGAAGGACATGATCGCCGTCGGCGGCTTCAAGGTCTTCCCGAGCCAGATCGAACACATCCTCTACGGCCACCCCGCCGTGAAGGAAGCGCTCGTGATCGGACTGCCCGACACGTATCTGGGCGAGCACCCCCGCGCCTATGTGACGATGATCGAAGGGGCATCCGCGACCGATACCGAGCTGACGGAATGGCTCAACGCCAAGGTGGGCAAGCACGAGCGAGTCGATCGGGTGGTGATCCGCCAGGAGCTGCCAAAGACGATGATCGGCAAATTGAGCCGCAAGGATCTCATCGCCGAAGTGATGGCCGAGGCGGACGGCACGGGGCGCTGAGCTTGCAGCGCTGTATTGCGTGTGTAATACAGTGGGCATGCGAAGACTGCTCCTCCTGTCGGCGGCGCTGGCGCTCGCCGCCCCTGCCCTGCCTGCCACGGCGCAGACCGCCCCGAGCAACATCAGCTATGTGGAGGCCGAGCTCCTCCCGGACGGCGAGATCGTCACGCGCACGAACGCGAGCGGCCGCGCCGATGCACGCTACGAAGCGGGTTCGATTTCCAAATTTGCCTGCACGCTCGCGGCGCTCGATCTTCAGCGCGCGGGCAGGCTGCGCCTTACCGACACCCTGGCGACGCTGCTTCCCGACTATCGCGGTGCGCACGCCGATCGGATCACACTGGAGCAACTGCTGCAGAACCGCAGCGGCATCGCCGACGGGCTGATGGCGGCCGTGCGCGCCGATCCGGCAGCAACGCTCGCGCTCGACCTCACGCCGATGGAGGCGGTCAATCGCTTCGGCACCCGCTACACCGAAGACGCGCCGGGCACCGCCTTCGACTATGCCATCCTCAACTGGACATTCGTCCAGGCGATCCTCGAGCGCGCGAGCGGACAGTCGATCCACGACGTGCTGCGAGAGCGGGTGTACGAGCCCGCCGGCATGGCGAGCAGCACCAGTTTCACCGGCACGCTTCCGGGCCCCGATCCGGTGCGCCCGCTGGGACAGACGCTGCCGATCCCGCCCTATCTCGTCTGCGCGGGCGGCACCGCCGCGACTCCCGCCGACCTCATCCGGCTGCTGCGCCATCCCTATACGCCCGGCTATCCCGAAGCGGACCGCCGCGCGCTGGAGACGGTGGCCAGCCCGGAAAGCCACTATGGCCTCGGCGGCCGCACGCGCAGCGTCACCGTGGATGGCGTGATGCACCAGCTCAGCTGGAAGAGCGGTAGCAACGGCGCGTTCAAGTCGCGGGCGGTCTATGATCCGGTCACCGACACCGGCTATGCGATCATGACCAACGAGGATGCGGTCGATCTGGTCGAGCAGCGCCAGTCCGACTGGGTGCGCGAGCGGCTGGGAGTGACGCTCGACTGAGCCAGCGCGGCTCAGTCGCCGCCCGCCTGTCCGCCGCCGTACATCACGCTCTTCAGGTTCATGAACTCGTGCAGCCCCCAGGGCCCCAGCTCGCGGCCGTGGCCAGAGCGCTTCACACCGCCGAACGGTGCTTCGGGCGTCGAGGCGAGCATCGTGTTCACTGCCGTCATTCCCGCTTCGATGTCGCGCACGAAACGCTCGATTTCGGCCTCGTCCTGCGTGAACACGCTCGATCCCAAGCCATAGGGAACGTCATTGGCGATAGCGATCGCCTCGTCGATGTCGCCTGCCTTGAAGACCATCGCGACCGGGCCGAACACTTCCTCCTGCGCCGTCTCGCTGTCGCGCGGTACGTCGGTCAGCACGCCGGGTGTCATCCATGCTCCCTCGCGGTCGATCTTCTCCGCGCCGAACAGCAATGTCGCGCCGGCTTCCTTCGCGCGGGCGACCTGCTCCAGCACGGCGTCGCGCTGCCCGATGCTGGAGAGCGGCCCCAACTCGGTATTCTCGTCCATCGGATCGCCGATCCTCACTGCCTTCATTCCCTCCGCGAACCGATCGAGGAATTCGTCATAGACGTCGCTGTGCACGATCATCCGCTTGGCGCAGATGCACGACTGGCCCGCGTTCTGGACGCGCGCCTTCACTGCGTTCTTCACCGCGGCATCCATGTCGGCCGAGGGCATCACGATCAGCGGATCCGACCCGCCGAGTTCGAGCACCACCTTCTTGAGCGCGCGGCCCGCCGCCTCGGCTACCTTCGCGCCTGCGCCCTCGCTGCCCGTCAGCGTGGCCGCCACCACCCGATCGTCAGCGATGATATCGGACACCTTGTCGGACTTGATGGGCAGGTTCTGGAACACGCCGTCGGGCGCGCCCGCGGTACTCACCATCTGCTGGATCAGCGCTGCGCATCCCTGCGTGATCGAGGCGTGTTTCAGCAGCCCGACATTGCCCGCCAGGATCGTGGGCGCCAGGAAGCGCACCACCTGCCAATAGGGGAAGTTCCACGGCATGATGGCGAGCACCGGCCCCTGCGGCAGCCACCGCGCCACCGCCTTGCCGCTCGCCGTGTCGATCGTCACCGGCTCCAGATGCGCGGGGCCCTGCTCGGCATAATAGCGAAAGCCGGCGACGCATTTCTCGACCTCGGCGATCGCCTGCGCGATCGGCTTGCCCATTTCGGCAGTGCAGGTTTCGGCGAGGTGGCGCTTGTTCGCCTCGAACCGGTCGGCGATTGCGATCAGCAGTTCGGTGCGCCGCGCGATGTCGCTGTCGCGCCACGAGCGGAATGCGGTCTGCGCCCGCTCCAAGGCGAAGTTGACGCCCCCGTCGTCGATTTCGGGTATCGCCTCGCGCTGCTCGCCGGTGGCGGGATTGATGCTGGTGAACATGGCCGCTCCTTTTGCTCGCTCCCACAACCCGCCGGTCCATCGGGAGTTGCAATCGCGCCATCGCCTGCCGCATAGCGCGGCCATGGCAGAGGATACGGATATCGCCGAGCTTTCGTTCGAAGCGGCGTTGAAAGAGCTGGAGCGGATCGTCGCGCGGCTCGAAAGCGGCGAGGCGCAGCTTCAGGAAGCGATCGACCTCTATGAGCGCGGCGACCGGCTGCGCCGCCAGTGCGCCGCGCGGCTCGACGCGGCGCAGGCGCGGATCGAAGCCATTCGCGTCGATGCCGAAGGGCGGCCGACCGGCGCCGCTCCGTTCGACGCCGGCTGATCCGCCCGTGACGCACGCCTCGCTCGCGCTGTCCGCGGCGCTTCGCGAAGTCTCGGCGGAGATCGATCGGCGGTTCGATCTTCTCCTGCCGGTCCCCTCCGATCCGCGCGAGGATCTGTATCGGGCGATGCGCCACGCCGCGATCGGCGGCGGCAAGCGACTGCGGCCGCTGCTCGTGTTCGCCACCGCCCGGCTCTTCGGTGTCGATCACGATCCGATGGGCCGCGTCGCGACGGCGATCGAATGTATCCACGTCTATTCGCTGGTGCACGATGATCTGCCGGCGATGGACGACGACGATCTGCGGCGGGGCAAGCCGACCGTTCACAAGGCCTATGGCGAAGCGGCTGCGATCCTGGCGGGCGACTGCCTCCACGCGCTCGCCTTCGAAATCCTTGCCCATGAGGCGACTCATCCCGATCCCTTCGTCCGTGCCGAGCTGATCGGCGAACTCGCGCGCGCATCCGGCGCGGGGGGCATGGCAGGCGGGCAGATGATGGACCTGGTGGCGGAGCACAAGAGCTTCGATCTGCCGACGGTCACACGGCTCCAGGCGATGAAGACCGGCGCGCTGATCGCTTGCGCGGTCGAGGCGGGCGCGATCCTGGGCCGGCTGGCGCCGGAGGGCCGCACCGGCCTGCGCGGCTATGCGCACGACCTGGGCCTCGCCTTTCAGATCGCCGACGACATTCTCGACGCGACCGGCGATGAGCAAAAGGCGGGCAAGCGGCTGCGCAAGGACGGGGCAGCGGGCAAGGAGACGTTCCTCACGCTGCTCGGGCTCGATCGGGCGCGCGAACAGGCAC
Source organism: Sphingosinithalassobacter sp. CS137 (assembly GCF_014334115.1). Lineage (NCBI taxonomy): Bacteria > Pseudomonadati > Pseudomonadota > Alphaproteobacteria > Sphingomonadales > Sphingomonadaceae > Sphingosinithalassobacter > Sphingosinithalassobacter sp. CS137. The sequence continues at coordinate 1,210,414 of NZ_CP060494.1, forward strand.
GGATGCTGGTCGACCAGGCAGTCGAGCATCTGCGCAGCTATGGCGCAGAGGCCGACCTTCTGCGCGATATCGCCCGTTTCGTGCTCGAGCGGGACCGGTGATCGCGACCGGTCGCTACGGCAGCCGGAATGCGCACGACTTGTTTTTCGCGTTGAACCGCTGAAGGGTGTCGCGCGCAGGCGACAACAGAGGGTCCGCGAAGATCATGACCACCCGCACCGGTGTCTATCCCGGCACCTTCGATCCGATCACGCTCGGCCACATGGACATCATCCGGCGCGGCGCGAAGCTGGTCGACCGGCTGGTGATCGGCGTGACCACCAATCCTTCGAAGAATCCGATGTTCGCGGTCGAGGAACGGATGGCGATGGTGAAGCGGGAGGTTTCGTCGCTGGAAGGCGAGATCCACGTCGTCAGCTTCGATTCGCTGCTGATGGACTTCGCCGAGCGCGAGGGCGCGAGCGTGATCGTGCGCGGCCTGCGCGCCGTCGCCGATTTCGAATATGAGTATCAGATGGCCGGCATGAATCAGCAGATCAATCCGCGCATCGAGACGGTCTTCCTGATGGCGGACGTGTCGCTCCAGCCGATCGCCAGCCGGTTGGTGAAGGAGATCGCCCTGTTCGGCGGAGCGATTCACAAGTTCGTGACACCGGCGGTCGAAGCGGAAGTGGTGGCGCGGGTCGAGAAGATCGGCCGCAAGGGCTCCGGCTGAGGCACACGTTCGGAAGGGCTTTGCCTGGCGCGCCGAATTGCCTAAACCGCAGACGATCCCTGTCTTCGATCGGAACTGACTTCATGCGTTTCGTTGCCGCGCTCTTCGCCTTCCTTGGCCTGTTCTCCGTCGCGCCCGCCGCGGCCCAGGTGATCCCAACCAACCACCCGACGCCGCCCGCCACAACCGATCTCGAGAATCTCTGGCTGCTCGATCTTTCGAGCGGTGGACGCGTGACTATCTGGCTGCGCCCGGACGTCGCGCCCAAGATGGTAGAGCGCGTGAAGACGCTGACGCGCGACGGCTTCTACGACGGCCTCACCTTCCACCGCGTGATCGAAGGCTTCATGGCACAGAGCGGCGATCCGCTGGGCACCGGAGCGGGCGAATCGGAGCTCCCGGACGTCGAGGCGGAGTTCAACTATCTTCCGCATGTGCGCGGCGCCGTATCCGCAGCGCGCGAAAGCGCACCGCCGGACGCAGACGAGGCAACCGAAACCGCGGCGAACAACAGCGCCAACAGCCAGTTCTTCATCACCTTCGTGCCGCGCCTGTCGCTCGACCAGAAATACACGGTGTTCGGCCGCGTCATCGACGGCATGGAGCATGTCGACGCGATCACGCGCGGCGAGCCGCCGGCGAACCCCACGCGCATCCTCCACGCCTATATCGCCGCCGACAATCCCCCGCCGTATCAGGCGCCGGCGCGCGTGCTTTCCGAAGGCGAGGAAGAGATCACGCTGCCGCCGAGCTGAGGAAGCGACGGGCGATCTCCGCCCGCGCCGGAACCGACCCCATTCCCCGGCCGGACGAGAATTGTGAACGTCGACCTTTTCGATTTCGAACTCCCGCCCGAGCGGATCGCGCTGCGTCCCGCCAGCCCGCGTGATCACGCGCGCATGCTGGTGCTCGACGGGGACGCCACGCGCGACCTGCACGTCCATGACCTGCCGAGTCAGCTGCGCCCCGGCGACCTGCTCGTCTTCAATGACACGCGCGTCCTCCCCGCACAGCTCGAAGGCAGGCGCGGCGAGGCGAAGATCGGCGCGACACTGCACAAGCGCGAGGGGCCGCGACGCTGGCGTGCGTTCATCCGCAACGCCAAGCGGCTGCGTGAAGGCGACGCCATCGACTTCGGCCACGGCGTGGTTGCCGTTGCCGGCGCGCGCGGCCACGACGGCAGCTTCGCGCTCGATTTCGCCAGCGACGAGCCCGTCGAGCTGCTGCTCGAGCGCGCCGGCACCATGCCGCTGCCGCCGTACATCGCCAGCAAGCGCGGCACCGATGCACGCGACGCCGAAGACTATCAGACGATGTTCGCGCGGGAGGCTGGCGCCGTGGCCGCTCCCACCGCCGCACTGCATTTCACGCCCGGGCTGATGACGGCGCTGGGGCAGGCGGGGATCGGCCATGCCACGCTGACGCTTCACGTGGGTGCGGGCACTTTCCTGCCGGTCAAGGCCGAGGACACCGACCAACATCGCATGCATGCCGAATGGGGCCGCATCGACCGGGCCACGGCCGATCGGCTGAACGCCGTACGCGCGAGCGGCGGACGCGTGATCGCGGTCGGAACGACCAGCCTGCGGCTGATCGAAAGCGCCGCCGACGAAGGCGGCACGATCCACCCTTTCGAAGGCGACACCGCGATTTTCATCACCCCGGGCTACCGGTTTCGCGGCATCGACGGGCTGATGACCAACTTCCACCTGCCGCGCTCGACGCTGTTCATGCTGGTATCGGCGCTGATGGGGCTGGAGCGGATGCAGGCGGCCTATGCCCACGCCGTTGCGGCCGACTATCGCTTCTATTCCTACGGCGACGCGAGCCTGTTGCTGCCGGAGCGCTAGTATCACCCGCCCGCTCACCGCTATGAAACGGCCAATGGGCGCGAATCACGACCACCATCATCACGCCCCTCCGCGCGACTTCGGCCGCGCCTTCGCGATCGGCACGGTGCTCAACCTGGCATTCGTCGGCGTCGAGGGAGCGGCAGGGATCGTCACCGGCTCGATGGCCCTGCTGGCCGATGCGGGCCATAACCTGTCCGACGTGCTGGGGCTGCTGATCGCCTGGGGCGGTGCCGAGCTCGCGAAGCGACCGCCGTCGAAGCGGTTCACCTATGGGCTGCGCAGTTCCTCGATCCTCGCCGCGCTCGCGAACGCCATCCTGCTGCTGGTCGCGGTCGGCGCCATTGCGCTGGAGGCGAGCCAGCGCTTCGCCGATCCGCCGCCGGTGCCCGGAGCGACCGTGATGCTCGTCGCCGGCATCGGGATTCTCGTGAACACCGCCACCGCGCTGCTCTTCGTCAGCGGGCGCAAGGGCGATGTGAACGTACGGGGCGCCTTTCTCCACATGGCGGCGGACGCCGCCGTGTCGGCGGGCGTCGTGATCGGCGGGGCACTGATCCTCTTCACCGGGGCGCGGTGGATCGATCCGCTCGCGAGCCTGCTCATCGTCGCGGTGATCCTCTGGAGCACCTGGGGACTTCTCAAGGAATCGCTCACGATGGCGCTGCAGGCCGTGCCGAGGAACATCGATGCCGATGCCGTCGCGGATGCGCTGCTCGCGCTGCCGGGAGTGGCGCGGCTCCACGATCTTCACATCTGGCCGATGAGCACCACCGAAGCCGCATTGACCGCACATCTCGTCATGCCCGAAGGGCATCCGGGCGACGCATTCCTCACCGACCTCCAGCACCGGCTGGCGCATGACTTCGGGATCGACCATACCACGGTGCAGATAGAATTGGGCAATGGAGCGGAGTGCAGGATGCATGGAAGAGGGTGCGGCGATGCCTAGCGCCGCAATGCCGAAGCCAGCCCCGGAACTAGCGCCGCCCGCGTCTGAGACGGCGGAACAGTCCCCGATCAGGCTCGTCATCTTCGATTTCGACGGCACCCTGTCCGACAGCGGCGAGTGGTTTCTCTCGGTCGTCGATCAGCTCGCCGCGCGGTTCCGCTTTCGCACTGTCGTCGACGGTGAAGTCGAGATGCTGCGGCACAAGAGCACGCGCGAAGTGATCCAGTATCTCGGCATTCCCAACTGGAAGCTGCCGTTCATCGCGCGCTACATCCGCAAGCTCGTCTATCGCCGCCACGGAGAGATCCACTTGTTTCCGGGCGTCGGCGACTTGCTCGACCGGCTAGCGGCGACCGGCGTGCAGCTCGCGCTGGTCACGTCCAACTCCGAAGCGAACGCTCGCGCGATCCTGGGACCGGAGAATGCCGCAAAGTTCGACATCTGGGCATGTGGTTCGTCGCTGTACGGCAAGGCGCCCAAGTTTCGGCGCGTGCTGAAACGGGCGCGCGTGAGCCCTGCCGAGGCGCTGGCGATCGGCGACGAGACGCGCGACGTGGATGCCGCGCGCGAAGTCGGGATGCGCGCGGGATCGGTGCTTTGGGGCTATGCGAGCGAAGAGGCGCTGGCCGGTGCCGCGCCGAATGCGCTGTTCCGGCAGATCGACGAGATCGCAGAGTTCGTGGCGCGTCACCAGTAAGCGGCGCGGCGGCCGGGATTCAGCCGCCGCCGATCCCTTCGATCACCTTGCCGCTGCCGTCGCACTGCGGGCAGGTGCCGCCGTCGATCATGCCTGATCCGCCACAGCGGGGGCAGATATTCTCGCCGGTACCCGGGGTGCCGGCCGCCGCCTCGTCGCCGGGACTGGTTTCGGATGTCATCGCCCTTCTCCTTTCAAATAAGGAACGAGCGGCCTCCGGGGGAGGTCCGTAGGGCCGGGCGCTTCAGGACATGAGCGCGTTCCGGCGCTCGTCCACGATCGCACGCGCGGCCTCTTCGGGAATGCCGATCCCGCTCAACAGATCGAGCGAGAGGCGCAGGCTGGCCTCGGTGGTCTCCGGGACCGCGCCGGTCGCGCCGCATGCGATCAGCCGGCGGGCATGTTCGGCGTCGCGCGCGCGCGCGAAGACCGGCACCGCGGGCCAGGCGCGGTGGACGGCACGCACCACATGCTCGGACGCGCCGTGCTGACCCATGGTGGTGGCAAAGGCCAGCGCACTGTGGATGCCGAGGCGATCGAGCACATCGGGCCGGCTCGCATCCCCGAAATACAGCGGAACGCCGCGCCTTCGATGCTCCGCGACCAGCTCGGGATCGAGATCGAGCGCAACATAGGGAATCCGGCTTTCCTCAAGCGTTCGGGCGAGCATCTGGCCGACTCGACCAAAGCCGCCGATCACCACGCGTTCCTGAGCGTCCTCCGCGGCGAGCGGCGCGTCGGCGCCCTTCGCCCTCCTGGCCAGCGCCGCGCCCGTCCAGCGTGCCAGCGCCGCAAGGCCGGGCGTGAGAAACATGGTGACGACCACGACGAGGAGCATGAGCTGGCCAAGCTCGCGCTCCATCACGCCCACCGCCAACGCCGCAGTGATCGCGACGGCCGCAAATTCGCCGCCTTCGCCCAGCAGGATCGCGGCTTCGGCGGCGACCGGCGTGGAAAGCCCGAAGGCTCGACCGAGCGGATAAAGGACCAGCGCCTTTAGCACGATCAGCCCGAGCGCAGAGACCAGCACCAGCCCCAGCTGGGACCAGACTGCGAGCGGATCGAGGCTCATGCCGACCGAGACGAAGAACAGCGCGAGCAGCAGGCCCTTGAACGGCTCGATATCGCTGTTGATCTGGTGGCGATATTCGGTCCCGGAAAAGATCAGCCCAGCAAGAAAGGCGCCGAGCGCCATCGAAAGGCCCGCGCCAGCCGTGAGCATCGCCGTACCGAGAATGAGGAGCAGTACCGCCGCCATGAACTGTTCACGGCTTTTCGAGGCGCTCGCGATACGCAGCAGCGGCCGGACCACCAGCCTTCCAATGACGAGAATGGCCGCGATGATCAGAATGGCGCTGCCGATCGCCTGCAGGCCGGACAGGAGCACGGGGCCTGCGCTCCCAGCTCCCAGGATGCCGACGAGGAACAGGATCGGCACAATGGCGAGGTCCTGGAACAGCAACACACCGAATGCAGCGCGACCGGCGGCCGTCGACAGGCGGAGCTGCTGCGAGAGAAGCTGAACGACGATCGCAGTCGAAGACAGCGCGAGGCACAGGCCAAGCACCACGGAAGCCCTCGGCGCATTGCCAAAGGCATAGGCGATCAGGCCGATCGCTACCGCGCTGATCCCGACTTGCGCAGCGCCGAGCCCGAACACGAGGCGGCGCATCGCCCAGAGCTGGGCCACCGAAAGCTCGAGGCCGATCATAAACAGCAGAAAGACGACGCCGAGCTCGCCGACCGTGGCGACACCGGCCGGGTCGTTGATCACGAGCAGCTCGAGCGCCGGCCAGCTGTCCGTCAGCCGTCCGAGCCCGTACGGACCGATCAGCAGGCCGACGCACAGAAAACCCAGCACCGGGCTGATCCTGGCGCGCTGCGTGAGCGGCATTACCAGCCCCGCTGCCACGAGAAAGAGAATGATCTCCTTCAGAAGCGGGAAATCAGCGTGCATGACCTGTCGGAGCGCTGCCGCCTCGCAACGGAGTCCGCCCCGTCACTTGCTGCCGCGTACCATGAGCACGTCGCACGCGGCGGCGTTCAGCATCTCGCTGGCGCGGCTGCCGATCGTCGCATGCGCGAAACCGCTGCGGCCATGCGTTCCGAGCACGAGCAGGTCGAATCGGCCCTCCTTCAGCATGCTGCCAAGTCGGCCCTGGAGATCGCCGAGATCGACGATGTGCGACACCCGTTCCCTGGCGCCATCGGACAGATGCGCCGATTCGAGGAACCGTTTCATGTCGCGATCCGCCTGCTGCTGAATCTCAGCCTGCGTCGAATCCTTGTCTAGAAAGGCTTCATAGGCGGAGTGGCAGTTGTGCCAGACGGTGATCGCCGCATCCGGGAACAGGCCGGCCGCCGTCTCGAGGGCATGTCCCGCACATTCCGAGAAGTCGGTGGCGACCAGAAGCTTTCGATACGGCACCTGCGCCCTCTGTTTCACGACCAGCACGGGGACCGGCGAGTGACGGACGAGATGGTCCACCGCGGTGCCGAGTACATAATCGAGGATGCTGTTGAAGCGCGCCGCGCCGGTGACGATCAGTATCGACTCGCGCGCTGCCGCGACCTCCAGGATCTCGTGCTGGACCCGTCCACGGCGGATCTGGATCTCGACCCTTCCGGCCACCTGACCGATCACCGATTCGAGCGCCTCGCGGGCATGCTCCTCGATCTTCGCATCGCCGCCCTCGCCCTCGACGACGTGCACGAGCAGGACCGAGGCCGACAGCTGCTCGGCAGCCAGGAACGCCCGATCGGTCGGGCGATCCGAACGTGCGGTGAGGTCGGAAGCCAGCAGGATCGTGTTGGAGTGAGTCATCGGATTCGCTCTCCTTTGCGTTCAGTGCGACAGCAGGACCGGCAGCGTGGGCGCCGCGATCAGGCTGCGGGTGGCGCCGCCGAGAATGAACTCGCGCATCCGCGAGTGGCCGAAGGCACCGGCAACCAGCAGGTCGGCGCCGACCTGAGCGGCATGGTCCAACAGCGCCGCGCCGGCATTCTTGCCGTCCGCCGCGATCTCCACGCACTCGGCCGCGATCTCGTGGCGCGCGAGATGTTCGCGGACCGAATCGAGCCCCGGACCGTGTCCGAGCGGCTTTTCGCCTCCGACCGCCACGATCCGGACCTCGCGCGCCGCGCGGCACAGCGGGATCGCGTCGGCGAGCGCGCGCGCCGCCGCCCGTCCGCCGTCCCAACCGAGGATCACTCGGTCCCAGGGCTGCGCACGGGCGCTCTCGGGAAGGAGGAGCACCGGCCGGCCGGATCCGAACACCAGCCCCTCCGCAAGCGATTCCTGTTCCGGATCGCCGTGCACCGGCAGCACCAGCAGATCGAACAGCCGGCCGCGTGCGGCGACCTGCGCCGCGGCGGCGCGGGAAATGCAGTCGACCAGCATCTGTTCGCCCCGGACCGTCTCGGGCACCTGCGCGACAAACGCCTCGGCGAGCCGCAGCGCATGTTCGCGGCTCAAGTCATTCTCGCGCGCGATCACCTCGTTGGCGCCGACCAGCCGATCGGCGAGGAAGTTGGACACGCGCGGAATGTGCACCTGACACAGCGCTACCGAGATGCGCGCATCGAAGCGTTCGGCAAGGCGAACCACGGGATCGAACACCCAGTCAGGGGTCGGCGATGGATAGCTTGCAAGCTGCAGAAGAATATCGCGAATCACGGTCGGTCTCCTCAAGGACAGCTTCGCCGTCCTGCCGCGCGCTTCCGATCCGCAATGTCCCTTACGCGAGTGGCAGGCTTGCCTCGGCCTCCAACCCACCCCCAGCGCTGCCGGCAGGCTTGCCTCGCCGGCCCCGCCCAGTAAGGACTGCCGAGTGACCCATCCCCGTTTCGAGTTCACCATCCGCGCCACCGACGGCAAGGCGCGGCTCGGCACCATCGCGATGCGCCGCGGCGAAATCCGCACGCCCGCCTTCATGCCCGTCGGTACCGCGGCGACCGTGAAGGCGATGAAGCCGCAGGACGTGCGCGCATCCGGCGCCGACATCCTGCTTGGCAACACCTATCACCTGATGCTCCGCCCCGGCGCCGAGCGCGTCGACCGGCTCGGCGGGCTGCACGGCTTCATGGGCTGGGATCGGCCGATCCTCACCGACAGCGGCGGCTATCAGGTGATGAGCCTCGCCGATCTCACCAAGCGCAGCGAAGACGGCATCGTCTTCAAGTCGCACCTCGACGGCTCGAAGCATCTGCTCAGTCCCGAGCGGTCGATGGAGATTCAGCGACTGCTTGGTTCCGACATCGTAATGGCCTTCGACGAGCTGGTCCCGACCACCGCGACGCGCGAGGTGCAGGCGGCCGCAATGGAGCGTTCGATGCGCTGGGCGAAGCGTTCGCGTGCGGGTTTCGATTCGGGCGGCGCCCATGCCGCACGCGCCGCGCTGTTCGGCATTCAGCAAGGCGCTCTCGACGAAGGACTGCGCAAGGCAAGCGCCGAAGCGCTGAAAGACGTCGGCTTCGACGGCTATGCCGTGGGCGGGCTCGCAGTGGGCGAAGGCCAGGAGGCGATGTTCGGCGTGCTCGATTATGCGCCAGGGCAGCTCGACGCCGAAAAGCCCCGCTACTTGATGGGCGTGGGCAAGCCCGACGACATCGTCGGTGCTGTCGAGCGCGGCATCGACATGTTCGACTGTGTGCTTCCCACGCGCTCGGGCCGCACCGGCCAGGCATTCACCCGCACCGGCCCGATCAACATCCGCAACGCGCGCTTCGCGGAGGATCAGGGGCCGCTCGACCCCGCCTGCGCCTGTCCGGTGTGCGGCACGTGGAGCCGCGCCTATCTCCACCACCTCGTCCGGGCGGGCGAGATCCTCGGCGCGATGCTGATGACCGAACACAATCTCTATTTCTATCAGCAGCTCATGGCGGACCTTCGCGCGGCGATCGGCGAAGCCCGGCTGAGCGCCTTCGCGCGGGACTTCCGCACGCGCTATTCCGGCGAATGACGCGCCAAAAATTACCTTAACCATCAAGCGTTTCGGCGCGGGACACGCCGAAATCGGCAGGCGCGGCGCGGCGCGTGTTGCGTTATTCTGGCGCCATGGCGAGTGGAACCCAGGCACGGCCGTTTTGGCGGCGGTTCACGCGGATGCAGGCGCGCGGCGTCGGCGCGGCCGTTCTCGTGTCGCTCGTCGGGGCAGGGTTTTCGGCGCAGGCGCTCGGCCCCGCCGAACCGATCCGCGCCGAAGGACCGCCCGCGCCAGCCGGCTATGAAGCCGACGATCATTTCCCCGGTGCCGCCTACTTCTTCGTCGTGGACGATGAAACGGCCTCGGCGGGCACGACGGGCACTGCGCCGCTGCCCGACCTGCCTGTGCCTGCGGACGCAGTGATCGACGCCTCGATTCATCCGGCGGCGCCCTTTGCCTCCCGCGGGAGCGGGACGGACAAGGCACGCGCGTTCCAATGCCTCACCACCGCCATTTACTATGAAGCGGCCAACGAGCCGGACGCCGGGCAGCGCGCGGTCGCGCAGGTGGTGCTCAATCGCGTGCGCCATCCCGCCTTCCCCGCCACGGTGTGCGGAGTCGTGTTCCAGGGTTCCGATCGGCCGGTCTGTCAGTTCAGCTTCGCCTGCGATGGATCGATGACGCGCCGCCCGTCATCGACCGCATGGCAGCGGGCCGAGCGCGTGGCGAAGGCAGCACTTTCGGGCAGCGTCTTCGCGCCCGTCGGCCTGGCGACGCATTACCACACCCATGCAGTGACGCCTTCGTGGAACCGCAGCCTGGTGATGACCGGCGTGTTCGGAGCGCATTTCTTCCATCGCTGGAAAGGCTATTGGGGCACTCCCGCAGCGTTCCGCGACCGGTACCGCGGCGGTGAGCCTGCGCCGGGCCCGTCGCGATCTGCCGCGCAGGTTCAGGCGTCGCCGGCCGCCGCACCGGAAGCGGCCGTGCCTGCGGTCCGCCCGTCCCCGCCGTCGGACACTGCAATCCAGCCGCGCCATCGACAGACCAGTACGCTGCTTGCCGAGACGGACGTGCCCGAACTCCCGCAATCGACCATCCTGCCGAAATGGGAAGGCACCGGACAGCCGCTCCGCTAGCCCTGCCGCGAGAGAAGGGGCCCCGCCGCTTCCCGGCGAGACCCCATCTCCTGCTTGCCGACCCGATCAGCGGCGGCCGCCGCGATGCTCATAGCTGCGGTAGTCGTTCGCCCCGCGATTCTGGCCGCGCACCTGGCGGTCGTTCCGTTCGATGCGGATCTGGCGCGACAGGGCATCGAAACGACGGTCAAGATCGCGGCGCTCGGCCATGGTCAGCCCGGGGCGGCTGCGACGATATTGCGCCTCGATCCGTTCGAGCGCTCGGAACTGCTGGCGAAGGCGCACCGCCTCCTGCCGAGTCACCGATCCGTTGCGGACGCCCAGATCGATCCGGCGATCGAGATTTGCCTGGCGCTGGTTGATGTTCTGCCACTGCTGTGGCGCGGGCGCAGCGATGGCGGCTGCGGGAATCGCGGTGGCGGCCATGCCGATGCCAGCCAGAACGAATGCGATCTTCTTCATGAGTGACTCCTCTACGCTACGGGACCGCCTCGGCGGCCTGGGCTTCTTTTCGAGGATGCTTGTCGCGCGGGTGTGGCGCCAGCGCCGCTGATGTGTCGCAAGCTGTCGCGCCGCGGTTCGCGCGGTTCAGCTTCGCGGCTGAAGAAGCCCACGGAGAACATGTTTGCGTTGCAAACCGGCTCGTCTATGGTGCCGACATGGCACGCTTCGATATCGACGATCTGGACGAGGTCATTCACGGCCGTCTGCGGCTCGGCATCATGGCTTATCTGATCGACGCCGAGGCCGCCGACTTCACCGAGTTGAAGACGCTGTTGAACGCCACCCAGGGCAATCTCTCGATCCATCTGCGCAAGCTGGAGGACGCCGGCTATATCGCGATCGAGAAGCGCATCATCGATCGCAAGTCGCTGACTCGCGCCCGTCTGACGGACGCCGGGCGCCAGGCATTTGCCGTCTATCTTCAGGCGCTCGGCAAGCTGCTCGCGCCCGGGGGCTAGGCTGCTTCCAGCAGCCGTTCGGCCTGGGCGCGCGCTTCGTCCGTGATTTCGGCGCCCGAGAGCATACGAGCGATCTCCTCGCGGCGCTCCGCCTCGTCGAGCGGCGTGACGTCGGTGCGCGTGACGATGCCGTCATGGCTCTTGGCGATCAGCAGGTGGCGGCGTCCGCGCGCGGCGACCTGCGGGCTATGGGTCACGACCAGCAGCTGCGTGCGCGCCGCCAACCGCGCCAGCCGCTCGCCGATCGCGCTCGCGACGGCGCCGCCGACACCGCGATCGATCTCGTCGAAGATCATCGTGCCCGCCGCGCCTTCTTCCGCCAGCGCGACCTTGAGCGCGAGGATGAAGCGCGAAAGCTCGCCTCCGCTCGCGATCTTGATCAGCGGCGCGAAGGGAGCACCGGGATTGGTGGAAATCTCGAACTCGACTCGGTCGCTGCCCGCCGGACCCCATTGCGCCTCGGGAAGCGGCTCGACCGTCGTGCGGAATCGCGCGGCGTCGAGCTTGAGCGGCGCCAGCTCCGACGCCACCGCGGCATCGAGCCGCGCCGCCGCCTCGACACGCGCGCCGGACAATGACTCGGCCGCTTCGACATAGGCGCGGTGCGCCGCCGCCATTGCGCGCTCGAGCGTCGCGATGCCTTCTCCGCCGCTCTCGACTCGCGCCAGGCGGGCCGCAAGTTCGCCGGCCAAAGCGGCGAGCTCGTCGGGCTGGACTCGATGCTTGCGCGCGAGGCCGCGTAGTTCGAACAGCCGCGCCTCGTCGGCTTCGAGCGCTGCGGGATCGAACGCCAATGCTTCGGCGGCCAGATCAACCTGTTCCTGCGCCGCCGCCGCCTCGATGATCGCGCGATCGACCGCGCCGAGTGCTTCGGCGAGCGCCTCGTGATCCTCGGCGACGCGTTCGAGAACGCGCGCCGCCTGCCGCAACCGACTGAGGCCGCCCTCCGAACCTTCTAGCAGGTCGGCGACCCCCTGGAGATCGCCGGCGATCTTTTCGCCGCGCTGCATCGCCGCGCGCCGCTCGGCGAGAATGGCCTCCTCCCCCTCCTCCGGCGCGAGCGCGTTCAGCTCGGCGACGGCATGTTCCAGCCATTCGCGATCGCGCTCGGCGAGTTCCTGTTCCTCGCGTGCAGCGGCAAGGGCATTCTCCGCCTCGCGCCAACGACGATGCGCCACCGCCACCGCGCCGGCATCGAGCCGCCCGAACGCATCGAGCAGCGCGCGGTGCCCGCGCGCGTTGAGCAGCCCCCGATCGTCGTGCTGGCCATGGATTTCGACGAGGTGCTGCCCCAGCTCACGCAGCAGCCCGGCCGAGGCGGGCTGATCGTTGATGAAGGCGCGGCTGCCGCCGTCCGCCTTTACCACGCGGCGCACGAGCAGCGGCTCGCCCGGCTCCATGTCGAGTCCGTTCTGCGCGAGCAGTTCGGCGACCGGGCCGCGTTCCGGCGGCGCTTCAAAACTGGCACTGACAACCGCCTGCGCCGCACCCTGCCGAACCAGTCCGCTGTCGCCGCGCGCACCCAGCGCCAGCCCTAGCGCGTCGAGCAGGATCGACTTTCCCGCGCCCGTCTCACCGGTGAGCACGCCCAGCCCCTCGCCGAACTCGAGGTCCAGAGCCTCGATCAGCACAACGTCACGGATGGAAAGCGCCGTCAGCATGCCTGGCCGACCTTACGCGTTCGGCGTCTCCGGGAAAGCAGGAAACGACGGCTCAGTTAGGTGCCGCGCCGGCCTGCGCCGCGAGCTGGGGCGCATGCTCCTGCATCAGCGCATAGGCCCGCTCATACCATTGGCTGCCCGGATAGTTGGTCCCCAGCACCGCGGCCGATTTCAGCGCCTCCTGCGGGATGCCGAGCGCCAGATAGCTCTCGGTGAGCCGCATCAGCGCCTCAGGAGCATGAGTCGTCGTCTGATACTGGTCCACGACCGAGCGAAAGCGCAGCGTCGCCGCCAGCCACTGGCCGCGATCCTGATAATAGCGGCCGATCTCCATTTCCTTGCCGGCGAGATGGTCGCGCAGCAGATCCATCTTCAGCCGCGCATCGGCAGCGTAGCGCGTCTGCGGATAGCGCCGCGAAAGCTCGCCCAGCGCGTCGAGCGCCTGCTGCGTGATCTTCTGATCGCGCTTAACGTCGCTGATCTGCTCGTAATAGCTCAGGCCGATCAGATAATAGGCATAGGGCGCGTCGCGGTTGCCCGGGTGCACCGCCAGGAAGCGCTGCGCCGACTGGATCGCCTCGGCATAATCCTGATTCATGTAATAGCTGAAGGCACTCATCAGCTGCGCCCGGCGCGCCCAGATCGAATAGGGATGCTGGCGCTCGACTTCGTCGAACAGCTGTGCGGCCTGCTGGTAGCGGCCACGGTCGAGCCGGTCCTTCGCCGCCGTGTAGAGCGTTCCCACGTCGCGCGCGACATAGGGAGTATCGGCACGGCCGCCGGAGCTGGCGCAACCGGCGACGAGGATGGCGAGCGTCGCGACAAGAGCCGGAGCGAACGTGCGGAACTGAGGACTACGCATATGCGCCGTCTTAGCCGAGCCGCGCGGTCGCGAACAACATCTTTCGCGCGGTGCGAATTCCGCGACAGGCAATGCGCGGACGGCTATATCGCTCCGCACCTGCTTCGGAGACGACCTATGACCGCCACTCTCCTCGCCACCCATCGAGTCGAGAAGCCCTGGGGCAGGCATAGCCTGTGGCCCGGTTTCGCCGACCCTGGCGCGGACGGAGCCCCGGTGGGCGAAATATGGTTCCAGACGCCGGGCGACTCCGCCCCTGACCTGCTCATCAAATATCTGTTCACCAGCGAGAAGCTGTCGGTGCAGGTGCATCCGAACGATGCGCAGGCACAGGCGCGCGGCCTGCCCCGCGGCAAGGACGAATGCTGGGTGATTCTCGATGCCGAACCCGATTCGACGATCGCACTCGGCACCAGAGAGCCTGTCGATCGCGAGACGCTGCGTCGCGCCGCGCAGGATGGATCGATCGAGCAGCTGCTCGACTGGAAGCCGGTGAAGGCGGGCGACTTTTTTTATTCGGCCTCGGGCACGATCCATGCGATCGGCGAGGGCATCACGCTGATCGAAGTGCAGCAGAATTCCGAAACCACCTACCGCCTCTACGACTATGGCCGCCCGCGCGAGCTGCACCTCGACGAAGGGCTCGCCGTCGCCGATCCGCGACCTTTCGTTCCCCACCCGATCCCCGGCAAGGTCGCCGACGATCGAACGATTCTGGTGGAAGGGCCGAAATTCGTGCTCGAGCGCTGGCCCGGCGGGCACCGCATGGTGCGGCTGGCGGAGGGGCAGACCGGCTGGCTGGTGCCCGTCACCGGCGGAGGGGTGGTCGATGGCGTGCCCTTCCGGGCGGGCGAATGCCTTACGCTGAGCGGCACCGCCGAGATCGAAGCCGAAGTGGGCAGTGACCTGTTGTTCGCCTATCCCGGCGAGCGGCGGATCTAGGCACGAGCGACCTTGATCGCCGCCGGGCGCCACATCCCCGTATACTGCATCGTGCTGACCCGTATGCGATCAGAGAATGCCCCAGGTCAGCAGCAGCCGGCCGCCGCTGACGATCGCAACGAGCAGATTCAGGTTCCGCCCCTCATTACGGTCGGACAACACGCCGAGCGCAAGCCCCACCAGCGCTATCGGAAATACGAGCCAGTTGAGCAGCGAAACGATCGGCAGCAAGGCCGGGATCGCGAGCAGCAGCGCTATCGCGCCGACTATCAGGGAAAGAATGTTCAGCATGACCCTAAGATGGGCGTTTCGGGGTGTATTGGCAAGATAAAACGCTCAGCTCGCCAGCGGAATGAGCACTTCGTTGCGCCGCAGCGGCCCCGGCAGAAAGGGTGAGGTGTAATATGCATGCTCGACCGGACCCGCGGCGCCATAGCCGCGCGCTTCGATCCACCGACGCAGCTCGGCCTCACGCAGCGCCAGCACCGCCTCGTCGGTGTCGCCTGAAAAGCGCAGCGCCGCTACGCGACGCGCCGGCAGCGACCGTATCCGCACCTCGTTCCCCGCCGCGGGCAGAGTCTCCACCGCGCGATCGAAGGGCAAGACGAAGCGCGTGCGCCATCCCCGCCCGTCGCTATCGCCATCCACCAGCACCGGCGCCATCACCGGAATCCGGCTGCCGCTCCGCTCCTTGCCGAGAACATAGTCCGCCAATGTCATGAAGCCGCGCGAAAGCGCAGTATCGCGCAGACCCTCCGAAACGGTTTCCGCCACCACCAGGCCAGGATAGGCGCGCACGGTGATCGCCCCCTCGCGATCTTCGGTTTCGAATGGAACTTCGTCATCGCCGCCGGCAAGCAGCACATAGCCGAGCCCAGCGGCGATCGCCACGGCGACGCCGGCGCCGACGATCCTGGTATTCACTTGCATCAAGCCCTTCCTCGCTGGACGTCCAAACGCCGTCCTCCGCGATCGGTTCCCCGCGGGCGGCTCACCCGAGGCGCGCAGGCCGTCCCACGATTCCTTAACCTTCCGGCGCCATCGTCGGCTGCAAACAGGAGCGATACGAATGATCCGCCGACCGCATCTCCTGCTCGCAGCGCTGCTGCCGCTGGCACTCGCCGCCTGCAGTGGCGGAAGCGAGCAGACGAATGCCGACACGATGGATGGTGAGAATGTCACCGATCCTGCGCTGGCAAGCGCGCTGCAGGACCAGATCATGGTCGACCCCGGCCTGTCGCAGCAGGCAAACGGCGATTCGGTGCGTCCCCCCGGCCAGCCCTATTCGGGCACCGTCCCTCCGGAGGGAGTCGCCGCCAACGGCAGCACCATCGACGGCGAGCTGATGCGCGCGCCGGCTCCGGTGCAGGCCGGGAGCGACTGCGAACAGTGCCAGAACGCCCGCGAATCGGTGACGCTGGGCGGCCTCGCGGCACGCCAGCAAAACCGCGAGCTGGGCGGGTGCGCGGCGGACCTCCAATATTCGGCTTCATGGGCAGAGCGGCTGCCGCGCGACATTCCGCTTTATCCGCACGCGCGAGTCGTCGAAGCCGCAGGCGCCGACGGTGCGGCATGCCAGCTGCGTGTCGTCACTTTCTCCTCGCCGGCGCCGATGCAGACGATGCTCGACTGGTATTACACCAAGGCGGTCCGCGCGGGCTTCACCGCCGAGCACCAGGTCGACGGGGCGGAACATATCCTCGGCGGCACCCGCGAGCGCGACGACGGCGCCTATGTGCTCTTCATGACGCCGCGCCCGGATGGCGGCACCGACATCGATCTGGTGGCGAACAACGGGGTATAGTGGCCGGCGCGCGTAAGGCGCGTCCTTTCCCTGCGCGCGATTCCGCGCTAACCGGCGGATCATGCCCCATCTTCTTCTCGTCATGCTGGGCGGTGCGATCGGCGCCGGCGCACGGCACCTCGTCGGGCGCGCCACGCTCGCCTGGTTCGGCCCCGGCTATCCGGTCGGCACGCTCGCCGTGAACGTGCTCGGCGGGTTCGCCATGGGGCTGCTCGCCGGCAGCCTGGCGCGTGCGGGCGGCAGCGAGCAGCTGAGGCTGCTGGTCGGCGTCGGAATCCTGGGCGGCTTCACGACCTTCTCCGCCTTCTCGCTCGACGTGATGATGATGCTCGAGCGCGGCGACTGGACCGCCGCCGGTTTCTACGCGCTCGTCTCGGTCACCGGCGCCGTTGCAGCGCTCGCGGCGGGGCTCGGCCTAGTACGGGCGCTGGCATGACCGCGGCCGGAGATGTTCGCCAGTTCACCGTCGGCATCGACGACGACGGCATCCGCCTGGATCGCTGGTTCAAGCGGCACATGGCGGACGTGAGCTTCAACACCGTCTCCCGCTGGGCGCGGACCGGCCAAATCCGAGTCGATGGCGCGCGGGCTACTCCGGGCGACCGGATCGCCGCGGGGCAAGTGATCCGCGTCCCCCCCGCCGAAGCGCCAAAGCCCGCGCGCGCGCGCCCGCAACGGCCGCAACTCAGCGACGAACAGATTGATTTCGCGCGCGCGATGGTGATCCATCAGGACGGCTCGGCCATTGTGCTCAACAAGCCGCCGGGTCTCGCAACCCAGGGCGGTACCAAGACGATCGAGCACGTCGATGCCCTGCTCGATGCGCTGCAGTTCGAAGCGGAAGGCCGTCCGAAGCTGGTCCACCGGCTCGACAAGGATACCTCGGGAGCGCTGCTGCTCGCCCGCTCGGCGCGCGCCGCGGCCTTTTTCGCCAAGCATTTTTCGGGCCGCACCGCCCGCAAGCGCTATTGGGCGCTGGTCGTCGGCATTCCCGAGATCGAGGACGGCTTCATCGATCTGCCGATCGGCAAGCAGCCGGGTACCGGCGGCGAGAAGATGCACGTCGACGAGACCGAGGGGCAACCCGCGCGGACCCGCTATCGCGTGATCGAGCGCGCGGGCAATCGCGCCGCCTGGGTCGAGCTCCAGCCGCTCACCGGCCGAACCCACCAGCTCCGCGTCCATATGGCGGCGATCGGCCATCCGATCGTGGGAGACGGCAAATACGGCGGCCAGGAGGCGTTCCTCACCGGCGGGGTCAGCCGCAAAATGCATCTCCATGCGCGCCGCATCCGCATCGACCATCCGGACGGCGACCGGCTCGACGTGACGGCGCCGCTGCCGACGCATTTCGCCGAGACGCTGAGCACGTTGGGATTCGACGAAGCGGTCGGCGACGCGATGCCGTTCGACGACGGTCCGCCGCCCCCGACCCGCGAGCAGCAGAAGGCGCGCGCGCGCGCGCATGCCAAGACGGTCCGCAAGGAGCGCCGGGGCGAACGGCGCTCCCGCGGTACGAAGCGGTGAACCGCCTCGCCATCTTCGATTGCGACGGCACGCTGGTGGACAGCCAGGCGAACATCTGTCGCGCGATGGAGACGTGCTTCGCCAACGCACGGCTCGACCCGCCAGAGCGGGCCGCGATCCGCCGCATCGTGGGACTGAGCCTGGTGCCTGCGATCGCGATGCTTCTCCCCGAGGGCGATGCCGCGCTCCACGAGACGATGGCGGAGGATTACAAGCGCGCCTTCTTCACCCTGCGCTCCACCGGCGCTCTCGAACAGGAACCGCTGTTCGACGGGATCGCCGAGTCGATCGAGGCGCTCGAATCGGCGGGCTGGCTACTCGGTGTGGCGACCGGAAAGTCGGATCGCGGGCTTCACCACGTCCTCGATCAGCACGGCATCCGACACCGCTTCATCACGCTGCAGACTGCCGACCGGCACCCGTCCAAACCGCATCCGGCAATGCTACAAGCGGCGATCGCCGAAGCCGGCGCCGCTCCCGAAACCACTGCGATGATCGGCGACACGAGCTTCGACATGGCGATGGCGCGCGCGGGCGGCGCACATGCGATCGGCGTCGCCTGGGGCTATCATGATGCGGAAGAGCTCGCCGCGGCGGGCGCGCATGTAGTGCTCGACCGCGCACATATGCTGCCCGCGCACCTCGAAGCGCTGCTGGAGACGCTATGATCGACCCGGAGGTTCAGGCTCGCAACCGCTATTTCATGATGGTGGGCGTGCAGATGCTGGCGACTGCGGGCGCAGTGTTCGGCCTCGTTCTCGCGGGACGCTCGACGCAGTGGGAGACCACCGTGCTGGGCGGCGCGATCGTGCTGATGGGGCTCTATGTGATCGCAGTGGTACCGCGCGCGATGGCCCGCCGGTGGCGGACGCCGGACGACCGGTGAAGCGTTTCTGGGAAGAAGTTACGCTCGCCCCCGGGTCGAGCGGCCATGGGCTGCGACTCGACGGGCGGGCGGTGAACACGCCCGGACGTACGCCGCTGCTGCTGCCCAGCGCCGCACTCGCCGAAGCCGTAGCACAGGAGTGGCGCGACGTCGGCGAGATGATCGATCCGCGCGCGATGCCGCTCACCGGGCTCGCGAATGCCGCGATAGACCGGGTCGCGCTAGATCCCGCCGGGTTCGCGGGGGGACTCGCCGCCTATGGCGAGAGCGACCTGCTCTGTTATCGCGCCGACACGCCCTCCGAACTCATAGCGCGCCAGACCGCCCTGTGGGATCCGCTGCTCGATTGGGCGCGCGCGCGCTACGATGTGCACTTCGAGCAGGTGGCCGGCGTGATGCATCGCGCGCAGCCGGAAGCGACCATCGCTCGGCTTGGCGATGCGGTGGCGGCCCGCACGGCGTTCGAGCTGGCCGGGCTGTCGCCTTTGGTGACGATAGGCGGATCGCTGGTCGGCGCATTGGCGCTGCTGGAGGGCGGCGTCGATCGCGAAACGCTGTGGCGAGCAGTGCAGCTCGACGAGGACTGGCAGGCGGAAAAATGGGGCGACGACGAACTCGCGACTGCCGCACGCGAATCGCGCAGGGCGGAATTCGATGCCGCGGCGCGGTTTCTCGCCCTGCTGTGACGCGAGGCGACGGTCCGGTCCCGCCGACAGCCGCTCAGGCGGGAAAGAGTAACGGTCAATTTCGTTCGCAACTTCCCACGGATGCTGTAGCCATGCGCTTCCACCGGGCCACGAAGCGAGTTCTTCTGTGACGAACCGCAATGAAGAAGGGCGCGATCTTGCCTTCGCTTGTGCCTGCGGGGCGGTATCCGGGAAGCTCGTCACGCCCGGGCCGGGTGTGGGCGATCATGTCGTGTGCCACTGTACCGACTGTCAGGCGTTCGCAACGCGCCTGGGCGCCGCAGAGCGCATCCTCGATCGCCACGCCGGGACCGCGCTCTATCAGGGGCGGTGCGCCACGATCCGAGTCGATACCGGCCGCGAGCAGCTGCGCTGCATGCACCTGACCCGGAAGCCGACGCTGCGCTGGTATGCGGCGTGTTGCGACACCCCGATGTTCAACACCTACAAGAACGGCCGCATCCCCTACATCACCGTCCTCGTCGCCAACTGCGACCCGGATCGCCGCGATCCGCTCCTGGGGCCGCCGATCGGCCATTTGTTCACCGATGAAGCGGCGGGCGACGTCAGCTGCCTCAAGCGTATGCCGATGCGCACGCTGATGTGGCGCTTTTCAAGGCGGATGATCGCCGACATGGTCGCCGGCGACCGGAGGCGCAGTCCGCTGTTCGAACCGGCGACGCTCGATCCGATCGCGCGGCCGCAGCCGGCGCGGCCGCGCGAAGGCGCCTGAGCGCAGCGCCCTGCCTATTCCCCGCCGCTCTGGGCTTCGGAACGCGGATGCGGCAGGAACCAGGCGATCACCGCCCCGGCCGCTGCCCAGGAAAGCAGGTCGCTCACCCACAGATAGGTGAAATAGCCCCACGGCATGTGGTTGAAGACCGGTTGGCCGAGATCGGTGTAGAGCGTGATCGCAGCGGCGAAGAGCAGCACCAGCTTGAACCGGTCGGCGAAGCTGGCGCGGGCGGCGCAGCTGCGCAGTGCGATCCCGGCCACCAGAACGCAGAGGATCGCGAGGATGAGGCCGCCGATCAACGCGCCGGTGTCGGGCAATGCGATGCCGCTGTTCACGAACTGCACCAGCGCATTCGGCCCGCGGCCGACCAGCTCGGTGCCCGCGGCGCTGCCCGGCGACGGAATCCAATAGGCGCCGGTGCCCGTCGGCCCCAGATGCTGGGCGAGCGCCGCCTGCAGCGCGGCCGAATCACCGGCCCCGGCCTGCTTGTAGGCGAGCAGGCTGAGCGGAGTACCCCAGAAAACGAAGCCGACGAGCCACATCGCCAGCCCACCCAACACGCTTCCGATCAACAACCGCGGCATCGCAGCGCCTCCCCTTTTTGTGCGTGCTACTTCATCAACCCACGGATGAATCCGATCAACCCCGTCTGGCGCGATCGCTTGAGCCGCTCGGCGGCGAGGATCGTCCGAACCGATTCGTAGCATTTCTCGACATCGTCGTTGACGAGAACATAGTCATAGCCGTCCCAATGGGCCACCTCGCCCGCGGCGCGCGCCATGCGGCGCTCGATCACTTCGCGCGCGTCGGTCGCGCGGGTTTCGAGCCGCCGGCGAAGCTCCTCCATCGACGGCGGCAGGACGAACAGGCGGACGACGTCGCCGCCCGCGAGCTGATAGAGCTGCTGCGCGCCCTGCCAGTCGATATCGAACAGCACGTCGTTGCCGCTGGCCAGCATCGAGAAGACGCTCTGCTTGGGCGTGCCATAGCGATGATCGAACACATGCGCCCATTCGAGGAATTCGTTCGCCGCGACCATTTCCTTGAACGTTTCGGTATCGACGAAATGATAGTCGACGCCGTCCACTTCGCCGGGGCGCATCGGCCGAGTCGTGTACGAAACCGACATGGTCAAATACGGATCGTTGGCCAGCAGTTTGCGCGCGATCGTCGACTTGCCGGCGCCCGACGGCGAGGAAAGAACGAAGAGCACGCCGCGCCGTTTGAAGCCGTGCGGATCCTGTTCGAAGCTATGAGGCATGGCCGCTAGTGGCGCGGCCCCGGCACCCACGTCAAGCGCCAGGGCCACCGAATCGGGCCTAGGGAGCCGAGGCGTTGGTATCGGGCCCGCGCGCCCGCGCCGCCTCGACCGGGGGCGGCGGCTCCTGACGGCGCCGCTTGCGCTTATCGTAGAGATATTTGCCCGCGAAAAGGCCGCCGCCGAGCGCCCAGCCCCAGGGACCGATGCGCGGCAGGACGCGGGTGGCGGCCGCGCCCAGCAGCGCGCCTTTCGCCCCGCTGCCCGCGCGGCGGCCGAGCGCACCGCCGACCACGCCTCCCAATACTCGCCGAATCATGCAGCTTCTCCTTCTCGACACTTCGCCAGTAGAGCGCCGCAAGCGAGGCAGAGTTCCGCGCGGGGCGCCCGCTCAGCGCCCGACCATCGTTTCCGGCTTCACCACCCGATCGAAGGTCGCTTCGTCGACCAGCCCGAGCGCCAGCCCGCTTTCCTTCAGCGTCAGCCCCTTTTCGTGCGCGTTCTTGGCGATCTTGGCGGCATTGTCGTAGCCGATCTCGGGCGCCAGCGCGGTCACCAGCATCAGCGAGCGGCCGACCAGATCGGCGATCTGCTTCTCGTTCGCCTCGATCCCGTCGACGCAGCGTTCGGCGAAGCTGGTCATGCCGACCCCCATCAGCTGGACCGAGCGCAGTACGTTCGCGCCGATCAGCGGCATGAACACGTTGAGTTCGAAATGGCCCTGCATGCCACCGACGGTGACTGCCTGGTGATTGCCGATCACCTGCGCCGCGACCATCGTCAGCGACTCGCACTGGGTGGGGTTCACCTTGCCCGGCATGATCGAGCTGCCCGGTTCGTTGGCGGGCAGCGAGAGTTCGCCAAGGCCCGAGCGCGGGCCGGAACCCAGGAAACGGATGTCGTTGGCGATCTTGTTCAATGCGACCGCCAGCGTGTTGAGCCCGCCCGAGAAGAAGACCAGCCCGTCCTTGGCCGCCAGCTGCTCGAACTTGTTGGGTGCCGGTTCGAACTGCGTCCCGGCGATGTCGGAGATCGCCTTGGCCATGTCCTCCGCCCAGCCCGCCGGCGCGTTGAGCCCGGTGCCGACCGCGGTGCCGCCGATCGCCAGCTTGCGCAGATTGCCGTTCAGTGCGCCTTCGAGCCGCGCCTTGCAGCTGATCAGCTGCGCGGCATAGCCGGAGAATTCCTGGCCGAGCGTCAGCGGCGTCGCATCCTGCGTATGGGTGCGGCCGATCTTGACGATGTGATCCCACGCCTTCGCCTTGGCGCTGAGCGCCCCTTCCAGCCGGTCGAGCGCGGGGGCGAGCACGTCCTGCGCCGCCAGCACCGCCGCGACGTGGAGCGCGGTGGGGAAGCTGTCGTTCGACGACTGACTCATGTTGACGTGATCATTGGGGTGCACCGGCGACTTGCCGCCGCGGGTGCCCGACAGCATTTCGTTCGCGCGGCCGGCGATCACTTCGTTGACGTTCATGTTGGTCTGGGTGCCGCTGCCAGTCTGCCAGATCACCAGCGGGAACTGATCGTCGAGCTTACCCGCGATCACTTCCTGCGCCGCCGCCTCGATCGCGTCGGCGATCCTGCCGTCGAGCCCGTGCTTGCGGTTCACTCGCGCCGCCGCCTGCTTCACGATCGCCTGGGCATGGACGATGCCGAGCGGCATCCGCTCCATCGATCCGAACGGGAAATTCTCGATCGAACGCTGGGTTTGCGCGCCCCAATAGGCGTCGGCGGGAACTTCGATGGCGCCGATCGAATCGGTTTCGGTACGGGTGGTCACGAGTGCGTCATCCTCTTTGCCAGTCGCTGCGATGGAGTCGCGGGCGCTCTAGCGGGTGCGAGGCGGCGCTGCCAAGCGGTAGCGGGATACCCGAACGCAGCGAATGCAACGCTACGTCCCCCCTCGGTCCCGCCGGGCCGCCGAGCCGCCGAGCCGCTTCGGCACGGCGGGCGGAGCGAATCGGAAGCGCCGGATAGGGCATGGGTGCGAGCGTAGCGCGGCGCGGGGGGTGTAGGACAGCGGGAATGTCGGAGGGCGGGCCGGGAGCTGCGCGGCGACCCGGGCGGGCGCGGCCGGCGTTCGCGGCGTGCCGGCGCAAGCTGTCGCGATGATCCTTCGCGCGACCACCGAAGTGCACGGCACCGCTCTCGTCTAAGTATTTTCCACCGAGCGTCGGTTTAGGGGAGATTTAACCGAACCGGCTATGCATCGCTCAGGATGGGAGCGCGATGAAACTCAGGCCGATCAAGTGGTTCATGGAGGTCGGGCAGGATCCGATCCTGGCGCAGGCGCAGGCGGTGCAGATGCGGCGGCAGGTGCCGCTGCTCTATGGGCTGCTGCTGATCAATTCCACTGCGCTGGCATGGTCCCACGCGGACAACGCCCCGATACTGCTGACGGTAGCCGTGCCCGCCTTTCTGCTTGGCGTTACTGCCGTCCGCCTGATCCACTGGGTCCGCATCCGAAACGATCCGACACCGGAGCCTCAAGAGGCGCGCAGGCAGCTTCGCGTCATCTCCCTCGCTGCGGCAGGCTTCGGCGTCGGGTATCTCGCCTGGTCGCTGTCGCTGGCGCAATATGGCGGCCCCTTCGAACAGGCGCACACCGCGCTGTACGTCTCGACGACGGTGATCGGGTGCATCTTCTGCCTCATCCACGTTCCCCAAGCGGCGATCCTGGGGGCGGCCGGCGTTCTGCCCGCCTATTTTCTGGCGCTGCTCGGACAGGACCAACATGCGGTGTTCGCGCCGATCGCATTGAACGTTCTGCTGGTGGTGCTCGTCCTGCTGCGCGTGCTTTGCAACACCTTCGAGAATTTCAGCACCGAAGTCGCGGCGCGCGAGAAGCTTGCCGAGCAGCATGAGGAAATGGTCCGGCTGAACGCCGAGAATCATGCGCTGGCACATACCGACAGCCTGACCCAGCTCGGCAACCGGCGCCGTTTCCTCGCCGACATCACCGCAGTGACCGGGGATCCGGCGAACGTCGGCGTCACGACGATCGGCGTGATCGATCTCGACCGGTTCAAGCCGGTCAACGATACGTTCGGCCATTCGATCGGCGACGAGCTGCTGAACCGGATCGCCGAGCGGCTGCGCCAGGTCGCCGGTCCCTCCGCGACTCTGTATCGGCTGGGCGGCGACGAATTCGGCGTGATCCTGCATGCATCGCCCGAGGAAGCGGCCGAGATCGCCGAGCGGCTCTGCCAGGCGGTGGCAATGCCGATCTTCGTCGGCAACCGCGAGCTTTCGGTAGGGGCCTCGCCGGGTCTGGCGCATTTCATGGACGAAGGCACCGCATGTCGCGCGCTTTGGGAGCATGCCGACCACGCGCTCTATCACGCGAAACGGCACCGGCGCGGCACTGCGGTCACCTTCACCGACGATCTGGAAGACGTGGTGCGCGGCGAGCAGCTGCTCGAAGTCGAGCTGAAGGCGATCGACGTCGACAAGGATCTTCAGGTGCATGTGCAGCCGATCGTCGACTACGCGAGCGGCGGGATCGTCGGCGGTGAAGTGCTCGTCCGCTGGACGAGCCCGCAACTGGGAAGCGTGTCGCCAGAGCGTTTCATCGCGATCGCCGAGCGCAGCACCATCATCCACCGCATCACGCTTTCGGTGGTCGAACGCGCGCTGCAGCTGCTGGCGCAGCTTCCCGAGCATTATTCGCTGTCGGTGAACGTCTCCGCATGCGACCTGAACGCCCCGGAGACGATCAGTGCGATCCTGAGCGCCGTTCGCCGCAGCCGCTCGGACCCCGGCCGATTGTGGATCGAAGTGACCGAAACCGCAGTGATGCGGGATCTGGACGCGGCGATCGAGGCGCTCAACATGCTGCGCGGCGCCGGGCTCAAGATCGCGCTCGACGATTTCGGAACGGGATATTCGAGCCTGAGCAACCTTCACCGGCTGCCGCTCGACCGAGTGAAGATCGACCGCAGCTTCGCCAACGACCTCGGCAACAGCTACAGCAGCTCGATCTCCCGCGCAGTGATCGGCCTATGCGAGACGCTGGAGCTTTCCTGCGTGGCGGAGGGCGTGGAGACGGCGGAACAGGCGGCCCTGCTCCGCGAGATGGGCTGTACGCTGCTGCAAGGCTATTTCATCGCGAAGCCACTGCCGATCGCGCAGTTTCTCGCCCTCGACGCGGCGGCCGAACACACGGCCGAATACAAGGCGGCCTGAGCTCCCGCCGGAAGGTCCATGGCAGCGCGCCGGACCTCCGGCGCCGATCCGCCCCTATTTCTTCCGCTTGAAATCCACCGACACGACGTTCGAACCATCGTCGGCCGGCTTTGCGACGGGGCCGTCGTTTTCGGCCTCGTCGTGCGGTTCGGGGCCGTCGGGGCCTTCGGCGGCCTGGAAGCGCAGTTCGAAGTTCACGGCGGGATCGTGGAAGCCGGTGATCGCCGAGAAGGGGATCGTGAGGATCGCGGGAATTTGATTGAAGCTCAGCCCGACCGAGAAATATTCGGGCGCGACCTTCAGATCCCAATATTTGTGCTGGAGCACGATCGTCATCTCGTCCGGAAACCGGTCGATCAGCCGCTGGGGGATATCGACTCCCGCCGCCTGGGTCTTGAAGGTGATGTAGAAATGATGGGTGCCCGGCAGGCCCCCACGCTCGGCCACCGATCCGAGGACGCGGCCGACGACGGCGCGCAGCGCCTCCTGCACGATCTCGTCATAGGGAATCAGGCTGTCGGGAATACCACCGTTCATCGGGCAACTGCTAACGGCTGTTGCCACGCGGTCAAGATTGCATGGGGCCCCGCGCACGCTATGTGAAGCGCCATGCGCACCGCCACCATCAGCCGCAAGACCAGCGAGACCTCGGTCGATGTGACCGTGAACCTCGACGGGACCGGCGACTATACGATCTCCACCGGGATCGGCTTTTTCGATCACATGCTCGAGCAGCTCTCGCGCCATTCGCTGATCGATCTCGACGTGAAGACGGTGGGCGACCTGCACATCGACCAGCATCATACCGTCGAGGACACGGGGCTGGCGATCGGCGAGGCAGTGGCCAAGGCGCTGGGCGACAAGAAGGGCATCCGCCGCTACGCCGACGCGCTCTCGCCGATGGACGAGACGCTGACGCGCGTTGCGATCGACATTTCCGGCCGGCCCTTTCTCGTGTGGAAGACGCAGTTCAGCCAGAAGCGGCTGGGCGAAATGGACACCGAGATGTTCGAACACTGGTTCCACAGCTTCGCACAGACGGCGGGCGTGACGCTGCACGTCGAGACGCTGTACGGATCGAACAATCATCACATCGCCGAAGCCGCATTCAAGGGGCTGGCCCGCGCGCTGCGCCAGGCGGTCGAGATCGATCCGCGCAAGGCCGACGCGATCCCGAGCACCAAGGGCGTGCTGTGATCGTCGTCGAGCTGAGCTACACCGTCGACCGCGAGCGGATCGACGCGCTGCGCCCCGCGCACCTCGCCTGGCTGCAGCAGGGGCTCGACGACGGGCGGCTGCTGCTTTCGGGGCGCAAGGTGCCGGTGACGGGCGGAATGCTGCTGGTGCGCGGCACGCTCGACGACGTGCGCGACTGGTGCGCGAGCGATCCCTTCGCAGTCGACGGCGTGGCCGAGTACCGCTTTTTCGAGTTCGAGCCGAGCAAGGCGGCGGCGGGGCTCGAGGCGCTGCTGGCATGAGCGTCGCGCTGATCGATTATGGCGCGGGCAATCTCCACTCGGTCCATAACGCACTGAAGGCCGCCGGCGGGCGCGACATCGCCGTGACCGACGATCCCGATCGGGTGCTGCGCGCCGAGCGGGTGGTGCTGCCCGGCGTCGGCGCGTTCGGCGCCTGCGCCGCGGGGCTGCGCGCGCTGCCCGGCATGGTCGAGGCGATGGAGGCACGGGTGCTGCGCGGCGGCGCACCGTTCCTCGGCGTGTGCGTCGGCATGCAGCTGCTCGCCGAGCGCGGCGACGAGCTGGGCAGCCACGCCGGGCTCGGCTGGGTACCGGGCGTGGTCCGCGCGCTTCCGCCGGGCGAGACGGTGCGCGTGCCGCACATGGGCTGGAACGACGTCGTCCCCTGTGCCGAGCATCCGCTGATCGAGGCGGGCGAAGCCTATTTCCTGCACAGCTTCGCATTCGAGGGCGCGCATGTGCTCGCCGTCACCGATCATGGCGGCCCCGTGATCGCCGCGATCGGCCGCGACAATATCGCGGGCGTCCAGTTCCACCCCGAAAAGAGCCAGCGCTACGGCATCGCGCTGATCGAAAGGTTCCTCGCATGGCGGCCGTGACCGCATGACTCTCACTGTCTTTCCCGCGATCGACCTCAAGGCCGGCAAGGTCGTGCGGCTGGCCGAAGGCGACATGGACCGCGCCACCATCTATGGCGAGGACCCGGCCGCGCAGGCGGAAGCGTTCGCCGCGGCGGGCGCCGATCACCTGCACGTCGTCGATCTGGACGGCGCCTTCGCCGGCAAGGCGGTGAACGGCGCGGCGGTGGCGGCGGTGGTGCGGGCGTTCCCCGGCCGGGTGCAGGTGGGCGGCGGCATCCGCACGCGCGAGGCGATCGACCGATGGCTCGAACTCGGCGTCGCCCGCGTGGTGATCGGCACGGCGGCGCTCGAGCGGCCAGCGCTGGTCCGCGAGGCGGCGAAGGTCCATCCCGGCCGGATCGTGGTGGCGGTCGATGCACGCGACGGGCTGGTGGCGACGCGCGGCTGGGCCGATGTATCGAGCGTGCGGGTCGAGGAGCTCGCTGCCCGGTTCCGCGACGCGGGCGTGGCCGCGCTGCTCTTCACCGACGTCGGCCGCGACGGGCTGCTCAAGGGCTGCAATGTCGCAGCGACCGTGGCGCTGGCGCGCTCGTCCGATATTCCGGTGATCGCCAGCGGCGGCGTGGCCGACATCGCCGACATCCGCACGCTGGCCGAGCATGCCGATGAAGGGATCGACGGCGTGATCACCGGCCGTGCGCTCTACGACGGGCGGCTCGATCTGGCCGAAGCGCTGCGGGTGGCGCGCGGATGAGCGTTCGCGCACGCGTCATCCCCTGTCTCGACGTCGCGAACGGCCGCGTCGTCAAGGGCGTGAACTTCGTCGATCTGAAGGACGCGGGCGATCCGGTCGAACAGGCACGCGCCTATGACGCGGCGGGCGCCGACGAGCTGTGCTTCCTCGACATCACCGCCAGCCACGAGGCGCGCGGCACGATGATCGACGTGGTGTGCCGCACCGCCGAAGTCTGCTTCATGCCGCTCACCGTGGGCGGGGGCGTGCGCGGCGTGGAGGACGCGCGCGCGCTGCTGCTCGCCGGGGCCGACAAGGTGGCAGTGAATTCCGCCGCAGTGGCGCGGCCCGAGCTGGTATCCGAGATCGCCGAGCGGATGGGAAGCCAGTGCGTCGTCGCCTCGGTCGATGCGCGGCGGGTGGACGACGGGCGCTGGGAAGTCTTCACCCATGGCGGCCGCAAGCCGACCGGGATCGACGCGGTCGCGCATGCGCTGCGGCTGGCCGAGCTGGGCGCGGGCGAGCTGCTCGTCACGTCGATGGATCGCGACGGCACGCGCGACGGCTATGACCTCGCGCTGATCCGCACGATCGCCGATCAGGTGTCGGTGCCGGTGGTCGCATCGGGCGGCGTCGGCACGCTCGACCATCTGGTTCAGGGGATCCGCGACGGCCATGCCTCGGCGGTGCTCGCGGCCTCGATCTTCCATTTCGGCGAGGCCAGCCTCGGCGAAGCGCATGCCGCGCTCGCCGCGGCGGGTATCCCGGTGCGCGCTTAACGCTTTGGAATGGGCGGACGCGCTAGGGCGGGCAGCATGATCGTCGCGCTGCTCCTCCTGCTGCTTCCCGCGCCCGCGCTGGCGGTGGCGCCCCATTCGGGCGAGATCGCCACCCGCTCGATGCCCGAGCTCTCGGATCTCGTATTGTTCGTGCTGGCGGCGTTCGGCGTCTTCCTCGCGCGGCGTGCGCTGCGCCGCCGCTTCCGGGCGAAAGCGCAGCGGCGGGATTGACAGTCGCGCCCGGCGCGCGCGAGGCGTGGGGCATGACCGAAACCGATCCGATCGCCGAACTCGAAGCCACCATCCGCGAACGCCGCACCGGCGACCCCGACAGCTCCTATGTCGCGCGGATCACATCGCGCGGCCGCGCCAAGCTCGCGCAGAAGGTCGGCGAGGAAGCCGTCGAGACCGCGATCGCGGCGATGCAGGACGATGCCCAGGCGCTGACCGGCGAAGCGGCCGACCTCGTCTTCCACCTGCTGATCCTGCTCGCCGACGCGGGCCTGTCGCTCGACGACGTCCGCGCCGAGCTCGCCCGCCGCCGCGGCCGCTCGGGCCTCGACGAAAAAGCGGCGCGCTATCTGTGATCGGTGAACACAAGCAGGCTGTGGCCGCTTGCGTTCGGTTCGACCGCCTCTACCAATAGCTGCTTCGCGCTGCCGACGAGCTGGAGACGAGCCATGAAGCTGCACCTCATCGCGATCCTCGTTGCGCTGGCGACGGGCAGCATGCCCGCACGAGTGCAAGCGCAGATGACGCCCGAGGCGGCGGCGGCTCTGCAGCGAGCGGTTACGATCGAGCGGGAAGAGGACGTCACGACCGCGGCCCTGATCCCGCACATGGGGAAGTTCGCAATCGATGCCAGTGTCGACGGCATCGAGCGCCGCTTCATCTTCGACACCGGCTCCCCTACGATGATCTCGCGCAAGCTGGCCGAAGAGATCGGCCTCGAAGTGATCGGTTCGAACACCGGGCGTGATGCCAATGGCCGGAAGTCACGACCGGGATTGCGGTGGTCGATCGGCTGACGATCGGCGAGGTGTCGTTCCGCAACGTGCCGGTCCTGATAGCCGATTTCGGCATCGCCGATCCTGGCGGGTGTTTCTTCGAAGGAGGCGTGATCGGATCGGAGATCTTTCCCGGCAGCGTGTGGCATATCGACGGGGAACGACAGACACTGCAAATCGCCGCAAGTCCCGAATATCTGTCGGGCGGTGATAGGACCGAGGAGACGATCGTCGCGACCCTGCACGATTTGGGCTACCCGCATGCGCCGGTGTTCGATTACGCTATCGGCGGCCTTTCGGACCGGGACTGTTCGACACCGGCAATTCCGATACGATCACGTTGTTCGATCGCGTTACCCGCGACCGACGCGTGAGAGGCGCGATGATCGCCGGCACGGTTCGTCAGGGCCGGGGCTCGCATGGCGTCTCCGCAGCTGGGCTGGGAGCCGAGACCGATCTGCTGCGGTTCGAGATCGAAGGCTTCCGCCTGGGCGAGAGCGCGCTTCGTCGCCATGACGGAACCACGCGCAGCGCTCCCCCATCGCTGATCGGGCTCGGCATTCTTGCCAGCCACGACGTCACGCTCGACTATCCGGGGGGGCGCATCCTTCTGCACCCGCGCAGCCGGCCTCACCCGTTGCAGCACATCCCGGCTATGCGCTGATGGCCTCCGGAACCGAGGTCATAGTCGTTCAACTCTTCGACGATTCCGCGGCGGAGCGGGCTGGCCTGGAACTCGGCGACCAGGTACTGGCCATCGACGACCGGGAGCTCTCCGCCGGAGGCACCGCCTGTGAAACGATGCGCTGGCTGATCGAATCGCGGCCTGAACGATCGGCGGGCGAACTGACGGTGCTCCGCCAGGGCCAGCGCGTCACGATCGATGTGACCGGCCGATAGGGTGCGGAATCGTTCGGCCCGCGGTGCGGGCGAGCCGGTGCAGAGAAGGTTCTGCCGGCCCCGCAATGCCGTTACTTGAATCGCACGCGGGCGCGCAGGCGGGAGCGGTGTTCAAGCCGTCGGCAAATCGCGCTAGGCCGAGCGCGAACCAAGGGAGGATCCGATGCCGATCGACGCCACCAAGCCCTATGACGAGAGCAACATCTTCGCGAAGATCCTGCGCGAGGAGATCCCGTGCAAGAAGGGTGTATGAGGACGAATTCGCCCTCGCCTTTCACGACATCAATCCGCAGGCGCCGCACCATGTGCTGGTGATCCCCAAGGGGCGCTATGTCTCGTGGGACGATTTTTCCGCCAGCGCGCCGGATGCCGAGATCGCCGGCTTCGTCCGCGCCGTGGGCCATGTCGCGCGCGAGGCGGGGCTGGTAGGCGCGGGATACCGGCTGCTCGCCAACATCGGCATGAAACGCGCACCAGGAAGTGCCGCATCTTCACGTCCACATCTTCGCCGGACGGCAGCTCGGGCCTATGCTCGCCCCGCGCTAGGCGTTAGGCTCGGCCCCAACGACAACAGCGAACAGGGGCGGAAATGGCAGTGGCAGGCGGCAGCACGGTATCGGACCAGACGGAAGCGGCACAGCCGCACTGGTCGTCGCGCTTCGCTTTCGTCATGGCCGCCATCGGATCGGCCGTCGGCCTCGGCAACCTCTGGCGCTTCCCCGCAGAGGCCGGCGCCAACGGCGGCGGCGCCTTCGTCGTCTTCTACATCTTCTGCGTCGTGCTGATCGGACTGGCCGCTGCTGCTCTCCGAAACGCTGATCGGGCGCCACGGCGGCAGCTCGGCGGTCGAGAGCGCCAAGACGGTGGCGCGCGATTCGGGCGTGTCGACCGGCTGGTCGGCGCTCGCGGGTGTCGGCGTGCTCGGCGCGTTCTTCATTCTCAGCTTCTACAGCGTCGTCGCCGGCTGGGTGCTCTATTACGTCGGCGTGTTCGCGGGTGACCTGGTCGGAGCGCTGGGCGGCAATCTCGCCGGCGGCGCCTTCGCCGGGCAGGATCAGGCGGCGATCGAGGCGCTGCTGCCCGCGCTGTTCGCCGACCCGGTGATGCTCGTCTCGCTCCACGCGCTGTTCATGGCAGTGACTCTGTTCTTCGTCGCGCGCGGCGTTTCGAGCGGCATCGAAGTGGTGGCGGTATGGCTGATGCCGACCTTCTTCGCGCTGTTCCTCGGCATCACCGTCTATGGCGCGTTCACCGGCGCGTTCGCGGAGGCCGTGGACTTCCTCTTCGCCTTCAATCCCGAGCGGCTGCTGCACCCCGACGTGATGCTCTCGGCGCTGGGGCAGGCCTTCTTCTCGCTGTCGCTCGGATCGGCGCTGATGATCACCTATGGCGCCTATGCCGGGCGCGACACCAACCTCGCGCAATCCTCGCTGATCATCGGCGGCGCCGACACTGCGGTGGCGATCCTGGCGGGGCTCTGCATCTTTCCGATCGTGTTCGCCGCCGGGCTCGACGCGGCGGCGGGGCCGGCGCTGATGTTCGTCTCGCTGCCGGTCGCGTTCCAGGCGATGCCGTTCGGATCGCTGATCGGCCTGCTGTTCTTCCTGATGGTCGGCTTCGCTGCGCTCACTTCGTCGGTGGCGCTGCTCGAGGCGCCGTCGTCGTGGCTGATGCACCGCTTCCGGGTCTCGCGCGCGCGTGCGGCGATCCTCGTCGCCGGGGCGGCGTTCGTCGCCGGAATTTTCTCGGCGCTGGGCTATAACCTCCTTGCCGATGTGCGCCCGCTCGCCTGGTGGCCGAGCTTCGCCCAGCTCGACATCCTCGATTCGATCGACACGGTGACCGGCAAGATCCTGCTGCCGCTTTCCGGCCTGCTGACCGCGATCTTCATCGGCTGGATCGCCGACCGGCGGCTGATCGACGCCGAAAACGGACTTTCGGGCGGCACGCAGCTGCTGTGGCGCTTTCTGGTGGCATGGCTGTGCCCGATCGTTCTCACGGCAATTCTGGTGCTCGGAATCTTCCCGGGACTGATCGGCTGAACCGTCTCGAAATTGTCACTTGCGGCGGCGTTTTTCGTCGCTAGGCTCCGCGCGTTCTCAGCCTGGCGCCGTGGGTCCTCCACGGCCAGAGTGGAAAGTGATCCTGCATGATCTTCGGGCGCATCAAGCCTCTCGACGCGATCCTTGCGACCGCGGAGAAAAAATCCCTCCATCGTTCGCTCGGCGCGGTTCAGCTGATGCTGTTCGGCGTCGGCTGCATCATCGGCACGGGCATCTTCGTGCTCACCGCCGCGGGCGCGCAAAAGGCCGGGCCCGGCCTGATGCTCGCCTTCGCCATCGCCGGGGCGATCTGCATCGTCGCGGCGCTCTGCTATGCCGAGATCGCGGCGATGATCCCGGTGGCCGGTTCGGCCTATACCTACACCTATTCGGTGATGGGCGAGTTCCTCGCCTGGTCGGTCGGCTGGGCGCTGGTGCTCGAATATGCGGTCGCGGCAAGCGCGGTTTCGGTCGGCTGGTCAGGCTATTTCACCGGGACGATCCTCAACGAATTCATGGGGGTTGAGCTACCAAGCTACCTCGCCGGCGCGCCGCTGGCGCTGGGCGGAATCCCCGGCGGCTTCGTGAACCTGCCCGCGATCGTGATCGCGCTGCTCGTCACCTGGCTGCTGATGATCGGCACGAACGAAAGCGCCCGAGTGAACGCGGTGCTGGTGGCGATCAAGGTCACCGCGCTCACTGCCTTCATCATCCTGACGCTGCCGGCCGAGGAATTCTCGACCGGCCAGTTCAATCCCTTCCTGCCCGCCGGCCTGTTCGGCGGCTTCGGATCAGGTGTCGGCGCGGTCGGCGCGGCGGCGACGATCTTCTTCGCCTATGTCGGTTTCGACGCTGTCTCGACCGCCGCGGAAGAGACGCGCAATCCGCAGAAGAACGTGCCGATCGGACTGATCGGATCGCTGCTGATCTGCACGATCTTCTACATCCTCGTCGCCGCGGGCGCGATCGGCACGATCGGCGGCCAGCCGATCCTGGGCCCGAACGGCATTCCCTTCCCCGCCGGTTCCGAAGAGCTCGCCCGCCAGTGCGCGCTGCCGCAATATGCCGGCTGGCTGGTCTGTTCGGACGAGGCGCTGGCGCATGTGCTGCGTCAGATCGGCTATTCGACGATCGGCAACTTCCTGGGCATCGCCGCCTTCGTCGCGCTGCCGTCGGTGATCCTGGTGCTGCTGTTCGCGCAGACGCGCATCTTCTTCGTCATGTCGCGCGACGGGCTGCTGCCCGAGGGGCTGTCGAAGATCCATCCGAAGTGGAAGACGCCCTATGTCGTCACTGCGATCACCGGCATGGTGGTGGCGTTCGCCGCCGCCTTCCTGCCGGTGGGCAAGCTGGCCGACATCGCCAATGCGGGCACGCTCTATGCCTTCATGATGGTGGCGATCGCAGTGATGTTGCTGCGCCGGAAGGAACCGACCCGGCATCGCCCGTTCCGCACGCCGTTCCTGATGCTGATCGGCCCGGCCACGGTGTTCGGATGCCTGTTCCTGTTCTTCAACCTGCCGATCGAAGCGATGCTGGTGCTGCCGATCTGGGGCGTGATCGGCTTCGTGATCTACTTCGCCTATGGCTATCGGAAGAGCCATCTCGGCCAGGGCATCGTCGAAGTGCATGAATCCGAGATCCAGGACATCGATCCCGCGATTCCCGGCGTGGACGATGCCGATCGCATCTGACGCGGCCGAACCATGGTGACCAAATGAGAAGGGCCGGCAGCGATGCCGGCCCTTTTTCGTGCGCTCAGGCGTGACCGATCCAGCCGCGCCAGGTGAAGGCCGCGTAGAAAAGCTCGGCGTCGATAAAGCCGCCTTCGCGCAGGGCCGCCAGATCGGCTTCGGGTTCAAGCATATTGCCGCTCGCCAGCACCGCGTCGCGCGCGGTGCGCGCCTGTTCGGGATCGGCGCCCGAGGCGACTGCATAGTGCATGTACCGGTCGACCCAGCGCTCCGCCGCGCCATCGGCGCGCGGGAAGCTGCCGTGCGCGGCGACGAACGGCGCACCGGGCCGCAGCCGGGCGTGGATCGCGCGCACAGTCTCGACCCGTGCCTGAAACGGCAGAAAGTGCAGCGTCAGCAGGCAGGTCGCCGCATCGAACGGCCCCGGCGGCGCCGCGTCGATCAGTCCTTCGATCAACTCGACCCGGTCGATCGCGGCGCCGACGGTCCGCATCGCGAGCCGCAGCATCGCTCCCGCCGGGTCAACGCCGACGAAGCGCCACCCGGGATGCGCGTCGGCCAGCGCCTTCAGCTCCAGCCCGCCCCCGGCGCCAAGCACCAGCACCCGCGCGTCGGCGGGCGCCCGCTCCGCCAAAAGGATGCTCGTCATCCGATGCAGCGCGTCGAGCCCCGGCGTGAAGCGACGCGGGCCATCGGCATAGTTTGCGATCGCCGCATCATCCTCGAAATTGCGCAGGAAGATGCGCTGGCTGTCCTCGTTGGCGGCATCGGTCATTCGGCTTCTCCTGGAGAGGCGCCGCCGGAAACGCGCTCCATCCGGCGGTGGAAGTCAGCGCTGAGCGCAGCGAGAGTCACGCGCTCGAACGAAGCGAGCAGCAGCGCCTGCGCATCTTCCAGCGCGGTATCGAGCGCCGCATTGACTGCCCGTTCAACCAGGCAATCGGGGGAGTCGCTGCGGTTGCCGAGCGCGAACAGGGCGGGACGGCCAAGCGCTTCATAGATGTCGCGCAGCGTGACCGCTTCCAGATCGCAGGCGATCGTCCAGCCGCCGCCATGCCCCTTTTCCGAGCGGACATAGCCCTGCTCGCGCAGCCCCGCGAGCACCCGGCGGATCACCACGGGATTGGTCTGCATCGCCCGGGCGAGCACCTCGGAGGGAACCGGGCCGTCATGCTCGGCCATGTGCAGCAGCACGTGGAGCACGCCCGAAAGGCGACTGTCGCGTTTCATGCAACTTCTATTGTTACGATTCGCGCCCGCAGTCAAGCGCAAGCCCTCCACCCGGAGTGGCCGCAGCGGCTTCCCCCGCCCCGCCCCTTCGGCTAGCGTGCCGCTTTGCGCGACGGCCAAAGGGGGGAACAGCGTGGCAGCAGCACAAGCCGATCAGAATGCGACGGTCGGACTGATCGATCACGTCACCAACGTGTCCGACTTCATCTGGGGCGGCACGTGGAACGGCGCCGAGGTGCTGCCGATCCCGCCGATGGTCGTGATCCTGTTCGGCATCGGCATGTACATCATGATCGGGCTGCGCTTCTATCCGATCACGCATCTCGGCACGGCGTTCGCCGGGCTGTTCCGCAAATCCGGCGAGCGCGGCGCGGGCGAGATTTCGCCGTTCGCTGCGCTTTCCACCGCGCTCTCCGGCCAGGTCGGCACCGGCAATCTCGCCGGCGTCGCGACCGCGATCACGCTGGGCGGTCCGGGCGCGATCTTCTGGATGTGGATCACGGCGTTGATCGGCATGGCGCTCGCCTTTGCCGAAGGCGCGCTGGCGATCCGCTTCCGCGAAGTCACGCCCGAGGGCACCTATCGCGGCGGGCCGATGAGCTACATCACCTTCGGCCTGGGCCCGAAGTGGAAGTGGCTGGCGATCCTCTTCTGCATCGGCACGCTCGCCTCGGCACTGGTGACCGGCAACGGCATTCAGGCGAACAGCTTCGCCGATTCGGTGAACGAACTGACCGGCCTGCCCGAATGGATCGGCGGGCTGATCGCCGCGGTCGCGGTGTTCGTCGTCATCATCGGCGGCATCAAGTCGATCGGCGCGGTGGCCGAGAAGGTCGTGCCGGTGATGGCGGTGGCCTATATCATCATGGCGATCGTCGCCCTGATCCTGAACTTCGGATCGCTGCCCGAGACGTTCGGCCGCATCTTCTATGGCGCATTCAATGCACAGGCGGCGAGCGGCGGCTTCCTGGGCGCGGCGGTGATCCTCGCGATCCGCGCCGGCGTGGCGCGCGGCCTCTTCTCGAACGAGGCGGGCCAGGGCTCGACTCCGGTCGCGCACGCGGTGGCGCAGACGACCGATCCGGCGATGCAGGGCCGGTTCGCGATGATGGGCACGTTCATCGACACGATCATCATCTGCACCATGACCGCGCTGGTGCTGCTGACGGTGGAGGGCAGCTTCGTCCACACCGACGCAGTGACCGGAGCGACGACCACGGTGCTCCACGCCTGGCAGTCGGATCTCAACGGATTTGCGATGACCTCGGGTGCGTTCGCGGCGGCTTTCCCCTTCGCGATCGCCGGCATTCCGATCGGCACGCTGATCGCTTCGGTGGCGCTGATCCTGTTCGTGTTCACCACCTTGCTCACCTGGAGCTATTATGGCGAGCGGGCGATCACTTTCCTCTACGACCTGCTTCCGGGCGCGACGCCGCGCGGCGAGCGTGTGCTGCACCTCGTGTGGCGCGTGCTGTGGTGCGTGATGATCTTCATCGGGGCGACGATCCCGCTCGAACTGATCTGGCGGATGGGCGACATCTCGAATGCGGCAATGGCGCTGCCGAACCTTGTCGCGCTGGCGGCGCT
The DNA here is from genome assembly GCF_014334115.1 of Sphingosinithalassobacter sp. CS137. Classification (NCBI taxonomy): domain Bacteria; kingdom Pseudomonadati; phylum Pseudomonadota; class Alphaproteobacteria; order Sphingomonadales; family Sphingomonadaceae; genus Sphingosinithalassobacter; species Sphingosinithalassobacter sp. CS137. Next base: position 1,248,232 of record NZ_CP060494.1, read on the forward strand.
TTCGGGCGTGGTGTTCGCGCTGGCACGCGGAGTGCGGAACGCCGGGCGCGATCACGGCCGCGAAACGCCGGCCGAGCTGCTCGACGAGGCGCCCGCCCCCCGCGACTGATCGCCGCGCCCATCCAGCAAAGAAGGGCGGTCAACAAGAAAGGGCCGGGGATCGCTCCCCGGCCCTTTTCCTTTCCCGTCACCCTTGCGGAGGCAGGGGCCTGTCTTTGGTGCCGCAGAGGGTAGCGCTCGTGGAGAGAGCCATGGGTCCCTGCCTGCGCAGGGACGACGGAACTCAGAGCTTCGGCGCAGCCAGCGCCGGCCGGTTTCCTTTCCCGTCGCCCCTGCGGAGGCAAGGGCCTGTCTCTGCTACCGCACAGGGTAGCGCTCGTGGAGAGAGCCATGGGTCCCTGCCTGCGCAGGGACGACGGAACTCAGAGCTTCGGCGCGGCGAGCGGCGGCCGGTTTCCTTTCCCCTCGCCCCTGCGGAGGCAGGGGCCTATCGCTGGCACCGCAGAGGGTAGCGCTCGTGGAGAGAGCCATGGGTCCCTGCCTGCGCAGGGACGACGGAACTCAGAGCTTCGACGCGGCGAGCGCCGGGCCGTTTCCTTTCCCGTCGCCCCTGCGGAGGCAGGGGCCTATCGCTGGCGCCGCAGAGGGTAGCGCGCGTGGAGAGAGCCATGGGTCCCTGCCTGCGCAGGGACGACGGAACTCAGAGCTTCGACGCGGCGAGCGCCTTGAGATCGGCTTCGGGGCGCGCGCCATAATGGCTGATGACTTCGCCCGCGCAGATCGCGCCGAGCCGGAGACACTCCTCCAGCCCCTCGCCCTTCGCATGGCCATGGAGGAAGCCGGCGGCGAACAGGTCGCCTGCGCCGGTCGTGTCCTTGACCTGATCGACCGGCTCGGCCGCGACGCTCGCGCGCTCGTCACCGCGCACCGCGACGGCACCCTTCGGTCCGCGGGTCATCACCACCAGCGGAACGTCCTTCGCCAGCGTCTCGAGCGCCGCATCGGCGTCCGACTGTTCGAGGATGCCCGCCTCTTCCTCGTTGACGAAGAGGATGTCGATCAGCTTCTCGTCGATCAGCGCGCGGAAATCGCCGCGATGCATGTGGACGCAGAAATCGGCGCAGGTCGCCAACGCGACCTTCACCCCTGCTTCGCGCGCCACCGCAATCGCCCGGCGCATCGCCGCGCGCGGCTCGGGCGGATCCCACATATAGCCTTCGAGGAAGAGCACGCCCGCGCTGCGGATCAGATCCTCGTCGATCGCATCCGCGGGCAGATAGTGCGAGGCCCCGAGGAAGGTGTTCATCGTGCGCTCGCCATCGGGCGCGACGAGGATGAGGCAGCGGCCCGTCGGCGGCTCGCCTTCGCGCGCGGGCACGTCGAACTTCACGCCGAGCGACGTGAGATCGTGGCGATAGATCGCACCGAGCTGATCGTCGGCGACCTGGCCGACAAACGCGGTGCGCGAGCCGAGCATGGTCATTCCGGCCAGCGTGTTCGCCGCCGCACCGCCCGAAACCTCCTGCCCCGGACCCATCTTGCCATAAAGCTCGACTGCGCGATCGGCGTCGATCAGCCGCATCGAGCCCGACGGCAGCCCTTCGGCCTCGAGGAATTCGTCGCTCACTCGGGCAATCACGTCGACGATGGCATTGCCGATCGCCACCACGTCATAGGCAGGGCTGGTCACACGGGTCTCCTTGGCGGTTTGCGGCTCCCTAGGGGCGCGCAATCGGGAGTGCAACCAAGCCGCCCTTGCGCTATTTCGACCCGAGCATGTTCCGGAGCTTCTATCTTTCGCTGCGCCAGCTCGACGACGGCCCGGTGGTGCGTGTGTTCCTGAAATCGCTGGCGGTGACGGTGATCGTGCTGATCGCCGCGGGCACCGGGCTCTATTTCGGCATGCACGAAGGGCTGCCCGCATTCGGCCGCTGGCTGCGCGGGCTGGGCGGCGAGGCGGCGGACGCAGGCGCACTCGAAGCCGCGCTCGCCTGGATCGGCCGGCTGCTCCAGGCGACCGGCGAGGACAGCGCGGTCGCCAATGCGCTCACGCTGATCCTGTTCCTGCTCGCTTTCTGGCTGTTGTGGCGCGCGATCGCGATCGCCGTGGTCGGCATCTTCGCCGACGAAGTGGTCCAGGCGGTCGAGGCACGCCACTATCCCGACCAGCTGCGCACCGCCCGCGACATGGGGCTGTGGCGCTCGATCGCGATGGGGCTCGGATCGGCGGGCCGGGCGATCCTGGTGAACATCCTGTTCTCGCCGGTCTATGTGCTGTTCAGCCCCGGCGCGCCGTTCGTCTTCTTCGGGATCAATGCCTGGCTGCTCGGCCGCGATCTGGGCGACATGGTCGCGGCGCGCCATGTGCCGCGCAAGGGCCTGCCGGACTGGCGGGCGCGCACGCGCGTCACCCGGTTCGTACTGGGCGGCCTCGGCACCGGACTGCTGCTGGTGCCGATCCTCAATCTCGCGGCGCCCATCCTCGGCGCCGCCATGGCCACCCATTTGTTTCATCGAGGGAGACGCGCGTGAACAAGGCAATCGCAGCGGCGGCACTGGGGCTCGCACTCACCGGCTGCGCCGCATCCGGCGGCGGCAGCGGCCCGGCGCCGCGCGTGCCGCTGCCTGCACCGGGCACTACGGGCGGAGCCGCCGCGCCGATGATGGGCGCCGACGCCGCGACGCTGCTGCGCCGCTTCGGCGAGCCGCTGATGGACGTTCAGGAAGGAACCGCGCGCAAGCTCCAGTTCGGCAATGCCTCGTGCGTGCTCGACGCCTATCTCTATCAGCGCGGCGGATCGCAGCTGGTGACTCACGTCGAGGCGCGCGATCGCGCCGGGGCGCCGGTCAACGCCGCAAGCTGCGCGGCGACGCTGCGCTAGCGAGCCGCAAGCCACTCGGCGCGCACCGCCGGGTCGTCCTCACCCGCGAGCCGCGCCGCCCGCTCCGCCTGCCAGCGCTGCGGATCGAGCTGGCCCAACGCCCAGACCGCCGTTCCGCGCACCTGCGGCGCCGGATCGTCGAGCAGGTCCATCACCGGCGGCACCAGCGCCGGCGAATCGCTGTTGCCCGCCGCGATCAGGCAGTTGCGCACCATTCGGTCGCGCCCGATCCGCTTGATCGGCGAACCGGAGAAAACCTGGCGGAACTCGGCATCGTCGAGTGCCAGCAGATCGGCGAGCGGCGGCGCCGCCAGCTCCGCGCGCGGCGCGAAGGCGCGATTCGCGGCAGCGGCTTGCGCGAACTTGTTCCACGGGCAGACCGCGAGACAATCGTCGCATCCGTAGATGCGATTGCCGATCGCCTGCCGGAATTCGCCGGGGATCGGCCCGTCATGCTCGATCGTCAGATAGGAGATGCAGCGCCGGGCATCGAGCCGATAGGGCGCGGGAAAGGCATCGGTGGGACACGCCCGCTGGCAGGCGTCGCAGCTGCCGCAGCGGTCGCGGCCGCCCGTATCCGGCACCAGATCGAGCGTCGTGTAGATCGCGCCGAGGAACAGCCAGTTGCCGTGCGACCGGCTGACGAGATTCGTGTGCTTGCCCTGCCAGCCGAGCCCGGCCGCTTCGGCGAGCGGCTTTTCCATCACCGGCGCGGTATCGACGAACACCTTGACGTCGGCATCGGGCGCCTCCGCCACGATCCAGCGTGCAAGATGCTTCAGCGCCTTCTTCACCGTGTCGTGATAGTCGCCACCCTGGGCATAGACCGAGATGCGCCCGGTCTCCCCCGCCTCCGCCAGCGCCAGCGGATCGGCGGCGGGCGCATAGCTCATGCCGAGCGCGATCACCGAGCGCACCTCGGGCCACAGCCCGGCCGGGCTCTCGCGATGGTGCGCGCGGCTTTCCATCCAGAGCATCGTGCCGTGCATGCCTTCGCTCAGCCACTGGCGCAGCCGCACGCCCGCGGCCGGCGCCGCGTCGGCGCGCGCGATCCCGGCGGCGGCAAACCCCAGCTCGGCCGCTTTCTCCCGGATCGCCGATTCGAATGGCTTGTCTTGTCGCACGCGCCCCCGCTACCACGGATGGAGGCAAGGGAGGATGGGTTCTTGAGTACCGAACCGGCCGTGAGCGCCACTGGCCTCGTCAAGCGCTTCGGCGGCCGCACGGTGGTCGACGGAATCGACGTCTTCGTTCCCAAGGGACTGATCTACGGCTTTCTCGGCCCGAACGGGGCGGGCAAGACGACGACGCTGCGCATGCTGCTCGGCATCATCGAGCCCGACGAGGGCGAGCGCATGTTGCTCGGACGCGATCGGCCGCGCGAGGCGAGCGACGAGGTCGGCTATCTGCCCGAGGAACGCGGGCTCTATCCCAGCATGCGCGCCAAGGATGCGATCGCGTTCATGGGCGCGCTGCGCGGGCTGAAATGGTCGACCGGGCGGCGGCGCGCCGAGGAGCTGATGGAACAGGCCGGGCTGGGCCACGCCGCGGACGAGAAGATCCGCAAGCTCTCCAAGGGCATGGCGCAGCTCGTTCAGCTGCTCGGATCGGTGGTGCATCACCCGCCGCTGCTCGTGCTCGACGAGCCGTTTTCGGGGCTCGACCCGGTCAATCAGGAGCGGCTCGAGAAGCTGATCCTCGCCGAGCGCGACCGCGGGGCGACGATCCTGTTCTCGACGCACGTCATGGCGCATGCCGAGCGATTGTGCGACCGGCTGGCGATCATCGCGGGCGGCAAGGTCCGCTTCGAAGGCACGGTGGACGACGCGCGCGCCCAACTGCCGATGCGGGCGCATTATACGCCGCACCGCGAGGACACCGAGATTCGCGCGCTGCTGCCGGCCGATGCCGAGCACAGCGCGGGAAGCTGGCACTTCACCCTGCCCGCGGAAGGCATCGAGCCGCTGCTCGTGAAGCTGATCGATCGCGGCTACGGCATTTCCGGCCTGTCGATCGAACGCCCCGGGCTGCACGACGCCTTCGTCCGCATCGTCGGCGAAAAGGCGCTGGAGGACATGGCATGAACCTCACCCGCCACCTGCGCCAGACGCTGACGGTCGCGCGCCGCGACTTCGTGGCGACGGTGTTCACGCCCACCTTCCTCATCTTCCTGTTCGCGCCGCTCATCATGGCGAGCTTCGGGGCGATCGGCGGCCTGGGCGCGGCGACCATGGCCGATCGCGGCGGCGACAGCGCACGCATCGTCATCATCGCCGATGCCGGCCAGGCACCGGCAATCGCGGCCGCCGACCGGCAGCTGCGCGCGCTCTTCTCGCCGACCGACGAGGACCGGCCGCCACGGCTGCGGATCGACTCGCCTGAGGCCGATCCGGCGCGCCAAGCCCGGCAACTGTTCGAATCGAGCACCGTCGACATCGACGCGGTGCTCTATGGTTCGCTCGAGGCGCCCGAGATCCTCTACGGCCCGCGCGCGAAGCGCACCGCCGAATATCTCGAGCAGCTCGCCGAGCTGACGCTGCGGGCACAGCGAATCGGATCGGCCGACCCGCTGAGCGCCGCCACCAAGACGCCGGTCGAACGCCAGCAAACCTCGATCGCCGGGCAGAGCCAGGTCGCGTTCCTGAGCGTGCTCGCGCTGTTCTTCGTCACGCTCATGCTCTCGGGCCAGGCGGTCGGCACGATGGCCGAGGAGCGATCGAACAAAGTGATCGAAGTGCTCGCCGCCGCGGTGCCGCTGGAAAGCGTGTTCCTCGGCAAGCTGATCGGGATGTTCGGCGTGGCGCTGCTGTTCCTCGCCTTCTGGGGAACGCTGCTGGCGAACCTCACCGCCTTCATCCCGCCCGATTTCGAGCGTGCGCTTTCCGACGTGGGACCGGCGGTGGGCTTTCCGGCCTTTCCGTTGCTCTTCATGGTCTATTTCGCGCTCGCCTACATGCTGCTCGGCGCGGTGTTCCTCAGCATCGGCGCGCAGGCATCGACGCAGCGCGAGCTCCAGATGATGTCGCTGCCGATCACCATCGTTCAGATGGCGATGTTCGGCCTCGCCGCCGCGGGTGCCGCCGCGCCCGACAGCGTGGTCGCGACGATCGCCGAGGTGTTTCCATTCAGTTCGCCCTTCGCGATGATCGGGCGCGCAGCGAATTCACCCGAGCTCTGGCGGCACTGGCTGGCGATCGCCTGGCAGCTGCTGTGGGTGACGCTATGCGTCTCGATCGGCGCCCGCTGGTTCCGGCGCGGCGTGCTGAAATCGGGTCCGGGCAGGCGGCGCAAGCGGCGCAGACGCGAGAGCGCTGTTGACATTAGTGTTAGTTAGCGTTCTCCTGTCGAAAAGACAGGAGAGCGATGATGGCCACGCTTGCGACCGACACCAATGCCACGCCCGGGACCGATCCGCTCGACGTCTCGCGCGGCGAACTCTACCGCGACGACACCTGGCACGAGCCGTTTCGCCGGCTGCGTGAAGAGGCGCCGGTCTATTACTGCAAGGACAGCCTGTTCGGCCCCTATTGGTCGGTGTCGACCTACAAGCCGCTGATGGAAGTCGAATCGCTGCCCGACGTCTATTCGTCCGAACGCGGCGGCATGACGATCGCCGACTGGCAGGAAGGCGATGTGCGGATGCCGATGTTCATCGCGATGGACCGGCCCAAGCACACCGCCCAGCGGCGGACGATCGCACCGGCCTTCACGCCGAGCGAGATGGTGCGGATGACCGAGAACATCCGGACGCGGACGAGCGAGATCCTCGATTCGCTCCCCACCGGCGAGACGTTCGACTGGGTCGATACCGTCTCGATCGAGCTGACGACGCAGATGCTGGCGATCCTGTTTGATTTTCCCTGGGAGGACCGGCGCAAGCTGACCTTCTGGTCCGACTGGGCGGGCGACATCGAGATCGCGACCAATCCCGAGAAGAAGCAGGAACGGCTGATGCACCTCTATGAGTGCGCCGCCTATTTCCGGAACCTCTGGGATTCGAAGATCGACAAGGAGCCCACGCCCGACCTCATCTCGATGATGATCCACTCCGACGCGATGAAGGAGATGGACGACATGGAGTTCCTGGGAAACCTCATCCTGCTGATCGTCGGCGGCAACGACACGACCCGCAACTCGATGACCGCCTATGCCTATGGTCTCGATCAGTTCCCCGAGGAGCGGGCGAAGCTGGAGGCCGATCCCGGCCTGATCCAGAACGCGACGCAGGAACTGATCCGCTGGCAGACGCCGCTGTCGCACATGCGCCGCACGGCGACGCAGGACACCGAGCTGGCCGGCCAGCAGATCCGCGAGGGCGACAAGGTGGTGATGTGGTACGTCTCGGCGAACCGCGACGAGAGCGTCTTCCCCAACGCCGACCGGATCATCGTCGATCGTGAGAATGCACGGCGGCACCTGGCGTTCGGCCACGGCATCCATCGCTGCGTCGGCGCGCGGCTGGCGGAGCTTCAGATCAGCGTGCTGCTCGAGGAAATGGCGAAGCGGCGGCTGCGAGTGAATGTGCAGGGCGAGCCGGTGCGTACGATGGGATGCTTCGTGCGCGGCTATCGCAAGCTTCCGGTCGAGCTCAGCCGCTACTGAGCCGGCGTGCTGCGGCGGGCGGATCGACCGCTCGCCGCCGTACGCTTCACATCGGCGGGGCGCGACCCCACATCGGCTATATGACTGATACTCGAAGGACTTTTCTTGCCATGGCAGGTCTGGGCGGCGTCGCCGCCTGGCTCGGCTGGCCGCGCGACGACGCGCAGGCGCAGAGCCATCGTTTCGACGTGAACCTCAGCGAAGCCGAATGGCGCCGCCGGCTCACGCCGCAGGAATTCCGCATCCTGCGCCAGGGCGGCACCGAGCGCGCCTTCACCAGCCCGCTCAACAACGAGAAGCGCGCCGGCACCTTCCTGTGTGCGGGCTGCGACCTGCCGCTATTCTCCTCCCAGACCAAGTTCGAGAGCGGCACCGGATGGCCGAGCTTCTATCGGCCGCTCGACAATGCCGTCGTCACCGAGCGCGACCGCAGCCTTGGCATGGTGCGGACCGAAGTGCTGTGCCGCCGCTGCGGCGGACATCTGGGGCATGTGTTTGACGACGGACCGCCGCCGACCGGCAAGCGCTATTGCATGAACGGCGCGGCGCTCGACTTCCGCCCGCGCGGCTGAGGTCAGTCCACCAGCGTGCGATCGACCAGCGGCGAGACGCTCGCCATGCGCCGCGAGAGATCGTCGTACCACGGCGCGGGCATCGCCGGCTCGGCCGCGCTTTCCGGATAGATGAAGCCGTTGATCGGGTAGGACGATCCGCCGAGATCGCCGATCGGAGCATACCAGACCCGCACGCGGCTCCAGTCGCCGGCATCCGAGACGTCCACTGCGCGCACGTCGCGCTCGACGCCGCCGCGGCGCGACCAGTTGGCATGGGTCAGCAGCACTTCGCGATCGCTGACGACGGCCGAGACCATGGCGACATGGCCGAGCCGCATCCGCGACGTCGGCGCGAACGACATTACCGCGCCGACCGTGGGCTCGCTGCCGCGCTCGTACCGCCCGGCGGCCTGGTCCCACCAGGTGAGTGCATTGCCATAGATCGCGACGCCGGAGATTTCGCGGGCGAAAGGCGCGCACTGCCAGAAGCGGGCATGGGCCGGCGCCACCGTCATCAGGCTGCATGCGGCCACCAGCGCGAAACGCGCTGCGAATGCACGGATGTTCATCGGATTTTCCCGCCCCTCGAACTTCGTTAAAGCTTGCTAAGCCCAGCATAGAAGCCCGGTACAGAGGGCGGTCCCGGCTTTCCGACGAAGCGTTGCGACGAGGCGACGGGCGGCGGATCCGGCCCGGAATGGCTCGCCAAATCGAGCCGGAACGCTACAGTGCCGGCATGCGACCCACAATTCCTGCACTCGCCCTGCCCCTGCTCCTCGTTCCCGCCGCCTGCGACATCGATCAGATCCAGCCCGGTGACGCCAATGCGATCGTGGCCAACACGTCCGAGCCGCTGCGCCCGGGAACCCAGCCGGTGCGGATCGGCGAGAGCGGGCCGCAGTTTCAGGCATGCGCGACCCGCGGCACGGTGCTCGATCTTGGCGGGGAGACGACGCTGCCGGTGCGCGCCGCTCCGTTCAGCGAGGCCGAAGCAGTGGGCGAAGTCACGCCGGGCACGCAGCTCTTCGTCTGCACGCGTTCGATCGATCAGCGCTGGCTGGGCGTGGTGGTGCCGCCGCCGGGCGAGGACGCGATCGACTGCGGCGTCTCGGCGCCGGTCGAGCGGCCGCAGAGCTATGCGGGGCCCTGCCTTTCCGGCTGGGTGACCAACGGCTTCGTCCGCCTGCGCGCCGGCTGAGGCGCGCATTCGGCCAGCCCGCAGCTTATCCACGACTTTTTCCTTCTCCGGGACTCGGTTCGTCGCAGCATTGTTGCAATGCAGCACCCAATTTCGTTCTATACTGAATGGGGCACGACAGAGGATTAAGCGCTGCGTTAACCAAAACGGCGCATGATCCGACCGAAGGGGTGAGAGAGCGGGTGGAGTAGAAGACGATGGGCGCGAGAATGAAACCGGCCGAAGGTGCGATGACACTGGCCGAGATGAAGGAGTTTGCGGGTTTCAGTGCGGGGACGCAGCGCTATGTGCGGCGTTCGCTCGACATCGGCCTCGAGCGCGAGGACGCCATGGCGCGCTGGTCGCGCGATGTTGTGGAAGCCGCCAGCATCCGCGCACAGGCGCGCATCTACGAGCGGCTGCACGAAGTCCGTGCGCTCGTTCCAGACGACAGCGGGCTCGATCAGGTCGAGCCGTTCATGGCGCCGCTGGTGACGATTTCCGCATTCGATCTGGGCCAGGGACGGCTCACCAGCTTCTCGGCATATCGCTTCCTCTATGAGCGGCTGATCGGCGCGGAAGTGCGGCCGTGGCTGCCAGCGGCATTCTGTTCGGCGGCGGCGCTGCCGCATCTGCATCCCGAGCTGCGCCGCAAGCTGCTCCAGTCGATCAGCGAAGCCGCGGCGACTGCCGCCGGCTGGTCGAACCGGCAGCCGGCCTTCTATCCGCAGTGGGTGGAGAAGATCGAAGCGCGGGCGATGCCGAACTGACCGGACCGGGGCCCGCCGCCAAGCAGCAAGGGGCGGGCCTTGCTCTCCTCGCCGCGGTGCGCCGCGCACGCGTCACCTGCACGCGCGCCAGCCCATGGCGCCGCGCTCCGCCTGATCGAGATGCAGGTGATCGCGGTGCGCCGCGTTATAGTCGGGCGACAGCACCGTAGCGAACAGGTCGCACGCGCCGTCGCGCACTTCGCGCAGGAACGCCGCCTCCGGCCCCTCTCCTTCCCAGTCGCGCAGCACCGAGATGCGCGTGCCGTCCTCCAGCCGGAAACCCGCCACGTCGAGCGCATCGGCGGTGGCATGCTCGCTCCAGTCGCCGGTGCTGCGCCCGTAGAGGCGGCGGCAGCTATAGCTGCCCAGATGCTCGATCGCTTCGACAGGTTCGCCGAAGTGCCGCCGTGCGGCGGGCTGCAACACGTTCCACTCCCACATCGCCAGCGCCGCGGCGACGGGGCAGGAAACGCCTGGCCGGTCGGGAGCGAAGCCGATCGTGCGCGCGCCGCCCGTTCCAAGCCGCACCGCATCCTCATATCGGCACTGGTCCGATCCCGCGGGTTCGAGCGGGACATATTCGACTCCCGCCGCGTCCAGCAGCTGGCGGCAGCGGGCGAAATCGTCGGTAAGCCCGGCGAGCTTGCGCCCGGTGAAGGCGCCTACCGGCTGCCCGAGGTCGAGCTTGGTCCAGGGCAGATCCTGCGGCCGCTTTCGGACGACGGCATAGAGCGCCAGCCCCAGCGCCAGCAGCACGGCAAAGGCGATCGCCGCGCCGAGAAAGCGGCGGAGCGCGCTCACCCGCGTGTCGCTCGATCGATCGCTTCCGAAGTCACCGGATAGCCGCAGTCGTTCGGGATGCAGAGATGGTCGGCATCGTCGCGGCGCTCCACCCAGGGTGTGATCGTGCGGACGGGATGGGCGCGCGCATTGGCCGCAGCCTCGTCGAACGAACCGAACGTCGCCAGCCGCTCGAGGTTGCGCCGAGTGGGAAAGATGATCCGGGCGCGCCCCGCGTCGGCTTCCGCGAGAACCTGCCGCGCGGTCGCCCAGAACACGCGCACCGATTCGGTCGCGTCGGGCGTTGGCTCCGGCCCCTCCGCAGGCGCGCGCGCGAGATAGAAATACGTGTCGAACACCCGCCGGTCGTGATCGGGGCACCAGCGTGCGAACGGCACCAGCGCATGCGGATCGAGCGTCGCGGCGTGATCGCGCAGCAGCTCGCCAAACGTCGCTCCCGCCGCCAGCTCGGCGCGCATGGCCGCGATCCGTTCGGCGGCAACGGACAGGCCAGGCGCAAGCCCGGTCTCCTCGAGCGATTCACGCACTGCGGCGATCCGCGCGGCGAGATCGTCGGCATCGCCGTCCCACTGCGTCGCCAGAACGCGATCGGCGGGATCGACCCGGCCGCCCGGAAAAACCAATGCGCCGCCGGCGAACGACATGGCACGGGCGCGCTCGACCATCAGCAGCTCGGGCGCCGCGCCGCCCGGCGTCTCGCGGATCACCACGACGGTCGCGGCTGGAACGATTTCACTCGGAGAGCCCATGACCGACCTCTAGAGGACACCCGCGGGCGTGCAACATGCATCCCAACGCGCCGACACCCGTTGGGATGCCATGGCCCCGCTCCCCGAAATCGCCGATGTCGGCACGGTTGAAATCGCCCTGCGGCTGGGTTCCGCGACCGGACTCGGCGTGCTGCTGGGGCTCGACCGCGAAGTGACGGGCCACTCGGCGGGGATTCGCACCCATGGAATCGTCGCGCTCAGCTCGGCGACGATCATGCTGACGGCGCTGCTGTTGTTCGCCGAGCTGCGCACGACCGACGCCCAGCCCGATCCGCTGCGCGCGATCCAGGGGCTCGCCCAGGCGATCGGCTTCATCGCGGCGGGGCTGATCTTCGTGCGCGCCGGCGACGTGCGAAACCTGACGACCGCTGCCAACATCTGGCTCTCGGCGGCGGTCGGGATCGCGTGCGGGGCGGGTCAGTGGCAGGTGGTGACAATCGCCGCGGTGCTGGGGCTGACCCTGCTGGTCGCGCTGCGCATCGCCAAGCGCCATATTTCGTGGATCGAAGCCGACGACGAGTGAGCGGCGCCCGGCGGGCGGGAAATGATGGCGGGCGCAAACCGGTCCGTGAGGAACTGGTGGAGCCGAGGGGAGTCGAACCCCTGACCTCTGCAGTGCGATTGCAGCGCTCTGCCAACTGAGCTACGGCCCCGCCATCAACCCCGGCCGTGCCGGGGTCGCTCCCCTTAGCGACAGCTTGGCGCCGTTGCAACTGGTGCCGATCACGCTTTTCATCGCGGCCGAAACGAAGCTGCGCCGAAACGCCGCATCCGCGCGCCAAGCCCATGGAACGATTGGGCTTCCCATCCTTTGATTCAGTGTACGGCAGCGCGGGAATTCGCCCGCAGCGCCAGTAACTTAAAGAACAAAGGAGGATATTATGGACGACCGCTATTATCGCAACAGTCCCCAATCTGATTATTACGGCCGCAGAGACCCGCAAGACTATACCCGCGACTATGGATCGGGCCGAGACTATACCTACAGTAGCGCGCGCGACTATGCCGCGGCCGATCGTGGCCGGGGCGCGGAGCGCGGACGCGAACGCTATGGCGCCGACTACGGCGACGGCGATTATTATGGCGGCCGCGAGCCCTGGACGCACGGACGTGGCGACCGCTTCCGCGGCACGATGAACAATGGCTACCGCGACGAGGATTTCGACCGCGGCTATGGCTCCGATCGCGACACGCGCGGCTATGGCTCGAATCGCGACCGCATGTATGGCGAGGACCGCCGCGGCGACTGGGGACGCGACCGCAGCTATCGCACGCAGAACCGCTACGACGACCGCGATCGCGGTTTCTTCGATCGTGCGGGCGACGAAGTGCGCTCCTGGTTCGGAGACGACGATGCCGAGCGGCGCCGTGAAATGGATCAGCGCTACGACGAGCGGCACAGCCGCCGCGACCGCTGGGACAACCCCTATGGCCGCGAGGACGGGCATTATCATCAATGGCGCCGCCAGCGCATCGCCGAGCTCGACCGCGACTATGACGAATATCGGCGCGAGAACGCCGAACGGTTCCACAACGAGTTCGCCAGCTTCCGCTCCGAACGGCAGACCCAGCGCGATTCGCTGAGTCGGGTGAAGGAGCATATGGAAGTGCTCGGTTCCGACGGACAGCATGTCGGTACCGTCGACAAGGTCCGTGGCGACCGCATCCTGCTGACGAAGAACGACAAGGACGCGGGCGGCCATCATCATTCAATCCCCTCGCGCTGGATTGAATCGGTCGACAAGGACAAGGTGAAGATCCGCAAGACCGCCGACGAGGCGCAGTCGAAGTGGCGCGACGAGGAACGCAACATGGCGTTCTTCCGCGACGACGAAAACGACATGAGCGGCGACCGCAACCTCAACCGGGCCTTTTCGGGCACCTACTGAGGCAACAGGATCGCGCACCCGCGGGTGCGAAGCGAGGGCCCGGGAGCGATCCCGGGCCCTTCTTCGTTCCGGCGTCCACGCTACCGGGCCAGAAACTCCTCCAGCTCGGCCGCGAATGCCTCCGGCTGGTCGAGCATGATGAAATGATAGCTGTCGGGCACCGCCACCATCCGCGCACCCGACCCGGCATATTGCGGCTCCCAGATCGCACGCGCCTGCGCTTCGCCCATCCCGGCGGCGTAGAGCACGGTGAACGGCCGTGCGGTGATCGCCTCGAGTTCGGGCCGCATGTCGGTCACCATATCCTCGTACATCGCCTGCGCGACGACGCGCTGATCGGCCGCGCTCGACCAGTTCGCCACCTGAATCCGCCCCTCGGATGTGATCGACCAGATGCCGCCCGGATCGCTGGTGACCGGTCCGGCAGTCGCCTCGCCCGTCTCCGCCTGCGCCAGCAGCATCGCCCGCATCTGTTCGGCGCGGGGTCGGATCGCATCGACCGATTCGGCTCCCATGACGGTACCGAAGAAGGGGAACGCATCGACCACCATCAGCCGCCCCACGGCATCGGGATGTCGCGCGGCGAGCATCAGCCCGACGAGTCCGCCCATCGAATGGCCCACGACGGCCGGCGATTCGATCCCGCGCTCGGCGATGAAGCCGCGGAGTTCGGCGACGATGCCGTCGAGCACGCCCGGCTCCAGATTGGCGCGCGGATCGCCGCCGCCGAAGCCGTTCACCTGAACCAGATGCACGGTGTGGTTCGCGGCAAGGCCCGGCGCGACGCCGTCCCACACCGCGCGTGGGCTGGACAGACCGGGGATCAGGAACACCGCGGGCCCGGAGCCGATGGTCCGGATCGAGATATGTTCGCCCTGCATCATCGCCTCCTGCGCCGAAGCGGCAGAGTGCGCGGGGATGATGCGTGCCGCGCTTTCGGCGCGATCGGCGGCGGCGCCGGCGATCAGCACGGCGGCGGCTGCGAAGGACGCGACGATCGCGTTGCGGTTTGGGGCGCGGTTGCAGCTGCAGAACATCATTCGGCTTCCTCCCTGGATGGGTTGGTGAAAATCGCTTCGATCGGCATTTCGAAGACGTCGGAAATCTTGAAGGCGAGCGGCAGCGAGGGATCGTAGCGCCCGGTCTCGATCGCGTTCACGCTCTGGCGTGAGACTTCGAGCAGGTCGGCCAGATGCTGCTGGCTCCACTGGCGCTCGGCGCGCAGCACGCGCAGGCGGTTCTTCATTCCCCCGCCCCCGCCGCCTTGTCGCGCAGACCGACCGCGCACTGCGCCAGCCCCCAGGAAATGCACCAGATCGGAAAGGCCCAGAACACGTCCACCTGCCCGATCACCTCGGCATATTGCATGAAGCCGAGCACGGTGGAGATCGACAGCACGACACCGATCCCGAACAGCATCGCCGAAACGATCTGGCGGCGCAGGAACTCGTCGGTCTCCTCGACCAGGTAGATGCCGATCACCACGAGCGCGGCGATCACCGGCAGCGCGGGCAGGACAGAGAGCAGGATTCGCGCCGCGCCCGAAGGATCATAGTTGTTGAGCGCCCAGCTGCTCGAGCTGAGCACCACCACATAGGCGGCCATCGTGGTGAAGAACCGCTTGGTGTAGCGCTTGGCAGCGGCAGTACGCATTGGAAAGCTCCCTTGTTCAAATGACAAGGTAGCTTTACGCCGAGTCGCCCCGGAGTGTCAAGCTGGCTTTCCTATTTGGCGTGTCAGCTTGTCAAATCGCCAAGCATCCTTTGCGCCAGCAGGCTCAGCGTGTCGTCGCGCGCACCCATCAGGACGATCCGGTCGCCCGGGCGCGCCTGCGCCACAAGATGGTCGGCGGCCGCATCGCGATCGGGGATATGGCGGGCGTTGCGGCCGGCGACGCCCACATCGGCGACGATGTCCGCGCTCGTGACTTCGCGGGCGACCGTTCCGCCGAGATACACCGGGTCGGGCAGCACCAGCAGGTCGTCCAGCGCGAGCTTCGCGGCGAACATCGCAACGAGCTCGCGCCGCATCACCTTCAGCGGACCATAGCCGTGCGGCTGGAACAGCAGCAGGAGCCGGCCGGGAAAGGCATGGAGCGTGTCGAGCGTCGCGGCGATCTTGTCGGGATTGTGCCCGAAATCGTCGATCACTGCGACGCCGTTCGATTCGCCCACCAGATCGAACCGGCGGCGCAGGCCGGTGAAGCCCTCGATCGCTGCCGCCGCCGCATCGAGCGGCACGCCGGTCGCGACCACCGCCGCGATCGCAGCCAGCGCGTTCGATACATTATGCCGCCCCGGCACGTTCAACCGCACGTGACGCCGTGCATTGACCGTGACGAGATCGAACGAGATCGCGAACGGCGCCTCGGCGAGATTTTCCGCCGAGTAATCGGCCTGCCCTTCGACTGCGAAGGTGGCGCGCTGGCTGGGCGCCAGCTCCATCGCGAGCGCCGCCGCCTCGGCATCGCCGACATTGACGATCGCGGTTCCCGCGCGCGCGAGGAACCCGCCGAACAGCGCGCGTAGCTGCTCCATCGACATGTGATCGAGGCTGACGTTGTTGAGCACTGCGATCGAAGGCACATAGAGCGCGATCGATCCGTCGCTCTCGTCGACTTCGCTCACGAAAATCTCGCTCTCGCCGACCAGCGCGCTGGCGAAGGGCGCGTCGGGCGACGCGAAATTCTTCATCACCGCGCCGTTCATCACCGTCGGCGCCTTGCCCAGCGCGTGCAGCATCCAGCCGATCATGCCGGTGACGGTCGATTTACCGCTCGTTCCGGCCACGCCGATCGAGCGTGGTGCGGCGTTGAAAAGCTGCGCGAGCAGTTCGGGCCGGCGCAGCTGCTGTGTGCCCACGCGCTCGGCCGCCACCATGTCGGGCACGCTCGCCTCGACCGCGGCGGAGGCCACGACGATCTGATCGGGCGAGACGATCCCGCTGCCGTCCTGACGGTGCAGCGTGATGCCCCGATCGCGCAGATAGTCGAATTTCGCAGGCAGCCGGTCCTGATCGAGCGATCGGTCCGATCCCGCGACGGTCGCGCCCTGTCCGGCAAGGATCATTGCCAGCGGCATCATCCCCGATCCGCCGATGCCCACGAAGAAGTAGGGTTTGCTGTGCTGCATGGCCCTGCGCTATCCGGCGCAGCGACGGGGAGCAAGCTTCGGCATTGCCACCTCCGTTTGCCCTCGGGGAACCGCAGAGCCTGTCGATGCGGCGACACGGGGGTCATTGGCGACGCAGTGCTTCGATACGGGCCCTCGACTTCGCTCGGCCCCTGCTCAGCACGAATGGATCAAGGAACCAGAAGGGTCATGCGCATCGCAGTCGTCGCACCGGGCCGGCCGATCAGCAAGGCCAATGCCGCGCGCGTTTCCGCCTTCATGGCGCTCACCTATCCCGCGCACGACATCGTCTTTCACCCGCAATGCTTCCTCAGCCACGGCCATTTCGCCGGAACCGACGATCAGCGCGCCGCCGCCTTCCTCGAAATGGCCAACGATTCCGCCTTCGACGCGGTGTGGTTCGCGCGCGGCGGCTATGGCTCGAACCGGATCCTCAGCCGGGTGATGCCCGAGCTCGGCCCGGCCGCACGGAACAAGGCGTATCTCGGCTTTTCGGACATGGGGTTTCTGCTCGGCGCGCTCTATGCCGCCGGGATCGGCCGCCCGATCCATGCCGCGATGCCGATCAACCTTGGCAGCGACGATGCCGGCGAATCGATCGGCTGGGCGCTCGCCTGGCTGATCGACCGCGACCGCCGCGCGCTCGAGCCGCACCTCGACGGCCGCCCGGCCGCCGCATTCAACCTGGCGATCCTCAATGCGATGATCGGCACGCAATATATGCCCGACCTGACCGATCATGTGCTGATGATCGAAGAAGTCTCGGAGCCGCTCTACCGGTTCGACCGGATGTTCTTCACCGTCGCGCACGCGACTCAGTTGAAGGGCATCGCCGGCATCCGGCTGGGTGCGGTCACCGACGTTCAGGAAAACAACCCGCCCTTTGCCGAAACGCCCGAACAGATCGCGCAGCGCTGGTGCGCCGAAATGGACGTGCCCTATCTGGGCCGCGCGGAGATCGGGCACATCGCGCTCAACCGGGTCGTGCCGTTCGGAGTGGTCTGACGGTGGCCGGCGGCTCGTTTCGCTGAAGGACGACGGGCGCCGCTCGCCCGCCCGACGAGCGGCGCGCCGCCTCAGCCCTGCGGCAGCGGACCGTTCGCCACCGGCTTGCCGAAATCGGGCGTGCCGTCGGCGCGATAGTGGATCGGCTGCACCCGGGCGTGGCGATTTGGATCGAACAGCGGGTTGCCGTCGATCTCGCGATAGTCGCGCGCGTGATACACCAGCAGGTCGCGTCCCGCTTCATCGACCACGAAGCTGTTGTGGCCCGGGCCGTAGATCGAGTGCTCGGGCGCCGACTCGAACACCGGCACGGGCGACTTCGCCCAGGCGGCGGGGTCCATGATGTCGGCCTCCGCATCGGCGGTGAGCATGCCCATGCAATAGCGATCGTCGGTCGCGCTGCCCGAATAGGTAAGGAACAGCTTGCCGTTGCGCGCGAGCAGCGCGGCCCCTTCGGCGACCTTGTAGCCCTGGATTTCCCACGGCAGCGTCGGCACGGTGAGCCGCGCGGGCGCGGCCGCGAGCGTCGTCGGCGTCGCCATCGGCGCGAGATAGAGATTGCTGTTGGTATCGATGCCCGGCTCGCGCTGCGCCCAGCAGAGATAGCGCTGCCCCTTGTGCTCAAAGCTGGTGCAGTCGAGCGTGAAGCTGTCCCACGGCGTTTCGAGCTGGCCGATCACCGACCAGTCGGCCGCGAGCGGGTTCGCGCCCTCGGCCTGAAGCACATAGGTGCGGATATGGAACGGATCGTCCTCGTTGCCGGCGGCGAAGTAGATGTGCCAGCGGCCGTCGAAATAATGGATTTCCGGCGCCCAGATATAGCCGCCCATTCGCCCGCTTTCCGGCCGGCGCCACAGCACCACTTCCTCGGCGTCGCGCAGATCGGCGACGCTGCGCGCGCGGCGGAGCACGACCCGGTCATATTCCGGAACCGAAGCGGTGAAGTAGAACCAGTCGTCGTGGCGCAGGATGTGCGGGTCCGCGCGCTGCAGCACCAATGGGTTCACGATCCGCTCCTCCTCGCTCGATGCCCATGCCGGGAGCGCCGCCGCCACCGGGAGTGCCGCCGCCGCCGTCAGCAGCGCGCGGCGATCGATGTTGATTCCGTTCGTCATGCGCTTCCTTCACCCGATGGCGTCCGCGAGTGCAAGGATAAACTCAGACAAATAGAGGTGCGTGTGGCGCGAACGGCGGCAAGCCGGACATCGCTTGCCTATATTGCACCGGCGCAGGCATAAGCCGCGCTTCCGAAACTCCTGATTGGAAGGCCCTCCCCGTGTCCGAGATGTTCCGCATTACGCTGCCCGACGGTTCCGTCCGCGAGGTAGCCCCGGGGACTACCCCGGCGGACATCGCCGCGGCGATCGGTCCGGGGCTGGCCAAGGCGGCGATCGCAGCCAAGGTCGACGGCGAGCTGCGCGACATCATGCGCCCGCTGGAGGGCGACGCGCAGCTGGCGCTCGTCACGTCGCGTGACGAGGCGGAGGCGCTCGAGCTCGCCCGTCACGATTATGCGCATGTGCTGGCGGAAGCGGTGCAGGCGCTCTGGCCGGGCACGCAGATCACCTTCGGACCGGCGACCGACGACGGCTTCTACTATGACGTGAAGGCGCCCGCGAGCCGCGATCCCTTCTCGATGGACGACCTGCCGGCAATCGAGGAAAAGATGCGCGAGATCATTCGCGCCGACAAGCCGCTGCGCCGCGAGGTCTGGAGCCGCGAAGATCTGATCGTCAAATGGGAGAAGGAAGGCGAGGTCTTCAAGGCCGAGTGGGCGAAGGAGCTGCCCGAAGGCGAGGAACTGACCGTCTATTGGTCGGGCGGGGACTGGCTCGACATGTGCCGCGGCCCGCATCTGGCGAGCACGGGCAAGCTCGACCCCCAGGCGTTCAAGCTGATGCGTGTGGCCGGCGCCTATTGGCGCGGCGACCAGAAGAATGCCCAGCTCACGCGCATCTATGGCACCGGCTGGCTCAACAAGAAGCAGCTCGATGCGCATCTGCACAAGCTGGAGGAGGCCGCCAAGCGTGACCACCGCAAGCTGGGACAGGAAATGGACCTGTTTCACTTGCAGTCCGAAGCGCATGGCAGCGTCTTCTGGCATCCGCACGGCTTCGTCATCTGGCGCGCGCTGGAGGCCTATATGCGCCGCGCGATCGACGCCGCGGGCTATGCCGAGGTCAAGACGCCGCAGGTGATGGACGCGCGCCAGTGGGAGCAATCGGGCCACTGGGGTAAATATCGCGAGAACATGTTCGTCATTCCCGACGAAGTGCCCAATGTCGAGGACGAGGGGCCGCTCGTCTCCGAAGCCGCCGACTGGATGGCGCTCAAGCCGATGAACTGCCCCGCGCACGTCCTGATCTTCCGCCAGGGGATCAAGTCGTACCGCGACCTGCCGCTGCGCCTTTACGAAAACGGCTGCTGCCACCGCAACGAGCCGCACGGCGCGCTGCACGGGCTGATGCGCGTCCGCCAGTTCACTCAGGATGATGCGCACATCTTCTGCCGACAGGACCAGATCGTCGACGAGGTCCGGGCCTTTTGCGCGCTCGCCGACCGGATCTACAAGGATTTCGGCTTCACCTACGCGATCAAGCTCGCGCTGCGCCCCGAGAAGCGGTTCGGCACCGAGGAAATGTGGGATCTGGCCGAGGCCGAGCTGCGCGACGCCGTGGAAAAGGCCGGTCTCGCCACGGCCGAATATGGATGGGAGGAGCTGCCCGGCGAAGGCGCCTTCTATGCGCCGAAGCTCGAATGGCATCTCACCGACGCGATCGGCCGCACATGGCAGGTCGGCACGATCCAGTCGGACCGCGTGCTGCCCGAGCGGCTCGACGCCAGCTACATCGGCGAGGATGGCGAGCGCCACCGCCCGATCATGCTCCACCGCGCGATCTTCGGCAGCTACGAGCGCTTCATCGGCATCCTGATCGAGCATTTCGCCGGGCGTCTGCCGGTGTGGCTAGCGCCGGTGCAGGCGGTGGTCGCGACGATCGTGTCGGATGCGGACGGCTATGCGCAGGAAGTGGCGGCGAAGCTGCGCACGGCGGGCATCCGCGTCGAAACCGACCTGCGCAACGAGAAGATCAACTACAAGGTGCGCGAGCATAGCCTGGCCAAGGTCCCGCAGCTGCTGGTGGTCGGCAAGCGCGAGGCGGAGGAAGGCACCGTCGCGATCCGCACGCTGGGCGTACAGGGGCAAAAGATGCTGAGCGTCGACGAAGCCGTTGCCGCGCTGGTCGCCGAGGCCACGCCGCCCGATCTTCGCAGCTGAGCGCCGTCCTGCTATGATCGGTGCATGACGCTGTTCCAGAACGTCCGAAAGGGGCTGCTCCCCGCCCGGCTGACCGCGGACGAGGTCTATGACCTCACCGCTGCGGGCGTTTTGGCCGAAGGCGAGAAGTTCGAGCTGATCGACGGGGAAATCGTGCCGATGGCGGCGGCGAAGGCGAACTGGCACGAGCAGATGAAGCGCAAGCTGGTTGAGGCGCTGATCATGACCCGGCCGCGCAGCGCGGGCGTCTATGTCGAGAGTTCGCTCACGCTCGATGGGCGAACGTTGGTCGAGCCGGACATAGCGGTCTGGTCGGCCGGGGGCGACAGTCGCGAGGTGCGTGGTCCCGATCTGCTGCTCGTGATCGAAGTCGCCGACATTTCGATCGCCTACGACCTGCGCGTGAAGGCACCGCTCTATGCGCGGTTCGGAATTCGCGATTACTGGGTGGTCGATGCGGTGCGCAGGACAATCCGCGTTCACCGCGCTCCGCGGGACGAGGTCTACGCCGACGTCGAGGAATATGAGGCGCACGACAGCGTCGCCGCGCTGCTGCTCGAAGGCGTGGAAATCCGGCTCGACACGCTGGACTGACCCGCTCCCGCGCCCTGCGCACGAATGGCCGCTTTCAAACGGCCGCGCGAATCACTACATTTGCCTTTCAGGCAATCATAAGGAGAAGCCCTATACGTCCCCCGATGCGGCGCCCGATGGCGCCCCCGCCGATGAACGGCCCCCGCTATAACGAATTCATCCAGTCGCCCAAGGTGCGCGTGATCGACCATGAGGGCGAGAACCTCGGCGTCATGTACACGCGCGAGGCGATGGAGCAGGCCGCCGAGCACGGGCTTGACCTCGTGGAAGTGTCGCCCAACGCCGACCCGCCGGTCGCCAAGTTCCTCGATGTGGGCAAGTACAAGTACGAAGCCCAGAAAAAGGCCAATCAGGCACGCAAGACCCAGAAGACGCAGGAGATCAAGGAGATCAAGATGCGTCCGAACATCGATGACCATGACTATGAGACGAAGATGAAGAACGTCCGCAAGTTCATCGGTGAAGGCGACAAGGTGAAGCTCACCCTGCGGTTCCGCGGCCGCGAGCTCAGCCACGGCCAGCTCGGCATGCAGC
The DNA here is from genome assembly GCF_014334115.1 of Sphingosinithalassobacter sp. CS137. Lineage (NCBI taxonomy): Bacteria > Pseudomonadati > Pseudomonadota > Alphaproteobacteria > Sphingomonadales > Sphingomonadaceae > Sphingosinithalassobacter > Sphingosinithalassobacter sp. CS137. Next base: position 1,270,218 of record NZ_CP060494.1, read on the forward strand.
TCCTCCAGCGCGTTGCCGAGGATGTGCAGGAAGAGGCCAAGGTGGAAAGCTATCCGCGCATGGAAGGCCGCCAGATGCTGATGGTGCTCGCGCCGAAGTAATCCGCCGCGCAGCGCTGAATCCAGGAAGCCCCTGCGGGAAACCGCGGGGGTTTTTTGTGCCGCGTCGCCTTGTTTGGCGGACCGCGGAGCCTGCCGCGAATTGGCGCTTGCGCCATGCCGCGGCGGAGACTAGATAATGAACCATATGGTTCAGTATTCATCCCCTCGCCTCGACCTCTCCTTTGCGGCGCTCGCCGATGCGACTCGCCGCGGGATCATCGAACGGCTCGGCCACGGTGAGGCATCGATCACGGCGCTGGCGAACATGTTTCAGATGACGCTCACCGGCATGAAGAAGCATGTCCAGATCCTCGAGCGCGCGGAGCTGGTCGTCACTCGGAAGGTCGGCCGCGTACGAACCTGCGCGCTCGGAACACGGGGTCTCGAGGCCGAGGCGGCATGGATCGAGGCGCACCGCAAGCTCTTCGAGGAACGCTTCGATGCGCTGGACGGCATCATCAGCGAATTGCAACAGGAGGAAGGCGATGGATCAGCAGGGTAGCAACGCACATGCCGTGCGCAACCGCACGTCGATCGAGCGGAGAGGAGATCGCGAACTCGTCGTGAAGCGGACGTTCGATGCGCCGCCGCACATCGTCTATACCGCGTGGAGCCGGGCCGACCTGTTCCAGCGCTGGTGGATGCCGCGATCGGCGACGGGCATTTCGCTCGTCGCGTGCGAGATGGACGTGCGGACTGGCGGCACATATCGACTGGAATTCAGCACCGGCGGCTCCGAAACCGTCGCCTTCTTCGGCAAATATCTCGACGTGGTACCCAACGAGCGCATCGTCTGGACCAATGACGAGGGCGAGCAGGGCGCAGTCACCACCGTCACCTTCGAGGAGCGAAATGGAAAGACCCTGCTGACCTTCCACGAAGCCTATCCCTCGAGCGATGCACTGGAGGAGGCGCTGCAAGGCTCGGCGACCGCACTGCCCGAGCAGCTCGACCAGCTCGACGACGTGCTCGCTACTCTCGGCGGATAGCGCACCAACAGCCGCCACGGCGCACCTGCCCGTCAGCAGAACCGCCTCCGGCGTGGGCGGGACGCGGAGGCAGGTGTCGCCAGGCTGCCCCACGCGAACAGCCCGCCTGCGCTTCCGCGCCGAGCCGCGGCCTCCGGTGACCGTCCGGGACGCTTTGCGGTCAGCGCTCCGCCGGCGGCTCCCACAATTCGATCGGATTGCCCTCGGGGTCGTGGATCCGCGCGAACCGGCCGGTTTCCGGCGTATCCCATTCGTCACGCGTCTCGATCGCGATGCCCGTGGCGTTCAGCTGCTCGAGCAAACCGTCGAGATCGCTCACGCGGAAATTCAGCATATAGGCCTTGTCCGCCGCGAAATAGCTCGAGTCCGCCCGGAACGGCTCGAACACCACCGGCCCCGCCTGGATATTCCAGAACCACTCGCTCGTTGCACCTTCTCCCTCGGCGCTGCATCCGCCGCCGACGTTCAGATGTTCCCGATACCAGGTCTTCAATCCTTCCGGATCGCGTGCCCGGAAGAAGAAACCGCCGAAGCCAAGGACACCCATGCCGACTCTCCCCCTGCGTTGCCGAGCGAATTCTAGCGTGGATCGCAATTCGCGCCCAACGGTTTCGCTTGCGGGGTACATGCAGGCATGATCGATTCGCTTCTCGTCAAAATCGCGCTGATCGGCGTGATCGGCATCGCCGCCCAGTGGGTCGCGTGGCGCACCGGGCGCCCGGCGATCGCGCTGATGCTGCTGGCGGGCGTGCTCGCCGGTCCGGTGCTCGGCATCATCGTCCCCGACCGCGATCTCGGGCCGCTGCAGGAGCCGATCATCAAGCTCGCGGTGGCGGTGATCCTGTTCGAGGGCGGCCTCAGCCTGAATTTCCGTGACCTGCGCCACGCCGGCCAGCCGGTGCTGCGGCTCGTCATCATCGGGGTTCCGCTCGGCTGGCTGCTCGGGACGCTCGCAGCGCATTATGGCGCCGGGCTCAGCTGGGGCGTGGCCTCGCTGTTCGGCGGCATTCTGGTGGTCACCGGCCCGACGGTGATCGGGCCGATGCTGCGCACCTTGCGTGTGCCGCCGCGGGTCGCCGACACGCTCAAATGGGAAGGCATCGTCAACGATCCGATCGGCGCGCTGCTGGCGGTCGCCATCTATGCCTACATCACCTTCGACGGGCCGAACGCGAGCGTCAGCGGCGTGATCGGCGACGTCGCGGTGGCCACGCTGCTCGCGGCGCTGCTCGGCGTCGCGCTGGGCTTCGCGATCACCTGGCTGTTCCCGCGCGGCTATGTGCCCGAATATCTCAAGGCTTCGGTGCTGCTGGCGACGGTGATCGGCGGCTTCGTGCTCGCCGATCTGGTGAAGCACGAAACCGGCTTGGTCACGGTGACGGTGATGGGGCTCGTCATGGCCAATCGCCCGGTGCATTCGAGCCGCGCGCTCCGCCGATTCAAGGAAGATCTGACGGTCATGCTGATCTCCGGCGTGTTCGTCATCCTGTCCGCCACGCTCGACTGGGAGACGCTGCAGGATTTCCAGCTGCGGTTCACGGCGTTCCTCGTGCTGCTTCTCTTCCTCGTACGGCCGCTCACCGTGCTGATCAGCCTCGCCTTCTCGTCGATGCCCTGGCGCGAGCGGCTGTTCATCGCGTGGATCGCCCCGCGCGGCATCGTCGCCGTCGCGATCACCGGGCTCTTCGCGCTGCGCCTGGTGGATTACGGCGTGCCCGATGCCGAGGCGCTGGTGCCGCTCAGCTTCGCGGTAGTGGTCGTCACGATCCTCGCGCACGGCTTCTCCGCGCCCTGGGTGGCGCAGCGGCTCGGGATCGACCGCGGCAAGGGGGAGAGCGTGCTGATCGTCGGCGCGAACGACTGGACCACTGCGTTCGGCGCCTATCTGAAGCAGCTCGGCTATCGCGTGACGGTCGCCGACAGCTCGACCTTCGCGCTGCGCTCGGCACGGCGGAAGGAACTCGACGTGTGGCGCGGCGACATCCTCGAGGAAGTCCACGAGGACCGGCTCGACCTGTCCGAATATCAGCAGCTGCTCGCCGCGACGGACAATGACGCGTACAATGCGCTGGTCTGCTCCGATCTCGGCCCGGAGATGGGGTTCGAGAAGCTCACCCAGACCGCGCCGCAGGACAAGCAGGGCGCCGTCCAGCCGCGCACGCATGTCCTGCTGGAAAGCAAGCGCAGCGTCGAGGAACTGCAGCGGCTGATCGCCGAGGGCTGGCAGTTCGGCCGGACTCGCATCACCGAGAAATTCAGCTTCGGCGATTACCGCCAGCGGCTGGCGCGCGGCGGCGAGCCGGTCGCGATCAAGCGCGAGGGCGGGCATCTCGAATTCTTCTCGGCGACGGCGAAGCCCTATGTCGACGAAGGCGACGAAGTGATCAGCTTCATCCCGCCCGAGCAGCAGGCGGCGCAGCAGGCGGTTCGCGCCTCGCGGAAGGCAGAGGAAGCCGCCGCCAAGGAAGGAAGGGCCGAGGAGGCAGCCGGCCGCGCCGGACGTGCCGAGCGTACCGAGCGTGCCGAGCGAACCAACGAAGCCGAGACCAAGCGCGACGAATAGCGCTCAGGCAGCCTGCGAGAGCTCGCCGTCGCCCGCGGCCGCCTCGAGCAGTCGGCGCTCGACAGCCTTCAGCCGCGGCCCGGCGACGATCTTGTCGCCGATCAGGTCGGTCACATAGAAAGTGTCGACCGCGCGTTCGCCATAGGTGGCGACATGCGCCGAACGGATCGTCACTTTCGACTGAAACAGGGCACGCGCGAGGTGATAGAGCAGCGCCGGCCGGTCGCGCGCATTCACTTCGATCACCGTGAACCGGTTCGATGCCTTGTTGTCGATCAGCACGTTCGGCTCGATCGTGAACGTATGCTGGCGCGGGTGCGGCAGCGGCTTGGTCATCAGCCGCTCGCTCAGCCGCGCACGATTGGCGAGCGCGTCGGCGATCCCGGCCTTCAGCCGCGCGAGCTGCGTCTCGTCGCCGAACGGTCTGCCGAAGGGGTCCTGCACCAGCAGATTGTCGAGCGCGAGCCCGTCGCGCGTCGTGTGGATGCGCGCATCGATGATGTTTCCGCCGGCGGCATGGATCGCCCCGGCGATGCGATAGAAGATGCCCGGATGGTCGGCGGCATAGACCGTCACCAGCGTCGCGCCGCGATCGGGATAGACCTGTGCCTCGACGGTCAGCTGCGCGACGCCGGCGCCGTCGATCAGCCGCGCATTGCGCTCCAGAACATCCTCGGGCTCGGCGATCCAATAGGGCTCGGGCAGCCGCTCGACGATCCGCTCGATCCGCGGCGCTTCCCAGTTCAGCCGCTCCGCCAGCGCCCGCTGCTTCGCCGCGATCCGCTCGCTGCGTCCCTTCTGTGCATGGCCCAGCCGCAGCACCTCCTCCGCCGCCTCGAACAAATTGGTGAGCAGCTGGCGCTTCCAGCTGTTCCACACCCCGGGGCCCACCGCGCGGATGTCCACCACCGTCAGCACCAGCAGCATGCTGAGCCGCTGCGGCGACTGGACCGCCGAGGCGAAGTCGAGGATCGTCTTGAAGTCGGCAAGATCGCGCTTGAAGGCAGTCGCCGACATCAGCAGATGATAGCGCACCAGCCACGCGACCGTTTCGGTCTCCGCCTTGGTCAGTCCCAGCCGCGGGCACAGCCGCTGGGCCACTTCGGCACCGAGGACCGAATGGTCGCCGCCGCGGCCCTTGGCGATGTCGTGCAGCAGCACCGCGACGTAGAGCGCGCGCCGCGAGACGATCTGGCCGAAGATCTCGGTTGCGACCGGATGGTCCTCCTTCAGCTCGCCGCGCTCGATCCTGCTGAGCAGCCCCACTGCGCGGATCGTATGCTCGTCCACCGTGAAATGATGGTACATGTCGAACTGCATCTGCGCGACGACACGGCCGAAATCGGGAACGAAGCGGCCGAACACGCCTGCTTCGTTCATCCAGCGCAGCACCGTCTCCGGATCGCGCGGGCTCGTCAGCACGTCGAGGAACAGCGCATTGGCGCGCGGATCGTCGCGCGTGTCGTCGACCAACTTGGCGTCACGATTGGCGGCCCGCATCGCGAGCGGATGAATTTCCAGCCCGTGCAGGTCCGCAAGCTGGAAGATCTCGATCAGCCGCACCGGATCGGCTTGGAAGAACAAGTCGTCCGGCAGCGCCAGCCGGCCGCGATCGAGCACGAAGCCCTTCAGCTTGGCTGGGGCGCGCTTCAGTCGCGGCAGTCCGAAACGGCGGCCGCGCGCCGCATATTTCTCGTCGAGATGCGCGAGGAACAGGCCGGTGAGGTCGCCCACCTTCTTCGCCTGCAGGAAATAGAAGTGCATGAACCGCTCGACCTTCGATTTCCCCGGGCGGTCCGCATAGTTCATCCGCTCGGCGATCTCGCGCTGCAGGTCGAAGGTCAGCCGGTCCTCGGCGCGGCCGGTGATCAGGTGGAGATGGCAACGCACCGCCCACAGGAAATTCTCGGCGCGCCGGAACTGGCGGTATTCCAGCTTGCTCAGAAGCCCCGCTTCGACGAGCTCGGCAGGCTCGCGCACGCCATTGGCATATTTGCCGATCCAGAAGAGCGTGTGCAGGTCGCGCAACCCGCCCTTGCCTTCCTTCACATTGGGCTCGACGACATAACGACTGTCGCCCATCCGCTTGTGCCGCTGGTCGCGCTCGGCGAGCTTCTGCGCGATGAAATCGCGGGCGCTGTCGGCCTGCACCTCGGCCTTGAAGCGCCGCGCGGCCTCGTCATAGAGCTCGGTATCGCCCCAGACGTAGCGCGCCTCGAGCAGCGCCGTGCGCACCGTCACGTCGCTCTTCGCCTGCCGCACCATCTCGTCGAGCGATCGAGTCGAATGGCCCAGCTTCAGCTGCATGTCCCACAGCGAATAGAGGATCGATTCGATCACCTGCTCGGACCAGCCGGTGACTTTCCACGGCGTCAGAAAGCCGATGTCGACGTCCGAATGCGGCGCCATCTCGCCGCGGCCATAGCCGCCGACCGCGATCAGCGTCATCCGCTCGGCGGCGGTCGGGTTGCTGTTGGGATAGAGCCGCTCGACCGTGAAGTCCCACAGCAGCCGCAGGATCTGGTCGGTCAGGAAGGCGCCCGCCGCCGCCGCGCGATGCCCCCGCGTGGGATGCTCCGCCAGCCGCCGCGCGATCTCGGCGCGGCCTGCATCCAGCGCCGTGCGCAGCCGTGCCGTCGCGGCCTGGCGCAGCGCCGCGGTGTCGCCCGCCTCCAGCGAAGCCAGCGACTCGCGCACGGCGCGCCGATCGATGATGGCGCGGCGGTTTGGCAGCGAATCAAAGCGTCCGGACATGTCCGGGACATAGGGGCGGTGGCGGCGCGGTGCCAGCCGCCCCCGGATGGCGGACCTCAGTCGGGCTTCTTCGCGACGCCCACCAGCGCCGGGCGCAGCAGCCGGTCGCGGATCATGTATCCGGACTGGATTTCCTGCACCACCGTCCCCGGCTCGGCCTCGTCGCTCGGCACTTCGAGCATCGCCTGGTGCCGGTTCGGATCGAGCGGCTCGCCCATCGCGGCGACTCGCGAGATGCCGTGGCGCCCGAACACCGCGTCGATCTCGCGGCCTGTGGCTTCCAGGCCCGAGACCAGTCCCTTCATCTTGTCGTTCTCGCGAAGGTCGGCCGGAATCGCCGAAAGCGCGCGGCTCAGATTGTCGGCGACCGAGAGGATGTCGCGCGCGAACTGAGTCACGGCATAGGCGCGCGCGTCCTCGGCTTCCTTCTCGGCGCGGCGGCGGACGTTCTGAGTCTCGGCGCGCGCATAGAGCACTGCCGAGCGCGCTTCGGCCAGCTCGGCCTCCAGCGCGCCGATCCGGTCGTGCTCGGCAACTTCGGGAGCCGCTTCGGCGGTCTCGTCGCGCAGCGTTTCGCTGTCGTTTACGTCGGTCGTGTCCGACTTTTCCTGATCGATCATGTGTTCCTGTTTTTCTGCGTCAGGCCAGCAATCTGGCCAGCGTTGATGCCGTGAAATCCACCATGGGGACGACACGGGCATAGTTCAACCGAGTAGGCCCGATGACACCCACCACGCCCACGACGCGCCCGTCGAGCGCGCGCACGGGCTTGGCGATCACCGACGAACCGGACAACGCGAAGAGCTTGTTTTCCGATCCGATGAAGATGCGCGTCGCGTCGCCTTCGCGGGCGCTGTCGAGCAGCCGGGCGATCTCCTGCTTGCCTTCCAGCTCGTCGAGCAGCTGGCGGACGCGCTCGAGATCCTCGGCGGCGCCTTCGTCGAGCAGCCGGGCCTGGCCGCGCACGATCAGCACCGGGCGGCTGTCGCCGTCCTCGCTCCAGATCGCCAGTCCGCGCTCGACCAGCGTCCGCGCCGCGCTGTCCAGCGCCGCCCGCTCGTCGCGAATCTGGCGCTCGATCCGCGCGCGCGCCTGGCTGAGCGTCAGCCCGCCCAGCGTCGCCGAAAGATAATTGGCGGCTTCGTTCAACGCGTCGGGGCGCATCCCCGGCGGCAGATCGACGACCCGGTTCTCGACCGAGCCGTCGTCGCCCACCAGCACCGCGAGCGCGCGATCCTCGCTCAGCGGCACGAAGCCGAACTGGCGCAGGATCGGCTCCTTCTTCGGCACCATGACGAGCCCCGCGCAGGCCGAGAGGCCCGACAGCGCGGCGGTCGTGTTCGCCAGCGCCTCTTCGATCGGCCCCGCCTCGCCCGCGCGCGACTCGATCGCCGCGCGTTCGTCGGCGGTCGGCTCGCTCGCCTGCATCATCCCGTCGACGAACAGCCGCAGCCCGCTTTCGGTGGGAAGCCGCCCCGCGCTGGTATGCGGCGCGGCGAGCAGTCCCAGCTCCTCGAGGTCCTGCATCACGTTGCGGATCGAGGCCGGCGACAGGTTGAGCCCGGAGATCTTCGAGATCGTGCGCGACCCCACCGGCGCGCCGCTGTCGAGATAGGATTCGACCACGATGCGAAAGACGTCGCGGGCACGGTCGGTCATCTCGTGGATCGGAGGCGTACTCATGGCCATGATGTAGGCGCGGCGAGCGGCGTCCGCCAAGGGCTGCCGCGCGCCGCGCCGGAGTGTTGCGCGCTGCGGAGGTCAGGGCTGCTCGCCGATGAACCTCTCGATCGGCAGCAGCTCGGGCGCCTGACCCAGCGCATCGGCGATGGCGCTGTTCTGCTCCGCGGTGCACCCGAAGTAGAAATACAGGTTCTGACTGTCGCCGATCGGGCGGGTCCAGGTCACTTCGGCGCTCGGCATGTCGGTCGCCACCTGCTCGCAATTCGGCTCGCCATGGGCGTAGCGGACCGTGCCGGTCTCCGGGCGATAGGGCGCCAGCTTCGCCTTGAACGCGGCATATTGATCCGCGGTCAGCGTGAAATCGCGCTCGCCGGTCACTGCGGTGTTGCGGATGCCGTTGAAGGTGCCGGTCCCGTCGGGGCGTACCGTCACCGAATAGACGGGGCAGAGGCCGAAGCAGGGGCCGGTCTCGTAGGTGATCGATTCGCTCTCCACCGGGATCGGCGCGCCCACGGGTGCCTCGGGGGCGCGGCTCGTGGTGCAGCCCGCCAGTGCGAGCGCGGTCAAACCCACTGCAATCAAACGCATCATCATTCCTCCCTTTTCGCAGGATCGCCCGGCCGCACTGGCGCGTTCGCCCCATCGCCGCTAGGTCCCGCACCAAACCTTACAGGAGACTGAAACATGCGCCCATCCGGCCGCGCCCCCGACGAGATGCGGGCGATCACGATCGAGCCTCATTTCACGCGCCACGCCGAGGGCTCGGTCCTGATCGGCTTCGGCGATACCCGCGTGCTGGTGACCGCCTCGGTAGAGGAGCGGCTGCCGCCCTGGCTGCGCGGCAAGGGCGAAGGCTGGGTCACCGCCGAATATGGCATGCTCCCGCGCGCGACTCACACGCGCGGCAATCGCGAGGCGGCAAAGGGCAAGCAATCGGGCCGCACTCAGGAAATCCAGCGTCTGATCGGCCGCTCGCTCCGCGCGGTCACCGATCTCAAGCTGCTCGGCGAGCGCCAGATCACGCTCGACTGCGACGTGATCCAGGCCGATGGCGGCACGCGCACCGCGGCGATTTCGGGCGCCTGGGTGGCGCTGCGGATCGCAGTCGACAAGTTGCTGGCGCAAGGCGCGCTGGCCGAGAACCCGATCCGCGACCAGGTCGCGGCGGTGAGCTGCGGCATCTATCAGGGCACGCCGGTGCTCGACCTCGATTACGATGAGGATTCGAACGCCGACGCCGACGCCAATTTCGTGCTGCTGGGCGACGGTCGCATCGCCGAAGCGCAGGCGACCGCCGAAGGCGCCTGCTACGACGAAGAAGGGCTGCTGCGCCTGCTCCGCCTCGCGCGCATCGGCTGCAACGACATCTTCGCCGCGCAGAAGAAGGCGGTCGGCGGATGACCGGTCCGAATGAAGGCATCGGCGGCGATGCGCCGCAGGCGATCCGCAAGCTCCAGCCCGGCAGGCTCGTCATCGCCAGCCACAATCCCGGCAAGGTGCGCGAGATCGCCGAGCTGCTTGGCCCGTATGGCATCGCGCCGGTGTCGGCGGCCGAACTCGACCTGCCCGAGCCGGAAGAGACCGGCACCAGCTTCGTCGCCAATGCCGAGCTGAAGGCGCTCCAGGCCGCCGACCTCTCGGGCCTTCCCGCACTGGCCGACGACAGCGGCCTGTGCGTCGAGGCGCTGGGCAACGAGCCCGGCATCTTCTCGGCGCGCTGGGCGGGTCCGGCACGCGACTTCAACGTCGCGATGAGCCGAGTCGAGCGTCGGCTCGAACAGCTCGGGCCGGAAACGCCGCGCGATGCGCACTTCATCTGCGCGCTCGCGCTCGCCTGGCCCGACGGCCATGTCGAATGGTTCGAGGGCCGCGTCGATGGCACGCTCGTCTGGCCGCCGCGCGGGACGCGGGGTTTCGGCTATGATCCGGTGTTCCTGCCGAACGGCGAGGAACGGACCTTCGGCGAAATGGACCCGGCGAAGAAGCACGGCATGAGCCACCGCGCCGATGCCTTCCGCCAGCTCGTGGCGGCAGTTCTCGACTGACCAGGCGCGTTATCCCCGGATTTCCGTGCGTTAACCCTCTTCGCTCGGGAACCTCGCACCCGCAGCTTCGCTGGCGCTTCAGCTATCCGGGCGAGGGAGAGGTTCATGGGATCGATGCGACGCTTCGCGACACTGCTGGAGCATCTGGCGGAGGATGAGCGCGCGGCGGTGCCGGTCGCGCCGTGCGACTGCGATACCGGGAATGCCAAGGCCGAACCCGCCCCCGCTCCGGTGGCCCGCTCCGGCAGGAAGCCGCGCGGCGGCCCCATGAGCGGCGCTGGAGGAGCCTGACCGCGGCTGCGGAAAATGGTGGACAGGGCTGGATTCGAACCAGCGTACGGGAAACCCGGGCAGATTTACAGTCTGCTGCCTTTAACCACTCGGCCACCTGTCCATGGGAGCCGCTTGTCGAGCGAGCGGCGTCCAATGCCGATGCGCGCGCCGCCTGTCAACGCCGCAGCGCGCACTTGCGCCGCCATCGGCTCGCGAATAGCGTCCGCGCCGATCGAACGCTTCACCTTCAAGGAGTTCCATGCGCGCTCTCGCACTCGTCCTCGCGGCCGCCGCCCTGGTCGCCCCGCTTTCCGCCACGGCCCAGCAGGTCGACCGCAGCCAGACTGCACGCATCCTCGCCGAAGGCACCAGCCAGTCCGAAGTGATGCGGATCGCGCAATATCTCACCGATGTGATCGGGCCGCGGCTCACCAACTCGCCCGGCATGCGCACGGCTGAGGACTGGACCGCCGCCAAGTTCCGCGAATGGGGGCTGTCGAACGTCCACAAGGAAGGATTCGAGTTCGGCCGCGGATGGTGGGCGGAGCGCTACAACGGCCGCATGATCACGCCGCGGATCGACGAGCTCTCGGTCGTTCCGGTCACCTGGACGCCGGGCACCGGCACGCCCGTCACCGGCGAGGCGGTCTATGCTCCGATCGACAGCGCCGGCGATTTCGACGCCTGGCGCGGCAAGCTGGCGGGCAAGATCGTGCTCCTCAGCGAGCCCGAGGAGCGCCCCGATCCGACCGAACCCGCCTTCCGCCGCTGGACCGACGAGCAGCTCGCCGAGTTCAACAGCTACGCAATCCCGAACTACAGCCCGAACCGTGGTTCGGCGCGGGTCGGCGCGAGGAGCTTCGCTGCGCAGCGCGACGCGTTCCTGAAGGAAGAGGGTGCGCTCGCGGTCGTCACCATGTCCTATCGCGACGGCAATCTCCTCCACGGCAGCGGCTACACCTTCGGCACGGGCGAAACCCCGTCGATGCCGACCTTCGAAATGGGCGCGGAGGACTATCGCCGCACTGTCCGGCTGATCCGGATGGGCGCCGCGCCGCAGCTCGAGCTCAACAGCGTCGTCCATTTCGACGACAGCGACACCCAGGCGTACAATGTCATCGCCGACATCCCCGGCACCGACCGGAACGCCGGCTATGTCATGGCGGGCGCGCATCTCGACAGCTGGGCCGCGGGCGACGGCGCGGCGGACAATGCGGCCGGTTCGGCGATGGTGATGGAGGCCGCGCGGATCATCCGTTCGCTCGGCATCCGCCCGAAGCGCACGATCCGCTTCGCGCTGTGGAACGGCGAGGAGCAGGGCCTGCTCGGGTCGATGGATTATGTCGAGCGCCACATCGCCTCGCGCCCTGTGGACCCGAGCCTCACCGGCATCGCGCGCTACATGGGCTGGCGCAACGCCTGGCCGCTCGCCAAGCAGGCCGACTACGACCGGCTCGTCGCCTATTTCAATCTCGACAACGGCTCGGGCCGGATTCGCGGCATCAACGCCCAGGGCAATCCCGCCGTGGTGCCGATCTTCGAGGAATGGCTCCGCCCGTTCGAATCGCTGGGCGCCACGCAGGTGGCGATGCGCAGCGTCGGCGGCACCGATCACGTCTTCTTCGACGCGGTGGGCATCCCCGCCTTCCAGTTCATCCAGGATCCGCTCGATTACGGCAGCCGGCTGCACCACACCAACGTCGACACCTTCGATCATCTGAAGGCCGACGACCTGCGGCAGGGTGCGGTCATCCTCGCTGCCTTCCTGATCCAGGCCGCCAATGCCGATGCGCCGCTGCCGCGCGTCCCCTTCCCGCGCGAGCCGAATGCCTCCGACGGCTTCTATCCCTTCCCCGCGGCGGACGCGGGCCACTGATGGCGCGGCGCGGCCACCGTCCCTCGCAGGCGCCTGCCTCGCGCCCGCGCTTCTACGGGCGCCACGCCGTGCTCGCGGCGCTGGCGAACCCGGAGCGGCGCGTGCGCAAGATCTGGGGCACGCGCGAGGCGCTGGGCGCGCTCGATCTCCCGCCGGTGATCCCGATCACCTATGCCGATGCGGCCGATCTCGGCCGGCTGGTGCCCGGCGATGCGCCGCATCAGGGGCTGGTCGCCGAGGTCGATCCGCTCGAGGACATCTGGCTCGGTGATCTGCTCGAACAGGGCGCGCGCGATCGCCGCCCGCTCGTCGTGCTCGACCAGGTCACCGATCCGCACAATGTCGGCGCGGTGCTGCGCTCGGCGGCGGCGTTCGACGCGCTGGGCATCGTCACGCAGGATCGGCACGCGCCGCCCGAATCGGGGGCGCTTGCACGTTCGGCCTCGGGTGCGCTCGAAATCGTCCCCTGGGTGCGGGTGGTGAACCTGTCCCGCGCGCTCGGCGAGATCGCCGATGCGGGGTTCTGGCGCGTCGGCCTGACGGGGCATGTCGAAGCGACGCTCGCCGAGGCGATCGGCCGCGAAGGACGCATCTGCCTGGTCCTGGGCGCCGAAGGCGAAGGCATGCGCCAGAACACCGAGGCGCATTGCGACCTGCTGGCGAAGCTCCCGATCTCGCCCCGAGTCGAAAGCCTCAACGTCTCGAACGCCGCGGCGATCGCGCTCTATGCCGTGGCGACTCGGCCCACGGTGCCGCAATGAACCGGCCGGACTGAAGCGCCTCAATCCTCTTCGGCGATCGTCACTTTCAACCCGTCCAGCTCGTCGGTGAACGGGATCTGGCACGACAGGCGCGAGCGTTCGTCGCGGTCGGCCGAGCTGTCGAGCAGATCATTCTCGTCGTCGCTCATCGGCGGCAGTTTGGCCGCAAATTCCGGGTCGACATGGACGTGGCAGGTGGCGCACGAGCAGCAGCCGCCACACAGCGCGAGCAACTCGTCGAAGCCGTTGTCGCGGATCACTTCCATCACCGAAAGGCCCACGTCGCCCGTGACTTCGCGTTCTTCCCCATCCCGTGTCACGACGATAAGCTTCGGCATGCCAGTCTCCTTTGTCGTCGGCTCCCATGCCGCCGATCCCCTTGCATTTCAAGGATGGCGCCGATGGGCCTAACTGCCGAACAGCTGCGCGCATCGCTCGATTCGCTGGGCGGGATCGAGCCGGGTTTCGCCGCCGCGCTCGCCGCCGCGGGCTATCCCGAGCCGCGCATCCGCGAACCCGGCTATGCCACGCTGCTGCGCACGATCGTCGGCCAGCAGGTGAGTGTGGCCGCCGCCCAGTCGATCTGGGGCAAGGTGGAAGCCGCGGTGGGCGATGCCGAGGATCCGGCTGCGATCCTCGCGACTTCGGAAGAGGCATTGCGTGCCGCCGGTCTCAGTCGCCAGAAGATCGCCTATGCCCGCAGCCTCGCCGAGGAAGTGGCGAGCGGCCGGCTCGATTTCGCCGCGCTGCCGCGGGACGACGAGGAAGCGATCGCCGCGCTCACTCGGGTGAAGGGCATCGGCCGCTGGTCGGCGGAAATCTACCTGCTGTTCGCCGAGGGGCGGGGCGACATCTGGCCTGCCGGCGATCTCGCGGTGCAGATCGCGGTCGGCCGGATCCTCGGCCATGACGCGCGCCCCACCGAACGGCAGGTTCGCGCGCTGGCCGAACCGTGGCGGCCGCATCGCGGCGCGGCGGCGATCTTCGCCTGGCACCATTATGGCTTCGAAAAGACGCGGGCGAAGGACGGACCCGAGCTCAGCCCGCTGTAAGGCCGTCGAGCCCCACGGCCACTGCCCCCAGCGGCCCTGCCATGCCTCCCAGACCCGGCGGCCCCAGCCGCGAATCGAGCTCGGCCGCATAGGCCGCAAGCGAGCCATAGCCGCCGATGCTTTCGGCCAGCCGCCGCCGCAGCGGCCCGAACAGATGCGGCCGCGCATCGAGCACACCGCCGCCGATCGCGATCCGCTGTGGCGCGAAGGTGACGACCAGATTGTGCACCAGCCCAGCGAGATCGTGGACGAACACGTCCCAGTGCGGCCCCGCTGCGGGCAGTTCCTCGCCCGCGCATCCAAACCGCTCGGCCAGCGCCGGGCCCGAGATCAGCCCCTCGACGCAGTCGCCGTGGAAGCGGCACCAGCCGGGAAAGGAGTCACCGGGCGCACGGGGCACGCGCATGTGGCCCGCCTCGGCATGGGCAACGCCTTGGACCGGCGCACCGCCGGTGACGATGCCGACGCCCACGCCGGTGCCGATGGTGATGTAGAGGTGGCTCGTCATCCCCCGCGCCGCGCCCCAGCGCCCCTCGGCCAGCGCGGCGCCGTTGACGTCGGTCTGGATCGCGACCGGCTTGCCGTACCGCCGCTCCAGCCGCCGCACGAGATCGGTGCCGGTCCAGCCCGGCTTGGTGGTCGCCGTCACCGATCCGAAATCGGGCCGGGCGGGATCGAGTTCGATCGGCCCGAAGGCGGCGACGCCGATCGCATCGAACTGCCAGCCGTCGAGCAGCGCCTCGATCGCGCCGAGCGTCGCCTCCGGGTCGCGAGTCGCGATCCGCTGCTGCGCACGCACATCCTCCGGCCCGCGCGCGAGCAGCGCGACGCATTTTGTCCCGCCCAGTTCGAGCCCGGCGATCAGCGGCGCGGCGCATTCCATCGCAACGAGCTACCCCGAGTCGCGCACACGACAAAGTGTGCCGCGGCGAAAACTTCGCCGCGGCACACTCAGGGCGGAACCCGGGGGTCAGGCGTCGCCGTGCGGCCTGGGATCGCGATCGGTGATGCTGACCAGCGCCAGAACGGCCATGAAGGCGAGCATCGCCCCGGCCACGAGATAGAGGAAGTTGCTTCCGATCAGATCGAGCATCGCTTGGCTCCTGCTGTGTTGCAGTAGAAGTGCGACCGGCCGGCCGGCGGTTCGTTGATCGCGATCAAAGCCGCGCCGGGCCCGAAGGGCCATGCGCGTGGCCATGCATCGATATTTGCCCGATCTCGCCGCGCAGAGCGTCCCGCGCTATACCAGCTATCCCATCGCCGTCGCCTTCGCGCCCGGCATCGGCGCTGCCGAGCAAGTGGCGGCGCAACAGGCGATCGCCCCCGGAACGCCGGTCTCGCTCTATCTGCACATCCCCTATTGTCACGAGATCTGCTGGTATTGCGGGTGCAACACCGGCGCGACCGGTCGGCCGGACCGGGTCTCGGCCTATCGCGACGCGCTGCTGCGCGAGATTGAAACGGTGGGCGCGCGCGTGCGCGGCACCGCCGTCAGCGTTCACTTCGGCGGCGGCAGCCCCAATGCGCTGGCCCCGGCCGACTGGGCGGAGATCGCCGCGGGGCTGCGCAGCGCCTTTGACATCGCGCCGCACGCCGACTGGGCTGCCGAGCTCGATCCGCGCACGCTTTCCGCCGCCGACGCCCAGGCGATCGCCGCCGCCGGCATCGGCCGCGCGAGCCTGGGCGCGCAGACCTTCGCGCCGCACATCCAGCACCGGATCAACCGTATCCAGCCGTTCCGCACCGTTGCCCAGGCCGCCGCCGATCTGCGTGCCGCCGGAGTGGCGCGGATCAACCTCGACCTGATGTACGGACTGCCCGACCAGCGGCTCGACGCCATCGCGGCCACCGTGGCTCAGGCGCTCACGCTGCGGCCGGATCGAGTCGCGATGTTCGGCTATGCGCATATGCCGCGCATGCTCCCGCGCCAGCGGATGATCGATTCGGCCCGCCTGCCCGATGCCGAGGCGCGCTTCTGGCAAAGCGCGCTGGCGCACGACCTGATGCTCGAGGCCGGCTATCGCGCGATCGGCTTCGATCACTTCGCGCTGCCCGGCGACAGCATCGCCCAGGCCGCGCGCGAAGGCCGGCTGCGGCGCAACTTCCAGGGGTTCACCGACGATCCGGCGACGACGGTGATCGGCCTCGGCGCCTCGGCGATCAGCCAGTTCGACACGCTGTTCGTGCAGAACGAGAAGCACTCCGGCCGTTATCGCATGCTCGCCGGCAATGGCGCACCCGCCGGCGTGCGCGGCGCCGCGCGCACTGCCGGCGATCGCCTGCGCGGTGCCGTGATCGAACGGCTGCTGTGCGACGGCACCGTCGATGTCGCCGCCGTCGCCGCCGCGCATCGCCAGCCGGTCGAGGCGCTGGCCGAGTCGCTTCCCGCGCTCGCACCGCTGGTCGATGCCGGAATGGTCGCGGTCGCCGAGTGGCGCGTCACCGTGCTGCCCGCCGGCCGCCCCTATGCCCGGCTCGCCGCCGCCGCGTTCGACGCCTATCGCGCGCCGGCTGCCGATCGGTTCAGCCGCGCGGTCTGAGCGATCCGTACACTTCCCGATATTCGGCTCGGCACGCGCGTCCTACCCCTCTCCTGAACCCAAGGAGGCGGACATGAAGAATGTGTTGCTGCTGATTCACGATGATCGCGGACAGGAGGCCCGGCTACAGGCGGCGCTCGATCTCACGCGTGCGCTGGGCGGCCATCTCAAGTGCCTCGACGTGTCGATCCTGCCGGTGATGATCGAGGACTATGTGCCGACCGGCGGCGCGGCGATGATCGTGGAGTCCGAGCGCGAGCGCGAAAGCGAGAATCGCATCCGCACCGAGGCACGGCTCGCCAAGGAGGACGTGCCCTATGACTGGACCGACGTGACCGGCGACCCGGCCTTCGCGCTGCGCCAGGCGGGTGCGCTCGCCGATGTCATCGTCGTCAACCGCCATCTCGCCGGACTGCATTTCCCCGACATGCGCGAAATCGCGGGCGAATTGCTCGTCACCGCCGACACGCCGGTCCTCGCCGTGCCCGAGGAGGCGCGCGGGTTCGACGCCTGCGGCCATGCGCTGGTCGCCTGGGACGGATCGAAAGAGGCGGAGGAGGCGCTGCAGGCGGCGGTGCCGCTGCTCGCCCTCGCCGAGAACGTCACGCTCGTCGAAGTCGACGATGGCTCGGTGCGCGTGCCCGCCGCCGAGGCGGCGCGCTACCTGGCGCGGCACGGAATCGAGCCGGTGGTTCGCCGGGTCGAAGCCGGCGGTCGCCGTGCCGGCGACGTGCTGCTTGGCGAAGTGGTCAATCAGCGCGCCGCCTATCTGGTGATGGGCGGCTATGGCCACAGCCGGATGGTCGAGGCGGTGTTCGGCGGCGTCACGCGCAAGATGCTGACCGAAAGCCCCGTGCCGCTGCTACTGGCGCACTGACCGGTCGGAACGCGCGGTGACGCCCCCTGCAGCCTCGTCCGAGCCGATCCGGCATCTGGTGATCCTGGGCCATCCTTCGGAATCCAGCTTCAACCGTGCCGTCGCGGAAACCTATTGCGCGGCGGTACGCGAGGCGGGGCAGACGGCAACTCTGCGCGACCTGTATGCGCTGGGCTTCGATCCGCTGCTGAAGGCGTGGGAGAACCCCGGCGCGCCCGGAGTCGAATATGCGCCCGACGTTGCCACGGAAGTCGCGCTGCTGCGGGCGAGCGACGCCGTGGTCCTCGTCTATCCGATCTGGTTCGGCATGCCGCCCGCCATCGTCAAAGGCTATGTCGATCGCGTGTTCGGCGCCGGCTTCAGCGCAAAGGAAATCAAGAAGGGAGTCGCCAGCCCGCTGCTCGGCGGAAAGCGGCTGCTCAGCTTGTCCACCTCGGCGGCCACGCTGCCGTGGCTCGATGCGCGCGGCCAATGGCAGGCGCTGCGCCAGGCGTTCGACAGCTATCTGGTCGAGGCGTTCGGGATGCGCTCGGGCGAGCATGTGCATTTCGATGCGATCGTCGAGAATCTGCAGGAGCGCTACGTGTACGAGAACCTCGAGCGCGTGCGTGGCGCCGCGCAGACGCTGTGCGCCACATTGCTCGACGACCGGCATCGCGCCACCGCGGCTGCGGCGCTGGCGCGAAGCGGCTCGCCCGGAGACGAGGGCGGCGACGCGTGATAGGCAGCGACGCATGATTCGCAGCCAGACATCGCAGCAGTGAACGACGCCGCCAGGCAACGCGCCGAGACGCTCGCCCGCTTCATCGAAGGCGCGACCGATCGGGCGCTGTTCCTGCTCGATCCGGACGGGACGATCGCCACCTGGAATCGCGGTGCCGAGCAGCTGACCGGCTGGACCGCGGAGGAAATCGGCGGCCAGCCGATCGCGCGGCTCTATCCCGATCCGGACCATGGCGGGGGCACGGCGGCGGAGGATCTGGCGGCGGCCGCGCGCGAGCGGCATACCCGCACCGAAGCGTGGCGGGTGCGCAAGGACGGCTCGGAATTTCTCGCCGATGTCTCGCTCACCGCGCTGTACGACGCCGATGGCGCGCTGCTCGGCTTCGGCCAGGTGCTGTACGACATCACCGACCGCAAGGCGGCCGAGCGTGCGCTGGAGCGCAATGCGCTGCACCTGCGCTCGATTCTCGCGACCGTTCCCGATGCGATGATCGTGATCGACGAACGCGGGATCATCCTGTCGTTCAGCGCCGCGGCCGAGCGGCTGTTCGGCTATGGCGAGGCCGACGTGATCGGGCAGAATGTCGCGATGCTGATGCCCTCGCCCGATCGCGAGCGGCACGATAATTACATCGCCCGCTATCTCGCGACCGGCGAGCGCCGGATCATCGGGATCGGGCGGATCGTCGTCGGCCAGCGCCGCGACGGCACCGATTTTCCGATGGAGCTGGCGGTCGGCGAGGCGAACACCGACGGACACCGCATCTTCACCGGCTTCATCCGCGACCTCACCGAGCAGCAGCGCGCCGAGCTGCGCCTCAAGGAGCTTCAGTCGGAGCTGATCCATGTCTCGCGCCTCTCGGCGATGGGCACCATGGCCTCCACGCTCGCGCACGAGCTCAATCAGCCGTTGACCGCCATCGCCAACTATCTCGAGGCGGGGCGCGACCTGCTCGGCGAACTCGCCGCCGAGGGCGAGACCGCGGCGATGCTGCGCGAGGCGATGGACGAATCCGCGCATGAGGCGCTGCGCGCCGGCAACATCGTCCGCCGCCTGCGCGACTTCGTCTCGCGCGGCGACGTCGAGAAGCGGGTCGAGGATCTGTCGCACCTGATCGACGAGGCCGGCCGCCTTGCGCTGATCGGCGCGAAGGAGCGCGGCGTGCGCGCCTTCTACGATCTCGATCCGGCGGCGGAGGCGGTGCTGGTCGACCGCGTGCAGATCCAGCAGGTGCTGGTCAATCTGATCCGCAACGCGGTCGAGGCGCTTGCGGAATCGGAAACTCGCGACATCACCATCGCGACGGCTCCCGACGCGCGGGGCATGGTTCGCGTCTCGGTCGCCGATACCGGTCCAGGCCTCGCTCCCGGCATCGCGGCGACGCTGTTCCAGGCCTTCAACAGCACGAAGGATCGTGGCATGGGATTGGGCCTGTCGATCTGCCGAACGATCGTCGAGGCGCATGGGGGACGCATCTGGGCCGAAGCACGCCCCGGCGGCGGGACGATCTTTCACTTCACCGTCATGGGAGCGGAGACCGATTAGCCGATGAGCGAAAAGCGAGTGATCCACCTCGTCGATGACGAGGACGCCATCCGGCGCTCGGCCGGCTTCATGCTGCGCACGTCGGGCTTCGAGGTGAAGACCTATCCGAGCGGAGTCGAGTTCCTCAAGGAGGCGAAGGCCGCCGATCCCGGCTGCATCCTGCTCGACGTGCGCATGCCCGAAATGGACGGGCTGGAGGTTCAGGCCGAGCTCAACGCGCGTGGCGTCGCGATGCCGGTGATCGTCCTCACCGGCCATGGCGACATCACCACCGCGGTGCAGGCGATGAAGGCCGGCGCAGTCGATTTCATCGAGAAGCCGTTCGAAAAGGCGACGCTGCTCGCCGCGATCGACATGGCGTTCCAGCGGCTCGAGCAGCGGCATGAGGCGTCGGCGTCCGAGCAGGAGGCGCAGGTGCGGATCGCCGGGCTCACCAACCGCGAGCAGGATGTGCTGCGCGGGCTGGTCCGCGGCCATCCCAACAAGACGATCGCCTATGATCTGGGCATCAGCCCCCGCACGGTCGAAGTGCATCGCGCCAATGTGATGAGCAAGCTCGGCGTCCGCAGCCTCTCCGAAGCGCTGCGCATCGCCTTCGCGGCAGGTCTTCAGGGCGAACCCGAGGAATAGCGCTCCCGCCGCGGCACCTTGGGAAGAACACGTAGCGACGCGCCGCCGCGCCGGGGGCAAGGTCGGCGCCTTCGGTACATGACAGGTCGCCATGCTTGCTCCCCAAACTGCCCGAACGCCGCACAGCGACGCGGAGCGCTGCCGCGTCCTGCTGGTCGAGGACGATGCGGGCGTCCGCCGCTCGATGCATCTGATGCTGCACGGCAGCGGCTATGAGGTGCGCTCCTATTCCGCCGCCGGGCCGCTGCTTTCCGATCCGGACATCCATGCCGCGCGCTGCCTGATCGCCGACTATCGCCTGCCGGACGGCGACGGGCTGGGCATCCGGCGCGCGCTGGCGCGGCTCGGCTGGCAGGGGCGCTCGATCCTCATCACGGCCTTTCCCTCGCTTACGCTGCGCCAGGCGGCACATGCCTGCGGCTATGACGTAGTGCTCGAAAAGCCGGTGCGGCAGCACGAGCTGATCGCGGCGATGCAGGGCGCCGCGCCCGCGCCCGGCAACGCGGCCTGACGCCGGTGTATCTCCACACCGGCGACGCGGCGATCGCACCTCCCGCGGCTCCCTGTGCCGCTTGCCCGTCGCGCCACCGCTCGATCTGCGCCGACCTCGACGCGCCGGTGCTGGGCGCGCTGTACCGCCTCGGCCGGACCGAAACGCTCCGCGCCGGCGAGACGCTGGTGTGGGAAAGCGACGAGACGCTCGTCGTCGGCAATCTGCGCGAAGGGCTCATCAAGCTCACTGCCTCGCTCGGCGATGGCCGCGAGCAGATTCTCGGCCTCGCCTTTCCCGGCGATTTCGTCGGCCGCCCGTTCGGCGACCGCGCCGGCCATTGCGTGACGGCGCTCACCGACGCGAAGCTCTGCGTCTTTCGCCGGACCGCGTTCGACGCCTTCGCGCGCGAGCATCCGCAGGTCGGGCACGCGCTCCTGGTCCGTACGCTCGACGAGCTCGACCGGGCGCGCCGCTGGATGCTGCTGCTCGGCCGCAAGAGCGCCGAGGAGCGAGTGGCCAGCCTCTTGCTCGAACTGGCGGAACGCAGCGGCACGTGCGACGGCGCGCGCGTCGCGCTGGAGATCACCCGCCAGCAGATGGCCGACCTGCTCGGCCTCACCATTGAGACTGTCAGCCGCAAGATCACGCGCCTCAAGTCCGACGGCGCGATCCGCCTGCACGGTCCGCGCGCCTTCGCGGTCGTCGATACCGATGCGCTGGCCGCCCGCACCGGCGGCTGATTGGGCGCCGCCCGCACCGGCGGCTGAGCCCGCGCGCGCCTAGAGCGTCTTGCGCAGCTTCAGAAAGAGCCACGGATCCCAGCGAGTCGCCCGCTCCTCGACGAACAGGATCGGCGTGGTATCGCGTCGGCCGGCGTGCACTTCGCGGATGTTGCGCGTCAGCACGTCGTTGACGTTGCCCGCCTCCAGCCGGACGGTCAGCGTGCGCGACGGCTTCCACTGGACATACACCTCCAGCATCGGCTGCTGGATGTAGCGGCGCAGCTCGCGCACACGATAGTTGCGCGTCCGCGCCACGTCGCAGCCATGCTCGACGCCCCAGGCCCAGCGGCCGTCGTCGATATCATGGTCGAAGCTGATCGAGCAGGCGAAGCCCAGCTGGCCCGAGATCCGCCGCTCCTCGCCGGTCAGCGGGTCGGTCGCGCGCGACCATTGCCAGCTCGTGCGTGCCTGCAGCAGCGCATTGTCGAGCCCCAGCCGGTCGAACGGCAGCGCAAGCGTGAGCTGAACGATCTCGCCGGTGCCCGATCCGATGTTCCCCACCGCGTCGAACCCGTCGACCAGCGGGATATAATCGATGATGTCCTCATAGATCAGCCGCTGCGCCAGCAGCGAGACCACGCCCTTCTGCCAGAAACGATATTCGTAGGCGGCATCGAACACCGTCGTTTGCTGCGGCACCAGATCGGCGTTGCCGCCCGCCACGGTACCCAGATCGACATCGTTCGACGCGACAAAATCGTCGAAATCAAGCTGACTCACCACACGCTCGGCGCGCAGCCGCAGCTGGTGGCCGTCGCCGATCGCCCAGGTCGCCTGCACGCGCGGCTTCAGATAGAAGAAGGTTTCGGCGCTGTCGGTATCGCCGGTCTGCGCGATGCGCGACAGCTCGGCGCGCGTCCCCGCCTCCAGCGTCAGCCGCTCGGTGATGCGCCACGTCGCCTGCGCGAACCCTTCGCCGCGAAGCTCGCTCACGCGTACCGCGGCATTGGGCAGGTCCACCGCGATCGCGGCGCGGCGATAGCTCGTCACGCTGTCGAGGAAATTATAGGCGATCTCGCCTCCGCCCTCGAGCGCCCAGTCCTCCTCTGGCCGATAGCGCACGATTGCCCGGCCCGCGCTCTCCCCCGAATCCGATTCGAGCGCGAAATACGCGGCGCTGCCCGAGCTCAGCAGCGTATAGTCATAGGTGTAGCGGCCCAGCCGCTGGAGCGCCGTCAGCTCGATCTCGGCCTCGGTGCCGATCGGCTGTTCCCAGCGCGCGCCCAGCTCGCCGGTCCAGTCGCGCCCGAGTGAATCGGTGAATTCGTCGCTGCCTGCTCCGGCGAGCACGGTCACTGTCTGGCGGTTCTCCAGCGTGTTGAAATCGAAGAGCCCATTGATGCGCAGCTTGCCGCGCCCCACCGGGCGCTGGATCGATCCGCGCAGATTGATGTCGCGATAGCGATCCCACAGGTCGAGATCGGCCAGCTGGATCAGCCCCCCCGCCCCGTCGGTGCGCGTGCGCGTGCCGAAGCCGGTGCCGCCGGTGCGGTCGGTGGTGGCATAGAGCGCGAATTCGGTCTGGCGGTCGCCTTGCCGCCGCGAATAGGAAAGCCGCGCCTGCGGCCCGAATTCGGCACCGGGGTAGAGATAGCTGTTGAGTTCGATCGCCACTTCGCGCGTGACGGTCTGGCGCACCACCACATTCACCAGCACCGACTTGCCCTGCATGTCGATGCCCGGCGCGCCGCCGCGGATCAGCTCGATCCGCTCGACGCTCGCCGCCGGAATCCGGCTGAGCACTTCGTCGAGCCGGTCGCTCTTCGATGCCGGACGCGCGCCGTCGATCAGCACGTTGCCCGCGGCTCCCGCCAGTCCGCGCGTCGCCGTGTTGCCGAGGTCGAGCCCGAATCCGGGGACGCGGTTGACCATGTCGAGCGCCGTGTCGGGGCCCGAACTCGCGAAGAAATCGGGCTGATAGACGATCACGCCCTGGCGCTGCGGCGGCGACCCCTGCGCCGCTGCGCGCGCGGCTTCGCCCGGCGGAATGTCGGCATCCACAGGCACGCTGGGCGCATCCTGCGCGAACGCGGCGGACGGCGCCGCGATCAGCGCGGCCACCGCTGCCAAGGCGATACGCATCGACTCTGGTCTCCCCCTTGAAGACACCGCTTGGCACTTGGTGCACGCCTGCCGCCCCGAGCGCAGGCGCCGTGCGGCTCTGTCGGCCACGGCGTCTCCGGCGACGCTAGCCGATCGCGCGCTGCTTCGCCAGCATGGCGTGCGCCCGCGCCACCGCAAAAATCGCTGTCCTACATATAACCAGATGGGTTATCGTGAGTCGCTTTGCAGCATCAGGAGCGCAGCCATGACGATCGACCAGATCATCGACGATGTGATCGCCCGCGAAGGCGGCTATGTGAACCATCCCGCCGATCGCGGCGGCCCCACCTGCTGGGGGATTACCGAGGCGGTGGCGCGGCAGCACGGCTATGCCGGGCCGATGCGGAGCTTTCCGCGCGCCGAAGCCGCTGTCATCTACCGCCGGCTCTACTGGCTCCGCCCGGGGTTCGATCGCGTCGCCGAACGCGCGCCGCGTCTTGCCGCCGAGCTGTTCGACACCGGCGTCAACATGGGGCCTGCCGTCGCCGCGGGCTTTCTCCAGCGCGCGCTCAACGCGCTCAATCGCGGCGCTTCCGACTATTCCGACGTCGCGCTCGACGGCGTCGTCGGTCCCGCGACGCTCGCGGCGCTCGACGGCTATTTGCGCACGCGCGGCCGCAGCGGCGAGACGGTGCTGCTCAAGGCGGTCGAGGCGCTGCAGGGCGAACGCTACCTCCACCTCGCCGAGCGCCGCCCCGCCAACGAGGCCTTTCTCTACGGCTGGCTCGCCAACCGGCTGTCCGACCGCCTTGACTGAGTCACGCGCGCGGGCGAGCGCGCGCGCGTTGAGGTGCGACTTTAGTGCGACCTTCGGCGGAATCCCGCCATCTTTGAAAGGAGAACCAAATGGGTTTGCTTGACGGCATCATCGGCCCGATCGCCGGGCTGATCGACAGGATCATTCCCGATCCCGAGGCGCGCGATCGCGCTAAGCTCGAACTGCTCCGGCTCGAGGGCAGCCAGGAGCTCGAATCGATCCGCACCCAGCTTTCGGCGATCGTCGCCGAGGCGCAGTCGACCGATCCCTGGACCAGCCGCGCGCGGCCGAGCTTCCTCTATGTGATGTATGCGCTGCTGCTCTGGGCGATCCCGATGGGGCTGATCGCCGCGGTGCGGCCGGAGATGGCGCAGGGCATCGCCGCCGGCATGAACGCCTATCTCGCGGGCATTCCCGAGCCGCTCTACGCGCTCTTCGGCACCGGCTATCTCGGCTACACCGCCGCGCGCCAGTGGGGGAAGATCCGGGGCGTCGAGCGCTAGCGGATCAGTGCGTGCGCCGTGCGGGGTCGCGGCGCCGCATTTCCAGCCAGGCGCGAAAGCCGCGCGGGCGCTGCGTCGCCGCTTCGTCCATCTCGTGCAACTGGGCCATGTCGCCGGCCATCGGCTGGGCCGGGACGTCGCGGACATCGATCCATTGACGCACCATTTCACCTCTCCCGCTCGCGGGCTTTTCGCCCACATCTTCCTTGTAGAGAGTTTGGATGAGCGAAGGATGAATCGCCGGGGGTTTGCGGCGAACGCCACAAGGGCCATATCGCCGCCCATGAGCGACAAGTCAGCGGTGTGGCACGGCACCACGATTCTCTCCGTGCGCAAATCGGGCAAAGTTGTGATCGCCGGCGACGGCCAGGTCACCCAGGGCCATACGGTGATGAAACCCAATGCCCGCAAGGTGCGCCCGCTGGGCGACGGCAAGGTGATCGCCGGGTTCGCCGGCGCCACCGCCGACGCCTTCACGCTGTTCGAGCGGCTCGAGGCCAAGCTCGAGCGGCACCAGGGCCAGCTGCTGCGCGCGGCGGTCGAGCTCGCCAAGGAGTGGCGGACCGACAAATATCTGCGCAACCTCGAGGCGATGCTGATCGTCGCCGACAAGGACATCACGCTGATCGTCACCGGCAACGGCGACGTGCTCGAGCCCGAAGCAGGCATCGCCGCGATCGGATCGGGCGGCAACTATGCCCTGTCGGCCGCCCGCGCGCTGGTGGACTATGAGGCGGACGCCGAAAAGCTCGCGCGCAAGGCGATGGGCATCGCGGCGGAAGTGTGCGTCTACACCAATGACAATCTCACTGTGGAACTGCTCGACAGCGACAGCTGACCCGGCGGTTCGCTCCTGTGGCAGCGGAGGAGGCGGCATCCGTCACTCGGGCCTTGTGCCGCGATCCATCGGGCAGCAAGCACCAGTGTGCCGCGGAACGGCGAATCCCGGAAGAGGTTCGGGAATGGCAGAGAGGCCGAGGAGGAGGGATCGTGCATCGCCCGCTTGACGCTGCTCCTGCCGCAACCGTCCCGATCGGCCGCAGGGCCTTCGCTGCCGGGCTCGGCGCGCTCGCCCTTCCCGGCTGCTCCGCCACGGCGGTCCGGCCGGGCACTGCATCGGCGCAGGCGGCCTGCCTGCGCCCGGTGAACGTCTCGCCCGATCGCGTCATCCGCACGGTCGCGGGGCTGCGCCCCTATCGCCGCTCAGGCTTCGTCGTCCGGCGCGAGGCGCTGGGCGACACCGCGCTGATCCATAATTATGGCCATGGCGGCTCTGGGATTACGCTCAGCTGGGGCACTTCGCGGCTTGCGGCCGATCTCGGCCTGCCCGGCCATCAGGGGCCGGTCGCGGTGCTCGGCTGCGGCATCGTCGGACTGACCACCGCGCGGCTGGTGCAGGAGGCCGGGTTTCCCGTCACCCTCTACGCGAGGGAGCTGCCACCCGAGACCACGTCGAACATCGCCGGCGGTCAGTTCGGCCCCTCCTCGCTGTTCGATCCCGAGTTCGTCGACGAAGCCTGGCGCGCCCAGTTCCTCGCGGCGCTTCACTATGGCTGGCGCCGCTTCCAGATCATGGTCGGCGACGACTATGGCATCCACTGGACGCCGACCTATGAGCATAGCGACGGCACCGCGCCGCATGCGGCGATGCGCCCCTTTCATCCCAATGGCCGCGTCCTCGGCCCGGGCGAGCACCCGTTCCCGAACACCCATGTCTTCGCCTATGACACGATGTACGCCGAAACCGGGCGGCTGCTCCGCCAGCTGATGCGCGACGTGCAGACCGCGGGCGGGCGGATCGAAGTCCGCGACTTCGCCAGCCGCGAGCAGGTGATGGCGCTGCCCGAAAAGCTGGTGTTCAACTGCACCGGGCTAGGCGCACATGCGCTGTTCGGTGACGAAGAGCTGATGCCGATCCGCGGCCAGCTCGCGATCCTGCTGCCGCAGCCCGAAGTGACCTACGCCTATCTCAGCGGGTCGCTCTACATGTTCCCCCGCGCCGACGGAATCGTGCTGGGCGGCACCTTCGAGCGCGGCCAATGGGACGCGACGCCGCAGCCCGACTCGATCGCCCGCATCCTCGATCGCCACGCCGCCGTGTTCGGCACCATGTCCTGCCCGGCTTGATCGGCGCAGGCGCGCCCCAATATCGGGCGCCATGACACACCCCGGCGTCGGTTTCCTGCCAGCGCCCTTTCAAGCGAAGCGAATGAACGACAACCTGACTCCCAAAGCCATCGTCGCCGCGCTCGACGCGCACATCATCGGACAGAAAGACGCCAAGCGCGCGGTCGCGGTCGCGCTGCGCAACCGCTGGCGTCGCCAGCGGCTCGGCGCCGACCTGCGCGACGAAGTGACGCCCAAGAACATCCTGATGATCGGCCCGACGGGCTGCGGCAAGACCGAGATCAGCCGCCGCCTCGCCAAGCTGGCCGATGCACCGTTCGTGAAGGTGGAAGCGACCAAGTTCACCGAAGTCGGCTATGTCGGCCGCGACGTCGAGCAGATCGCCCGCGACCTGGTCGAAGAGGCGATCCGGCTCGAGAAGGACCGCCGCCGCTCGGCCGTGAAGGACAAGGCGGAGGAAGCGGCGATGAACCGCCTGCTCGACGCGCTGACCGGCAAAGACAGCTCGACCGCGACTCGCGAGGCGTTCAAGCAGCGCTTCGAGGAAGGCATGCTCGACGACAAGGAGATCGAGATCGAGCTGGAGCAGGCGCCGCAGATGCCGTTCGAGATTCCCGGCGGCGGCGCGCAGATGATCAATCTGGGCGAGATGATGGGCAAGGCGTTCGGCGGCCCGCCGCTCAAGCGCCGCAAACTTTCGGTCCGCTCGGCCTGGGACAAGCTGGTCGACGAGGAATCGGAAAAGCGGCTCGATCAGGACGAAGTGAGCCGCATCGCCATCGCCGATGCGGAGGCGAACGGCATCGTCTTCCTCGACGAGATCGACAAGATCGCGGTCAGCGACGTCCGCGGCGGCTCGGTGAGCCGCGAAGGTGTGCAGCGCGACCTGCTGCCGCTGATCGAGGGCACCACCGTCGCCACCAAATACGGGCCGATGAAGACCGATCACATCCTCTTCATCGCCAGCGGCGCCTTCCATGTGGCAAAGCCGAGCGACCTGCTGCCCGAGCTGCAGGGCCGCCTGCCGATTCGAGTCGAATTGCAGGCGCTGACCGAGGAGGATTTCGTCTCGATCCTCAGCGACACCAAGGCGTCGCTGCCCGAACAGTATAAGGCGCTGATCGGCACCGAAGGCGTGACGATCGAGTTCACCGAAGACGGCATCCGGGCGGTGGCGCGGATCGCCGCCGAAGTGAACGGCGAGGTCGAGAATATCGGCGCCCGCCGGCTCCAGACGGTGATGGAGAAGCTGCTCGAGGAAGTGAGCTTCGACGCCGAGGATCGCGGCGGGCAGACGCTGACGGTCGATGCCGCCTATGTCGAGCGCCAGCTCGAAAGCATCGCCCGCAACACCGATCTCAGCCGCTACGTCCTCTAGAGCTGCCGCTAGTCCGGGCGCCGGTAGGGGATGAACTGTCCCAGCCGGCAGCTGGCGGAGGGGATGCTCGCCCCTTGCTCCAGCACCCGGAAGCTGTCGTTCTGACAGAGCTGCGATCCATGGAGTTCGACGATCAGCGTCGGACTGCCGCCGCGCAGCGGAGTGCAGCCGACGGGCAGCTCGTTCCGCCAGACGGTATCGCCGACCGGGCGGTAGAGGAGCGTGTCCCGGTCGATGATGCGCGGGGCCTCGAGCCCGCTGGCGCTGACGCAGTCGACAGGCTCTCCGCGAACCCGCCCTTCGAGCGCCGCCGCCAGCTCGCGATCGGCGCGCTCCTGCGCCGTCGCCTCCATCGCTGCATTCTGGGCGCAGCCGCCCAGCAGCGTCGCGACCGCCGCTCCGGCAGCGGCGATCTGCCGGCGCACCGCGCTCATTCCGTCCCCGGCCGCGTATAGGGCACGAACTCGCCGAACGAGCAGGAGCCGGTGATCTGTCCGCCGGTCGGCGCACGGGTCCGGGCGATGTCGCCGGCGCAATATTGCCCGGCGATCGGGCTTTCGGTGACGAGGATATCGTTGAAGCGAAGCGCCGAACAACCGCCGGCGGTGTCGCTGCGCCAGATGCGGTTGCGTCCCTCGATGAACAAAATGGCGTCGCCCGCCCCTTCGATGCGGTTCACGCGATTGCTGTAGATGCAGCGCTGCGGCTCGCCGGGCACAAGGCCCGCAAGCGCCTGCTGCAACTCGGCCTCGGCGCGCTGGTCGGCGGCCGGATCGCTGGTCGCGGTACAGCCGGCCAGCAGCAGCACGGCGGGTATGGCAAATCGGATCATGTCGCTCTCCTTCTCGCCCCCTGCTCGTTCAGTCTAACGCCTCATCCCCGAAATGCATCCTTCGCGGCGCGCAGCTCGGCCAGCCGCTCGGCCGAGGTCGCCCGCAGGAAGGGATTGGTCTCCAGTTCGCGGCCGATCGTGGTCGGCACCGTCGGCTCACCGGCGGCGCGCAGCCGGTCGACTTCCTCCATCCGCTGCGCGATCGCGGCATTGCCGGGCTCGGCGACGCGAGCGTAGCGCCCGTTCGACTGCGTATATTCATGGGCGCAATAGACCTGCGTTTCGTGCGGCAGTTCGCGCAGCCGCACCATGTTCGCGAACATCTGATCCGCCGAGCCTTCGAACAATCGGCCGCAGCCCATCGCGAACAGCGTGTCGCCGGCGAACAGGACCCGCTCGTCGGCGAAGTGAAAGGCGATATGCCCCGACGTATGCGCCGGCACTTCGAGTACCCGCGCCGCCTGCCCGCCCAGCCTTACGATATCGCCCTCGCCCACGCCGCGGTCGAGCGTCGGAATCCGGTCCGCCTCGGCTGCGGGTCCGGTCACGGTCGCTCCCGTCGCTTCCTTGATCGCGGCATTGCCGCCGGTGTGATCGGGATGCCAATGCGTGTTCCAGATCGCCGAGATGCGCCAGCCGCGCGCTTCGGCAGCCTCCAGCACCGGCTCGGCGACCGCCGGGTCGACGACCATCGTCTCGCCCGAACCGGGCTCGTGCACCAGCCAGACATAATTGTCGCTGAGCGCGGGAATACGGACGATTTCCATTGCCTCTCCTCCGAGCGCTTGAGTCTACCCGATCAAGCGATGCGGCGCGAGCACGGTTCCGCGAGCGGCGACGCGGTTAACCAATGGGAAAAGCCTGTGCGGTAGCGCAGGCGCCGTGGGGGAATTGCGCGTCATCGTCGCCGCCGTCTTGGCGGTCCTGCTGTTCATGGCGCCGGCCGCCCGTGCCGAGCTCGCGCTCGCGGACTCCGGTTGCGGCGCAGCCACCGGGCGCGACGGCGATGCCGACGCCGCACTCGCGCAGATCGATCGCAACGGCTGCTCCGGACTCGGCACCATGCCGGGGGAGCGGCAGTGGATGATCGTCAGCTTCCCCGATGCGATCGAACTGTCGCAATCGTCGCTGCTGCGCACCAAGATCGCGCATTTCACTCGGATCGGCGTCCGCATCGACACCGCCGACGGGCGCAGCGTCACCCGCAGCTGGGATCCTTCGATCACGCAGCACAACCGGCTGCCGACCAGCCTCTTTACACTTCCGCTCGACGTCACGGCGCCGATCCAGCGGATCGCGGTGTTCGTCGACGATACCCAATCGGCCGATGCGCTCAGCAATGTCGCCATCGTCCCCGCAGAAGACGCTGCGGCAAGGCGGACGACAGGGGCGCTCCTGTTCGCGCTGCTCTGCGGCCTGATCGCAGTTCCGATCCTCTACAATCTCGCCTTTCTAGCGGTGCTGCGCGAACGCTTTCTTGTCTGGCACATTGCGATGGCGGGCTCGATCCTGGTCTACGCCGCCACTGCCTCGGGGCTGATGCTCGAGCTGTTCCCGGCGCTGTCGCTCCGCGCCCGGATGGAAGTGCTGCACTGGAGCTTCGGCGCATCGATCTCCGCCGGAGCAGTGTTCCTCACCTGCTATGTCGAACGTTCCAGCCTTTCGCCGCGGATGCTGTTTCTGCTGCGTGCTGCCGCCGCTTGGGCGATTTTGGTCAATCTCGCGCTCTCCTTCGCGCCGCTGTCGACACCCGCCGATTTCGATCTGCTGCATGATGCCGGGTTGGGTGTGGTGATGCTGGTGACGATCGCGGCGATCACACAGGCGCTGCGGCGCGGCAGCCGTGCCGCGATCTTCGTGGCCGCCGGCTGGAGCATCATCATTCTCTCGTTGCTCGATCGGCTGGCGCGCGCCTTCGGCTTCTACGACGCGCCCTTGTTCTTTAACGATGTGCTGTACTTCGGCCTCGCCTTCGAAACCGTCGTCACCGCGCTCGGCGTCGCCGGCCGGTTCCTCGCGATCCGACGCGAACGCGACCGCGCCTGCGAACATGCCGAGACGATGGAGCGCCTGGCCGAAACCGATCCGCTCACAGGCATTCTCAACCGGCGTGCGCTGCAGCGACACTATGAACAGGGTGCGCCGCCGATAGCGGTCGCGCTGGTCGACCTCGATCATTTCAAGGGCATCAACGACGCCCATGGCCATGACGTCGGCGATCGCGTGCTGCGCATCGCGGCACAGGCGCTGGACGGCAGCGGCGCGAACATTGCCGGCAGGATGGGCGGCGAAGAGTTCGTCCTGCTGCTCTACGGGTCACGCCCCGAGCGCACCGCCGAGCAGCTTCGCCAGGCGATCACCGCCCGAGTCGCGCGCCACGTCCCCGGGCTGGACCGGCCGGTCACGGCCAGCATGGGCCTCGTCCGCCCGTCGCCCGAGGCGGACTTCGAAGCGGTTTGCGCCGCCGCCGACCGGCTGCTCTATGCCGCCAAGGCGGACGGAAGGAATCGGCTCGTCGGCGCGCCGCCGTCAGCGCTTGGGGTCGCCGCCTGAAGCCGGCTTACCAGCTTCCGGTATTCGGCATCGATGCCCAAGGTTCCTGCGGCTCGAGCCGCCCGTCCTGCAACAATTCGATCGAGATCCCGTCGGGCGTGCGGACAAAGGCCATATGGCCGTCGCGCGGCGGCCGGTTGATCGTGACGCCGGCATGCATCAGCCGCTGGCAGCTCGCATAGATATCCTCTACTCGGAACGCGAGGTGCCCGAAATTGCGCCCGCCGCTATATTCCTCCGGGTCCCAGTTATAGGTTAGCTCCACTTCGGCCCGGCCGGGCTCGCCCGGCGCGCCGCGATCCTCGTCGGCGGCGAGGTAGATCAGCGTGAAGCGCCCCTGCTCGCTTTCCATCCGCCGAGTCTCTTTCAATCCCAGCAGCTCGAAGAAGCGGATCGTCGCGTCCGGATCGCTGACGCGAAGCATGGTGTGCAGATAGCGCATGGCCTGTCCTCCTGAAGATCGGCCCGCGACATAGGGTGCCGGCGGCTCAGCCGCCAGCCGCTCATTCGCCGGCGGCGAACTGCGCCAGCGCCTCGCGTGCCGCCGCCGCGGGCGCCGTCCCGGGGGCGAGCGCGATCACCTGTTCCCAGGCCGAACGGGCGCTTTCGGCATCGCCCTCCAGCGCCGCGATATTGCCTGCTTCGAGCTGCACCGAGGCGTCGTCGCCGGCGAGCCGCAGCGCCTGATCGATGTCGCGCCGCGCACGCATCGAATCCTCCTGCCGCCGCGCAAGAGTCGCCGAGAGCAGCCATGCCAGCGGGTCTTCGGGCGCGTGTCGCAGCGCCTTGTCGAGGTCGCTTCGCGCGCTCGCCAGATCATTCGCCGCAACCAGCGCTCGCGCACGATCGAGATGCGCCTCGCCGCGCGCCAGACCGGAAAGCCCGCCGGCGGCGATCGCGGTATCGAGCGCAGCCCGCGCCTTGTCCGGATCGCCCGCCGCGAGCCAGGCATTGCCCGCCTGTGCCCAGAAGTCGGCGGCGCGGCTGTCCTGTCCCGCCTCCGCCTCGCGCGCGGCATCGGTGAAGGCGCCTGCCGCGGCCTCGTAGCGACGCTGGTTGGCATAAGCGATGCCCAGGCATTGTCGCGCCAGGAAGCCGCCGCCTTGCAGCCGCCAGCGAGTCGCCTCCGTCTCGCCGCGCGCGGGGCTGCTCGCCGCCAATTCCATGCAGCGCGCGCCCCGATCCTGCGGATCGGGCACCGAACCCGGAGCGGCCTGGGCGATCAGGGCGAGGGATTGGACGAGGAGCATCGGGCGGTCACCTCTTCGACGGCGCGGATCAGAAGCGCGATGTCGCGCTCGCGCGACAGGCGGTGGTCGCCGTCCTTGACAAGCCAGGTCTGCACCTCGGCTGAACGAAGCCGTTCGGCGAGGCCCAGTGCGCGTTCCCACGGCACATCGGGGTCGCGCTGACCCTGAAGCAGCACCACCGGTCCATCGAACGCGATCGGACCGATCATCACGCGATTGGCTTCGCCCGAGGTCCAGAACGCGCGCGTGGTGACGGTCGGCTGGTCGGAATAGTCCGACGGTTCCTCGAGCCTGCCCTTGGAGAGCATCTCCAGCTTCTGTTCCTGGGTGAAGCCCCAGTCAGTGAAATCGGGCGCGGCGGCGATGCCGACCAGCCCCGCGACGCGGTCGGGGCGCAGTGCGGCAGCGAGCAGCATCAGCCAGCCGCCCATCGAGGATCCGACCAGGATCACCGGCCCCGTCACCACGCGATCGATCATCGCCAGTACGTCGTCGCGCCAGCGCTCCAGCGTCTGGTCCTCGAAAGCGCCTTCGCTCTCCCCGCATCCGGCATAGTCGAAACGGCAATATTCGCGCCCCTGCGCCTGCGCCCATTGCTCCAGTGCAAGGGCCTTGGTGCCGCTCATGTCGGAGGCATAGCCGGGCAGGAACAGCAGCGCCGGCCCGCTGCCGGGAGCGAGGCGATAGGCGAGCCGGAGGTCGCCGGCATCAAGGAAGGCGGGATCGGTCATCCCGCCGTTCTACGCTTCACGATCCTCCGCTGAAAGGGGAAGTGGCCCGGCTCAGGCGCTCAAAGTGCTCCGGTCGAAAACGTGTCGCATGCGCCCGGATCGCCCGTTTCGAGCCCGCGCCGCAGCCACCGCATCCGCTGTTCCGACGTGCCATGGGTGAAGCTCTCGGGAGCGACATGCCCCTGGCTCTGCTCCTGAAGCCTGTCGTCGCCGATCGCGGCAGCGGCGGTCATGCCTTCCTCGATATCGCCCGCCTCCAGCCGGTCGCGGTTCTGCGCCGCCCACACGCCCGCGAAGCAATCCGCCTGCAACTCGAGTCGAACCGACAGTTCGTTGCCCGCGGTCTGCCCCAGCTGCTGCTGGCGGCGGCGCACTTCGTCCGACGTGCCGAGCAGGTTCTGGACATGGTGGCCGATCTCGTGCGCGATCACATAGGCCTGTGCGAAATCTCCGCGCGCGCCGAAGCGCTGCGCCAGCTCGCGGAAGAAAGACGTGTCGAGATAAACGCCCTGATCGGGCGGACAATAATAGGGGCCGACCGCCGACGACGCATAGCCGCAGGCCGATGTCGCTCCGCCTTCGTAGAAGTTGATCGTCGCCGGGCGGTAGTTCAGCCCCGCCTCGCGGAAGAGCGCGTCCCACGTCTGTTCGGTGCTGGTCATCACGCGGCAGGCGAACTGGCGCTCGGGGGTGTTGCAGGCCGCGGCGCCCGTCGCGCCGCCACCGGCCCCGATCGTTCCGCCGCCGCTGCCGCCTAGGATCCCGCCGCCGCCGCTCAGAAACAGATAGCCGAGCGCGAGGATGCCCAGGATTGCGATCCCGCCGCAGCCGAGCCCGCGCCCCAATAGCAACGGCAGGAATCCCAGCAGCCCGAACCCGCCGCCACCGCCGCCGCCGCTGCCCAGATCGCGCGCGTGGGAAGTGGGGTCGAAATCGTCGAGCCGCATGCCTGTGAACCCCTTGATCGTTTTCTCGCCGCAACAATGCGCCATCGCGGCAAAGCGTTGCACGAAAATTCACGCCGGCCACGCGTGCGGCCGTTGATGAAGCCGCGCGGCCGCGCCATGTGCAGCCGATGGCCGATGCCGAACCTTCCGCTCCGCCGCGCCGCACTCCGGCGATGCCGCTGCCCGATTGCGTGGCGCTGGTGCTCCAGGGCGGCGGCGCGCTCGGCAGTTTTCAGGCCGGCGTGATCGAGGCGCTCGACGAAGCGGCGATCGCGGTCGACTGGGTCGCCGGCATTTCGATCGGGGCGGTCAATGCGGCGATCATCGCGGGCAATCCGCCCGAACGCCGGATCGAGCGGCTGCGCGCCTTCTGGGACATGGTGACGAGCGCACTGCCCAGCCTGCCGGTCTCGCTTCACGATCCGGCGCGCGAGCTGGCGCACGAATGGTCGGCCGCCATGGTGATGTGGACTGGCGTTCCCGGCTTCTTCCGCCCGCGCCCGCTTCCGCCAATGCTCGCGTCGGCGGGCAGCCCCGGCGCGCTCAGCTTCTACGACAGCGCTCCTCTCGCGGCGACGCTGGAAACGCTGATCGACTGGGATCTGCTCAACGACGGCCCCGTCCGCCTGTCGGTCGGCGCAGTCAATGTCGAAACCGGCAACTTCCGCTATTTCGACACCGAGGATGAGCGCATCGACGTGCGCCACGTCATGGCCTCCGGCGCGCTCCCGCCGGGGCTTCCGCCGGTCGAGATCGACGGAAGCTGGTATTGGGACGGGGGTCTGGTCTCGAACACGCCGCTCACTCATGTCCTCGACCGGCAGCAGGTGCCGATGCTGGTGTTCCAGGTCGACTTGTTCGCCGCAGCCGCCGATCGGCCGCAGACGATCATGGACGTGCTCGCGCGCGAGAAGGAGATCCGCTATTCGAGCCGCACCCGCCAGGTCTCGACCGAGCGGATGCGATTGCGTCTGGAGCGCGAGGCGATCCGCAAGGTGCTGGCCAAGCTGCCGCCGGAGCTGCACGACGACCCCGATGTCCGAGCGCTGGAGGCACAGGCGGCGGAGAAGCCGGTCAGTCTCGTCCATCTGATCTATCGCGCCAACGCCTGGGAAGGCGGCAGCCGCGACTTCGAGTTCTCACACCGCTCGATGGCCGAGCATTGGCACGCCGGGGGGCGCGCCGTCGCCCAAACGATGGCGAATGCACGGCTGATCGCCCGCAATATCCAGGACGGCAGAACCGCCGCCTTCGACCTGACGGCGCGCTGAAGCCTCGTCGCCTCACTCCGCAGCAAAAGGAAGCCCCATGTTCCTCAAAGGCAAGACCGCGATCGTCACCGGCTCCACCTCCGGCATCGGCCTCGCCATCGCCCAGGCGCTCGCCGCCGAAGGTGCCGCGGTCATGATCAACGGCTTCGGCGACGCCGATGCGATCGAAAAGGAGCGCGCCGCCCTTGCCGAGCGCTCGGGTGCCGGCGCGCTCTACGATGGAGCGGACATGTCGAAGCCCGATCAGATCTACGCGATGGTCGAGCGCTGCGCCGCCGAACTGGGTGCGCCCGACATCGTGGTGAACAACGCCGGCATCCAGCATGTCGCGAAGATCGAGGAATTCCCGGTCGAGAAGTGGGACGCCATCCTGGCGATCAACCTTTCCTCCGCATGGCACATGATGCGCGCCGCCGTGCCGCACATGAAGGCAAAGGGCTGGGGCCGGATCATCTCGACCGCATCGGCGCATTCGCTCGTGGCGAGCCCGAACAAGTCGGCATATGTCGCGGCCAAGCACGGCCTTGCCGGGCTCACCAAGACGATCGCGCTCGAAACGGCGACCCATGGCGTCACCGTGAACTGCATCTCACCCGGCTATGTCTGGACGCCGCTCGTCGAGAACCAGATTCCCGACACGATGGCATCGCGCGGCCTCACGCGCGAGCAGGTGATGAACGACGTTCTGCTGGCGGCGCAGCCGACGAAGCAGTTCGTCCTGCCCGATCAGGTGGCGAGCCTTGCGCTCTATCTCTGCGGCGATGCGGCGGCGGGCATTACCGGCGCCAATCTCTCGGTCGACGGGGGATGGACGGCGCAA
The DNA here is from genome assembly GCF_014334115.1 of Sphingosinithalassobacter sp. CS137. Lineage (NCBI taxonomy): Bacteria > Pseudomonadati > Pseudomonadota > Alphaproteobacteria > Sphingomonadales > Sphingomonadaceae > Sphingosinithalassobacter > Sphingosinithalassobacter sp. CS137. The sequence continues at coordinate 1,307,178 of NZ_CP060494.1, forward strand.
TAGCGCCGCCCATCCGGCCGGTTACTGGCTGGAAACTTCCGAGACGTGGAGCCGCGCCGGCTGCGTCGCACCCGACTCATAGGTCGCGACCCAGATCTCGTAGCGGCCGGTACGCGGCGAGTTGAAACGGACCGACGGATTGAGGCCGGTGTTGCCGCCGTCGTCGTTGCAATACCAGCGGCCATCGGGTGCGTTCACGACCAGCGCGGTGTCCGAAGAGGCCGCGACGGAGATGATCAGCGGCAGGTCGCCGCCGGTGAAGTTCAGGCGCACGTCGGGCGCGTCGGTGATGAAGCCGGTGCAGGCGCCGCCCAGGCGGCTTGCATCGATGTCGCCGCCGGCGCGCAGCGAAACCACGCGCGGGTCGGGCTCGAAGCCCGAAGAAATCGTCATTTCCTCATAATTGGGATCGGCGCCGACATCCTGCGCGGCTGCCGGGAACGCGGCGACCATCGCCGCAACGAAAACGAACTTCTTCAACATGAGCTCCCCCCCTTGGGATCGCGGCCGCGAAATGCCGCCGCCAGCCAGTGACTTGCCGCAATTCGGCACATTGGTCCATCATCTGTTTACAGGAAGCTCGGCAATGTGTTCGCGACGGGTTGCGATCCCGGCGCGCCGCCTGCACCATGGGCGCGTGCATCGTCTTCTTCTCTCCGCGGCGCTGCTGCTCACCCTTCCGGGCTGCAGCATCTATCGCCAGGCGCATCCCGGTCCCGCCGAACTTGGCGAGAACTGGCGGTCGGTGGCAACCGAGTCGGATCGACAGCGGCTGCGCGGCTGGCGATCGGCGTGGGACGAAGCGCTGCCCCTCGCCCGTGCCGCGGACGCGCCCGCAGTCGCCGCGGAAGGCGTGCTGTTCGATCCCGACATCGCCATGGCCGGCGCACTTCCGCCGCCCGGCACCTATCGCTGCCGGACCTTCAAGCTGGGGGCGGCGGAGCCCGCAGCGCAGGACTTCACTGCCTATCCCTGGTTTGAATGCAGCATCGCCGCCGAAGGGGCGCTACGCCGCTTTATCAAACGCACCGGCTCGCAGCGCCCCGAGGGGCTGCTGTTCCCCGATCGCGAAACGCGGGCCATCTTCCTGGGCACCCTGGTGCTGGGGGATGAAGATCGGGCGCAGCGCTACGGAATCGATCGCCAGCGCGACATGATCGGCTATGTCGAACGGATCGGTGAGGCACGCTGGAGGCTCGTCCTGCCCCGGCCGAATTTCGAATCGATTGTGGACGTGATCGAGTTCGTCCCCGCCTGAGGGTTGCGCTCCGGGCGCGCGACGGCGAAGCTGCGCGACTTGCAACCGGGGGACTGCCGCCATGATCCGCTCTCTTGTCGCCGCTGCCGCGCTGGCGCTGGTTTCGTCGACTGCCTTGGCCCAGCCGATCCCGGATGCGGCGCCCGCCGACATGGACGCGCTGATGGCGCTGTATCGCGATCTGCACGCCAACCCCGAACTCAGCCTTCACGAAACCGCCACCGCCGCCCGGTTGGCCGGCATCGCCCGCGAGGCGGGCTTCGATGTGACCCAGAATGTCGGCGGTACCGGAGTGGTCGCGGTGCTGCGCAATGGAGAGGGACCGACGCTCCTGATCCGCGCCGATATGGACGGCCTTCCCGTAACCGAGCAGACCGGACTGCCCTTCGCCTCGCAGGTCCGCACCACGACCAAGGAGGGCGTGGAAACCGGCGTTATGCACGCCTGCGGCCATGACACGCATATGACCGCCTGGGTCGGCACGATGCGGCAGCTCGCAGCCCTCAAGGATCGCTGGTCGGGCACGCTGGTGATGATCGCCCAGCCCGCCGAGGAAGTCGGCAAGGGCGCGCGGATGATGCTTGAGGACGGGCTCTTCACGCGCTTCCCCAGGCCGACGCATGCGATCGCCTTTCACGACACCGCCTCGGCGCCGGCCGGGGTGATCGGCCTCACGCCCGGCTATGCGCTCGCAAATGTCGATTCGGTCGACATTCGCGTCCGCGGCGTGGGCGGCCATGGCGCCTATCCGCACACGACGCGCGATCCCGTGGTGCTGGCCTCGCGGATCGTGACGTCGCTGCAAACGCTGGTGAGTCGCGAGCTCGATCCGCAGACCCCGGCGGTGGTCACGGTCGGCAGCTTCCACGCCGGCTCGAAGCACAACATCATTTCGGACGAGGCGCTGCTGCAGTTGACGGTGCGCAGCTACGCGCCCGAAGTGCGCCAGCAACTGCTCGACGGCATCGCCCGGATCGCGCGTGGCGAAGCGATCGCGGCCGGCATGCCCGACGATCTGATGCCCGAGGTCACGGTGAAGGACGAATATACCCCGTCGACCTACAACACGCCCGAACTCAGCGAGCGGCTGCTGAGTCTCTTCGGCGAACAATTTGGCGGAGAGCGCGTGGTGCAGGCCACGCCGGTGATGGGGGGCGAGGATTTCGGCCGCTATCGGCTCGCCGACGAGTCGATCCAGAGCGTCATCTTCTGGGTCGGCGGTGTGCCGCTCGATCGCTGGCAGGCGGCGCAGGCGGGCGAGGCAACGCTTCCCTCGCTGCACAGCCCCTATTGGGCTCCCGATGCCGAGGCCGTGATCGCGACCGCCAGCGAAGCGCTGACCGCGGCGGCGCTCGACATTCTGGGAAGAAGCTGACGCTTTCGACGCTACTTGCGGTTCTTTTCCTTCTCGGCGTCATAGCCTGAGGAAGGCGCAGGTCCGTGGCTGTGGACCGGCTGAGTCGTCGCCGGCGGGTCGGATGCGTCCATCGATTCGTCCAGCGCACGGTCCAGCCGTGCCTGCTTGCTCTCGGGATTGCGTTCGAGCCGCTCGCCGATCGATTCGTCGGCGCCCGCGTCCTTGTGCGCCGAAGTCATCCCGGCATCCGTTTCCTTCGCGCCGAGGCGATTGGCGGCGGCACGATCCTCCGCTGCATCCGACCGGGTTTCGCCCGGATCGGGCGGCGCCACCGGCATGTCCTTCGTGACGGCTTTCTCGACGGGATCGGACTCGCTCATTGCCTCTCTCTTTCGCTGGGCGTTACCCTTCTGAAACGGACGGACCCGGCGAGCGTTCCTTTGTGCGGCACCACTGCCGGGCCGCGCACATGGAAATCGCCGCGCCCCGCGGACAAAAAAACGGCCCGGCAGGTTTCCCCGCCGGGCCGTTCCTCGATCCGTGCTCGCGCGGAAGACGTATCGCCTTACTCGCGTGCGCTGCCCATCAGATGGAGCAGGAACTGGAACATGTTGATGAAGTCGAGATACAGGCTCAGCGCGCCGAGAATGGCGACCTTGCCCTGCATTTCGGTGCCCGCGACATGGGCGTACATGCTCTTGATCTTCTGCGTGTCATAAGCGGTGAGGCCGGCGAAGATCAGCACGCCCAGTGCGCTGATGACGAGGCCCATCACGCCCGACTGGAACACGAAGGCGTTGAGCAGCATCGCCACGAGCAGACCCACCACGCCGATGATCAGGAACGAGCCCCAGCCCGACAGATCCTTCTTCGTGGTGTAGCCATAGAGGCTCAGACCGGCGAAGCCCGCCGCCGTCGCGAAGAACGCCTGGGCGATCGACGTGCCGGTGTAGCGCAGGAACAGCGTCGAGAGCGACAGGCCCATCAGCACCGCGAAGCCCCAGTAGAGCGCCTGCAGCGTCCCCTGGCTCATGCGGTTCTGGCCAAAGCTCATCGCGAAGACGATCGCCAGCGGCGACAGGATGATGATCCACGCGAGCGGCCCGCCCTGCGAGAACACCTGATACGCCGGCGACGCCGTGATCGGGTCGCCCCAGGCGAACAGCATCGCCACGATGCCGGTCAGCAGGATGCCCGACGTCATGTAATTGTACACGGACAGCATATAGGAACGCAGCCCCGCATCATACGCGGCACCGCGCGTAGCTGCGCCCGTCGCATAGGGGGCGGCGGCCGTCCGGGGATCCGACCAATTTGCCATTCTAAACTCCTTTGCCCGGCGTTGCTGCCGGATGATGCGAATATCAGAGCTTTGCGGTCGCTTTTCAAGCAAAACCGGTTCGCACCCCGCGTTGTGATTGGTTAAGGCGAATGCCGCTATGCATCGTCTTTTCGTAGGTCTGCGGCCGCCGCCCGCGATCCGCCGGCAGCTTCTCGACGCAATGGGCGGCGTACCGGGCGCGCGCTGGCAGGACGAGCATCAGCTCCACCTCACGCTGCGCTTCATCGGCGAAGTCGAGCGGCCGATGGCGGAGGATGTCGCGCTGATGCTCGGCAGTGTCCATTTTCCGCCGATCGACGTCGCGCTCGCCGGCGTGGGCCAGTTCGACACCCGCGGCCGCCCTAACGCGCTCTGGGCGGGGGTGCGGCCCCACGACGCGCTGCTGCGCCTCCACAAGAAGGTCGATCAGGCGATCACCCGCGCCGGGCTCGCTTCCGAAGCCCGTGCCTATCTGCCGCATATCACGCTGGCGCGGCTCGGCGCGGGCGCGGGCACCACCGATTGCTGGCTCGCCGAGCATGCCGGTCTTGCCAGCGCCCCGTTCCGTTTCGAGCATTTCACCCTGTTCCAGAGCCACCTCGGCAGCGAGGGCGCGGTCTATGAAGCAGTGGAGCGCTACCCGCTGGACGGCTAGCGTCGCCTGCCGCCCTCTTTTCGTGAGCAGCAGCTGGAGGCGAGAAGGCGCATCGGCTGGTCAGGCGCACCTGTGCGGCGATACCCGCCACTCCGAAACGCTACGCGGAGCGGCGGGCCGGGCGGCGGGAGCTATGCCGCCTCGAACACACCGCATGCGACGCGATCGCCGCTGTCGCCTGCCGGATCGGTCTGCTGGTCGTCGCGGCCGGCATGGATCATCATCGCGGCGCCGTCGGCGTCCATCAGCCCTTCATAGGTGCCCGCCGGCAAGGTGAAGGTGATCGAGCCGGTGCCATCCTGAGCGACGTCCATATTCGGCATGTCGCCGGCATGGGGACCCTGCGGATTCTCCAGCCCGTGCTGCATGTCGGTCGGATTCCAGTGGCCGCCGGCGCTCTGGAAGTCGGGCGCATTGCACTGCCCGGTCGTGTGGACGTGAACGCCATGCGGGCCCGGCGAAACGTTGCGGGCGTAGACCGTCACTTCGAGGCCTTCCTCCACTTGTCGCACCATCGCCTGGCCGGCTTCTGCGCCCTCGGCGGTCCGCAGCTGGGCAACAGCCTGATAGGCGCCGTCCATCATACGATTGCCGTCGATCATCACATTCATCGGCTCGGCCGCCATATTGGCCTCGGTGTCGTTCACCACCACGGTGGTCTCTTCGGCGCAACCGCCGGCAGTGGCCGCGAGCGCCACGATCCCGGCGAGCGCCGTCGCCATCTTCAACCCTTGCATCACCGGTCTCCTCCGTTCATTCTTGCTGTGAAATGAACGGACGCAGCACAGGTTCCGAACCTGTGGCGCGCTTTGCTCGGCGGGAGGGTGGCGCGGCGCACCGCGCGGCGAATGTGCGCTGTTGCGACGTCAGCCGGGAACGAACCGCTGCACCACGCTGCGCGCCAGCCGCGCCGGCCGCTTGGTCTCGGCGTCCAGGCAGCACCAGCTCGACTGGACCTCGGCGAGCACGTCCTCGCCGCGCTTGATGATCGTCGAGAAAAAGGTCCGTGCGCCCTGCACGCCTTCAGCCACCACATGCGCGACGACATTGTCGTTCAGGAATGCGGGCTTGCGATAGGTGATCTCGTGCTTCAGCGCGACCCACAGGTGCTGCGCGACTGCTTCGGCGGGCGCCACGCGCCGCCAGTAATCGATCACCGCATCCTGCACCCAGGTGAGATACACCGCATTGTTGACGTGCCCCATGAAGTCGATGTCCTCGGGGCGGACGTCGATCGGATGTTCGTGGACATGGGGCGTTTCGGCGGACATGGACAGGCTACTCTACCCGAATTGCGGTTCTGGCGGACTGGAGGTCGCTGCATCCTAGCAATGTTGCACCGCCACGTCGACCGCCGTGCGCCCCGCAGGGGGCGTTGCGGCGGCGCGCTTCGGCCGCTTCCTCCAGCGCGACACGGCAGCGATCGCATCCTCGAAACGCGCTTCCCGGCAACGTGATCCCTCCCCAGGGTCCGTGCACTGGCTCGAGTTAGCCCCCGGCTCCGCACCGCTCGCATCTTCCCCTGTCCCCACCCCCTTGCTAAGGCCCGCGCGACTCTCGCGTCACACACGCCCCGGCAGCGCGATCGTGCGGAACCTTCCGCCTCCCCGCCGCGCTAGGGGAGATAAACAGGAAGGGCCCATACCCATGACCGCAATCGGCCAGGACAGCCTCGGCACCCGCGACACGCTCGACGTGGGCGGCAAGCGCTACGGCTATTATTCGCTGCAGAAGGCAGCCGCGAAGCTGGGCGACATCAGCCGCCTGCCCTTCTCGATGAAGGTGCTGCTCGAAAACATGCTGCGCTTCGAGGACGGCACGACCGTCACTCCGGAAGATGCGCAGGCGATCGTCGACTGGCAGCAGGATGCCCGCTCGAACCGCGAGATCCAGTATCGCCCCGCGCGCGTGCTGATGCAGGATTTCACCGGCGTTCCCTGCGTGGTCGATCTCGCCGCGATGCGCGATGCGATCACGAAGCTGGGCGGCGACGCGCAGAAGATCAATCCGCAGGTGCCGGTCCACCTCGTGATCGACCATTCGGTGATGGTCGACGAGTTCGGCACGCCCCAAGCGTTCGAGGCGAATGTCGAGCATGAATATGCCCGAAACGGCGAGCGCTACGAGTTTCTAAAGTGGGGCTCCAAGGCGCTCGACAATTTCCAGGTGGTGCCGCCGGGCACCGGCATCTGCCACCAGGTGAACCTCGAATATATCGGCCGCGGCGTCTGGTCGTCCCACTCGCCCGAGGGGGACGAGGTCGCCTATCCCGATACGCTGGTGGGCACCGACAGCCACACCACGATGATCAACGGTCTCGGCGTGCTCGGCTGGGGCGTCGGCGGGATCGAGGCGGAGGCCGCGATGCTCGGCCAGCCGGTGTCGATGCTGATTCCCGAAGTCGTCGGATTCAAGCTCACCGGCGCGCTGCGCGAAGGCATCACCGCCACCGATCTGGTGCTCACCGTCACGCAGATGCTGCGCGCCAAGGGCGTCGTCGGCCGCTTCGTCGAATTCTACGGCCCCGGCCTGTCGAGCATGACGCTCGCCGATCGCGCGACGATCGCCAACATGGCGCCCGAATATGGCGCGACGTGCGGCTTCTTCCCGATCGACGACAAGACGCTCGATTACATGCGCCTCACCGGCCGCCCCGAGGAAGAGGTCGCGCTCACCGAGGCCTATTGCCGCGCGCAGGGCATGTGGCACGACGAGACCAGCCCCGATCCGATCTTCACCGACACGCTCGAACTCGACATGAGCAGCGTCCAGGCCTCGCTCGCCGGCCCCAAGCGTCCGCAGGATCGCGTCGCGCTCACCGAGGTCGACGAGTTGTTCAACACCGATCTCACCAAGGTGTACAAGAAGGGCAATCCGAAGCGCGTGCCGGTCACGGGCCTCGATCATGACATCGGCGACGGCGACGTGGTGATTGCCGCGATCACCAGCTGCACCAATACCTCCAACCCCTCGGTGCTGATCGCCGCCGGTCTCGTCGCCAAGAAGGCGCGCGAGAAGGGGCTGACGCGCAAGCCCTGGGTCAAGACCAGCCTCGCGCCCGGCTCGCAGGTCGTCACCGACTATCTCGCCAAGGCGGGGCTGCAGGACGATCTCGACGCGCTCGGCTTCAATCTCGTCGGCTATGGCTGCACGACCTGCATCGGCAACTCGGGCCCGCTCGCGCCGCCGATTTCCGAAGCGATCAACGGCAACGACATCGTTGCCGCTTCGGTTCTCTCGGGCAACCGCAACTTCGAAGGCCGCGTGTCGCCGGACGTGCGCGCCAACTTCCTCGCCTCGCCGCCGCTGGTGGTCGCCTATGCGGTGAAGGGCACGGTGACCGAGGACATCACGACGACGCCGATCGGGCAGGACCAGAACGGGGAGGACGTGTTCCTCAAGGATATCTGGCCCTCGAATCAGGAGGTCCAAGACCTGATCCTCTCCAGCGTCCGCGAAGACATGTTCAAGGAACGCTACGGCAACGTCTATGCCGGCGACGAGCATTGGCGGAAGATCAGCGTCGAGGGATCGGACACTTTCCAGTGGAATCCGACGTCGACCTACATCGCCAACCCGCCCTATTTCGACGGAATGGAGATGACGCCGGCGCCGGTGCGCGACATCGTAGATGCCAAGCCGCTCGCGGTGCTCGGCGATTCGATCACCACCGATCACATCTCGCCGGCCGGCAGCATCAAGGCGGATTCGCCCGCGGGCACCTATCTGCAGGAGCGCCAGGTCTCGAAGGCCGAGTTCAACAGCTATGGCGCGCGTCGCGGCAACCATGACGTGATGATGCGCGGCACTTTCGCCAACATCCGCATCCGCAACGAAATGGTGCCGGGCATCGAAGGCGGCATGACGAAGTATGACGGCGAAACCATGCCGATCTACGACGCCGCGATGCGCCACAAGGCGGACGGAACGCCGCTCGTCGTGATCGCGGGCAAGGAATATGGCACCGGATCGTCGCGTGACTGGGCGGCGAAGGGCACGATCCTGCTCGGCGTCCGCGCCGTCATCGCCGAGAGCTTCGAGCGCATCCACCGCTCCAACCTCGTCGGCATGGGCGTGCTGCCGCTCCAGTTCGCCGAGGGCGTGAGCCGCGAGACTTTGGGCCTCACCGGCGACGAAAGCTTCACGATCACGGGCGTCGCGGACCTCCGCCCGCGTCAGGACGTCGAAGTCGAAGTCACGCGCGCCGACGGCTCGAAGGAGACGTTCCAAACCCGCTGCCGGATCGATACCGTCAACGAGCTGGAGTATTTCCTCAACGGCGGCATCCTCCAATACGTGCTGCGCAAGCTCGCCGCCTGAAGCACGTCGCGGGAATGCGAAAGAAGGGGATCGGCGCCACTCGGCGTCGGTCCCTTCTTCGCTTCAGACGATCGTCGCCACGGCGCGCCCGATCTCGCCCCAGATCGCGTCCAGATCGGCCTCGCCAATGCAATAGGGCGGCATGACGTAGAGCGTGTTGCCCAGCGGACGCAGCAGCACCCCCGCCTCGCGAAAGTGCGCGAGCAGCCGCGGCGCCAGATCCGAGAGATAGCCCGCGTCGGGCACCGCGATGTCGAGTGCGGCGATCGTCCCCAGCGCGCGCGGGTTCGCCACGTTCGGCAGCGTCGCCGCCGCCGCGAGCCGCTCGGCCTGCCGCGCCGCCAGGGTCGCGACTCGCTCGCGCACCGGCTCGTCGCGCCAGATCGCGAGGTTCGCCGCCGCCGCCGCGCAGGCGATCGGATTGGCGGTGTAGCTCGACGAGTGGAAGAACATCTTCGCCCGATCCGCGCTCCAATGCGCCGCATAGATCGGCTCGCGCGCCATCGTCACCGCAAGCGGCACCGCGCCGCCGGTCAGCCCTTTCGACAGGCACAGGATATCGGGCACCACGCTGGCCTGTTCGCACGCCAGCAGCGTGCCCGTGCGGCCCCAGCCGGTCATCACTTCGTCGGCGATGAACAGCACGCCGTGTCGGGCGCAGATCGCCGCCATCTCCGCGAGCACTTCGGCGGAATAGATCAGCATTCCCCCCGCGCCGAGCACCAGCGGCTCGACGATGAACGCCGCCACGACGCCGGCCGCGCACTCTGCCTCCAGCGCGTCGAGGCACGCCTGCTCGGCACTCTCGGCTGGAAAGGGAATCGTGCCGACGTCGAACAGCAGCGGCGCATAGGCTGCGTTGAACACGCCGCGCGCGCCCACCGACATCGCGCCGATCGTGTCGCCGTGATAGCTGTGTTCGAGCACCAGGATGCGGTGCCGCGGCTCGCCCCGGTTCGCCCAGAAGCCGAGCGCCATCTTCAGCGCCACTTCGACGCTGGTCGATCCGGAATCGGAGAAGAACATGCGCGTCAGCTCCGGCGGCATCACCGCGCGCAGCCCTTGCGCCACTGCCTCGGCAGGTTCGTGAGTCCAGCCGGCGAAGATGATCTGGTCGAGCCGCCCCGCCTGCTCGGCGACTGCCGCCAGGATGCGCGGATGGCAATGGCCGTGCGTCGTCACCCACCAGGACGAGATCGCGTCGATGATCCGCCGCCCGTCGGCGGTGTAGAGCGCGGCGCCCTCGGCCCGCACGACCAGCGGGATCGGCTCGCCCAGCCCGTGCTGGGTGAAGGGATGCCAGATCGGCGAGTCGCTCATGCGAAGTCCGCCAGATCGAACTGCGCGGCGAACGCCACCGCCAGCGTCTCGGGCGTCAGCGGGTCGAGCCGCGGCAGCCGGCCCAGCCGCCGCACGCCACCGATCGCCGCGATCGTCGCCTCGCTGTCCTCGACCGGCTCGCCGACGAATGCGACTCCGTGGATCGCCACGCCGCGCGCGCGCAGCGCCTCGATCGACAACAGGCTGTGGTTGATCGTCCCCAACCCGGTGCGCGCCACCAGCACCACCGGCAGCCGCCAGCGCGCGAACATGTCGGCGTGGAGCAGGGTGCGCGTCAGCGGCACCAGCGCGCCGCCCGCGCCCTCCACCACCAGCGGGCGGACCTGCGGCAGCGCCAGCCGCGCCGGATCGATCTCGACGCCGTCGATCTCCGCCGCGCGATGCGGCGAACAGGGCGTCGCCAGCCGATAGGCCTCGGGCAGCACGCGCTCGGGCGGCAGCCCCGCCAGCGCGGCCACGCGCGCGGCGTCGCTGCCGTCGTCCAGCCCCGCCTGCACCGGCTTCCAATAGGATGCGCCCAGCGCACCCGCCAGCGCCGCGGCGAACACGGTCTTGCCGATTTCGGTATCGGTACCGGTGACGACGAAGCCGCTCATCCCAGCGCCTCGCGCAGCGCGTCCGCCAGCGCCGCGACCTGGCCGCGAGAGACGTTCAGCGTCAGCGAAATGCGCAGCCGCGCGGTTCCTTCGGGCACGGTCGGCGGCCGGATACCGCGCACATCGAACCCGCGCACCTGCAGCGCCTGCGCCACTTCCATCGTGCGGCGGTCCTCGCCCAGGACCAGCGGCAGGATCTGCGATCCGGTCGCGCGCACGCCCAGCGGCGCGAACAGCGCCTCCGCGTCACGCACCAACTGCGAGAGTGCCGTCCGCCGCTCGGGCGCATCGGCCAAGATCTTCAGGCTCGCGCGCACCGCGGCCGCCATAAGCGGCGACGGCGCGGTCGAGAAAATGAAGCCGCGCCCGCGATTGACCAGATGGTCGATAACGACCTGCGGCCCACAGACCAGTGCACCTTCGCATCCCAGCGCCTTGCCGCAGGTGCGCAGGGCGACGACATTCGCCTGCCCCTCCAGCCCCGCCGCGAGTCCGCGCCCATCGGGACCGAACACTCCCGTCGCATGCGCCTCGTCGATCAGCAGCACCGCATCGTGCCGCGCAGCGACATCGGCCAGGTCCTCGAGCGGCGCGCGATCGCCGTCCATGCTGTACAGGCTCTCGACCGCGATCCAGGCCGTGCCGCGCCCGCCCGCGCGCCGCCAGCGCGCGATCGCCTCGTCCACCGCCTGCGCGTCCTTGTGTGCCACGCCCACGCTCTCCGCGCGCGCCAGCCGCATCCCCTCGTGCGCGCTGGCGTGGATCAGCGCATCGTGCACGATCAGGTCGCCGCGCTGCGGCAGCGTCGCCAGCAGCGTGGCGTTCGCGGCATAGCCGCTGGAAAAATACAGCGCGGCCTCGCTGCCGAAGAACGCCGCCGCCTCGGCCTCCAGCGCTTCATGCTCGGCATGGTTGCCGCGCAACAGCCGCGATCCGCCCGACCCCACCGGCACGCCGCGCACCAGCGCCTCGGCCACCGCCTCGCGGAGCCGTGCGCTCTCCGCCAGCCCCAGATAGTCGTTCGAGGCAAAGTCCGCGCCCGCGCGCGGGTGCAGCTCCCGCCGCCGCCCGATCCGGCCGAGCCGTTCGAGATCCTTACTCTGCGCGTCGAACACGGGGCTATTCCGCCGGGTTCACCGCGAACAGCTCGATCGTGAACAGCAGCACCGCGCCGCCGGGGATCGGGCCCTTGCCCAACGGTCCATAGCCCGCGTCGGGCGGCACCGCGATTTCGATCGTGTCGCCCACGCCCATCTGCGGCACGGCGATCTGCCAGCCGGGAATCAGCCGCCCCAGCGGAAAGGTCGCCGGTTCGCCGCGCGCCCAGCTGCTGTCGAACTCGGTGCCGTCGATCAGCTGCCCGGCATAGTGGATCCGCACACGATCGGTGATGCTCGGATGCTGGCCCGAACCGTCGCCCTTGACGCGGCGCCACAGCACGCCGCGCTCCAGCGGGCGCCACCCCTCTGCAGGGTCGAGCGCGGCGAGCGCGGCGAACTGGCGGTTGTGCCATGCGGCATCCTGCGACCGCTCGGGCGCTTCCTGCGCGGCTGCGGGGGTCGCGAGAAGCATCGCGAAAAGCACGGGCCGCATCACAGCGCCCGCCCCGCGACCGCATCGAGCTTGGCGAGCAGCGCCGGATCGCGAACGTGCGGCGCCGTGATCAGCGCGGTGTCGAGGCATGTGTCGATCGGGCTCGGATCGCGCTCCTGCGGCAGCGCGCGCAGCAGGTTGAGCACCATCGCCCGCGCCTTTTCGGCATTGCCCGAAAGCTGCGCGATCACTTGCGCCACGTCGACCGCTTCCTCCTCCTCGCGCCAGCAGTCGTAATCGGTCACCATGCCGACCAGCGCATAGGGCAGCTCCGCCTCGCGGCACAGCTTGGCCTCGGGCATCGCGGTCATGCCGATAATGTGGCAGCCCCAGCTGCGATAGAGATGGCTTTCCGCACGAGTCGAGAATTGCGGCCCCTCCATCACCAGACAGGTGCCGCCGGCATCCACCTGGACTCCCGTCGTCTTTGCTGCATCCGCCGCCAGCCTCGCGAGCCGCGGGCAGACCGGATCGGCCATCGAGACATGCGCGACCATGCCGGTGCCGAAGAAGCTGGACGGCCGCCCCTTGGTCCGGTCGATGAACTGGTCGGCCACGGTGAAGCTGCCCGGCGGCCGATCCTCCACCAGCGAGCCGACCGACGAAACCGACAGCACGTCGGTCACGCCCAGCCGCTTGAGCACATCGATATTGGCGCGGGCGTTGAGCTCGGACGGGCTGATCCGGTGGCCGCGGCCGTGACGCGGCAGGAACACCACCTGCGCATGGCCCACCCGGCCGCGGAATACCGCGTCCGAGGGCGCGCCCCAGGGGCTTTCCACCTCCACCCACTCGCCGCCTTCGATGCCTTCGACGTCATAGAGCCCCGATCCGCCGATGATCCCGATCGTCCAGCCGCCCATGCGTGCCTCCCTGCCGCTTTGCGCGCGCCGCCCGACGCGCATAGAGTGGCGCTGATGCCGTCCGGCGTCGCATGTGTCGAGTTTCGTCTTCCAGGAGCCTTCATGAAGTTTCCCCTGACCGCCGCCGCCGCGCTCGCTGCGCTGACCACCGCTCCCGCCCAGGCGCAGGAAGGCGGCATCGCCGGCACCTGGCGCACCGAAGACGGCTCGGCGCTGGTGCAGATCGCTCCCTGCGGCAGCCAGATGTGCGGCCGCATCACGCGGGTGCTGCGCTCTGACCGCGGGCCCAACCCGCTCGACATGAACAATCCCGACGAATCGCTGCGCTCCCGGCCGATCCGCGGCCTCACCATCCTCAGCGGCTTCACGCGCGACGGCGCGGTCTGGCGCGGGCGCATCTACGATCCCAAATCGGGCAAGACCTATCGCTCGGTGCTCGAGCGAACCGATCCCTCGCGCCTCAGCGTGAAGGGTTGCATCGCGGTCTTCTGTCGCGAGCAGAGCTGGAGCCGCGCGAGCTGATCCCTGCCCCTCGGGCCTTTTCTGCGCCGCACCCATTGCAGCGCAGCAAAGACTCGTCACACGGATGGAACGATGTGGTCTCCGCCGCTTTCCTTCGCGGGGACCAGTGCACAGGAGGGGTGCTTGCCGACCAGCTCGACGATCGATCTTCCCGCGCCGCCGGCGGACCTGCTGCGGAACGCCAGCCTGTTCCTCGATTTCGACGGAACGCTCGTCGAAATCGCCGAGCGGCCCGATGCGGTCGCGGTCGACGCGCGACTGCTCGCGCTCGTGGCGCGGCTGATCGATCGGCTCGACGGGCGCGTTGCCGTGGTCAGCGGCCGTCCGGTCGCGCAGGTGCTCGACTATCTCGGCGATGCGGCTCCCGCGGTCGCCGGCAGCCACGGCATGGAATTCCGCTTTGCCGACGGTCATATCGAAATGGTCGATCGCCCTGCCGCATTGCAGCAGGTCCAGGCGGAGATGGAGGCGCTCGCTGCGCGCCACCCAGGCGTTTTGGTCGAGGAAAAGCCGCTCGGCGCCGCGCTGCACTTCCGCCAGGCGCCCGAGGCCGAGGCCGCGTGCGGCGATCTGGCGACACGGCTCGCCGAAGCCCACGGCCTCCATCTTCAGACCGGGAAGATGCTCTACGAAGTACGCACCTCGGGCGGCGACAAGGGCAAGGCGATCGCCACTTTCATGGCCGCGCCCGAACATGCCGGCATGCGCCCGATCTTCCTCGGCGACGACACGACCGACGAACCCGGGTTCGAATCGGCGCGCGCGCTGGGTGGCGCCGGGGTGCTGGTCGGCGATCCCCGCGCGACGGCAGCGTCCTACCGGCTGGCGGACGTGTCCGCCACGCTCGCCTGGCTCGATCGCGCGGCGGAGGCCCTCGGAGCGTGAACGAGCCGACACTCGATCTCTGGCCGATCGGCAATTGCCAGGTCAGCGCGCTTGTCGACCGCGCCGGCAATTTCGTGTGGGGGTGCGTTCCCCGAGTGGATGGCGATCCGCTCTTCTCCTCGCTGATGCGCGGCGAGGATCCCGCGAGCGAAAGCGCGATGGGCCTCTGGTCGATCACGCTCGAAGACTGTGTCGCGGTCGAGCAGAGCTATCTGCGCAACACGCCGATCCTGATCAGCCGCCACATCGACGCGCACGGCAACGCGATCGAAGTCACCGATTTCTGTCCGCGCTTCCAGCGGATGGGGCGCACCTATCGGCCGGTCGCCTATGCCCGCATCGTCCGGCCGGTCGCGGGAAGCCCGCGCGTCCGGATGCGCCTGCGGCCGACCTGCCATCACGGCAGCGGCTGCCGCCAGCGGATCGGCGGATCGAACCACATCCGCTACACGATGGACGAACTCACGCTGCGGCTCACCACCGACGCGCCGGTTGGGCTGCTGCAGGAGGAACGCACCTTTCGCGTCGAGCGCCCGCTCCATTTCTTCCTCGGCCCGGACGAAAGCTTCGTCGGCAACATCGCCGCGACGATCCAGGACATGCTCTCGAACACCACGCTCGAATGGCAGGAGTGGGTGCGCGGCCTCGCCGTCCCGCTCGAATGGCAGGAAGTGGTGATCCGCTCGGCGATCACGCTCAAGCTGTGCCAGCATGAGGAGACCGGCGCGATCGTCGCCGCGCTCACCACCTCGATCCCCGAGCACGCGGGGTCGGAGCGGAACTGGGACTATCGCTACTGCTGGATCCGCGACGCCTATTACACCGTTCAGGCGCTGAACCGCCTCGGCGCGCTTGACGTGCTCGAAGCCTATCTCGGTTATCTGCGCAACATCGTCGATACGGCGCGCGGCGGGCATATCCAGCCGCTCTACGGCGTGCTCGGCGAATCGGCGCTGCCCGAGCGGATCGCGCCCGATCTCGCCGGCTATCGCGGCATGGGGCCGGTGCGCATCGGCAATCAGGCCTATGAGCAGATCCAGCACGATGCCTATGGCCAGATCGTCCTTTCGAACGCCCAGGCCTTTTTCGATCATCGCCTCTTCCGCATGGCCGGTGCCGAGGATTTCGAGGCGCTGGAGCGCGTCGGCGAGCGCGCGTGGCAATTTCACGATCAGCCCGACGCCGGCCTCTGGGAGCTGCGCACCCGGCAGAGCGTCCACACCTATTCCGCCGCGATGTGCTGGGCGGCGTGCGACCGGCTCGCCAACGTCGCCGAGCGGCTCGGGCTGAACGAGCGCCAGGCCTTCTGGGTGGAGCGCGCGCGCAGCATCCGCGAACGGATCGAGCACGCCGCCTGGCGCGAGGGCCCGCGCTTCTTCTCGGCCACCTTCTCGGGCGAGGATCTCGACGCGAGCCTGATCCAGCTGCTCGACCTGCGCTTTCTGCCGCCCGATGATCCGCGCTTCCAGGGCACGCTGGCTGCCGTCGAGCAAGGGTTGCGGCGCGGCTCGCACATGCTGCGCTACGCCACCGAAGATGATTTCGGCCTGCCCGAAACCGCCTTCAACGTCTGCACCTTCTGGCTGATCGAGGCGCTGCATTTCACCGGCCGCAGCGAGGACGCGCGCGCATTGTTCGAGGAAATGCTCTCGCGCCGCACCGCAGCGGGCCTATTGTCCGAAGACATCGATCCGGTCAGCGGCGAGCTGTGGGGGAACTATCCCCAGACCTACTCGCTGGTCGGAATGATCAACTGCGCCGTTCTGTTGAGCAAACCCTGGAGCGCGATTCGATGACCCGACTGATCGTCATTTCCAATCGAGTGTCCGCGCCCACCGGCTCGCATTCGGGCGCGCAGGGCGGGCTGGCCGTGGCGCTGTCCGCGGCGCTGCGCGAATATAGCGGCATGTGGTTCGGATGGTCGGGAGAGATCACCGACCAGTTCACCGGCCATATCAATTTCCAGCGGCATCAGGGCGTCACGTCGGCGACGATCGACCTCGAGGAACAGGACATCGAGGAATATTACAACGGCTACGCCAATCGCACGCTGTGGCCGCTGTTCCATTACCGCATCGACCTTGCCGAATATGAGCGCGATTTCGCCGGCGGCTATCAGCGCACCAACGAACGCTTCGCCGAGACGGTCCGGCCGCTGATCGAGCCCGAGGACGCGATCTGGGTCCAGGATTACCACATGTTCCCGCTCGGCAACGAGCTGCGCAAGCGCGGGTGCAACAATCGCCTCGGCTTCTTTCTCCACATTCCCTGGCCGCCGCGGCGCCTGCTCAACACGCTTCCCGAAGCCTCGGAGCTGGTGGAGACGCTGTTCGCCTATGACGTGATCGGCTTTCACACGCAGGAATGGCTCGAAAGCTTCGTCGATTTCGCGGTCCACGATCTCGGCGCCACGGCGTCGGACGACGACATCGTCTCGCTCAACGGCCGCTCGGTGAAGCTGCTCAATTGCCCGATCGGGATCGACGCGTCCGAATTCATGGCGATGGCCGACAGCGAGGCCGCCAAGGCCGCGTTTGAGAAGATGCGGCGCAGCGCCAACGGCCGGGCGATGATCGTTGGAGTCGATCGGCTCGACTATTCCAAGGGGCTCGAGGAACGGTTCCTCGGCTATGAGCGCTTCCTTCGCGAGCACAGCGAGGAACGCAAGGAAGTCTTCCTGCTCCAGATCGCCCCGCCCTCGCGCGCCGCAGTCGAAAGCTACCAGCGCATCCGCACCACGCTCGAAAGCCTGTCGGGGCACATCAACGGCGAGTTCGCCGATCTCGACTGGGTGCCGATCCGCTATGTGAACCAGGGCTATCCGCGCGACGAGCTGTTCGGCGTCTATCGCGCGGCCCGGATCGGCCTCGTCACTCCGCTGCGCGATGGCATGAATCTGGTCGCCAAGGAATATGTCGCCGCGCAGGATCCCGAGGATCCCGGCGTGCTCATCCTCTCGCGCTTCGCCGGTGCCGCGGCCCAGCTTCCACAGGCGCTGCTCGTCAATCCGCTCAGCGCCGAGGAAATCTCCGACGCGATCCTGCGCGCGCTCGACATGCCGCTCGCCGAGCGCAAGGAGCGCTGGGAAGCGATGCGCAAATGCGTGGTCGAGGAAGACGTGGTCTGGTGGCGCCAGCGCTTCACCGAGGCGCTGATGGCGGTTCCGGAGGCGCGGGTGGCGCCGGCTGAGGATCGTCGATCCGAGGTTGCGGACTGATCTCGATTGCGCCGCGGCGGCGGACGACCGCCTCCGGCATTTGCTCGCGCACGAACTTCAGCATCGCCTCGCGCAGATCGCAGCGCAGATCGAACGCGGTCGATGCGTCCTTGGCGGTCATCAGCCCGCGTACTTCGATTGCGCCGTCCACTTTCGTGTCCGTGACCTGGACGTTGTAGAAGCGCCCGTCCCAGCGCGGGTTGGCCTCGACCAGCTCGGCCAGCTTGGCGCGGAAGCGGTCGATGTCCGTCGCCGGATCGAGATACCAGAAGACGCTGCCCAGCAGCTCGCTCGTCTGGCGGGTCCAGTTCTGGAAGCTCTCTTCCAGGAACTTCGAGACGGGCACCACGAGCCGCCGCTCGTCCCAGATCTTGACCACCACGAAGGTCAGCCGGATCTCCTCGATCCGTCCCCATTCGCCTTCGATGATGACGACGTCGTCGATACGGATCGGCTCGGTGAACGCCATCTGGATGCCGGCGATCAGATTTTTGAGCGCAGGCTGCGCGGCGGCGCCCACCGCCAGCGCAGCGAGCCCCGCCGAGGCCGCGATCGTGATGCCGATGCTCCGGACGCTCGGGATGCTCATCAGCATCGCGCAAAATGTGATCACGATCACGGCGAAAGTCGCGATGCGGAACAGGATCGAAGCCCGCGTCCGCCGCCGTCGCGCGAGCAGATTGTCGGCCTGCGTAATATCGGTGCGGGCCTGCACGAGCGCGCCGGCAACCCCGATCAGCGCCACCGCCAGCCAGCCCACCAGCGCCGGGACGAGCAGGCCCGCTACGCGCTCCCAGACATGCTCGGTGCGCGCATCGAGCTCCAGCGCCGGCTCCACCCACGCGAGTGCAAGGGCGATCAGCAGCCAGCGCGTCGGGCTCCGGAGGCGCCGCACCAGTTCCCGGCTGGAAAGCAGCTCGGTGCGGTGCGCCATGCGGCGCAGCACGACCAGCAGGATCTGGTGGAGCGCCAGCGCCACGACCACGGCGATCGCCGCGATGACGAGGCTTCGCAGAAGCGGCCCTTGCGGCTGCGCCTCGATAAACCGGACGAGCTCGCTCCACGCGCCACTCAGCCAGTTTCCGATCTCTGCCAGGCTCTGCTCCACCCCGGGCCTCCCTTCTCGTTACGCTGGGCGAACGGGAGGGCGGCGCGATCGTTCCATTGCTTTTGTTGCATCGCGGCAATGGCAGGCGGCGGCGCCCGCCCGGGGGCGAAGAGCGCGGCTGAGGCAGCGATCGGCCTCGCAGCTGCTGCCCGAATCTCTGGCCGCGGTGCGCAAAGCGACGGCGGCGCAGCTGCGCGAGCCGGGCTCGCGCTGCGGTCTCCGCGCTCCTCCGCCGTGGGAGCTATCGCGTATCAGACGCGCGAGCCACCTTTCGGCGAGCGCCTAAGGCTCCGCGAGCCGGCCCGCGCCTTTTTTCGTGGGGCACCAGGAGGTCCGGCACGCGCCAAAGCCGGCCCTCGCGGGACGCGATGCATTCAGAACGCCAAAAGGCCCGCGAACACGAGGTTCGCGGGCCTTTGGAAACGGCGCGTTGGTTGCGGGGACAGGATTTGAACCTGTGACCTTCAGGTTATGAGCCTGACGAGCTACCGGACTGCTCCACCCCGCGCCAACGGGGGTCCCTCGCAGGGACGACATGTGAATGGGTTTTCTTCTTCTTGCGGCGCACACCGGCTGCAATGCCTGGCGACGACCTACTCTTCCATCGCTTGAGCGATAGTACCATCGGCGCTGTCTGGTTTCACGGCCGAGTTCGGGATGGGATCGGGTGGGTCACAGACGCTATGGCCACCAAGCAATGAAGCCGGTGTAGCCGCAAAAAGGGGTTTCAAATCGATGCACCAAGGAGAGAGATCATCCGATCGACGAGCAACTCTTCCAGAGCTGTCGTTGATGGTGGGACTCTTCAAGCGCGAACAGAGCAATTAGGACCGGTTAGCTCCACATGTTACCATGCTTCCACATCCGGCCTATCAACGTGGTGGTCTTCCACGGCTCGATGATATCTTATCTTGAGGGAGGCTTCCCGCTTAGATGCTTTCAGCGGTTATCCCGTCCATACATAGCTACCCTGCTGCACTCCTGGCGGAATGACAGGTACACCAGAGGTATGTTCAACCCGGTCCTCTCGTACTAGGGTCAACTCCTCTCAAATATCGACGCCCACGGCAGATAGGGACCAAACTGTCTCGCGACGTTCTGAACCCAGCTCACGTACCACTTTAATTGGCGAACAGCCAAACCCTTGGGACCTGCTCCAGCCCCAGGATGTGATGAGCCGACATCGAGGTGCCAAACGATTCCGTCGATATGAGCTCTTGGGAATCATCAGCCTGTTATCCCCGGCGTACCTTTTATCCGTTGAGCGATGGCCCTTCCACGAGGGACCACCGGATCACTATGACCGACTTTCGTCTCTGCTCGACTTGTCAGTCTCGCAGTCAGGCTGGCTTATGCCATTGCACTCTAACAGCCGGTTTCCAACCGGCCTGAGCCAACCTTCGCACGCCTCCGTTACTCTTTAGGAGGCGACCGCCCCAGTCAAACTACCCGCCACAGAGGGTCCCAGCACCGGATAACGGTGCGTGGTTAGACATCAGAAAACAACAGGGTGGTATTTCACCTATGGCTCCACACCAGCTGGCGCCAGTGCTTCAAAGCCTCCCACCTATGCTACACAGTTATTTCCTAATGCCACTCTGAAGCTGCAGTAAAGGTGCACGGGGTCTTTCCGTCTAACCGCGGGTACTCCGCATCTTCACGGAGAATTCAATTTCGCTGAGCATGTCCTGGAGACAGTGGGGAAGTCGTTACGCCATTCGTGCAGGTCGGAACTTACCCGACAAGGAATTTCGCTACCTTAGGACCGTTATAGTTACGGCCGCCGTTTACCGGGGCTTCAATTCGGAGCTTGCACCCCTCCTCTTAACCTTCCGGCACCGGGCAGGCGTCAGACCCTATACGTCGTCTTGAAGCCGACTTAGCAGAGCCCTGTGTTTTTGCTAAACAGTCGCTACCCCCTGGCCTGTGCCCCCTGCTACTGCTTGCGCAATAACAGGGCCTCCTTCTTCCGAAGGTACGGAGGCAATTTGCCGAGTTCCTTCAGGACACTTCTCTCAAGCGCCTTGGTATACTCTACCAGTCCACCTGTGTCGGTTTCGGGTACGGTCTATACGGTGGAGCTATTTCCTGGAACTCCTTCGAAGCCATTCCAATCCAATAAGGAATGACAACACACGGAATCCGTCACTACCACCAGGCCCACGAATATTAACGTGGTTCCCATCGACTACCCCCTTCGGGCTCGTCTTAGGGGCCGGCTCACCCTGCGCCGATTAGCGTTGCGCAGGAACCCTTGGACTTTCGGCGAGAGGGCATCTCACCCTCTTTATCGCTACTCATGTCAGCATTCGCACTTCCGATACCTCCACCGTCGGTTACCCTTCGGCTTCGCAGGCTTACGGAACGCTCCGCTACCGCGTGTAGTAAACTACACACCCTAAGCTTCGGTGCACGTCTTGAGCCCCGTTACATTTTCGCCGCAGGAACCCTTATTTAGACCAGTGAGCTGTTACGCTTTCTTTAAAGGATGGCTGCTTCTAAGCCAACCTCCTGGCTGTTTTGGGATTCCCACATGCTTTCCCACTTAGACGTGACTTGGGGACCTTAGCTGTAGGTCAGGGCTGTTTCCCTTTTGACGACGGACCTTAGCACCCGCCGTCTGTCTCCCGGATAGTACTCTTGGGTATTCGGAGTTTGGTTAGAGTTGGTACAGCTCGCGCCGCCCGCATCCATCCAGTGCTCTACCCCCCAAGGTATTCGTCCGAGGCTCTACCTCAATAGATTTCGCGGAGAACCAGCTATTTCCCGGCTTGATTGGCCTTTCACCCCTAAACACAACTCATCCGGTAACTTTTCAACGTTAATCGGTTCGGCCCTCCAGTGGGTGTTACCCCACCTTCAGCCTGGTCATGCCTAGATCGCCGGGTTTCGGGTCTAATCCATCGAACTCATTCGCCCTATTCAGACTCGCTTTCGCTGCGCCTCCACCTAACGGCTTAAGCTTGCTCGATAGATTAAGTCACTGACCCATTATGCAAGAGGTACGCGGTCACTCCTCAAGGGAGCTCCCACTGCTTGTAGGCATTCGGTTTCAGGTACTGTTTCACTCCCCTCATCGGGGTGCTTTTCACCTTTCCCTCACGGTACTAGTTCGCTATCGGTCATGTACGAGTATTTAGGCTTGGAGGGTGGTCCCCCCATGTTCAGACAGGGTTTCACGTGCCCCGCCCTACTCGAGTCCTTGTATCTCATCTTCGCATACGGGGCTGTCACCCGCTACGGCCGCACTTTCCAGAGCGTTCTGCTGATTGAATACAAGGCACTGGCCTGGTCCGCGTTCGCTCGCCACTACTAACGGAATCTCGGTTGATGTCTTTTCCTCCGGGTACTGAGATGTTTCAGTTCCCCGGGTTCGCTTCACCAAAGCTATTTTATTCACTAAGGTGATACCTTGCCCCAATTAACCCGGCCGACGGCAAGCCGCCGGCTGAATTAATTGGTGAAGGTGGGTTTCCCCATTCGGAAATCGCGGGATCAAAGCCTGCTCACGGCTCCCCCACGCTTATCGCAGCGTGCCACGTCCTTCATCGCCTGTACATGCCAAGGCATCCACCAAATGCCCTTACCTCACGCTTGAGAGTCCACACCACCAACGACAACACTGGATCGACCGGAACCCGAAGGCCCGGAGCGACACGAAACTCGGCAAGAGCAGTGCAGCGCAGTATCTTGGTGTGGATGATTAATCTCAGCCTTGAAATTCGAGCGATCATCAAAGCGGTCACAATGATGTCGCTCGACTAAGTGACAACAACGATCCGGTCCG